>JAFGNT010000024.1 GCA_016926855.1 Methanomicrobiaceae archaeon | reverse complement strand
CTTCCCTGTATCTTTTTGTGAGATTTAGGTGAAGCTTCGATGAGATTTATCGTTGATCAGTGAAAATTGGGTTATTAGTAATCCTCTCTCCTTTATTTCGGATCCTGATCTGCTTCCCCTGTACGATATGCTCGGGAAGCATTTTGATGATGTCCGAAAAGCGAAATCGCTGGACAACGATGCATATCTCGAACTCATATGCACGTTTGTCCAGTCCATTCCGTACGAGACCGATGCGATGCTTGTGGCGCCGAAGTTTCCAATCGAGACGATTGCGGACGGAAAAGGGGACTGCGACGATAAAAGTCTCCTTCTCGCAGCGCTCCTCGCCCGTGAGGGATATGCGGTGGCCCTCCTGTACTTCGAAACTGAACAGCACATGGCTGTGGGGGTCATTGCCCCCGGTTACAGCTACGGAGATTCCGGGTATGCGTATATTGAAGCGACGAATGTGAGCTATATCGGCATCCCGCCGGATGAGCTGACAGACGGGCTTATCCTTTCGTCCGAGCCTCATGTCATCCCGGTCGGATCAGGCACGCTCGGGTACGGGCGGTGCGATGAAACCTTTGCTATCGACGAGGCACTCACGCGTGCCAAAGCGGTGATTGCATACAACCCGGAGGATCACGGTGCGATGAAGTCTTCCATCGATGCCTACAACCGCCAGGTCGGGATACACAACTATATCATCACACATGTGCACGACCGGCCGGGAACATATGCCTGGCTCGTGTCGACGGGTGCCTGACCGTTATTACCACTTACGGGGTGCCGGGAGACGGACACGGGGCCCGGGCACACGGATCCAGCGCCGGGTGGGGGTACTGCGATCGGGGCCTGTGGTTGCGATGAAGCCGCCCTTGCAGAGCTGGGGACGGCGGATGATCTGCGGGTGTTCGGCTGCACGTTCGGCGAGATGGGTAAAAGTTTCCAGCATATACTTTTACACGGCGGAAACGGCATAAGGACGTTTGCCGCGGGGAGGGTGAAAGTGTTTGTCAGTCCCGCTCCCGCACCCATCGGGCAAACACCGGGTCGGCCAGTGCGTACACTCCGCGTGATTCCCGTTCGACCACACCCTTTTCCCGCAGATACCCGAGGAACCTGCTGATATTGGATACGCGTTCGCCGCCGCCGGCCGCCAGCGCCGCCGGTGTCGTCTGCCCCGCTGCAATACCCGCCACGATCAGCCGCTCCTTCGGGCCGAGTGCATTGAGTTCCGCCCGGAACAGAAGTGCCCCTTCTTCACGGAGAAATGCCTCTTCCGCTTCTCCCACGCTATCCCGCCCGGTTCTCCCGGCCCGACCTATCATTCTGCCCATGAACTGGATATAGAAGGGGATACCCCCGGAAAATGCATATATCCGGGATATGTCGTCGTCTGATACCGGCAGATCCCTTCTGAGGAGCGCCGCCGTCTCTTCGCGGGAGAGCGGACCCACATCACGCACGATCAACTGCCGGTAAAACGGCGATGTTGCGGAAAGCACGGTCATATCCATTGTGCTCCGAATCGATCCGGTGATGCAGAGTACGGTATGCCTCCACTGTTCCTGAATGGTCCGAATGGTTTTAAGCACCTGCTCTCCGATACGGCTTCCTCCCGTTTTCAGGTCCATAATGGCGGGAAATTCGTCAATCATCAGCACGCATTTTGTCTGTGTTGCGAGCGCAAGCTGCTCTCCGAGATGGAGCGCTCTGAGAAACAGCTCTTTTTCGTCTGTCTCACGCTCCATCGAAAAGAGGAGTTCGAGGTCATGGTATGCGATCGTAATAGTGGAATTTTCAAGCACGTTTCTGAGAACCGTTAGTGGCACCCGCATCAGGTCACGCGCCCGGTAGCCAATGCCCGTTACCTGCCGGTAGGCATCCAGAATTGCGGCGGAGAGCATCCGTGCGCATTCCCCGAGGGACGGGTCGAGCAGGCTCCAGACAGAAAAATACACGGGGACCACGCCGGAAGCACCGGTGCCGAGCCTTCGGCCGACTTCAAGGAGGATTGAGGTCTTGCCGATTCGCCGCTGCCCGGAGAGGGCGAACCCACCGTCCGAATCAGGATCCGAGAGCTCACGAATCATCTCCTGCACGAGTGCCTCCCGTCCGATAAACCGGTTGCCGGTCGCGGGACGGAGAGTGAAAGACATTCGAACAAAAAAGTATCTAACATATAAGTTATTTTTTGCGGTCGACAATCCTTTATTGCTTATGCGCAAAGTTCTTGAGAGATTGTCTTATGCTCACCATTGAAAATCTGCACGTGGAAGTATCCGGAAAAGAGGTGCTCCACGATATTAACCTTCATATCGGTGAGGGGGAGACCCATGTGCTGATGGGCCCGAACGGGTCCGGCAAGACAACCCTGATCCGGGCGATCATGGGCTTCTCCGATTATGTCGTCACCGATGGAAGAATCGACTATAAGGGGCGGGATATTACCCACCTTCCTATCCACGAGAGGGCACGATACGGGATAGGGATGATGTTCCAGCGCCCCCCTACCATTTCAGGGCTCAAGCTGGGTAAACTGCTGATGGCGGAGGCGGGCAACATGCCCGACAAGGTGTCGGAATATGTGTCGGCGATGAATATGACCGATTTCCTCGAACGCGATCTGAATGCAGGTTTTTCGGGCGGAGAAATCAAACGCAGCGAAGTGCTCCAGCTGATGATACAGCAGCCCGATTTCGTCATGCTCGACGAGCCGGAGAGCGGTGTCGACCTCGAGAACATCTCGCTGATCGGCTCGGCGATCGCACGGCTCGTCGAGAAGGACCGGCATATCATAAACCGGCACAAGTCCGGTCTCATTATTACCCACACCGGCTTTATTCTGGACTATATCGAGGCGGACGGCGGGCATATGCTCTGTGACGGGGAGATCCGCTGCCATGGCAATGCACGTGAAATCCTGTCCGTCATTAAATCCAAGGGCTACCGGGAGTGTATCGAATGCACAAAGGTATAAGCGGAACTGAATCCATATCCGCCGAGGACCGTGACCGCCTTGCCGAGGCGGGCCTCGAGTTCGAAGCGGTAAACCGGTGCGGGAGCTTCTTCCAGATCGATCAGGAGATCGTCCATTCCTCCTGCACGGAGAAGGGTATTGAAATATACCCGATTGGGGATGCCCTCTCAAAATTTCCCTGGCTATCGGATTACGCCTGGAAACTGGTGTCCCCGGACAAGGACGAGTATACGCGGTACGTCGCTGACCGCCCCGAACCGAAAGGCTATGTCATCATCGCCCGGAAGGGGAGTAAAAACATCATGCCGCTGCAGGCCTGCCTCTTCCTCGAGCATGCGCCCATCCAGCACGTACATAATATCATCATCGCGGAAGAAGGAGCGGAGCTGCACCTGATCACCGGATGCGCATCCAGCCACACGACGGAAAACGGCGCCCACTACGGTGTCACCGAGTTCTATGTCGGGAAAAACGCCCGGATATCCACGACCATGATTCACAAGTGGGGCGAGAAAATTGACGTTCTGCCCCGGAGTGCCACCCGTGTCGAGGAAGGGGGTACTTTCCTCTCCAATTATGTCGCCCTCAGCCCGGTCCGCCACGTCCAGATGTACCCTCTGGCGGACCTCGTCGGTACCGGAGCGGTGGCCCGGTTTCACAGTGTGGTCGTCGCTCCGCCGGGCTCCCTCCTCGATCTCGGATCACGGGTGCTCTTAAACGCACCCGATACCCATGCGGAGATCATCTCCCGTTCGATTACACGGGGCGGCACCGTCATCGCCCGCTCCCACATCAGCGGGACGAAGGAGAACACCAGTGGCCACATCGAATGCAAGGGCCTCATCCTCAAGGACGGTGTTATCCACGCAATCCCCGAGATCGAGGGGACGGTGACCGGGACCGAGCTTTCGCACGAGGCTGCCGTCGGAAAGATCGCACGCGATGAGATTGAATACCTGATGGCGCGGGGCCTCGACGAAGAGGAGGCAACCGCCACTATCATCCGCGGTTTTCTGGATGTCCGGATTGCGGGTCTTCCCGTTGTGCTCCAGAAACAGATTGATGCGGCGATCGATGCCGCAGAAAAAGGATTCTGACATAATAAAGGTCATGAATGATGAGCGTTACGCCGTTCTTCGGGAACGGATGGTGAGGGAACAGATCGAAACCCGGGGGATATCGGACCGGCGGGTGCTCGCAGCAATGCGTGCTATCCCACGCCATGTGTTTGTCCCGGAGGCGGTGCGTGACTCGGCGTACGAGGACCGCCCGCTTCCGATCGGAGAAGGGCAGACAATCTCGCAGCCGTACATCGTGGCGCTGATGACCGAACTGCTTGATGTGGGTCCGGAGGACCGGGTGCTCGAGATCGGGGCGGGAAGCGGGTATCAGGCGGCAATTCTCGGGAGAATTGCCTCCCACGTCGTTTCGGTGGAGCGGCTGCCGGGTATCGCCGAAGGTGCCAGAGAGCACCTCGCGTCGCTTGGCATGACAAATGTCGAGGTGGTGGTCGGGGACGGTACGGCGGGCTGGCCGGCGGGGGCCCCCTATGATGCCATCATCATTACGGCGGCGGCACCCGACATCCCCCGCCCCCTCCCCGACCAGCTTCGCGAGGGCGGGCGGCTGGTGGCGCCTGTCGGGGAAGACCGGGTGATCCAGACACTGGTCCGCCTCGAAAAGGCCGGTGGTGAGCTCTCTCTCCGGTCCTGCGGGGGCGTCTGTTTTGTGCCGCTGATCGGGGAGTACGGGTGGCATGACTGAGAACCATTCCCGCCTGCCCGGGAGCAGGAAGATCTTTGACATAACCCGGGTGCTTTCCCCCGACACGCAGGTTTTTCCGGGTGATCCTCTTCCGGAATTTGCCGGGATGGATTGTGGTGAATACCGGATCACCCGCCTTCTCCTCACCACCCATTCGGGGACGCATATCGATGCACCCGCCCACTTCTTTCCGGGCGGGATGACGGTTGATGCCATTCCGGTGCACCGGCTGACCGGGCCGGCCGCGGTCATCGACTGCCGCGGCCGTGAGGGGGGGATCACGGCCTCCGATATTGCACCGCACATCCGGGACGGTACGGCCGTGCTGATCCGGACCGACTATTCCGGCGTGACAAAATTCAGGGCGGACCATCCCTATCTCACGGAGGAAGCCGCACGCCTGCTCACGGCCCGGGGGGTCGGCGTGGTAGGGATCGACACGCCCTCCGTTGATCGGGATGGAGGGGACCTTTCCGTACACCGGCACCTGCTCGGGACGGATACCGTCATTATTGAGCTGCTGGACCTCTCCGGCATTTCCGAAGGATTGTATTACATGGCTGCCCTACCACTGCGCATGAAAAACCTCGACGGTTCGCCCGCACGGGTGGTGCTCTTTGAGGGTCAGCCGGGGGAATTATGAAATGAGTCTCATAACGGAAGCGGTACAGCGCCTCGAAGCGAATGTATGCGGGAGCGGGTGCGAGGAGAACAGTGTCGCTCTGAAGCGCAATCCGGACGGCCCGCTATGCCAGTATGTCCAAGGTGTGACGGTTGCAGGTCACTACGGTGGAAAGATTGCTCATATTACGACAAACTTTCCTATCGAAGCGAATACACGGGTTTCCTTCATGTTCGGGGCGGCACTCGATTCCGCCCCGCAAAGGGCGGCCGCACTGGTGATCATGAACGTAGTACTCGGATTCTTCTGCCTCGAGCGCACGATCAATGCCTGCGGAGCGGACCGGTACTCCGACTGTCTGCGGGATATTATTGCCCGCATCCGCGGCGGGAGCATCTACCCTGTCGGGACTATTCCCCTGCCCGTCGGAGAGGATGGGGTGTATGCGGCCGATCCGGGGGAAGCTGACATTATTCTGGTCACGGGCGACGGGCTCTGCACGGACGAAGGGCTTGCACTCTGCGAGAAGTACCGTGATTCCGGCCACCTGCTTTTTATTGGCCCCGAAACATCCGGTTTCTGTAGTCTGCTTGACCTCCCCCACTGGTGCCCGTACGGTCGTTCCTCGCCGGGAGAGGACGCATAGGGGCTGCAGTTTTATCTGCTCCTCCCGCAAATTCTCTTCATGCTTTTCGGCTCATCGGGGATACGCCGGCGGTATGACCGGTCGCTCGTAGAGCTCGCGGCACATGTCGGTTCGGCGGTTGCCAGGGCGGCTCACCGGGTGGTGCTGGCCAGAGACACGCGGACGACAGGCCCGCTGCTTGCAGAGAGTTTCATCGCAGGAGTCCTTGCCGCGGGGGGGGATGTGCGGTACGGCGGTATCGCCCCGACGCCGACGGTCGCGTACGGCGTCCGTTCTGCAGACGCGGGATGCATGATCACCGCCTCGCATAACCCGGAGCCCTACAACGGCCTGAAACTTCTCAATCCTGATGGCTCCTCCTTCACCCTGCGGCAGCAGGCACTGACGGAATCACTTGTCGGGGAGCCTTTCTGGTCGGACTGGACCCGGCAGGGCAGCGTTGCGGAGACGGACCTGATCCCGGCACACATCGAAGGCATCTGCGCCTCGATCGATCCCGGCGAAGGCCAGACGATGGTCGTTGACTGCGGCAACGGGGCGGGAAGTGTCATCACCCCCCGCCTCCTCTCCGGTGCGGGTATCCGGGCATACTGTATCAATTGCAATGTCGCGGGAACCTTCGCCCGTCCGTCCGAGCCGCTGGAGGCAAACCTCCCCTATATCGGGGGCATGGTGCGATCAACCGGGGCCGGCGGCGCCCTCATTCATGACGGTGATGCCGACCGTTTCATGGCATTCGACGGCAGGGGCCGGTATATAAGCGGCGATCATCTCATGATTCTTTTTGCCACCTATCTCGGTGCGAAACGCGTCGTGACAACGGTGGATGCCTCGATGGCAATCGAGGAGGTGGCCGAGGTCGCCCGGACGCCCGTCGGCGACAGCTATGTATCTGAAAAACTCATTTCCTGGGGTGATTTCGGGGGCGAACCGTCCGGGAGCTGGATGTTCCCCGGCCATTCGCTCTGCCCGGACGGCATCTATGCCGCGGCCCTGTTCTGCCGGATCTGCAAGGAATGGGATGTGGCCGACGTGATCGACGGGCTGCCGCGATACCCGATCTTCCGTACCTCCCTTCCCTGCGACACTCCCGCCGACGTCCTCACCCGGCTCGGTGCCGAGGTGCCGACTGACGGTATCCGGTTAGCGGACGAGGACGGCTGGTGCCTGATTCGCGCGAGCGGGACAGAACCGAAAGTCCGGATTACCGCCGAGGGGAGGACGGTTGCGGCTGCGAAAGCGATGGAAGAGCGCGGAAGGCAGGCCCTCTCCCGTGCCCTTCCTCTTTGATTAACAATAACGTCTATCGATAATAGATATATTTATAAGTAAGTTATGCGACAGTACCGTACTATCTCCTCGCAGAGACCGGTGCCGGGGATTCGCAGGCTGACAGGCATAGCATTATAGTCGGAGTAACATAAAGGGTTATATCCCTTCCATCAGGCTTTCAGGGATATTTTGGGAGACGATACTGCAATGGAATGTGTGGTACTTGCCGCAGGCGAGGGAAAACGGATGCGCCCGTTGACGGCATCACGGCCGAAGGTGATGCTGCCTATCGCAAACCGCCCCATGATTGAATACATCGTCAGGGCGGCAACAGAAGCCGGCATTAACCGGTTTATCCTTGTGGTCGGATACCACGAGAAGGAGATCCGGGACTACTTCGGCGACGGATCGGCATTCGGTGCCACAATCAGGTACGCGACACAGCGCAGGCAGATGGGAACGGGAGACGCTGTCCGGTCCGTTCGCGACCTTGTGACGGACCGGTTCATCCTTTTAAACGGAGACATGATCATCTCTTCGGACGATATTCTCTCCCTCTCATCGGCCCGTTCACCCTGTATGGGCATTTATTCGAGCGAACACCCGGAGAATTACGGTGTGGTTACCATAGAGGACGACATTGTCACCGGACTGGTTGAAAAAACCCGGAAACCACCATCGTCGCTGATCAATGCGGGAGCGTATCTCTTTGACTGCGATATATTCGACCGTGTCGATGCGATCGGGCTCTCGGAGCGTGGCGAATACGAACTCACCGACGCACTCATGGAGTACATCAGGGAGGGAACGCTTGGCGCACTCAGGTTTGCCTCATGGTGCGATGTCGGGGAACCCTGGAACCTGCTCGACGCAAACGAAGCGATGATCGCCGGGATGCAGGGAGGCGTGGAGGGCGAGATCGAGGAGAATGTCGTCGTCTCGGGTTTGCTCTGTGTCGGTGAAGGAACGGTGATCCGGTCGGGGACATATATCGAAGGACCGTGCGTCATCGGAAAAAACTGCAGAATCGGCCCCCATGCATACATCCGGGGCTCAACTGCCATCGGCGACAACTGCCATATCGGCCACGCGACGGAAATAAAAAACACCATTGTCCTTGAAGGCACGAAAATTCCGCATTTCAGTTATATCGGGGACTCTGTTATCGGCAGCGGCTGCAACTTCGGGGCAGGCACGAAGATTGCAAATCTCCGGCATGACCACGGCCCGGTAAGGGCATGCGGCAGGGACACGGGACGGAGAAAATTCGGCGCCGTGATCGGTGACGGCGTCCAGTTCGGAATCAACTGCTCGATCAACGTTGGTGCGATCGTGGGCAGCAACGTGAGAGTAGCACCGCACACACGGGTTGACGGGTGTATTGCAGACGGGACGGTGATCGGACAATGAGCAGAAAAGCAGTAATCCTTGCGGGCGGTGAGGGAAGCAGACTCAGACCGCTGACCTTCAGCCGGCCGAAGGCAATGATTCCCCTCGCAAACACGCCCATTATCGAGCATGTCATCAGGGCGCTCGTTGAAAACGGCATCCGGGATATTACCGTTGTTGTCGGGTACAGGAAGGAGCAGGTGATCCGGCATTTAAACACACTGGATCTGCCGATCTCGTTCGCGGTGCAGGAGCGGCAGCTCGGTGCCGCACACGCACTCGGCTGCGTGGCGGACGAGATCGACGAGCCCTTCATCCTGCTGCCGGGCGATAACTATATCGACGCGACGTCAATAGCGAGGATAAAGGACGAAACCACCGCGGTGCTGATCAAGGAGCACCCGTACCCCTCGAATTTCGGGGTCGTAGCCGTCAAGGACGGATATGTCTGGGGCATTGTCGAAAAGCCCGAATATGCACCTCGTTTCACGGTCAGTACCGGAATATACACGCTCACTCCCGAGATATTCGAATACCAGAATGGCATTGAAATCCCTGAAATGGTCGCGGAGATGATCGCGGATGGTGCCCGTTTCAAGGCGGTAACGGCACGAGAATGGCATGATGCCATCTACCCGTGGGACCTGCTGACGATCAACCCCCGTATCATGAAGCAGGTCGCTCCCGTCCGGGGCGGTACGATCAGCACAAGTGTGACTATCAGGGGTGCCGTGCATATCGGCGACGGGACAGTCATCGGCCCGGGTTCGATGATCATCGGCCCGGTAATCATTGGCGAAGACTGCGAAATCGGTCCGAATGTTGTCATCATGCCCAATACAAGCATCGGTGCCCGCGTACGCATCGATCCGTTTACCCTCGTTGAAAATGCCATTATCATGAACGATTCCACGATCGGGTCGCATTCCCGGTGCGTGGATGCCGTCATCGGCGAAAGCGTGCTGCTTGCGGACCATTGCTCCATACAGACAGGACACTACTTCGCCGAGGAGGACGGTAAATTGATCGGGGGAAAATTCGGCGGAATTTTCGGAGACCGCGTTATATCGGCGCCTTTCACCGTCTTCCGGCACTCCCTCGTCGGCAACTCCGTGACGATCGAAGAGGGCAGGGTGATCCGGGACCTGATACCCGACCACGCGGTGGTGAAGTAGCATGTGCGGTATTGTCGGATATCTCGGGATGAAACAGGCGGCGCCGATGCTCGTTTCCGGGCTGAAACGACTGGAGTACCGGGGCTACGACTCCTTCGGCATCGCCACGATTGGCAGCTCTCTCGTTTCCGCAAAAAAATGCGGCAGGATATCTGAGAGCGACGGATATGCCGCTTCTCTCGAGGGAAGGATGGGTATCGGACACACGCGGTGGGCGACACACGGCGTGCCAAACGACGTGAACTCACACCCGCACCTGGACTGCACGGGATCTATCGCCATTGTCCACAACGGGATCATCGAGAATTATTCGGTGCTCCGGAGGCACCTTGAGGGGCGGGGGCACCACTTCGCCTCCGAAACCGACACCGAGGTGATTGTACACATCATCGAGGAGTATTATACGGGCGACCTGCTTGAAGCGGTGAAAAAAACTCTCCCGCACCTGGAGGGCTCCTACGCTATTCTTGCCATCGCGGAGAATGATCCCCGGATTATCGCGGCGCGGGAGGCAAGTCCGCTGGTGCTCGGTATCGGGGACGGCGAATGGTTTGCCGCCTCGGACATGACGCCGCTGCTCGACTATACCCAGCAGGTGGTTTTTCTCGAAGACGGTGACATCGCCGCCCTGTCACCGGACGGAATATGCGTCTTTCATGAGGGCGTGGAAGTGTCACGGTCGGCCGAACGGATCGAATGGGACATTGAAGCTGCAAAAAAAGGTGGATTTGCCCATTTCATGCTGAAGGAGATCTTCGAGCAGCCAAAAGTCTTCTATGACTCGGTCTCGGCAGCGATTGATCCTGCGACTATCCGGGCAATTCAGGATGCCGGCGGGCTGATGGTAGTTGCCTGCGGCACATCCTATCATGCGGCGCTTATTTTCCGGTACCTCATCGAACAGCTCTGCCAGATTCCCGTGCGGGTGGAGCTGGCCTCGGAGTTCAAGTATTTCACGCCGCCCATGCAGGACCTTGTCATTGCGGTCACCCAGTCGGGAGAGACGGCGGATACCATTGCCGCCCTTAAAATGGCGAAGGCGCATAATTGCGGCACCCTCGGGATCACGAACGTTCTCGGCAGTTCCGTGACACGGGTCGCCGACCACATCGTCTATACGCAGGCAGGCCCTGAGATCAGCGTGGCTGCGACCAAGTCGTTCATCGCCCAGATCGCGGTATTCCTCAATCTGATCAACAACCTCTGCGACAGGCAGTACGACGAGGTCCTGCATACGGTGCACCAGGCGATCGAGACGGTGCTTCTTGAGGACATCAGCGTCGCGGCGGAATACTGCAAACGGGCACATGACATCTTCTTTATAGGAAGGGGAGTGATGTATCCCGCGGCGCTGGAAGGCGCCCTGAAGATGAAGGAGATCACCTATATCCATGCGGAAGGGTATGCTGCCGGCGAGCTGAAACACGGTCCGTTTTCCCTCCTGTCGCCGGAAACCCCGGTGGTCGCACTCTGCACTCCGGGTGATTCGTATGCCGTAATGCTCTCGAATATCAAGGAGGTCAAGGCACGCGGGGCACCGGTTATCGGCATCGGCAGGGAGGGCGACCGGGAACTCGCGGAGGTCGCGGATGTGATGATCTCAGTGCCCCCCACGCATCCTCTCACGGATATCGTCACCACATCGGTAGTGCTGCAGCTGCTCGCGTACCACACGGCGAATGCGCTCGGCCGGGATATCGACAAACCGCGGAATCTCGCCAAGAGCGTGACCGTCGAGTAGCCGGGATTTTTCCTCCCGCCGCCGCGGTGAAACACTAATCAGCCCGGCTTGCTAATAGTACACGTACATGCTGTTTTCAGCCGGGTTCACCCTTCTCGTTATCGGGATGCTGCCGTATCTCGTTTTTCTGGCAGGCATCCTCGCGGGAAAGCAACCTGATGCTGTACCGGCACCGTCCTCATACCCGCCGATAAGCATCATAATCCCTGCGTACAATGAAGAGGCGGTAATTGGAGAACGTATACGAAATATCGCTCTTATGGCATATCCCGGCGGGTGTGAAGTCATTCTTGTTGATGACCGGTCCACCGACCGAACCGGCGAGGTTGCAAAAGCCTGTTTTAGAGAACTGGGCATCCCCCATACCGTCCTGGTGAATGAGGGGCGAATGGGGACGAACCGTTCTTTTAACCATGGAATTTCCCATGCCGCACACGAAACAATCGTGACGACCGGTGCGGACGTCTACTTCGCACCGGGTGCCCTCGAAGTCGTCGTCGGCCGTCTTATGAGCGATCCCGCCATTGGTGCGGTGTGTGCGGATATGCTTCCCCGGGAAGGAGGACCAACGACCGGGAGTATCGAACGAACCTACAGGAGCATTTATGGCAGAATGTGCGCATGGGAGAGTGCCCACGACTCAACCTATAATTTCAATGGCGGGCTGGTCGTGTTCAGGCGGGGCGTGGTGGAGAAGATTCGAGAACGAAAAGGGGCGGATGATGCAAATACGGCATTCGAAGCGATTCGGAAAGGGTACCGGGCATTTTACGAGATCCGTGCTGTCGTGTATGAGGATGTGCCCGATGAACTCTCGCGACAGTCCGGACAGAAGATCCGCCGGGCGGGAAGACTGATTGAGGCGACACTGGCAAATCTCGATCTGCTGCATACACCCCGCCCGTTTTCCCGCATATTTTATCCCTTGCGGATTGCTATGTTTGTCCTCTCCCCGCCGCTCATCTGGGCCGGTCTGGTTCTCGCATTTGGAGGTATTGCCCTTGTTGCGCCAGTCCCGGCGATGTGTGCCGTCCTCGTACTGGGTCTTCTTCTGGTGGTGAAGCCCGACAGCCTGATTTCCGCATTTTTGTTCAACCAGTGGTATTTGATAAACGGGCTGGTACGTCTTGGGCGCGATAAACGTGTTTGGGAAAGCACGTCGCGGAAATCCGCATAGGAGTTCTCCGCCGGCCAGGAATAACAGCACTCCCCGGGATCGATCTGCCCGTGTTTTCTCCGCCAGACACGTCCAAAACCAAATCATCCGGGGGTGTGGATTAACCCACGCGCCGCGCCCCTTTCATCATGTCCGGAACTGCCTGATATCGGAATATCCTGCCTCATCTGCATGCACCTGAGACGGTTCACGGCATATCTCGTCCCAATGTATTATAGTACCGCATGAACAAACAAAAACACAGGAGTCTTGCATGAATGCACCGGATATTTCGAGATATAAAACGCCGATAATAATCGTTCTTATCATTCTCTTCTCGCTGCTGGCACTCTGGATACGCCTCATTCCGGAACCTGCACTGGTCTCAGACGCGGGAGTCAATCTCCTCGGAAATGATCCGTGGTATAATCTCAGGCAGATTGAAGCAACAAGCGCGAATTTCCCCGGGTACGCATGGTATGATCCCATGTCCCTCTATCCCTCCGGGATGCCGATCTACTGGGGTCCTCTCTTTATCCAGATCACCGCATTTATCGGGATACTGGTGGGTGCCTCCACACGGCCCGAGCTGATGCATGTCGCCTCACTGGTGCCGCCGATCATGGCGACTGCCATGGTACCGACCATGTATTTCCTGGGGAAGAGCCTTACCGACCGGAAAACAGGACTTATCGCTTCGTTATTTATTGCAGTAATTACCGGACAGTATCTCTACCGATCGCTCTTCGGGTTTGTGGATCACCATATCGCAGAGGTGCTTTTTTCCACCCTCTTCTGCCTGCTGTATATCCTGACGCTGAAAAATTCCGCGGGCCGGCGCATTGATCCGAAAGATCCGGAAACCTTTAAAAAACCCGTTATATTTGGTTTTATTGCAGGAATTGCCTATGTTATCGGCCTGATGGTCATGCCGACAATGGTGCTGTTCGCCCTCATCGTTGCAGCGTTCACCCTTGTCCAGTTTATCTGGGATTTCTACCGGGAAACGCCCTCTGATTACCTGCTCCTGGTCAACGGCGTGATATTCGGAACGGCAATTATCGGGACGCTCCTGTTCGGACTGAAGCATGATGCACTGAGCCTGTCACGGTACTCGATTGTGCATGTCTATGCATACCTTGCCCTGATCCTTGCCTCCGGTATACTCTATGCCTTTTCACGGTATTTTTCCGGGAAACAGAAAGCCCTCCTCCCGCTCTCGGTTATCGTGACCGCAGGCGTGGGAAGCCTGGCTCTCTTCCTTGTTTCCCCCGATATCTTTCAGACGCTGATCGGGGGGGTCTTCCAGTTCTTCGGGGAGCAGGCGGAGACACTGACAGTACAGGAAGCGCGGCCGTGGGAGCTTTCCAGTGCATGGAGCACGTTTAATTTTGGCTTTATCCTGATGGCCGGCGGCATCGGGGTCGTCCTGTATAAAAATTTCAGGAATGAACACCCCGATCATATCTTCGTGCTTGTCTGGTCCATCGTGATCCTGTTCTCGACGATCCGTCATGTCCGGTATGAATACTACCTTGCGGTGAATATTGCGCTTCTCAGCGCCCTCTTCATTGCATACCTCCTGGATCTTGCCCGGGACGATATCTCCGGGCTTCTCCGCGGCCACCCGGCAGAAAAGGATGTTATATCCCAGCCTCAGAAGAAAAAGAAAAAAGCCGCGACTCCCCCCCCCGTCAAGGCCCGGCTGAAAAATCCACTTACCTTTGCCGTCGCAGTCGCCGGAGTGATTCTCGGCGTGCTGTTCTTCTCTTCGTCCCTCACCTCGTCGGTGAATATCGCCGATAGTGTCGGGGGAGGGATAGATTCCGACTGGATGGAGACGCTTCGATGGATGGAGGCGAACACGCCTGATCCGGGTGTGGACTACTACGCGATCTACGAGCGCAGTACCTACCAGTATCCGGACCAGTCGTACGGGGTTATTTCGTGGTGGGATTACGGCCACTGGATTACATTCGTAGCAGGCCGAATCCCCACGGCGAACCCGTTCCAGAGTGGTGTTTCCGGCCCTGACGGTGCAGCGGCATTCTTCATTCGTGCATCCGAAGCCGAATCATCTGCGCAGCTCACCCGGCTGAATGCCCGGTACATTATCACGGATTTTCCGATGGATGATGCCATCAACGGGAAATTCTGGGCTATGGCGACGTGGTATAACAGTTCCCTCGGCGGTGCGCCCTACACGCAGTTTCTGATCTCGCTTGATGCGGCCAGCGGCCAGTCCGAAGTCGTCGGCCTGCACACCGCCGCCTACTTCCGGACGATACTTGCACGGCTGCACAACTTCGACGGGTCGATGGTCGAACCTGCCGAGGTTCTCTATATCGAATACAGCAGTAAAGCCGGAATGCCGGCGCCGGTGATCTCAAACTACCGGATTCTCCCTCCCGGAGAAGCCTCGGCTGCCGTGGCAGCCTACAACGCACAGGCGGCTCCGGGATCGCATGCCGGTGTCTTCAGCCAACTCCCGATTAACCCCGTTGAAAAGGTGCCGGCACTCCACCGGTACCGGCTCGTGCACGAATCGCCGACAAGTGTCCTGAGCGGGGAAAAGCCGAACCTGCAGTACGTGAAGGTATTCGAGTTCGTGCCGGGTGCAACGATTCCCGGCGAAGGCATCATCGAAGTCGATGTGGTGACCAATCTGGGCCGCACCTTTACCTACCGGCAGGAAAGTGAAAACGGCATGTTTGTTGTGCCCTATGCCACGAGCGGCTCTCCCTATGATGTCATGACCACAGGCCCCTATCGCATTCGCGGAACCGGCGTCACCATCGAGGTGCCTGAAAGTGCGGTGATGCAGGGTCGCGTCATCTCCTGACTATCAGCCGTGATGACAAGATAATGAAATGTTCGATGATATCCGGCGAGGTCTTTGCCCGGCATGACCTCCAGTCCCACGCGGAATGCGGGGAGCGCCTTACAATCGCCACCGCTGCAATACCGCGGGGAGTCCGGGTCCTCCCCCCGGTTCAGGCGCGGATCAGCGACCTGATGCTCGTTCACGTTCCCCAGCACGTCCGGTTACTTCAGGAACTCTCGCGGGGGATGCACTATATCGATCCCAATACCTACGTGAACTCGGAATCCTTTGAAGTGGCTCTCTATGCCGCCGGATCTGCAATGGCGGCAGCCGAACGGGCTCGTGACGGGGAGCATTGTTTTGCTCTGGTCCGTCCTCCGGGGCATCACGCGGAGCCGGACCGTGCCATGGGGTTCTGCCTCTTCAATAATATTGCCGTTGCGGCTGCGGTGCTCTTCGAGCGTGATGAGGTGGACAGGATCGCGATTGTCGACTGGGACCTCCACCATGGCAACGGTACGCAGAAAATCTTCTACCACGACGACCGCGTGCTCTTCTGCTCCATTCACGAGGCAGGGATCTTTCCCCGTTCCGGCTGGGTGGACGAGATTGGTGAGGGAAAGGGTCGCGGATATTCGCTCAACGCTCCGCTTCGGCCGGGCGGGACGATCCACGACTACTCACTTGTCTTCGAGGACGTCTTCCTCCCCGCACTGGAACGGTTCTCTCCCGATCTCGTACTCATCTCGGCAGGGCAGGATCCGCTTGCGGATGACCTGCGGGGGAACATGAAACTCAATCCTGAGGACTTCGGTGTCCTGACACGGTTGATGATGGCAGTGACCGATCAGCCCGTCGCACTTGTCCTAGAAGGGGGGTATGGCCCGTCTCACGGCCTTGCGGTCGGGCATATCTTCCGGGCGCTCGGGGGCACCCTCTACGAGCCGGTGCATGACCGTGCGCGGCCGAGCACCCACCATCTCGTCCGGACACTGAAAAAAATACAGGTGATCTGAGGCGGTCAGATATACTGCCCGCGTATTCGTGACGTATCGGAATATGAAACCTCGAATCCCGGAATGATTACGCGGACGACCGGCACGGGTGTGGACGTGAGGTCGGTGACACAGACCCGGTCGGCATGAGCGCCGATCTCGTCGAGGCACCGGGCAATATCCTGATCAAATCTCTCGGTCGACAACGACGAAATTGCCGAAAGCTCCGTCTCGTCGGCCGAAGAGTACCAGAGGCGGTTGATCCTTTTTAGCCGTTCGTATCCCGCTTTCCGCGCAAACGCCTCTCGTACAGCGTCGATCCGCCCGCGGTGGAGGTAGACGGCACGGCTTCGCGCCACTTCCATGAGTGCCCGGATAACCGCAATCTCGGGATCGGTATGGGCTGCCGATCCGGTGACGAGCAGTGCGGGATCCTTTGACACGGTATCGTCAGCTGATACCGCCACAGCAGGGATGCCGGTTCTCCCCGGAAGCAGCCAGAGATGCATCTCAATCCCGGCGCCGGTAAACAGGTCGAGCAGTCTCCGGGCCGGGCCGTCCCGGTCGACAGTGATGCGGCTACCCAGGTTCCGTGCCCTTTCTGCCGTGCTCAGGGCGTCGCGCTCCACCACTTCAAGCATGCCGTGCAGAATCGCCTCTTCGGGCTCCATTCCTCCCGCAAGGCCGACGTCATCGCTCTGGAACAGTATCTCTCCCATCCCCATCGGATCATACGGATGATACACTGCATTACTCGGTACTGCGATCTCCTCCTCGTTGAGGAGATCCCATGACGGGGTCCAGTGCACCTGTTCCCCCATGCCGAATGGCCTTGGGAGAATGAGATCGCGGGGATCCACCGACCGTGTCAGCCCCAGTTCTTCGTGTGAAGCGAATTGCATCTGCTGGCCGCGATACTCCACGCTGTACCTCTCGATCGCCGCCATTAATGCGGCTATTTTGGCAAGGATCGGGTCTGCCCCCGCCCCGGCACGGAGATTCTCGGCTGACCGTGCGGCCCGGGGCCGTATCGTAGCGGCAACGGGAATGCCGAGACGGTCGAAGGGTGTGAGGTCCAGTATCTCCGAAACCCCGATATCGGGGATGAGGGGACGGATGATGCGGCATGTCTCCTCAGGAGTCAGGGCACGATGAGTTCCGTTAAAAAATTGTTTTGAAACCTCGCGGATCGTCGGAGTATTCATCAGTACACTGTGGGGCAGCCCAATCTTTTATAGTTTGCACGAGGAAACATGATGTTATGGAAGACGGCGACATTTCCCCCGGAACGACGGTCAGGTATCCACGCACGGGAACAACCGGCACTGTTGTCCGGATCGAGGATATCGACGGAAATCTCTTCGCCGAACTGGACAGCACCCACCTCCTCTACCGCATCGACCAGCTGCACGTGCTCGGGAAGGGAAAACATGCCGGGCGCAGAAAAGAGGATCGTGCCGGACAAAAACCGCTCTCCCTTGATGAGGCCCTGTCTGCAGAGGAGATACAGGAAGGAATCGCGGGTGTTGACGGAGTCGGCGCCGGTTAATCCTTCGTCGGGATGGTGGTGAGCTTCACTGCCTCGACACCTTTCTGTGCCATCAGGCGTTCGGCAATATTTTTCAGGTCAGCCCCGTCACCGCGCAGCAGGATCACTTCGAGACATTTCTCGTGATTGACGTGGGAGTGAAGCGATGCCTGGATGACGTGCATATACTCATGCTGGATTTCCGTGAGCATCTGCAGGAGCCCCCGCTGTTCATGGTCGTACACCATGGTAATGACTCCCTGCCGCTCCCCATGGACATCGGACATCCACTGGTAGTATGTGTTGTAGCTTCGTATTGCGTCCCGGATCCCTTCTGATCGCGACGAATATCCCCTGAAATTAAGGATTTCATCGAATTTATCAAGCAGATTTTTTGGAAGAGAGATGCCTATCCGGGAAAGATCTGAGTCGTTTGTCATCCACACCACCTGCGATCCTTCACCCATGTCAGGACCGTATGTTACTTCTTCTCTCTTAGAACATAATTATTGTTTACATTGTATGCTGAAAATACAGTTATCGTAACAGATATTCGCACAAATGGAAAAACTTCCCGCCGCTTCCGGACAGAAGGGCGCAGATGTGAGCCACCGATTAGGTATAAGTAGTGTCATCCAATATTAATGGGGAGGTCTGAAGAGGATTGCGTGATATAGATATACCCAGCGTTAATATTGGCGTCGTGGGCCATGTGGACCATGGAAAGACAACGCTGGTGAGCGGACTGACCGGTGTATGGACTGACCGGCACAGTGAGGAGATAAAGCGCGGGATCTCCATCCGGCTCGGGTACGCCGACACAACCTTTTATAAGTGCGAGGCATGTTCGGGAACCGAGGCCTACTCCCTATCACCGGAATGTCCGGGTTGTGGCGGGAAAGGAGTGCCGTTCCGGACAGTTTCGTTCGTAGACGCTCCCGGCCACGAGACACTGATGGCAACGATGCTTTCGGGATCGGCACTCATGGACGGGGCCATGCTCGTGATTGCCGCAAACGAAAAGTGCCCCCAGCCGCAGACGAAGGAGCACCTGATGGCGCTCGAACTCGTGGGCATTGAGCGGATTGTGATTGTGCAGAATAAAATCGATGTCGTCTCACAGGCGGACGCGGTCAGCCACTATAAGCAAATAAAGAAATTCGTAAAGGGAACGATCGCCGAGAATGCCCCGATTATTCCCGTCTCCGCGCAGCAGATGATTAATATCGGGGCTCTTGTTCAGGCGCTCGATGAATATATCCCCGATAAGGAACGTGATCCCGGGGACGAGCCATTGATGCTCATCGCCCGTTCTTTTGACATCAATAAGCCCGGATGCAGCTGGCGCGACGTCAAGGGAGGCGTGGTCGGCGGATCGCTGACCCGCGGCGTTTTCCATGAGGCGGATGAGATCGAAATCCGGCCGGGACGGCACACGCAGGTCGAGAACCGGGTGATCTGGGAACCCATCCAGACAAAGATCACCTCCATCAACGCAGGATCGAAGAAAGTGAGCGAAGCGACGCCCGGAGGCCTCATCGCACTCGGGACGAAGCTGGACCCCTCACTGACGAAGAGCGATACGCTTGCAGGACAGGTTGCAGGCCTCGTCGGAACCCTCCCGCCAATCCGCGACCGGCTTACATTTGAGGTCCGGCTCATGGATCGTGTTGTCGGTGCCGATGACGAGCAGAACATCGAACCGCTCCGCCATAAGGAGCCGTTAATGCTCTCGGTGGGAACGGCAGTCACGGTCGGTGTGGTGGTTAATACAAAGAAAAACTCCGCCGAAGTGATACTGAAACGGCCGGTGTGTGCGGAAGAAGGAGCCCGTATTGCTATCAGCCGGCAGGTTGGCGGACGATGGCGCCTGATCGGTATGGGGATTCTCGCTGCGTGACCGTCCTTCTTGACGCAAATGCGCTGATGATGCCTGCGCAGTTCGGTGTCGATATCTTCGCCGAACTCGCCGGGCTCCTGGGTGCCATCGATCCCGTGACACTTGGTTGTGTCCGGGAAGAACTTACGGGGATCAGCCGTGGCAGAGGCCGCGATGCAGCCGCCGCACGGGTCGGGCTCGCACTGGCCGACCGGTGCCGGACGCTGGATGACGGTGCTCTCGGCCTGCCGGTTGACGAACGAATCGCACGATTTGCGGAGGAGCAGGGTATGAGCGTACTGACAAATGATCGAAGGCTCCGCGACAGGCTTGTCGCCCGCGGTGTTCCGGTGATCGTTATGAGAAAACAGAAAAGACTTGAGATACTGAGGGGGTAGGAAACAGGCTATGCATTTTAGGATGACACTCGAGGACAAGGTACGGGTTCCCCCGGACCGGATGGGCGAGGATCTTACGCACGTTGTTCTCACTGTACTGCAGGAGCAGCTTGAAGGCAGCATCGACAAGGACATCGGGATCTTTATCTCGGTAACAAGGGTGCTGAATATCGGTGAAGGTGATATGATTCCCGGCGACGGTGCGATCTTCTACGATGTCAGGTTCGAGGCAATGGTGTTGCGGCTTGCGCTGCAGGAGGTCGTCGTCGGCGAAGTCGTGGAAACGACAAGTTTCGGCGCGTTTGTCAGTCTCGGCCCCATCGATGCGATGCTCCACGTGAGCCAGATATCCGATGAGTTCATCAACTACGATGAGAAGAACGGACGGCTGATTTGCCAGGAGACCAAGCGCCAGATCGGGGTTGGCGACGGTGTGCGTGCCCGGGTTGTTGCGCTGAGCCTGAACGAACGGGAACCCCGGGAATCCAAGATCGGGCTGACGATGCGGCAGGCCGGGCTCGGGACCGAGATCTGGCTGAAAGAGGAGTACGAAGAGGAGAAGGCAGAACATGGCAGTGCGTAAGAAACAAGCGAAAGTGTGCCGGATCTGCCACCGCGTCGTGGAGGGCGATGCATGCGTGATGTGCGGGAGCAGCAACCTCAGCGAGGACTGGGCCGGGTACCTCGTCATTATTGATCCCCGGCATTCCGACATAGCTAAAAAAGTCGGAATCGACACGCCCGGCAGGTACGCCCTGAAGGTCAGGTAATGCTCCGGCTGCCTCTGGTGCACCGGGAACGGTTCCGCGATCCGTTTGGGGACCTCTACCCCGAGTTGCATGCAGCTCTCCCGCGTCTCTCCGGAAAAGCGGTGTATACCGTCGGTGATGTCGTTACACGAAATATCCTCGCGCAGGGTATCTCTCCTGCGATTGCAATCATCGACGGACAGACACAACGGGTGCCCTGTGGGCAGACACCTCTTTTAAATGCGCCGAAGATTCACGTGAAAAATCCGGCGGGCATGATAACGGATGAACTGGTGCAGGCAATTACTGATGCGGTCGCTCTGCCGCCCGCAGTGATTATGGTTGACGGGGAAGAGGATCTCGCGGTCATTCCGCTCGTACTGGCGGCACCCGAGTGCGCGGTCGTCCTGTACGGACAGCCCGGCGAGGGCGTGGTGATCCGCGATATTGATTTGGCAGCCAAAAAAACTGCTGCCGAGATGCTTTCGCTCTTTGAACGGATCTAATACGCCCCTTTTGCCCCTCCCCAATGCTTTAAATATCCTGATGGACAATATTTTAGGGATATTGATGGACTTTGAATTTACGGGCGAAGACAGGAACGCGCTCCTAAACCGGAGCGAGCTGTCGTTTATACTTACGTTTGAAGGGGCGACCCCCTCGAGGGCCCATATCCTTGGCAAACTGTGCGCATTAAAGAATCTCGATGAGAACCTTGTTGTGCTGGACTCGCTGAAAAGCGGATTCGGCAAAGAGGAGATCTCGTCGACCGTGCGCATCTACGACGACGAAGAGAGCAAGCATCGTATTGAGCCCGCATACCTTCTGAAACGCGGCAAAAAAGCCGAAACCGAGAGTGAAGCGTAAGATGGCAGCACAACGCGGCAGCTACTACAAGGTGGAAGGAGACGCGATCGTCCTTGAGCGGCGGCACTGCCCCCGGTGCGGGCCCGGCGTGCTGCTGGCAGAGCATGCGGACCGGAGCGCATGCGGCAAATGCGGCTATACTGAATTCAAGAAATAACGTCATGCCTTCAGACGGGCAGATACTCGGGATTGAGGGAACTGCGTGGAACCTCAGTGCCGCTCTTTTTGGTGACGATCTCGTCAGCCTGTGTTCGTCTCCGTACAGCCCGCCGCACGGCGGCATCCACCCGCGTGATGCGGCCCAGCACCATGCATCGGCGATGAAGGATGTCATCTCGCGGGTGCTCCCGGATCCGTCGGTGGTTCGGGCGGTAGCGTTTTCACAGGGTCCGGGGCTGGGGCCGTGCCTGCGGACGGTGGCAACCGCAGCACGGTCCCTTGCACTGGCGTTGGACGTGCCTCTCGTGGGGGTGAACCACTGCGTTGCTCACATCGAGATCGGGCGGTGGGCGACGGGGTGCAGTGATCCGGTTGTTCTCTATGCCAGCGGCGCCAATACGCAGGTGCTCGGGTTTCTCAACGCCCGGTACCGGATCTTCGGTGAGACACTGGACATCGGGCTCGGCAATGCACTGGATAAGTTTGCCCGGAGCCTCGGCCTTCCCCACCCGGGAGGGCCGATCATCGAAGAGCGGGCGCGGGAAGGAAAGCCGATCGATCTGCCATATACCGTGAAGGGGATGGATCTTGCATTCTCCGGCCTTGTGAGCGCCGCCAGGGATGCACGGGCACCGCTCGCGGATGTCTGTGCCGGGCTGCAGGAGACCGCGTTTGCGATGTGTGTCGAGGTGACCGAGCGGGCTTGTGCCCATGCCGGCAAAGACGAGGTGCTCCTTGTCGGGGGGGTCGGAGCGAACGCCCGCCTGCAGGAGATGCTCCGTGCCATGTGCGAGGAGCGGGGGGCGTCATTTTATGTCCCCGAACGCCGGTATCTCGGCGATAACGGCGCCATGATCGCATACACCGGGAAGATCATGCTTGAGGCCGGGCAGACACTTTCTGTCGCTGATTCACAGGTTCGGCCCGGTTTCCGCTCAGACGACGTCGTGGTGACCTGGCGGGCTCACGAGGGTGATTCGGCGTTTCACCGCGCCGACACTTTCGAAAACGGCGTTGCCCGCGGTGCGGAAGCGGTTGTCACAAGAGAAGGAAATGACGTGCGAAAACAGCGCATTGGGAAGGGGTATCGCATCCCGTCGCTTGACCGTCGGATTATCGCGGAACGTACACGGTGGGAAGCCCGGCTGATTTCCACGGCGCGAAGGGCGGGGGTGCCTACTCCTGTGATACGTGACGTCACCCACGATACGATCGTGATGGAGGCGATCTCCGGTGAGCTCCTCAAGCACGATCTTTCGCGGGAAACCGCCGAAATGGCCGGTATGGTTGTCGGCAACCTGCACGGGGCCGGGATTGTGCACGGGGATCTCACGACGAGCAATATCATTGTCCGGGACGACTCCTGCGTCCTGATCGATTTCGGGCTTGCTTACGTCTCCCCGGAGATCGAGGCGCGCGGTGTCGACGTTCATGTTTTTTTCCAGACGCTCGAGAGCACGTCCTCCGATTTCGAGGAGTTGAAAACCGCTTTTATTGCAGGGTATACGCGATCATTTGCCGGGGCCCCTGATGTGCTTGCCCGTGAAGAGGAGATCGAACGGCGGGGGCGGTACCTGTGAAGATTACGGTTGTCACAAGCAACGCGAACAAGGCGCGTGAGGTTCGGGCGTTTTTCCGGGGCATCGCGGAGGTAGATTATGTCTCTTTCGAATGCCCCGAGTTTCGCAGTGACGATGTGGGTGCCATCGCCCGTGAAAAGGCACGGTTTGCATACGAAACGCTCCACGTGCCGCTGATCGTGGACGACACCGGATTTTTCATTACCGCCCTCTCCGGCTTTCCCGGCCCTTATGCGGCGTATGTGCTGGAAACGATTGGAATTCCGGGCATTCTCAGGCTGATGGAGGGGGAAACTGACCGGAGCGCACACTTCGAGACAGCGATCGCATACGCGGACGATGAGGGGATCGAAATCTTCCGCGGAGAGATTGAAGGGCACATCGTCGCGCCCCGGGGAGACGGCGGATTTGGATACGATCCGATCGTCGAGGTAGGTGACCGGACGCTTGCGGAGATGCCGCTTGCTGAAAAATCACGGATATCGCACCGCGGCCGGGCGCTTGCCGCGTTCCGCTCGTGGATGGTTCTGAGGATGGAGAAACGCTCTCCGGGGCATGACACAAACTGTTAATACGGTAAAAAGCGTTGTATAATGAACTGATAGAGTGGTGTAGATAATGGCACGATTTCCAGAAGCCGAGGCACGGTTACTCAATGTTAAAATCTGTATGAAATGCAATGCACGGAATGCGCCGCGCGCCACGCGCTGCAGGAAATGCGGGTACGAAAATCTCAGGCAGAAGAATAAGGAACGAAAAGCATAATTTTTTTTGGCTTGTGCACCGGTTTCGCGGTGCATGGTAATCAGGCACTGTAAAAAGTAACTTTCTTTCCTTTCTCGCTGTATTCGCCGTGGTAGGTCTCGAGATTCCGTTTGTACCCGATACGCTGGTCGATACCGAGCGATCTGAGCACTTCCCGGACACGCATCACATCGTCCTCGTCTTCCCAGTCGGTAGTATGGACGTAAATCACGACACGTTCGTCCCGTGATTCCGGGTTCGTTTTTGCCGTGCTGACTTTTGCGGAGATGCCGAGCCTGCCGTCCGCGGTCGCGTCCCGGATGCGCCGCCAGATTTCGTCGGCGTGGTCCCGGTCGATGAAGATGAGCCATTTCCCGCCCCGCTCATCATCCACGGCGCCGGGGCGGAAATCGGGTGCGTCCTGGATGATCCAGTACATGCGGGTTGTCCTGCCGGGCACGACCCCTTCTCCCTCCCGGAGCATCGTATAGAGTGCCGCAGTCCCACCGCACGATTCGACAAGGGCTTTTGCGAGTTCGGGATAGTCTGCCTGAAATATCCCGAAAATCTCCTCGAAATCCTCCCGGAAATCTTCTTCTTTTTCGACACGTTCAAAAAGATAGGTGCCTCGTTCCCGCAGTTCCCGGTTGAGAAGTATCTCGAAAAGTCCGTATGCCACATCGGCAAGCCCGGTGTCCACGGTACCTTCCATAGTATTCGATAGGGAAAAATGAGTGATAATAGTTGTTTATCAGGCACCCTCCGGAGGAGGGTTATCGGAGTGCTTCCCCGATTGCCCGGGCGGCCGCTTCGCCGGAGAGAAGCATGCCCCCGAAGATCGGCCCCATCCGGCATTCACCGGCGACGGCGTTTGCCGCCATGCCGGTCACGACAAGCCCCGGGAAGACCTCTTTTGTATGCCCCACGATCTGAGCCTCGGCTCGTTCGGCCCACATGAACCGCTCGCCCCTGATGTGAAGATCCCCTCCTTTTCGTGCGACCATGTGGGCGATCATCGCGTCGTGGCCCGTGGCGTCGACGGTATAGCGGCAGGCGAGTGTCAGCGGATCGACGTGCAGGCCGGTGGTCTCCACCGGCGTCCAGTTGATGACAAGGCCGCCAACCCGCCCGTCCCCTTTCACGACGACGTCCTCGACCGATACGAGCATAAGAAATTCCACCCCGGCGTCACAGGCCGCTGCCGTCAGTTTTGCGACCGATTCGACGGAGCTCGCAAGGTGGTATCCGGGAGAATATTGGGTAGATGTGATTGAAAACCGGTCAAGGAGGCGCTTTGCCTCATCCTGCACGACGATGCGGGGAAACATCATCCCCCCGCCCCACATTCCTCCGCCGACAGAGAGTTTACGCTCAATCAGCACGGTTTTCAGGCCGTTTTCTGCACAGAGCGCCGCACAGGTAAGCCCGGAAGGCCCTCCTCCGACAACCGCGACGTCCACGTCCAGATACTCGAGCAGCACGCGGCTCTGTTCGGAGACGATTGCCCGGCTGATGGTCACTTCATCGAGTTCCATTCCACTCACGTGCATTAGGTATCGCCGCAGAGTCATATAAGCGCACTGGGATGGATTCCGATCCCGAACTCTCTGCCGGCTCCCAACCATATATTAATAGGTTGCCTTCACCAAGAGTAATTGTTGCAACTATGAAATGGAAGCGTGACTTTGGGCTGACGCTACGGTCTCTCCTGACCGGGTTTCTGCTCCTGATTGTGTATCTTATCTTCCTCTCGGTACTGTCGGTGCTCTTCCCCGAGCTCGGGGTTTCAGGCATGTTCCTGATAGTCGGCCTCTTTGCCTTCGTCCAGTACTTCTTCTCGGACAAACTGGTGCTCTGGAGTACCGGCGCACGGATTGTGGAGGAGGTGGAGTATCCCGAACTTCATGCGATGGTTGAGCGCCTCTGCGCCGAAGCGGACCTCCCGAAGCCGAGGGTGGCCGTTATGCAGTCACCGGTCCCGAACGCCTTTGCGACGGGCCGAGGCCCCTCATCCGCCGTTGTTGCGGTTACCGATTCGATCCTGCGCCTCCTCGACAAGGATGAGCTTGAAGCGGTTATCGCCCACGAGCTCTCCCATGTGAAGAACCGTGATGTGCTGACGATGACGGTCGCGAGCTTCGTTTCGATGCTCGCATTCCTCGTGATGCGGTATGCGATCTTCTTCTCGCTCGGCAACCGCCGCGACTCCGGCCCCATCATGCTTGCGTGGATCGTGTCGATCCTCGTCTGGATCGTGAGCACGCTCCTCATCCGCACGCTCTCGCGGTACCGGGAATTTGCCGCAGACCGTGGCAGTGCCTACATCACGGGGAACCCGCGGGCACTCATTTCGGGCCTCTACAAGATATCGGGCCGGATGGACCACATCCCGGCAAAGAAGAAGCAGGAGATCGAAGGGGCGAACGCCTTCTTCATCATCCCTGCCCTCTCCGGGCAGACCCTCATGGAGCTTTTCTCCACGCACCCCCCGCTTGAGAAGCGAATTGCGGCCCTTGAGGAGCTCGAGGCCGAGATACGGGGATACTAGCGTCCATCCGGACGATATCCTTTTTTTCGGGCGACCCGGGGTGTACGCTCATTATGCTGATCCCCTTCATCCCGCGGATTCCGGGGCCCGGAAAAAGATGATAATATTAATACCTCCAGAAGCGAAGAATAAAAGGCATCTCTGCATAAGCATCGATGGTCTAGTGGCATGACTTTGGCCTTCCAAGCCAATAGCCCGGGTTCAATTCCCGGTCGATGCATGCGGGCTCGTGGTCTAGCTGGTTATGACGTCGCCTTCACACGGCGGAGGTCCTGAGTTCGAATCTCAGCGAGCCCATGACTATTTTTATTAGTTTTTTCCATTCGGCGAGATCTGCTTTGACTCCGGAGAACCGCAGCGTGCAGCGGGCAGCACCAGAGCGGATCGTATTGGGGTTTCATCTACATCTCAATGACCTTTCCGGCTCCGCCTTCACTATATTTTTCAGGATATAGTCTTTTCAGTTCGGCTTTGTGCTGGGTGCAGTGAACGGGACACAGCAATTCCAGATCCCGAAACAATGCAATGTCACGAAACCCATGGAGCCCTCCGATGATTCCAAAGATTTTGCCGAATTGCCGTGCAGTATTGAGAATAGTGCCCATATGAGGGTGAGAACAACCAGTAATAATTACAATTCCTTTATCGGTTTTAACCCCCAGACTTTGTTCAATTCCTTCTAATTCACCGGTAGAAAATATATTTTCATGAATTTTGGTCGGTTGCGTTATGACAATTACCTCTCTTCCTTTTAATCCGCGAAAAGATGGCGGAACATAGATTTTTGCTTTTTTATTTGTGTTCAGAAAATCGGAAAGTCCTCCTATATGGTCAAAATGCGAGTGTGAAATGAACACTTCATCGATCGATGAGGGATCAATTCCCAGTTTTTCCATATTACCGAGCAAAATTTTCCCATTTCCCCCGGCGTCAAACAATATTGCGGGAACATTCTCACCTTCCACCAACGCGGAAAAGCCCCAGTCTGCCTGAAGATCATTCCTGAAAGCAGTATTGTCGTAGATGATGGTAATTTTCATGTTCACATGCTCCCTCCTCAAAAACTTAACATTATCCTTCTCTCAACGGATGGAGTGTCGATCTCGTCACCAACGTGACTTTCAGGCAGCGAGGGAATCCGCTTTTCGTTTCCGGTATCGGTCTTGTCTGTCTCTTTCATGGGATGAGATAATCCCACATATATTATCGCTTCTTTTTGCCGCTCTCGCGCTGTTCCCTCACTCTGAACCGGACTATCTTTTTCACCAGATCGTAGGGAATCTGTTTGTCCAGAGGGAACTGAATAGAACCTTTCGCATGTTTATACGGAGTTATATCTTTCGCGAAAGCCGCTATTCCTGATGGTGCCGGATAGAAGCCTATATGATGCGCAAATGCTGCAAAATGCACAAGGTTGCCCTTGAGCCTGAAGGTCGGCATCCCATACCGAATCGCCTCTTCTGCCTCGGGGGCATTTTCGCGGATAATGTTCCTCAGCTGTTCCAGAATGTTCCGAACATCCGGAGGGAAGCTCTCGATATATTCGTTAATATCTTTGAATTTTCTCCCGAAGTGTTCATCTTTATGCTCCTCATGGATCTTTGCCATGATTATTCCTCCGGGCCGTCCACCCATCGCGAAAGACTGCCCATCTGCTTAAAAGCCTCCGTCAGGGGGAGTCTGATGCCCGAACGACGGGCATTGCGGTAAAATCGCCACCGGTCCCGGAGCCGCGGGCCGTTCCGGCTTTTGGGTGAGAACAGGTAGTCGAGCGTTTCCCGCTCCTTTTTCATCCAGGCGAACCGGGCCAGCACGGTATGGGCATATTTCTCGATATCCGGCCATGAATCGGCCAGAATCCGTGCACATTCCAGGGAATAGACAATACCTTCTCCCGTGAACGGCGATACGGTCCCTATCGATTCGCCGACACCGATGACCACCTGTTGCGTACCGTCTTCCCGCGTCCTTCTGGAATAAAAGGGCGTCGAATAGTGCGGGGAAGCGACCCTGATGGAACCGCGGCAGCTGCAGTGCAGGGTGAATGAAAACCGATCGGACGAATCCCGGTAAAATTGTTCCAACAGGCTATCGTGCCGGATAGTGCCGATACCCCAAATGCCTATGTGATAGTGCTTGTTTCCGACAGGAAAGGCCCACAGGTACCCGGGTCCGGATATCCGGTTCCCGTACATCCCCGCTCCAAGGCGCTCGCTCCCGGTGGATTTCACGGCTACCCTGTGCTGCAGGGTCGGCAGCGTCAGATCAGACCTGCAGGGCGGAAGGAAAGCCCGGGCAATCCCGGTCGCATCCACCACGACATCATAGTCTTCCGCCTTCTCCGGCCCCAGGTTCTCCCGCTTCAGTCCGGCAGCTCGTGTGAGATCGCGGAGGAGCCGGGGCTTGTCGACGGTGCAGAGGGGAGTCGTGGCCACAAGCCCGTCAAAATTCATCGGGGACATGGGTTCGATGAGGTACTCGTCCAGATCGAGGCCGACATCCGCGAGGTACTTTTTGATACTGATCGGCACACCCCACCCACACGACCGGCACCGGCAGGCGGTGGCGTGATCCATGCCGTCATAGACATCCGGCGAGATTCCTCTCTGCTCGAGAAGCCCCGCCAGGTACCCTCCGGCGATCCCGGCACCTGCAATTGCAACCTTCATAAAATCTTCCCGGCCCTCAGTAAAATGACGGTAATCGCCACTCCATGTACAATCGATGTTCCCGCCTTCAGCACTATTAATGTGTTGGCTTTTACTTCGAAATCACGAAAGATGGAGAATAAAGCACGGGTGCAAAACGATCTTCCATTTTTCACGGAGGCAATAACGGGAAAAAGTTCACAACCTTTTTTTTTTAAAAACCGGCGTCTCAGTGTCGTTCTAAAAACACTCTGCTATGGGCTCTGCTCCGGAATCTGCGACCTTTAAGTCGCCTTCACATGAGAGGGACCCCGAGTTCTGATCGCAGCGGGCCCATTCCTTGAATGACCTTCTAATATGTTTTCACTCTGCATCCCGACCTCTATGTTCATCTACGTAATGCAACACCGGCCCCCCGCCGCTGTACGTCGTTTCATCCAGGAATGCCAGCCAGTCGAAGTCGGTGATGCTCTGAGGAGTGAGCGGGAAGTAGGTTGAATTCTTCGTACTGCCCGAGCGGGCCGGGAGCGAGGCGATCTCCGCAGCTGAAAATCCCTCGCCTTTGTGCGTCGGGATGAACAGCGCCGGGCCCGGAACGTTGGTCAGCCGGGCTTCGAGAGTGCCGGGTTCGGGCCGGCCGATGCCGTTTTCATCCGACACGCCCACCGCCGTGCCGATGACGGCGTAGCGCGGGCCGAACATCTCGTTGAGGTGCGATCCCGCCGTCCACCATGCGAGTGCGTGGGGCCCGAGCTGCCACTCTGCCTTTCCGCGCCGCAGGTGGCTGTTGTGGGCGAAGGCCAGCACCTTCCCCCGGCCGTGCTCGCGGGAGACCATGGAGGCCAGGTTATCCGCCATCATCGCGTCTCGCATGCCGAGGAGCCGGACAATCCGTTCGCCTCCACCCGGCTTTGCCACCGCGGCATGATAGTTCAGCAGCTGCCGTGCGACCGTTGCATACTGCACGGCTTCCCGGTACCGGCTCTCGTCGCTCTTCGCCACCAGTTCGGGACGGCGTATGCGGAGTTCCGCAATAAGGTCCTCCGTTGCGATCCGCAGCGCGGTTGCGGCCGGTGACAGGCCTATTGACTGTGTCGGGTCCATCATTGCAGCGGGGTTCTCCCAGCCGGAGTCCGGGCCGAGAAGCGGGTCGATGCGTTCGCGATACTCCCCGCCGCTGGCGCTATCAATCGAGGCGAGGTAATCGAGAACATAATGCAGCACCAGGGCCGGACTATCGCTGCCGGTCATCTCTGTCGGACTATCGAAGCCGTAGAACCGGAGCGTGACGCGGTGGAACGGATCGGCATTGTACGCCCTCATCCACTCTACGAGTTCGCGGTTGGCCTCGAGCCTGCCAAAGCCGTGGCTAAAGCCAGTCTCACGAACTTCCTCATACGACGCCGGGCCCCGGCCGGCCACGTACTCGTCCACGACTCGCGCCCGGGGAAAACTGCTCTCGATTGCGACGGCGCTGTAGCCATGCTTCTCCACAAGCCGCCGGAAGAGCCGGTTCCTGAGCAGCAGAATGTCCTCGCCGCCGTGAAGCGCCTCTGCAAAGCCGAGCAGCTCAACTGCATCGCCGAGCGACGCGATGAGCCTTTCAACGGCCGCGTCGAGGGTTTCGGGGGAATCGAGGGAGATGGGGACCGCTTCGTCCCGGATCCAGTCATCGAGTGTGGTATATGTCATGGTTTCCGAATCACCTTCTTGATGTGGTTCATGCGACTGTCATTGCCTTTCCCGGATGCATCTCTCAATATCCTGTTCCTTATGAAGCATAATAGCTGTCAGCGCAATGGCCCCTCTTTACGGCCGGAAAGTTTATTCAGGAGGAAAAATAGGAACGGAGTATTCAGGTGCCGGCGGCCGGCAGGACGGTAAAGGCGCCCTCCAGCCGATCTTCCCCTGTATCGGAATTTATAACAACAACCGTCCATTTGCCTTCCGGATATTCTTTTGCTTCGGGAATTTTTAAGGAGCACTTAATTTTCGTGGAGCTTGACGTGACGCCCGTGCACGCAATTTCCACCGAGTCGCGGATGAGTTTGACCTCCTTTGCAAGTTCGAGGTTCTTTCCGCAAATCCTGAATTTGATATCTGCTTTTCGATTCCCTTCTGTGGGACTGATACTGCGGATGACCGGGACGGAAACCGCCGGAGCACCGCCAACCGCCGCAACCGTCTTGCTGCCAAAGTAGAAGCCTGAAACTGCAACAACCAGCGTGCTCACCGTGGTGATGATCTGTTTTGCCAGATCTTGGCTCGCCTGAGTATCTCCAACAATACGCTCCACATTATAACGTGTTTCATTTGTTCCATTGACACGAACACTCACTTGAACAATAGATGCAATCTGTTCTTTCGGGATATCATTGAGCTGCTCCTGGTTGATATTGGTAGATTTTAAGATCGGAACCGTTCTTACTTCCTCAAACAGGAGCAGGGAACTTATCATGAAAATGAGAATAAGACTCAATGCAATTACGGCCCTGATGCTCCCCTCCGGGAGGCCAAGCGACTGTTTGGGATCGGTAAGGCCCAGATACTTAAAAATAACCGCGATAATCGTAAGTGATACCGTAAGTGCGATGACGCTGATGACCAACAGAACCGACAGGATGATTTCCGGTCTATGAAAGTCCGTAAATAGATTCAGGTACCAGATGATCAGTCCTAATGTCGAAATGAAGAGTAATGCAACAACCCACCACATTGCATCTGTTTTTTCCCCGCCCATACCGCTCACAGCAGGTAATACCAATATATTCGTATATAATTCTATTGATATTATAATATAAAAATATGGGAATTTTGTTATGCTCTTTTAACTGAAATGGTGATAAAGGATACTGGCAACGCTTTTTGGGATAGAGGGGGTCGGAAAATGATTTTCAGACGACCCCTTTTTCACTGATAGCAGTCGAATTCATACGGGATCCCGACGATCTTGAGCCATTCCCGGAACTCGTCCGATGCATGGAACCTGCCGCCGAACACCGCCTCGATAAGCGCAAGCAGCACCCAATCCTTGTCTTTCGCCCTGACATACACCCACCATTCGTAGTCGTCATCGCCATACATTTTGAGTGGGGCCTCGCCGACGTCCTGTGCTGAGATGACCAGATCGCTCGTATCCAGGATTTCGGCATAGACGAACCGCGAGGTCGGTCCCCGCTCTTCGAAGAGTTTTACTTTTTTCGGGTTCTGATGTGATTGATCGCTGTCCATCTGGCACTCCCCGCACACACTCCTTCGCACGGAAAATATAGGTTCTTTTCCGCTGCAGGGCGCCCCCCGGGTTCCGGCGGTCAGGCCGGACCAACCCGTTCCCGCTGATTATCTTCCCTTCAGCCGGTTCTCCAGCCTCATTCCCGGTTTTCGGCCGTTTCGCCATCGGTTCGTATCAGGTACAGGCCGACGCCCACCGGGATTGCGAACGTGAGAGCATAATAAACGAATACATCGGCGCCGTAATAGGTTGTCTGGAACATGAGGACGATAAACAGGTAGTCGAGCACGACGGCGATCACGGTCCATACAGCCCCGACCCTTACGTAATAGGTGAGGGGAAGGCTCCGCGTGCGGAACCACCACCATGTAATCGCGATGGTCACCGGAGTGAAGACGGCAGTGATGATCCAGCCCATGATGCCCGCAAACGGCGAAAAAAACAACACTATCGACGCAAGATACCCGAGCACCCAGAAGAACATGCCGAGCCCTGCCGTATCCTTGATCCACTCCTTCATGCGGAGATGTCTCGCAGTCCGCAATTTTATGCTTTATTATGCTGGTTGCCACAGTACCACAAACGACGCGGGCGAAGGTGACGGGTTTTCAGCATTTCCCGCACGACATCTCAGGTACAGAGCCGGAGCTCTCCGAAAAACCTCTCAGGAAAAGAAAAAAAATTAGAACCGGGGTTTCCGGTACTTCGGGAGACAGTCCCTGCAATAGACCGGGCGGCCCTCAGTGGGCTTGAACGGTACTT
>JAFGNT010000023.1 GCA_016926855.1 Methanomicrobiaceae archaeon | reverse complement strand
CAGGGGCCGGGAAGCAACGAGTGCACGAGAAAAGCGTTTTTCATGCTGAAAAATCTCCCGGAACGGCCAAAGATCCTGGATATCGGGTGCGGGGCAGGGATGCAGACAATCGAGCTGGCCCGGCTATGCCGGGACTGTCGCATTACTGCCGTCGACATCCACCAGCCGTACCTGGATGATCTGGATCGGAAGGCGAGAGCGGCCGGAGTAGGAGAGAGGATCACGACGCTACAGGCATCCATGGACGATCTGCCGTTTGAGGATGCAGCATTCGACGTCCTCTGGGCGGAGAGCTCTATCTTTATCGTGGGGTTCGGAGAGGGACTTAAGATGTGGAAGCGGCTTCTCCGGCCGGGCGGCTACCTTTGCGTCAGCGAAGCGGTCTGGTTCACCGATCAGCCTTCGCCGGAGGTGGCGGCGTTCTGGAACGAGTGCTACCCGGCGATTACACGGGTCCCGGAAAACTGTGCGATCGCTGAGAGTGCCGGCTACGAGGTTGTCGCAACCTTCCCGCTCCCCGCATCCGTATGGTGGGATGACTACTATACGCCGCTCACCCTCCGGCTGCCGGACCTGAAGGCGGCGGCAGCCGGCAATCCCGACGCGGAAGCGCTGGTCGCGTTCTCGGAGCGGGAGAGCGAGATGCACCGGGAGCACAAAGAAGAGTACGGCTACGAGTTCTTCATTCTGAGGAGCCGCTGAACTGTCAGAACAAGACGGAGGTGGAGGAGGTTATGGATGAAATCTGCACGGATGCCCCCGGCGTTGAGTCTGACGGGACTCCGGTGCCGGAATTCCCATCCATCGCGATGCCAGTAATTGCCATCGAGGGGATGCTGCTTACCGTTATGGTTGTGAAGAGAAGAGAAACCTAATGTTCTTTTCTATCGCATGATAAAAAATTCCGATTTCATCACTTCTCCGGAATTACCCTGCCTGACGCAACGAAACACAGAAGGGGTTACTGATCCTGTGGTCATGGTGGAACAGAGGGACTTCACTCGCACCCGAATGAACGCCTTTTTCTCCAGAAAAATACCATCCTTGTCAATTTTTACCGTCATTAAGCCGGTACCGGGTCACAACACCACCGCTGTCGGTCTTTGCGGGATCATCGTCTGATTCGGATTCCGGTTCCCGTTGATCCGGCTGCAGAGTTAAAGCACAGCTCTGCGAGTCGTTGTTCGCGGAATGGATGGTCGCGATACGGCAACAACGCGATTTGATATCTATATAAGAAATCACAGGCCATCGTGCGCCAGTTCCACGTTGAGAAATGCTTCGCAAATATCTATATACTCATATAATAAGTTGAACGTAATCCCATTGACAATCATGGATAATCGGGATTGATTGCGATGGGGGGAGGTATGAAGATGAAAAAAACGTGGAATGTCGTCTTTATTGCGCTAGCACTCGTAATGATGTGCGGTCTGGTGTCCGCGGAAACAGTAATCGATACCACGACGGGTCAACCGCTGGCAGCATCGCCAGCATTTTCGGTGAGTGCTGCAGGTCTGCCCTGCAATAGCGCGTCACAAAGTTGTGCGGGATTATGGGACCTTACGCACGGGGTCTATTTAAATTATGAACCGGCGAAGGATTATTCGGATTTCGTCGCACTCCTTTCCGCCCAGGGATATCCCATTGCAACGACTACAACCGGTATTCTTGGTGAAGATCTCAGCAAGTACAAGATTTTGATCATCGCAATGGGGAGTACATGGGATTCGGCATATACTCCGGATGAAGTAACAGCAATTGTGTATTTTGTGAATTCGGGCGGCAAATTGCTGATTCTAGGGGAAAATACCGATTGTCCCAATAACAATCTCAATCCTGTCGCTCAGGCTTTCGGGACAACAGTGGGCGTCTCGTATTTATCTCCCTCTGATCCGACAATTACAAATCTTGCTCCGCACCCGGCCTTTACCGGTGTAAACAGCGTATTTTTCCGGGCGGGAGGAGAAATCAGCGCAGAGGCGCCATCGCAGATCATTGCATGGACTGATCCCGGAGAACCTGCAATTGCTGTTGCGAATGGAAACAGCGTGGTGATCATCGGGGATAGTAATCTCTTCGATAACACATACCTCGCGGTTGCAGACAATACCCGGCTGGCACTGAATCTCTGGAAGAATTATTGCCCACCACCGGTACCGGAATTCCCCTCGGCATTCATTCCGGTGACTTTCATTATCGGCTTTATCGGTATGGTCCTTTTTGTGCAGAGATTCAGGAACAACTAATTTTTTTGCCTGAAGGCGAATGTGACCTGAAATTGCATTAAGCACTCATCGATTGCCTTTCAGGATCTCCTCCTTCTCGATCTTCCCGTCGCGGAGGCGGATGACCCGGTCGAAATACTCCCTGTGCCAGTCCTCGTGGGAGACCATGATCACGGTCTGGTTCAGCTCTTTGTTGATCTGCCCGAAAAGATCGAGCACGGCCCGCGAGTTCGTGCTGTCGAGATTTGCGCAGGGCTCGTCGGCGAAGAGGATGTCGGGGTTGTTGACGAGGGCCCGGGCGATGGCCACCCGCTGCTGCTCGCCGCCGGAGAGTTCGGCGGGGAGGTGGTCCTTTCTCCCGGCGAGATCCACCCGGTCGAGGTAGTCGCGGCCCGCCGCAGAGGCGTCGGGGAGGGGGACGCCGCGGGCGAGTGCCGGGAGGATGACGTTTTCAAGCGCCGAGAGCTCCGGGACGAGGGCGTAATCCTGGAAGATGAACCCGAACTTCTGCAGCCGGAACCGGGTTTTTTTACTGTCGGAGAACGTGAGCACATCCTCGCCGCCGATTGTGATCTCCCCTTCGGTGGGATCGTCCAGAAGGGAGAGCATATGCAGAAGGGTTGATTTTCCGGAGCCCGACGATCCCATGATCCCGACGAATTCACCGGTCCCGATATCGAAGGATACCCCGTTCAAGGCATGCACCTCGACACGGCCCATCGCATAAATCTTTTTCAGGTTGCGGGCGGTGATCATCAGGCACCCCGCATCGCATCGAGTATCTTTTCGTTGGTGATGCGCCAGGCGGGAATGAACCCTGCAACCGCCGAGGAGAGGTAGAGCATGACGGTATTTTCAACGAGCATACCTGCGTCCACAAGCGGCGTGACGGTTCCGTCCGGAAATTCTATGGGGTAGGCGGTGAAGTAGAGCACCATCGCCTCGAGGATCACCAGCCCGAGGATCACCCCGAAGGTGCAGATAAAGAACACCTGCATCACGTAGGAGTTGATGATGACGCTCTTTTTTATTCCGATTGCTTTCAGGATGCCGATCTGCTTTCTGTTGGTGAAGGTCTTGATCGTAATCAGGATGAAGATTACCACGATTGCGATGATGAGGCTTCCGATGACGGTGATATTGTTGATGATGTTAAAGGACTCGACCGATTCGGCGACGATGTCCGATGTCGCGTCCTCCCAGGTCTTTACCTCTTCCCCGACCCCGAAACTGAGGATCATGCGCTTGAGGGCGGAAAGATCGGCATCGTCGGTCGCCTTGACGAGGATCTCGCTTGCACGGGTATTCGGCCCGGTTCCGCCAAGCACGCTCTCCATCTCGTCGGCGGTTACAAACGCCATGTAATCGGCGATATAGGATTTTGTCCGGACAATGCCCTTGATCCGGTACTCACGCGCAACGCCGTTTGCGTACCTGACCGTGACGACGTCCCCGACGGCCGCCCCGCCGAGCGAATCGTAGAAGTCCTTCGACTTGTCCTCATGGCCGGTCACAAGTACTCCGAGCAGGATCTCGTTCCGATCCCCGCTGCCCAGGAAACTGCCTTCCTCGATGAACTCGTGGATCCGGGTGACCTCCACCTCGTCGCGCGGGTCGAAGGCCTTTACTTCGATGGAGACGGCATTCTCCTCGAAGTCCACCGAAACGGGCATGGAGAATCGTGCGGATGCCCGGATGACGCCGGGAATCCTGTTGATGCGTCCGAGGAGGGTGTCGGCATCCTCGATGTAGCGTTCGTCCACACGCGGCCCGATGACGATGTCCGACGTCATGAAATCGATGGTCTGGACATTATACGACTCCACGGCTCCCGAAATGACCGACGGAAGGAAGATCATGTTGGTGAAGACAAAGGCGATGACGATGATATTTAAGAGCACTCTGCCCCTGCCTCCCCGCTGCAGGGCCCGCGCCGCGAGAAATACCGAGACCCTGAGGTTCTCGAACATCGGTGCTCAGTCCTGTCCGTCCTTTTTTTTGTAGACGAAGATATACCATGCGCCCGCCGCAACGACGGCGAGGAGGATCACGCCGAAGACAACGATGCCACCGTCGCCTTTCGACCGGACCGGCATTGTCAGGGGGAATGTGTCGGTGTGGGCCCCCCAGTCGTCCTCGTACGTGACCGTCAGGGCATAGTCATAGTCGCGGGCTTCGGACGCATCGAGCGTGAAGACGGCCGGAGCATCGTTATCCGGCTTGATCTTTCCGATAAAGGATTCCTTGTTGCCGGAAAAAGGAAGGTCGATTGCCGCTTTCGTTGATGTGGCATCACCGGTGCCGGTATTTTCAAGGCGGATGATCAGGTCGTACTGGTCCCCCTGCATCACCCTCACCGGATCGGTCTTGACGGAGGCGATGCCGAGAGCCGCACGGCCGCGGACGTCGAGAGAGACGGCATCGGTCTGGGATACCAGAACGCCATCCACGGTGTAATAGCTCACGACGAGGGCGATCTCGCGGATGCCGGTTTCCAGGTCGGTATCGGTAACCAGGAAGAGAGCGAGGTCCTGCGATTCGCCGCCGTCGAGGCGGTCCACGTGAAACGATCCCGACGTTTTCGGGGCAAGGGAGGGGTCGTCCTCGGCAACCCGGATGAATATATCGTCCGCACTGCTCTGACCGCTGTTGGAGACGCTGAGTGTCACCTCCACCTCATCACCGGGCCGGATATATTCGGGCCCCGACTGGCTGATGAGAAGCACCGGCTTTTTGACAACCGAGACCGGCACATTCACATTGACCGGTATCGGGTACAGGAGGCTTTCCGCCCCCCGCACCCGCACCCTCAGGAGAGGGAAATAGATACCGTCCTTCTCCGGAGCCCTGATTAAAAACGAGAGCTGGATGGACTGTTCGGGACCAAGATCCCCCGAATACTGGGAATTTCCTCCCAGCACCTCAACGTCCCCGCCCCCGTCGAGATAGACACTGCTGATCGTCGGGTTGACCTCGGTGCTTGTCGTGATCTCGCTCGTCGACGTCTGGGCGGTGTAGGTCGTTGTCAGCGATGCTTTGGCGGTATTTTTCAGGGTCACCGTAATAACCCCGGTTTCACCGGGCATGAGCACCGCCGGGGACACGTCCGTATCGGTGATGATCACCGTCGGTTCATACAGTCCGGCAAGTGCCGGGACGATACAGAGTGCCGAAATGCAGAGCACGGCCGCGATTCCCTTCCATATCATAAGCTTCTTTCCTGATGGTGTCAATGATCCGGATTCTTATTTTAGTTGCTGTTCGGGAATTGTCCGGAACAATAATGAACCTTGTTCGCTGGAACGTTTTTACAGAATGTAATATGGCAGAAGAGTACAGTGAACATGACAGAGCGGGGGGATCATGACAGAAATACAGGGCATTAACGGCGACCATCCTCAACGGTTCGTCGGTTGTTGCGGGGCGTATTGCCGAACCTGCAGGCCTTTCATCGAAGGAACCTGCAAAGGCTGTAAACTGGGATATGATACGGGAGAGAGGGACATAATTAGAGCCAAATGCCCGATGAAGGCCTGCTGTTTCCGGGAGAGGCAGCATGAGACCTGCGCAGACTGCCCGGACTATGCCACCTGCACGATCATCTCCGATTTTTACGCCAAAAAAGGTTACAAATATAAAAAATACAAAGAATCGGTTGAATTCATCAGAAAAAACGGGTATAAAAGATTTTTTGAAATCGCGAACACCTGGAAAGGGGCGTACGGCAGGCTGCCATAAGGCGGCACCGGTAGAGGCCATATCAGGTCCCACGCCTCACGCTCCGGCTGCCCCCGGCAAACATTTTACCTCACACCTGTGCATGCATGTACGAGGAATGCGAATGGACTTTTCCGAATGCGTGAAATTCGCAAATGAAAATCCCCTGACATATATTGCGACCATGGACGGCGACCGGCCGCGGGTAAGAGTGTTTGCCATGTGGTTTGCCGACGCGACCGGCTTTTATTACCACACAGGAACGCCCAAGAGCGTCTGGAGCTAGCTTGCGAAGAACCGTAACGTCGAGCTCTGCTTCTACGCCCCCGGCGAGGGGGCCGGAACGATGATGCGGGTGTCGGGGGCGGTCGAGATCCTCGATGATGCGACCCTGAAAAGCCGGCTCCTCGAAGACCGCCCGTGGCTTCGCGACATAGGCATTTCCGGCCCGGACGATCCCGGGCTCGGCGTCTTTCGGGTGGCCCACGGCGAGGCATACTTCTGGACTATGGCCTGGAACATGCAGGAGGCCGAAGCGCCCCGGGTCAGGTTCTGACAATAACGCGGAGTTCTTTTCCGCCCGGGATTATCATGAAGAGACGCCTGGCGAGGGTCCTTACCGGGCATGGCAAATTGTACTCGCCCGATGAACCGGGGACGTGCCTGCGATCCTTTTCACGAGCCCTCCCCATCCGCTCAGGATTTCCCACACGGAGCGGCCAGCCAGAAGGATTATGGTTCCTCCGTGAAAAGTTCCGGTACGATGCTGTCTGCACACTCCCTCTTCTTCATCGTCTCTTTTCTTTTTTTCCTGCAGGGATTGTCCTATGCCGTCATCGGCCTGATCCTGTATGCCGCCCTGTCGTATCTCCCGTTTTCACCGGCGGGACGGGGCGCACTGGCTCTCCTGCTTGCCGCCGCCTGTACGGCCGCGTTTGCCGCCGGGAGTTCGGGGATGGGGTACGCTGCCGGTGCTCTCGTCTTCACCGTGATTACTCCGCTCGAGATCACGGCACCGCTCCTCGTCCTCGGAAAACGTGAGAAATACCTGTCCTGTGCTGGATATCCCGTCATATTTACCGCACTGTTCCTTGCCGCCGGAACGGGCGGCATCCTCCAGACCCTGAATATCTATCCGCTTCTCTCCTCCGTCCCATACAGCACTCCCGAGGGGATGTTTCTCATCCGTATGGTGATCTATGGAATTCTCTCCGTCATTCTCTCGGCCGGATTCTTTATAGCGCTGTGCGAAGCCCTCAGGCGCCGGGCGCACCCCGGCGAGGATGACGGGGCCCTTCCTGACAGATGAAGAACAGGGTGTCCCAGATAGGTCGAAGACAGGGGGGATAAACATAATACATTTTTTAAAAAATATAACATTAAGTAAGAAATATATACTAATCAATAACACATTGACGGCGTGGGTAGTACTACGGGACAGATGACTTGAACGAACACCCCCTCTGTTCGTCCTGCTACCTCACGACATACCGGTCACCTCTGCACCCGCTGAATTCCTTCATCAATCCACACACATGCTGAACACGCTTTCGGGAGGGAGCCTGGAAAGCCCTTCCGCGTCTTTTTTCCACGGAATTGAACGGTATACTCGGACGCCTCATGAAGAAAAAAGTCAGAATTCCTCGAGGATCCCGTATTCGTAAGAACGGAGGATAGCGCTTCATCAAACAGACATGAACACTCCATTCTGGAATTACTTCACCAAATTGCTCACAAAAAGTACGTGATGAACATATTTATACTATGAAGTACAAATATGTTCAGAGGTGATGCCAGTGGAATGGAGACCGGAACCGAACTGAACCTGACGGCAGAAGAATTTGAAAAAATTGCGTACAACAGCAAAAAGCCCGTGATAATTCCGCTCTGCACGACCCTGCCGGAAGGTATCCTTCCCGGCGGGGACTGCGGATTTATCCTTGAATCCCTTGATACGAAAAAAAGGGATGCGCGGTACTCGGTGAGGGGAATGGATCCCGTGCTGATGATCTCGATCGGAGACGGGCTCAGCCTGACGGGGGACAAGCGGTTTGTCGATAGTGCACGCCGGGCGGTCGGGGGCAGAAGTCCAGTGGAGATAGTCCGGTCAATTGTTGATGCCTTCACGGTACGCACAGAAAATACACCGGGTTTTACCGGGTGCTTTGCCGGCTACTTTGCATATGATCTCGTCTACTCGCTCTATGACAAGCTCCCGGAGTACCGTCCGGCAGAGAGTGAAACGCCGGTGGCTCAGTTTATGCTCACCCGCGAGAGTATCGTCACCGATCACAGGGACAATACCAGCTACCTTTTTTGCTATCCGCTTATCACGGAGGACTCTGATCCCGCAGAAGAATATGAGACGGCAGAACGGCGAATTAGGGAAAGAGCCCGCAGACCGCCTGTGCATGTGAACAGAACCGGAAAGCCGGCAGAGCTACACCTCTCCTCGAATCTCACGCAAAAGGCGTATGAAGATCGGGTGGCGCAGGCGAGGGAGTATGTCCGTTCGGGCGAGATCCTCCAGGCCGTTATCTCCCGCAGGATGGAGTGCCCGTTCAGCGCACCCCCTCCCGCTCTCTACTCGGCCCTCAGGGAGGTGAACCCGAGCAATTACATGTACTTCCTCGACTTCGGGAAGAGACAGATCATCGGGTCCAGCCCGGAGATGCTGGTGAGAGTCGAGGGAAAAACGGTCACGACCGTTCCCATCGCCGGCACCCGCCCGCGGGGACAGGACGCGGCAGAGGACGCACTGCTTGCCCGGGAACTCCTCGCCGACAGAAAGGAGTGTGCCGAACATCTCATGCTCGTCGATCTTGCACGAAATGATCTCGGCAGGGTCTGCACCTATGGCACGGTCACTCCCGATATTTTCATGGAGGTCGAGAAGTTTTCCCATGTCCAGCATATCGTCTCACGGGTGAACGGAAGACTCAGAGACGACTGCGACCGGTTTGATGCCTTTACCTCCTGTTTTCCTGCCGGAACCGTCTCCGGAGCGCCGAAGATACGGGCGATGCAGATCATCGATGAACTGGAGGACGAAAAAAGAGGCATCTATGCGGGAGCGGCAGGCTATATCGGGCTGAACGGGGACCTGAACCTTGCCATAGCCATCAGGACGATCATTATTGAGAACGGAAAGGCCTCTGTCCAGGCCGGAGCGGGCATCGTCGCGGACTCTGTGCCGGAGAAGGAATATGCCGAGACCGCGATAAAGGCCGGGGCCATGCTCGACGCAATCAGGATCGCGGAGGGAAAAGGATGAAGGTCCTTGTTATCGACTGCTATGACAGCTTTACCTACAATCTCTGCCAGATGATCGGCCGCCTGGGCTCGGAGCCCGTGGTCGTGCCGAATGATTACCCGCCCGAAAAGCTCCGCCTCCGGGATATCGAGCGGGTCATCCTCTCTCCGGGGCCCGGCCGGCCCGAAAACTCGGGGCTCTGCCTCCATGCCCTTGCAACGTTTTCACGGGAGATCCCGACCCTCGGCGTCTGCCTCGGCCACCAGGCGATCTGCTTCGCTTTCGGAGGGGAGATCGTCCGGGCGGAAAACCTTATGCACGGGAAGACCTCCCTGATCTCGCATGACGGTGCAGGGCTCTTTTCAGGCCTTGTTAATCCGTTTACGGCGACACGGTACCACTCCCTCATCGCGGACAAGGAGACGCTCCCCGACGAACTTGCCATGAACGCGGTCAGCTGCGACGATGGCTATGTCATGGGCGTCCGGCACCGCGATTACCCGATTGAGGGCATACAGTTTCACCCCGAGAGCATCCTCACGGGGGAAGGCATGCACCTGATGGAGAATTTCCTGGGGGGCGGGTGCCGGTGATGCAAATCGCCATCGCAAAGGCCGCACGAAAGGCCGACCTCTCCGCCGATGAGGCGGCGGCGGCCATGACTGCCATGATGACCGGGGGTGCGACAGATGCGCAGATCGGGGCCTTCCTGACCGCAATGAGCATGAAGGGAGAGACGACGACCGAGATTGCCGCCTGTGCGGGTGTGCTCAGGGACCATGCCGCGACAATAAGGCCGAAGGCCGGGGGCACACTCGTCGACACCTGCGGGACGGGCGGGGATATGCGAGGAACGTTCAATGTCAGCACGGCAGCCGCGTTCGTCGCCGCGGGTGCAGGCGTTCCCGTCGTCAAACACGGAAACAGGAGCGTGAGCAGCAGGTGCGGATCGGCCGATCTGCTGGAGAAGGTCGGGGTCGTTCTGGCCATTCCGCCCGAGAGAACATGCCGCATCATAGAAGAGATCGGCATCGGCTTTCTGTTCGCCCCCCTGTACCACCAGTCGATGAAAGCCGTGGCAGAACCGAGGAGGGAAGTGGGTTTACGAAGCATCTTCAATATACTCGGCCCGCTTGCAAACCCTGCCGGGGCAGAAGCCCAGCTCATCGGTGTCTACAGCCCGGAGCTTACGGAAACGGTCGCCGAAGCCCTGAAGATCCTCGGCACACGGAGGGCGATGGTCGTTCACGGCGACGGGCTCGATGAGATCACCACGGCCGGAGCTACTCGGATATCAGAGCTCACCAATGGAAATATAGAGCAGTACGAACTTTCATGCCGGGACTTCGGTATCCCCGAGGCCGATCCGGCCGCGCTCAGCGGAGGCGATGCGGGAGAGAATGCGGAGATCTTCCTGCACGTTCTCGGAGGAAGGGAAGGGCCGGCACGCGACATCGTGCTCATGAACGCCGGGGCCGCGATCTGCCTCGGGGGACGGGCGGGAACGCTTGAGGAGGGTATCCGCCGTGCGGAGGACTCGATTGACAGGGGCCGGGCCCGGAGAAAACTGGAATCGCTGATTGAGATGACCGGGGAAACACCATGATTCTGGACGAGATCCTCAGGACGACACGGCATCGGATAAAAGAGCCCGGACGAGGCGGAAAGAGGAACGACCCTCTGAGCCTGAAGGAGGCGATAACGTCCGTTCGGGGAAGGCATGCGGTCATCGCGGAGATCAAGTTCTCCTCGCCCTCCTCGGGAAGGATACGGGATCGGACCGATCCCGCCGCGATCGCGGAAGAATACCGGAGAGGCGGGTGTGCGGCCATATCGGTCCTTACCGAGCCCGAATTCTTCGCAGGAAGGCCGGAGGATATTGCAGCAGTGAAAGAAGCCGTACATCTCCCGGTTTTACGAAAGGACTTCATCATCGATATACGCCAGATCGGGGAAAGCAAAGATCTCGGGGCGGATGCGGTCCTCCTGATCGCCGGACTGCTCGGCGACCGGCTCACAACCTTCGTCTCTGCTGCCTATGCGGCAGGGCTCGAACCCCTTGTCGAGGTGCACACGCACCATGATGTGGAGGTGGCGCTCGCATCGGGTGCCGGGATCATCGGGATCAACAACCGTAACCTCCGCACCATGCAGATCCGGTCGGAGACAACGGCCGCACGTGCCGGACCGATTCGTAATGCCGGCAGGCTCGTCGTCGCGATGAGCGGGATTGCAGAGCCGGAGGATATCAGGCGGCTTGCCCCCTACGCCGATGCTTTCCTTGTCGGGACGGCACTCATGTCAGCGAAGGAGCCGCATACGGTACTGGAGGGATTGGTATTCGCATAAAGATCTGCGGGGTCACCTCGACCGGTGATGCCCGCTGTGCGGAGGAGGCCGGAGCCGATGCCGTGGGCATCGTCGTCTTCAGCGATTCGCCGCGCTCGGTTGCGGTGGAGCGCGCCGGAGAGATCCTTGATCAACTCGGCCCCTTCACGACAGGGGTATGCGTGACGGCGACGAAGGACGGGGAGGAGATCGACGAGATACTGGCGCTCCGCCCCCCGGCCGTGCAGGTGCGGGCGGAGATCTCCCTCCCCCGCACCCGTGCCCGGGTCCTGCGCATGATCAGCCCCGGACAGAGGCCGTCGTACCCCTGCGATGCCGTCGTGATCGACTCCAGCAGGGGAAGGGGACAGCCCTTTGACCGGGATTTTGCCCGGCAGGTGCTCGCAAACTGCCCCCTCCCGGCCATCCTTGCCGGAGGGCTGACCCCGGAGAATGCAAACGCCGCAGCGACCCTCGGCCCCTATGCCCTCGATGTGGCGTCGGGGGTCGAGAGCCGGCCCGGAGTCAAGGATCCCCGGCTCGTGCGTGCATTCATCGGTGCATGCAGGAGGCTTCCATGAAAAAAGGACGTTTCGGCGCGTACGGCGGGCAGTTTGTTCCGGAAACCCTGATGGCAGCCCTGGCGGCGCTCGAGGAGGGGCAGAAAACCATCTGCCGGAGCAGGGAGTTTCAGGACGAGCTGGCGTTGTACCTGACGGAGTATGCAGGGAGGGAAACACCCCTGACATTCTGCAGGAATGTCTCGGACGATATGGGGTGCAGGGTATACCTCAAACGCGAGGACCTCCTCCATGGCGGGGCGCATAAACTCAACAACACGCTCGGACAGGCCCTTCTTGCACGCCATATGGGCAAAAAGAGGCTGATCGCCGAGACGGGAGCCGGCCAGCACGGCGTTGCGACGGCGATTGCCGGTGCTGTGCTCGGTCTCCCGGTCGAGGTATACATGGGAGAGACGGACTGCACCCGACAGCATCTTAATGTCGTCAGAATGGAGCTGATGGGCGCAACCGTCATCCCGGTAAGCTGCGGGACCGCGACTCTCAAGGATGCGGTCAATGAGGCGATGCGGGACTGGGCGGCCAGTTCAGAGGATTCAGCCTATATTCTCGGCTCTGTCGTCGGCCCGCACCCGTACCCCCGGATGGTCAGGGATTTTCAGACAGTCATCGGAAAGGAGGCACGCCGGCAGATACTCGAGCGTGAGGAGCGCCTCCCTGATGCCGTGATCGCCTGTGTGGGCGGCGGATCCAATGCCATCGGGATCTTTTATCCCTTCCTCGGGGATGACGTGGCGCTCACCGGCGTCGAGGCCGGCGGCAGGGGCATAGAGCCCGGAGAACACGGTGCCTCGCTCGGGCACGGCAGGCCGGGGATCCTGCACGGAGCGCTCTCCTACCTCCTGCAGGACGACGACGGGCAGGTCCTCGGGACGCACTCGATAGCGGCCGGGCTGGACTACCCCTCGGTGGGACCTGAGCACAGCATGCTCAGGGATACCGGCCGGGTACGCTATGAAAGCGTCCGGGATAAGGAGGTTCTCGAAGCCTTTCGGTACCTCTCGCGACGGGAGGGAATCGTGCCGGCACTCGAGTCGGCGCATGCGGTTGCCTATCTCCTCCGGGAGAGGGACAGGTTCGAAAAAGACGATATCGTCATCATCAACCTCTCCGGGAGGGGTGACAAGGATATCACACGGGAGGTCGTGCATGAGCAGAATTAAAAATGCCTTTAAAGGACCGGCATTCATCGCCTTTACGGTTGCGGGCGATCCCGATTACGCGACCTCAATCATGATTGCGCAGACCCTCATCCGTTCGGGAGCGGACATCCTGGAGCTCGGCATCCCGTTCTCGGACCCGGTCGGCGACGGTCCCGTGATCCAGCGGTCCGACGAACGGGCGCTCTCTGCCGGTGCAACGACCGATAAGGCCTTTGCACTGGTGAGGGAGATCAGGAAAGAGTCGGAGGTGCCGGTCGTGCTGCTCGTATACTGCAATACGGTCTATTCGCGGGAGCCCGCACGCTTCTACCGCGAGGCAAAGGACGCCGGGGTCGACGGGATACTGGTCGTCGATATGCCGGCCGAAGAGGCGGGGATGGTCATGGACCATGCTCAAGAGACCGGGATTGAGCAGATCTTTACGGTGACACCGACAACCCCGCCCGACCGTGTAAAAAAGATTGCCAATCTGGCCGGCGGATTTCTCTATCTGGTCTCCCTCTCGGGGGTGACAGGAAAACGCGAAACCCTCTCGGAGGCCGCCCGCCCCCTGATCCGACGGGTGCGGGAGCAGACGAAAATGCCGCTCGCCCTCGGCTTCGGGATAGCAGATGAGGTCCAGGCCCGGCAGGCGGTGGAGGCCGGGGCGGACGGGGTCATTGTCGGAAGCGCCATCGTGGAGATTATCGAGAGAAATGCCGGGGATCCTGAAAGGCTGGAGCGGGAGCTTGCGGAGTTCACCGCCCGGATGAAGGCGGCCGTGCGGAATGTGCCCGGAGGTTCGTAGTGCTCCGGCCTTTTCCGGCTCATCGGCGCAGGGCGTAAAGGGTCCTTCACCGGGATGCGGGAGGGGGCCCGATACTCTCCACGCCCTTTCAATCCTTCCGTGCCAGAAAAACACCAAACCCCTGACGGGAATCCGCCGTGAGCACGGAAAATCCGGCCTGCCGGAGGAGCCCCCGAACATCATCGGACGAGAAAAAACGGGCATGGGAGAGAAAATGCCGCTTCCCCCCCGTGCGGAGGTGCGTCTGCACGACCGGCCCGTCGCGTTCGAGGAATCCGATGACGAGGGTGCCCCCCGGAACGAGAATTTTGCGTAGTTCGGCAAGCGCCCGGCGAGGATCATCAAGGAAACAGAGAACGGTCACGAGGAGTACGAGCGAACACGAGTCGTCCCGGAGGGGAAGGCACTCGGCCCGGCCGCGGATGACGTCGATTCCCCGCCGGTATGCCATCCGGCCGAGTGCATGCGAGGGTTCGATGCCCAGCCGGATCCCGAGCGGCCCGGCGAACCTCCCGGATCCCACCCCGACTTCAACGCTCCGGGCATCGACCGGAGGGAGGACGCTCCGTATGCGGGCCAGTTCCGTGTGATAGACGCTCCGGTGCACATCATACCAGGCGTCATACTCCTCGGCATACCGCTCGAAGATCTCCTCTGTCATAATACCGGTGAATTCTCCCTGCACCCATATCTGCCGCAAGCGCGAAAAAGTACGGGATCAGACCACCGCGGTAACTTTTTTCTCCGTCCCGCCGTATCGGATGAACAATGAACACACATGCTGCCATGGCCGTCCGGGAGGCTGCGGATGTTCTCGGGATTACCGGGGGGGCCAGCCTGAACGAGATACGCCACCGCTATCGTGAACTGATGAAAGAATGGCACCCGGATGCGGCAAAAAGTGACCCGGCATCCTCGCATCAGAGAACCGTTACCCTCAACGGTGCCTATGAACTCCTCCTGGACTACTGCACGAATCACCGGTTCTCGTTCCGTCTCGATGATATTAAAGCTACCATGGGGAAGACTCCCGGCGAATACTGGATGGAGCGGTTCGGCGACGACCCTCTCTGGAGCTGACGAAAACTCGGGCATTCCCCAGATGAGAGGGTGAAACGGCGGCACACAGCACGCCTGCACCGGCAACCGGGATCCCGCCGACCCATAACACCCGGATATATCCGCATCAGAGAACACAAATACAGTTTACCAGACAGATCCGTGGATACGGCACACTGTTTACTGCGCTGTGCATTCGCCACTATTTCCGCGGTAGATAGCGTCTTTTTCGATACAGAAGGGTGTATATACACTCAGTTTTATGAGGGAGGGAGAATTATTCACCACTGTCAGTAGTATGTGAAGAAGACAGGTGCACTGATCACCCCACATACTCCGGTAACCACAGCAACAGCAATAACAACCAGCCACCCCTCCGGTTTTCCCTGCCACACCATTGTGAGGAGACGATCTTCTTTTCCTGCTGATATGGAGTAAAAAAATAAAAAGATGATAAAACTGAGGATATCGACTGTGCACAATCCTCGGAAAAACCAAAAACCTACCCTGGACTGAGAGATCCCCGGTAGCAAAAAAGAATGCATGAGGTGAAAAATTTGGGATATATTACTGATTTAACAGTAGAACAGCATGAGAATCTCGGCACGCTCAGGGAGCAGGTGCCTGCAGCAATGGAGGGCTTTACTGTGCTCATGCAGGGTGTGGAGAAAACAGGCGCCCTTGATCAAAAGATGAAGGAGTTGATAGCCCTCGCCCTCTCTGTGAAGAGCCAGAGTACCTGGTGTATTGCCATCCATGCCAAGAAGTGTCTTGCCCTCGGTGCGACACGCGAGGAGATGATAGAGGCGTCGATGGTCGCTGTGCTAATGGGTGGCGGTCCTGCGCTCATGTATGTTAAGCTCGTGCAGGACGCGATCAAAGAGTTCAGTTGAAACACACAGACCCGGTCAGGAAATTGAACACCTCTTTTTTTTAAGTGCGCTGATCGTTGGCAATCGCTACATCCCACACACGGTTAGCTCGACCATACCGGGGCAGGAAGGCCCGGTTCACTCCGACACGCTCTCCTCACACCGCAAAATTGGTGTTGCGCCAGTATACCCCGAGCATCACAAGACCGTACACCCCGGCGGCGAGGAGCGTGAGGTCCACATAGAAGCCGTATATCGCCGGCGCACCGAGCCCGGCGAAGAACGCCCACCACAGCAACAGGGCACAGAGCAGCGTGAAGAACATGCGGTCGGTTTTCAGCGTGGCCATTGAGGTCGAGAGAAGGGCGATCGCGAGGATTGTGGACGGACAGGGTGCGGGCGGGAGCGGACCTCCGGGATACGGGTGCCCCGTAAGCCATCCTGCAATCGTGTACAGCCCGAGCGCCCAGGCCACCCAGGCGAGAGTGACATACCGCAGCCAGCCGGATGCGGGGAGAGAGATGCGGATCTTCTTCCGCACGATATCGGCAGCAAAGAGCACCCCTGCAACGGCAACAGGTATCCCGCCGGCAACCGCGGTTTGCGTCATGTACGAAAAGAAGAACACGATGCCGTTCCAGAGAAAGACCAGTGCGAGCACGGCCTTTATGAACACATTCGACCGCTCGTCCCCCGGGTGGGCAAGCACCGTCCCCGTGGCGATTACGAGCAGGAGCCACAGGAGTATATTCGCGATGAGCCAGTCCGTGTTGTATGCTGCAAACTGCATGGAGAAATACGATGCATCCACAGTACCCTCACCTCATAAGCTGTCCGTCGTGCACGTTCAGTGAGGGATGATACAGCGTAATTCATGATGAACCAACCGTTCGAAGAGGATCGCCGGGCGGCAGGACGAGTGGCCTAGAGCGATCCCCGGCACCCGGGTATGAATGTCACATGCGGTAGTAATACAAAAAATGAATTTCTTATGTACTCTCAACAAACCACGCTACCTGTAAAAACGGAGATATATAATGATGAAAGAAACATCAAAGACATTACCCGATTCCCGGGATATAAACCTGAATCCTATCGGAACCGTTCGCAACAGTGTCCAGGAACCCTTCCTCGTCGCCGGCAGGGACGGCATTTCGATGCGGGGAGAACCCGGCTCAAACAGGGATCATATCCGCACCAACCGCGAGGCAATCTCGGAGATTGTCCTCCGCGAGGATGTGGTTGGGGCGCTTGAAGGCATCGGGGAGTATTCCCACCTCATGGTGCTGTACTGGGGCCACAAAGTTCCTGAAGAAAGCAGGACGCTCACCCGCGTCCACCCGATGGGCAGGAAGGACGTCCCGGCGACGGGGATCTTCTCGACCTGCAGCCCTGCACGGCCCAACCCGGTGCTCATGACCGTCGTCCGGCTGCATGGACGACGGGGGAACGTGCTGGAGGTTTCCGGCCTCGACGCCGTCGACGGCAGCCCTGTCATAGACATCAAGCCCTATGTTCCGGAGCAGTTCCCCAAAGAAGCCGTGCGAATCCCTGAATGGATGGACCGGCTTATGAAAGAAGTGCGCGAGCAGCGAACATAAGAGCATTCCGGTTACCAATTCTTTTTTTCCCACTCTGGCGAGCCGCATCCGCATCCGCATTTTACCCCCGGCACGGAGACAGCACTCCCGTAATTTCCCCGAAGCAGGGATACGATTATATTGTAAAGCTACTAAACAATATTGTATAGCAGGTGATTAAATTACGGAACCTACCGAGAATGAAGCGGCCTTCACCCGGTTGTGCACTCTCTGGATGAAGACAATGAACAGGATGAACGAAATCGAGGCAATACCGGCGTATTTCGGCACGGATCAGCTCCTTCACCCTTCCGAGATCCACACCCTCCAGGCTCTCGGCCTTAACCCGGACATAAACGTGACCACACTCGGGACCAGAATGGGGGTGAGCCGCGGCGCTGCTTCCCAGATAGTGAGCAGACTCGCCGGTAAAGGGCTCATCGAGAAGTACCGCCTGCCGGATAATGAAAAGGAGGTCCGCCTCCGCCTGACGCCGGAGGGAAGGATCGCATTCCATAGGCATGAAGCGGAGCATGAGTGGGTCCACCGGAGAATATACGAGCGTGTCGGGGATCTGGATCCAGAAGCCTGTGCGCTGCTCTTCTCAGTTTTTAAAGCGATCGATGAGGTGACTCAGGAGATGCTCGATAAGTGCGGGCATACCGCTCGTGCATCAGGGGAGGGAGAAAAAGCATGACCGGCGATCATGACATCTGCCCGGCCTCGCGTGCCGGTATGCTGGATCACCCGATCCGGCGGCTGATCCAGTCGCCGAAGCGGATCGTCGGCCGTTACGTCCATCCCGGGGACAGGGTGCTCGATGTCGGCTGCGGGCCCGGCTTTTTTTCCCGGGCGATGGCCCGGATGGTGGGCGAGTCCGGGTGCGTCGTCGCTGCCGACCTGCAGGAAGAAATGCTCGCGATGCTCCGGGAGCGGGCGGAGAAGGAGGGGGTCCTCACCCGGATCCACACACACAGGACACGCCCGGAAACGCTCGATCTCGGCGATACAGGTCCGTTCGATTTTATTCTTGCCTTCTATGTCGTCCACGAGACGCCGGACGCCGGCCGTTTCTTCAGGGAAGTCGCCGCGGCAATCCGTCCCGGCGGCAGTATCCTCGTCGTCGAACCGTCACATCACGTGGGAAGGGAGGAGTTTGAAGAGGAATTAAAGGTTGCCCGGGCGGCGGGCTTCGTGCCTGAGAAGGGGCCGTGGGTGCTGTTCAGCCGGACGGTGCTGCTCCAAAAACCGGCAGACGGGTAATATGAGCGCCCGCGATTTCCCTGCCCCCCCGCATTATGTGATAAGCCGGATTTTCGAGGTCGCGATCAGGAGGACGCCGATGATACCCGTCACGAGGGCTATGCTCACAGTATCCTCCCCGAGAATACTGCCCTCGAACATGAGTGCCCCGGCGGCGACCGCGAGGATGAGGCCCGTGATAAACTGCACCGTGCGGAGCATGGTACATCCTGAAAGGACCGTTCAGGTCGTTTTGTAATATCTTCGGATTGGAGAAGATAAGGCCATCGCTCGTGAGAATCGACAATGCTGCTGTTTAAAAATACGGTGCAGAAGACGGCTTTTTTCGCGATTGTACCCTGCTCTGCCTATCTCCCCCGCCAGGGTTCCCTGAGCGTTGCGGGACAGCGGTCGCGAAGGGGGCATGCCCCGCAGTTCCGGGGGTGAGTGGGGCATCCGCACACGGCAGCATAGGCGGCAGTGAGCGCTGCTGCAGGATTCCCTGCATACGAACCGGTGAGCCGCGATGCTTCGGCGGCGACCTGATCCGGCACCGCCTCGGGATAATATCCGCTCCATTTCACATCTGAAAGCCCCGCATCACGGCAGATCCCAGAGAGCCGCTCCATCTCTTCCCGTGAAGGACCGGGATGGTAATAGAGAACATTATTCGGCCGAAACCCGATGAGCCGGTAAGGCACGGTCGGGTCGAGCGAGGCAATGAAATCCGCGATCTCGCCCACCTCCCCGTCGGTCATCCCGGGGATGACAACCGTCCGGAACACCCGGATCCGGTCCCGCCCCTCGCGCACGAGATACTCCGCATTCCGGAGCACGGGGCCTGAGGGCGCCCCGGTGAGGGCACGATGAACCGGATCCGACCACGCCTTGATCTCGAGGGTGATCACCCTGCAGAGGTCCACGATCCGTGCCATCGCTTCCGGTGTCGCAAATCCTCCGGTCGAGATCCCGATCCCCGCGGAAAGCCCCTGCCGCTCCACCTCGGCGGCCACCTCTTCGATGTAGGGGAGGTGGATGATCGGGTCCCCGCCCGTAAAGCCGATCGTGCGGATACGAGGGCCGGAAAAGGCGGCGATCCGCTCCCGGGCGTCGGCCACCAGCACCGCCGGCGGCACATATCCCCCGTAGTGCCAGCCGGGATCGGGGTACTGCGAGATCCGGTAGGCGTTGCAGTGGAGGCACCGGTAGCAGCAGCCGAGGAGGGTAACGATATAGCTGGCAAGCGTTCCCGAGCACATCGTCGCCGCAACCTCAGCACGCCCGATGCGGCATACCCCGCGCTCTCCCCGCAGGCGGTCGACGCCGCACCGCCACTCGCACAGGCGACAGGATTCCAGGTCCTTCATACCCGTCCGTGGCATATCCGCGACCAATAATCTTTGGGCCCATTCTCCTCTCAGCCGGGGAGGCGGAGGGAAAGAAAATTTCATTTATCACGGCCAAATATCCCTTATTTATGAGATTCAATTGGATTTTACCGGTATACGCACTCATCTGTACAATCGCAGTCACTGCCAACTGCCTCCTGTGCGGGGAGGTACCGAAACCCGTTTCACCGGAGACAGAACACCTCGCAATGCTCACGCTGTTCGGGGATATGCAGGGGAACATCACCGGCGCTCTCTTCCGACTGGATGCGGTCGGGTGATGAATCCGGCGCCGGAAAGATGATCGTATCGCCCTCCGTCATGCGGTGCGCCTGCCCGGCGACCCAGACCTCGACCTCGCCGTCGAGGATGGTCACCACCGCATCGTACGGGGCAGTGTGCTCGGACAGTCCCCCGTCCGTCCTGACCAGCAGGTGGGCGGCGAGGAGGACAACGGCAACCACCGCAGCGGCGGTGAAAAACCCGAGCGTGACATGATCGGCCATAGTCCCGCTCTTATATATTGATATGAATATTCTATTCGCAGAATGCGAGGCTGTTGCAGCTACACCAAAAAAACATGCGGGGGCTTTTTCAGGCCCGTCTCCGGAGCAGCAGCAGCGCGCAGCCGAGCGCTCCCAGGAATGCGGCGGAAAAGACGCCCGGGAACTCCGGTACCGGGATATCGCCGCTTTCTTCGGCGACGAGCCGGACCACCCATGCATCATAGTCCAGGTAGCGCGGATCGGCATAGCTACGGGTCACGTCGCCGTCGGCTGAATTGGTAAAGCCGGCAACCTGAAAGACCCCGGGCGCCATCTCCAGCACATCGCAGCCATACTCGTCCATGCTTCCGCCGAGGCATTTCTGCCAGAGCAGCGAGAAGTCGGGCGCGAGCCGGAGGACCCAGATATCAACGTTGATATCGGTACCCGTGTGCTTTCCGGAGATATCGCCCCCGGATGAACGGGTGCTGCCGGCGACGATATAGCCGCCGCCGGATGCCGGCCGTATCGTGCCGCAGTGTTCGGAGGATTCCCCGCCGAATGCTGCCTGGCCAAGGATGGCGCCGGTGCTTTTGTCAGCCTTCAGGATCCAGATATCGTCAAAGCCCTGGACAGGCACCGTCACGTCGCCATCCGTTGACCGGGCTGTTGCGAGCACGATATAGCCGTCTGCCTGCTCGATGAGCCCCGAACCATAGTCATACAGATAGTTGATCTCCATTTCGGAACCCCCGTAACACCGCTGCCATTCGACGGCGCCCGCTGCGGTGATCTTGACAAGCCAGAGATCCCAGCTGTCGTGGTAGCAGGGGAGAACAGTGGAATCTGTAACGCCACGGATCAGGTACCCGCCGTCGGTGGTCTGGATCGCATCAAGAGCACGGTCATGACCCGAGCCGCCGTAGCAGTTCAGCCAGTCGGGCGTTCCGTCAGAAAAGAGCTTTGCTGCAAATGCCTCGTACCCTGCAGAATAGCCGTCAAGCTCCGACGATGTGGTCACCCCGGTCACGAGGTAGCCGCCGTCCGCTGTCTGGATCACCCCGTATGCTTCGTCAAGACCGGTTCCGCCGAGGCATCGCTGCCATTCGATCATCCGGGAGGAGGTGAGCTTCACCACCCATGCATCAATACTGCCATGATTGCCGGAGACATCCTCGTCGTCGGATCTCGTCACTGCGGCGAATATCCACCCGCCGTCGGCGGTCGCCGCCATCATTATGCCGCGGTCCAGATCTGTTCCCCCGAAATACTGCTCCGGGCCACCGGTGCCGTCATCGGCAACTTCGGCGAGCCATACATCCATGTTATAGTTTCCCGAACCGAAGACCAGCACGCTGCCGCCCCCGAGCGGGGGCATCGAGAAGAGATATTCATCAGTTCCGCCGCCATAGGCCGTTTCCCAGTCGATTGCCGGCGCGGCAGCGCACGCAGGCGCCACCAGCAGGCAGGCGACGATTAGATTGAAGAGGAAGAGAAGTCGCATGTGAACAAGCCACCTTTAGGCTTTCGATGGGAGAGTCCGGCATTAAAGCTATGCAAGGCGGTATTGATCGACACCGCCGCGGGGCGGCGCACCATGAAACCTTCGAAAAAAACCGCACCTAACACCGGCTATAATGCCGGTTCCATCCCAGTGCCCGGTACGGACCGAAGAACCATCAGGGACGGGACCCTTGCGGCCTTCATTGTTCTCTGCATGATAGGTGCCGGATGCACCGGCATGGGGCCGGCAGCGCCCGCCGCCGAACCGCCGGGACCCGCCCTGGAGGCAGTCGTGGATGCGAACAATCGGTTCGCCTGCGACCTCTATTCCCGTCTGGCCGCGGATCCCGAATATTCGGAAAGCAACCTCTTCTTCTCGCCCTTTTCCCTCGCGTCGGCCCTCGCGATAACGTACGAGGGGGCCCGCGGCACGACCGCCGATGAAATGCGCTCTGTTCTGCATTTTCCGGATGACAGCGCCACACTGAGAGAAGGATTCTCCGGCATGGACACACGACTGAACGCCGGAGATGCGAGCTACACCCTGCGCACCGCAAACGCATTGTGGGCGGAAAAGGCGCATGGGTTCCTCCCGGACTCTATCGCCACAATTGAAACCTGGTACGGCGCAAAGACCACGAACCTCGATTTCATCACCAGCCCAGACGAATCGCGGCAGATTATCAACGCCTAGTTTGAGAAAAAGACCGGGCAGAAAATCAGGGATTTGATTCCTCCCGATGCCATCGATCCGGGCACACGGCTCGTGATCACCAATGCGATCTCCTTCAGGGGCGACTGGGCTTTGCCGTTCGACAAAAACAAAACCCGCGAAGCCGATTTCACAACCGCACCGGGAACACCCGTCCGGGCGCCGATGATGAAGAGGACAGATGACGATGCCGTGTATATGTACGCGGAAACCGACGACCTCCAGCTCCTCGGAATGCCGTACGAACACGGAAGCGGTACAAAACTCTCCATGATCATTCTCCTTCCGAAAGGAGATGATCTTTGGGTGATCGAGCGATCCCTCACGAAAGAGAACATCGCAGCATGGCAGGAATCGGCGACATCCCGCCGTGTCAGGGTCTGGCTCCCGAAATTCACGCTCGAGACGAAGTATTTCCTGCCGAAAACGCTCGATGAAATGGGAATGCCGACTGCCTTTACCAGTGCTGCGGATTTCTCGGGTTTGGATGGAACCCGCGACCTCGTCATCACCGATGTCATCCACCAGGCCTTTCTCGATGTGAACGAGGAGGGAACAGAGGCTGCCGCCGCGACGGCCGTCATCCTGGGAAAGAATGCGGCTCCAGAGCACATTCCCAAATTCAGGGCGGAAGACCCGTTCCTCTTTTTCATCCGGGACGACGAGACCGGAACTATTCTCTTTATGGGGCGTATCGTGGCACCGGACGGGTCATAATTTCTTACCGGAGAGGAGGGAGAGGAGGATCTCCGCTGCTCCTCTTTTCCCACGCCCTGTCCCGGCATCCCGCCGCTTCCTGCCGGAAGATATTTCAGCCAAACACTTATGCCGGAGAGGAGAGATACTCCGGCGGTGAAAGAAAATTCCTGATGTCAGTTACGGAGGAGGGAGGCGGCGACGCGGCAATCCGCCGACGGCATGCGTCTGCCCTAAATGCGGATATCGTGCAGAAAAAACTGCCGGCGTGCCGTGCCGTAATCAGAAGTGCCCCACCTGTGACATGCCCCTGATGGGGGAGTGAATCCCGGCAGCGGCAAACCGTAAACCGGCACAGGACGTCCTAGTCCAGTGCCACCATTACGTTTGACGCTTTAATGATCGTCGAGACTTTCCTTCCCTCGGCAAGATGCATCCGCTCTGCCGATTTTTTCGTGATGAGCGACGTGATCTCCAGCCCGCCGGGGAGTTCGATGACAAGCTCGGCAAGGATCTGGCCGTACTGGATTGAAATGACTGTTCCCGTAAATACGTTTCGCGCACTAATCTCCATGGTGTTCACCGGCATGGAATATATAATGATTTATTTTAAACATTTCCATTAAAACAATCATTATTCCTATACCGGGAGCAGCTGGCCGGCAGGGCGATGCCGATGCGGGAACAACTCCGGTGTCTGCCCGGTACCTGATTTTTTTTCGATTTTTTTGAAAAAATCCAAATACTTTTAGATTTTTTCCCAAAAACCGAATCTTATTAGGGCCTAGTTGATACCGACCTAACGCCAGATATATAGACGGAACAGAACGCATGATGCTAACCGATTTGAATTCTAATGATTGTGCACGCGTCACGGCTATCTTAGGGGGACATGGCTTCAGGCAGCAGCTCGCCCTCCGAGGCATCGCCGACGGCTGCACGGTGAAGATTATATCCTGCTCCCGCGGGCCCGTCATCGTCGAGGTGAAGGGGAGCATCCTCGCTCTCGGGAGGGACATGGCCCAAAAAATCAGGGTCATGAGGCTGAATTCATGAGAAAGAAACTCTCGGAACTGGCATTCGGCGAAACCGGCGTCGTCACGGAGATCCTGGCATCAGGGCGAGAACTGAACTGCATGGGCCTCAGGAAGGGAAAAGGGCTGAAAATGGTTACAAAACAGCCCATCAAAGGCCCTGTCGTCGTGCTCATCGGCGAAGTGGAGATCGCCATGGGGATCAGGATGGCAGAGCAGGTGACGGTCGAGACCGGATGACACAGGGCGGATAGGAGGAAAAAAATGAACGAACCAATCGATACCGGGACCACGGTCCTCATGGTGGGCAACCCGAACGTGGGGAAGAGCGCGCTCTTCAACCGGCTCACCGGGGCGAACGCAGTCGTCTCCAACTATCCCGGAACCACCGTCGACTACACGGAAGGAACCCTGATCGAGGCGCACCGGACCTGTACGATCATCGACGTGCCCGGCACCTACTCGCTAACACCACGGGACGCCGCCGAAGAGGTGGCCGTCCGCCTGCTTGGCGAATACCCCGGTGCCGTCGTGCTGCTCGTCCTCGATGCAACGAGGATCGAGCGCGGACTCTACCTTGCCCTCGAGGTCATCGAACGGGGTGTCCCGTGCATCATCGCACTCAACATGACGGATGCGGCGCATGACAAACACATCAGCGTCGATGCAGCCGAAATGGAGCGGGTGCTCGGCATCCCGGTAATAGAGACGACCGCCATCAGCGGCGAGGGCGTCAAACAGCTTGCCGGGATGATCCGAAACGCGAAGGCTGCGGATATCAGCGCCATCAGCGGCCGGTTGAACGGCGACGGGGCTGCGGAAGAGATGGTGGCACTACGGTCGGGATGCAGCGGCTGCGGGGTGTGCGGCCGGTGAAGCTGACCACGAATGAGCGCTGGGACCTCGTCGACGCCATCGCAGAGCGGACCGTCACCGTCGGCACATACCGGCAGACGATCGGCGACATCCTCGGCGAGCTCACGGTGAAACCCGCAACCGGCATTCCGGTGGCCGTTGCCGTGCTGTATGCGTTCTGGAGCATCTTCGGATCCTTCGCCGGAACCCTTGTCACCGACGGGTTCATGGTCAGGCTCTTCGACGACCACTGGCTCCCGTGGCTCCAGGCCGCATGGCCCGGCCCGGACAGCCTTCTCTACTATCTCGCGGTGGGCGATCCGCTTGCGGAGACCTGCTTCGAAGCATTCGGCATGCTCACCTCCGGCCTCTTCGTCGCCATCGGCGTGGTGCTGCCGGCGGTGCTCATCTTCTACCTGATGATGACCCTCCTCGAAGATTCGGGCTACCTGCCGCGTCTGGCAGTGCTGATGGACACCGTGCTCCACCGGATCGGGCTGCACGGGTATGCCATCATACCGGCGATCCTCGGGCTCGGGTGCAATGTGCCGGCGGTGACGGCGACCCGAATCCTGGAGACCCGGAAGCAGCGGTTCATGATGATGACCCTGCTTGCCATCTTCATCCCCTGCGGGGCCCAGCTCGGCGTGATGCGGGATGTCATCCCCGACCTTGTCGGGCCGGTGATGCTCTACCTGATATGCGGTTTCGGGATCTTCGGCTTCGTGCTCGACCGGATCATCCCCGGTGAAAATCCCGAGATCCTCATCGATGTCCCGCCCTACCACTGGCCGGCATGGGAGAACGTCGCACGAAAACTCTGGACCCGGACGAAGGGGTTTTTGAAAGAGGCGGTGCCCTTCGTGCTCTTCGGCGTGCTGCTCGTCAACCTCCTCTATCTGGCCGGCGTTATCGGGGCGCTCGCAGATCTCTTCGAGCCGCTCTTCGTTACGTGGTTCGGCGTTCCGAAAGAGACCGTAGGACCGCTTATTGCGGCATTCCTGCGAAAAGATCTCGCCGTCGCGCAGCTCTCCACCATCGCCATGACTCCCTACCAGATGATCACCTCCGTCGTGCTGATCTCCATCTACTTCCCCTGCGTCGCCACCTTTGTGATGATGCTGCGGGAAGGATGGAAACAGATGCTCGCGGCGGTCGGGGTGCTGTTCGCAGTGGTCTTTGTCTACGGCGGGCTGATCCATGCCGCCGGCATCCTCATGGGGGTTGCATAAATGGCCCGGAGTAGTCTCTCCACCCTTTACGTCGGGCTGCTCGGACTGGCAACCCTCGCATCCGGCCTTGCCGACATCCTCGTCTGGGCCGGAGCGGGCCCCGGCGTTACGTTCGGCATCCTGGAAATTGCCGGCGGGGACTTCTTCCGCTGGGGATGGGGAGGAGCGGTCATGGTCTTCGGCGGACTCTTCATGCTGAGCGGGCTGACACACTCCGGCAGCCTGCAGCAGTCTGCAAAAGTGCTTCTCGGCGCGATCATGGTCGGGATCATTGCCGGAACCGATCTCTTCGCGCTGTTCTGTGAAAGCGTTCCCGCAGGAGAAGGGGCACCGGAGTTCTTCAACACCGCCTCAGGATTTCTCGGCGGAATCGCTCCGCCCTATTCGCCCGCGATCCTCCTCCTCCCCTGCATACTGGGGATTCTGTACCTCATAGGCAGGGGGGAGCCCGATGACGCATGAGGCGCCGGCGGAACACGGGGAACGCCCGGAACGAAACGGTCGTCTCCGGCACCCGTCAGTCAATCCAAATTTTTTTGATGCCTCGTGATGCATAGAGGATGTGTGAAAAACCTCAGCAGGAAGGCGGAAGATTATCTCGAAGCAATCTTAAATGTCATTCTCACAAAGGGCTACGCCAAGACGAAGGACGTGGCCGCGGAACTCGGCGTGAGATCGCCGAGCGTCGTGGAAATGTTCCGAAAACTCGATAAAATGGGCCTCGTGGAATACCGTCGCTACGAAGGGGTGGTCCTCACAGCGCAGGGGAGGGAGATTGCCGAGGCGATCCGGTTCCGGCACGAGACCCTGAAGCGGTTGTTCACCCTTATCGGCGTGCCCGAGGATATCGCCGATGCGGATGCCTGCATGATGGAGCATGAATTGAGCGAGAAGAGTGTGCGGCAGATCCGTCTTTTTATTGATTTTCTCGCTTCCCGCCCGGTCTATGAAACAATGGAGAAGGATTTCAGCCGGTTCTGCACAGCCGGTAAAAACGAAAATTCATCGTCCTGATCCCCCACCCGCTCTCCTTTCCCCGTTCCTCGTGTCCGGTCCGCTCCTTTCAGGCCGGGAAAGAAGTTCCAAACCCTCTGTCACCTGCTCACAGGTACTACTCCCGTGAAAGGATCCTGGAGAACTTTTATTTCACAACCATCGTCTGACACGCCGCCTGTACCCGGTAAAACGCTCCCCGAACATCTGCTCCATCCGTCTCTCTTCTTGGGGAATCAGGAGAGACTCTGCCAGCAGGAAGAAAAGGACGGGGAAAACAAATACGACCAGTGACCCGAGGAGGACGGCAAAGCCGATAAGCCATATCAGCATGCCGAGATACATCGGGTTCCGGCTGTACCGGAATGGTCCTGACGTTACCAGTACCGATCCCCCTTCCCGAAGCCGGAATCCTGTTCCCGCCAAACCAAACACCCTCGCCGCCCACATCATGAATCCCAGACCGGCAAGCATCACGACGGCTCCCGTGTAGGAATACGGGGGAGCGATCACGATCATCACCGGAATCAGGTAGTGACACAGGACAGGTACGGCGATCAGAACGACAATCTCTACAATCCCGGCACTGCTACGACGACCCTTTTTTCTCCCCCTCATCTCTTCCGCTTCTTTTAAAGACATTTCACCCTCCTTACATCCGGCCGGGATGCGGCGACAGACCGCGCCCGGCTGCCCCTAGATCCACCGATCCAGGTGTTTCCTCCCCGCGTTCGTGATACTCACCCGCATCTCTCCCGTCAGCCATCCGCGCTGAAAAAGCTCCGCGAGGCTCCCCTCGATGATCTCATCGGAGGGCTGTTCCTCTTCCAGCCCCAGTGCCCGCACTGCCGGGATTCCCTGAAAATCGAGGGCCTGCCTCGCCCGTGCGACCAGTTCGGACCTCGTGTGAATTCCCTCCGTCTCCACCAGGTAGAGCAACCAGTCACGAAGTTGCGTGTGAAGAAAATTTACATACACCGTGTCGATCCAGAACGGGAAGTGGGAAAAGTCCGTCTCTTCCCCGCCAAGAGAACGAACCTGCTCAACCGCAAGCGCGAGTGCACTCTTCAGGATGAGAAGCGCGACGGTTAGGCCCACCAGCGTATCCAGTAAAGGGAACCTGAGCTGCGAGGCAACCAGCCCCGCCGTCACGCTCATCGCAACGATAACGTGATTGCGCGAATCCACGGACTGGGTGATTAGCGCCATGATGCCGCTCCGGCGTCCCACATACCGCTGATAGGCCCAGAGCAGCAGGCAAACGCCTGCGGAAAAAATGGCGGCGAGAAAGGCGAACCAGTCAGCCTCCAGCTCAAAAGGGACGAAGAAGCGCCGCCCCGCTGCGGAGAGCGTGAGGAGGCCGGTGGCCAGCATCAGGATCACCAGCACACCATTTGCGGCCCGCTCCCTTCCCGAGCGGATGCCATAATAGACCAGCAGGCTGGAGAGGCCGTCAAGAAGCGTGTCGGTAGCGTCGTTGAGAAGACCGATGCTTCCGGAGAGAAGGCCTGCCGGCAGCTTGAGCGCCGCAAGCCCCCAGTGCACGGCAACTGTTGTCCGGGCTGCCGTGCGGGGCTGCAGGAATGCACGTATCGACGCACCTGTTTCGCCCAGCTGTGTGAGTCTCCTGTTTACTACCTCACGTCCCGGGATCGTCAGGGCGTACCGGTCACCCTCGCGCACGATCCAGCCAAGCATACGCGCCTCCTCAAGACGTTCGTTCACGAAGGCCATCCGGTTCCGTGCCACCCCTCCGGTCTTTTTGAATAATCCCAGAGGCCTGAGGTAGCCATAAAAGCGATCCAGTATCTCGTCATATGTCCGCGGGCCATCCAGCAAAGTAGCGGCAATCCTGATGGTCCGGAGATAGTGCTGGTGCCTCTGGTCGCCTGAACGTTCTGGTGACATACGGTGAGTTCTTTTTAATCCGCCACATTCCGGGCCTCGCCAGTCTCCTTCCGGTCCGAAGTAACGGTCAGGAAGAAGCTGCCGGTTGCATGTCGTTAACTACGAAACGCCATATTAACGGCGATTTCGAGTGTACGTGAGCACAGCCTGCACCCATTCCGGTACACGCAGTGGTTGTTTATCTTTTTATTTCACGTGTGGTTTCCCTGCCTCTTGAAATTATGTATCGGCCGTCTGCTCTCTGTTTTCATGGAAAACGGGAATACTCGGACCGGCTGCCCTCTGATGCCGGTCTTGTACCGACCCCGCCGGCACCCATGTATCCGGAATTCACCACCCGGTACGAGATCGCTTTTGCACCCGTACGGGCAACGAGGCCCCGGCAACGATGAAAAAATTCTGATCCTGCGAATAAAAATCCGGAAATAACTTCGAAAAAAATCGCATTCAACGCCAGATATATTTTATCAGGGATGCAAATACCCGGGTATGACTCCAAAAACAATCGGCATATGTGCGCTTGCGGCACTCGCCATCCTCTGTATATTCAGTGCGGGATGCACCGGCACGGCCCCCGAACACCCTGTTCCCCCCACCACCGCGAAACCAACCCCTGCCGAACCCGCATCAGCGGCTGAACAGGCTGTTGTCGATGCCAACAACCGGTTTGCCTGCGACCTGTATTCCCACCTGGCAGTGGATCCCGAATATTCGGAGAGCAACCTCTTCTTTTCGCCGTTTTCCCTTTCATCGGCCCTTGCGATCACCTACGAGGGGACCCGCGGCACGACCGCCGATGAAATCCGGGCGGTCCTCAATTTCCCGGACGATATCACTGCACTGCGGGAAGGATTCCTCGACATCAACGCGGGGCTGAACGCCGGAGACGCGAGCTACACCCTCCGCACGGCAAACGCGTTGTGGGCGGAAAAGACCTATGGGTTCCTTCCCGGCTACATCAGCACGGCAGAAACCTGGTACGGGGCAGAAATCACGAACCGTGATTTCATCACCGGCGCGGACGAGTCGCGGGGAACCATCAACCGCTGGGTGGAGGAGCAGACCGAGGAAAAAATAAAGGACCTCCTTCCCGCCGGTTCCATCACGTCGTTGACCCGGCTTGTCATCACCAACGCAATCTATTTCAAGGGCGACTGGGTTTTGCAGTTTGACAAAAACCTGACACAGGATGCCGATTTTAAAGTCGCACCGGGAAATACCGTGCGAGTGCCGATGATGGAGAGGACCGATGAAGAGGCCAGGTATAGGTACGCGGAAAACGACGACCTCCAGCTCCTCGGGATGCCGTACGAACACGGGAACGGGAAAAAAATCTCCATGGTCGTCCTTCTCCCGAAGGGAGATGACCTGTCGATGATCGAGAGTTCCCTGAATGCGGAGTACCTTGCGGCAGTGCAGAAGTCGGCAACGTCACGCCATGTTATGGTCTGGTTCCCGAAGTTTACGCTCGAGACTAAATATTCCCTGCCGGATACGCTTGGTTCGATGGGGATGCCGACGGCGTTTACCGCTGCCGCGGATCTCTCGGGAATGGACGGGACACGGAACCTGTTTATCAGCGACGTGATCCACCAGGCCTATGTGGATGTGAACGAGGAGGGGACGGAGGCTGCCGCCGCGACAGGTGTGGTCGTGTCGCTGTCTGCGGCTCCGGCCGAGCCGGTTCCCGTCTTCAGAGCGGACCATCCGTTCCTCTTCTTTATCCAGGACGACGAAACCGGAAACATTCTCTTCATGGGCCGGGTTGCCGCTCCGGAGGGAGCATAAGATCGTTCCCCGGCAGAGGGGGAGCATCTCCGCAACTTCTCTTTTTCACCGCCCTCCCGATCATTGGCATCGAAAAAAGCGGTGAGGCCGGAATGGTTCCTGTGCAGTATCGCCCGGCCGAATACCGCACGACAATAGGATCAGCCCTTCCGGTGGACCTCGATGCGGTCCACCCATTTTACCCACGCGCTTCCCTCGGTGATCACGCCCGGCTCCTCCGATGTGATCGCAATCCTGAACGGGGCCCCGTCGTTATAGGCGAGGGGTTTGCCGTCCTGCTCGTACATGAGGACGATGGTGAGGGGGGGAGACGGGATCTCTATGAGGTTGTCATCGAAGGTGATGAAGTTCCGGCCGGCCATCTGATCGGGTTCGAAGACCCACATGTAACCGTCCGGGGCGGAGACCCATACCGAATCGTCGGGGCCCGGTGCCCCGAGAAGGGATACCAGATTTGCCAGTTTGACCCCGGTGCAGACATACGGGCCGTATTTTATACCAACCGTCGACACGGCATACCCCTGCCCGGTGTACGACGGGAGAGCAAGGATGTCAGTGTAGCCAAACACCTTTTCATCGGTGACATTCCCGTTAACTACCATCGCGAGCGTCAGGTTGCCCGGAATCGCAGCATCCTCCGGCCCGGAAACGCACCCCGCAAACCCGCAGCTTATCACGGTGAAAAGGAGGGCGAGGGATACAGCGAGCCGCAGGTTCATGGTGTGCGCTTCCTCCGGTACAGAATGAGAACGGAGCTGATGAAGAGTCCCGCAAGAGCAATTACGGACCCCGTGCCCGATGCGGGTGTTTCTGCCGGATCCTCGTTTAAGGACTTCACCGGGCTCCCCTGAATGCCACTATATCCGCCCGAATAGACGCGAATCTCGTCAACCCATTTGGCGGTGTACCCGTTCGTCGAGGGGTAGAGGTCACTGAAGAGGTGCAGCATCTCGTCCGGCATGCACTCACGCATGTCGGTATTGCCAAAGACGTGCAATCCCTCTGTGTTCGTCGAGGTGTCGGCAAAGAATATCAACCGCATTCCGGTGTAATAGTCGGGAACATAGCCTTCCCCCTGCCGTTCCCCTTCTTTCGGGGGATCCCCCATATACCAGCAGAGGACGGGAGGGCCCTGGCGGGGAGCAGGGGTGTATATATTTTCGTACGGGAACTCAACGTGGTAGCCGTCCACGGCATGGATCATGATGTCGTCTCCCGGCTCCATTCCTCCCACAAGGTCACAGAGGTCACTGGTGGCCGAACCCTTCACAGCCCCGTGATCCTTAAAGTTCGTCGTTTCTCCTGCATCCCACCGTGCCTCGGTATCATCCGTGAATACCGGGCCCTGATGATAGTAATGGGTTACTCCGTCCCCGTAAACCGGAAGGTTCGCTTCCATCCAGTGGTAATCAACGGACGTCTCATCGAGAACCGTTGCCCCGTCCGGCCCGAATTTCACGATGTGCACCGATGTCGTAGGTGCGGCAAGGGCCGGCACGCACAACGCCACCATAAGGATGACAAGGAGAAGCATTCCCCTGCCATTCGGGCGTTGATGTAATTCTGATGTTTTCTTTTTCATGTGTTTTCACCTGTTAATGTAACGTTCAGCCATGTGACCTCAAAGGGCATGACGACGATTTCATCAATCTCCTCCGTCGCATCGTCCCCGACAAGCTTGAAATCGTACGAACCGATGTCCATGTACGTAAATACCGCCGGTGTCTCCGCCCCCGTATACCTGTTGTACAGGTAGATCTTCGCACCGGGCGGATCACTTGTCACGGCCACCGAACCGTAGAAATAGGGTTCGAGGATGAATTTCACCTCATCCTGCCGCCCGGCCGCGATCAGGACCTCGCGGTCACCGGGAAGATCCCCGGGTTTGGAGACACTGATCCGGTGGATACCGGGAGAGAGAGATGTGAAGGTAAAGGGAGTGCAGTAGCCGACAGGAAACCCGTCAATGAAAATCGCGGAGCCTTCAGGTATCGAGGTTACTGTCACCGGGACGGGTGGTTCGTCATCCGGGCGGATGTCCGGCATCTCCTCATAGGCAGAGAGACTCCGGGAAATGTACGTCCCGTTATGTACGATGGTGATGTAGCGGGAGCCCCCCGCGATCGTGACATTCCGGGGGATCGTGTATGCCGGAAAGACCCCGTTGACCGAAAAATCGTCACCCGCATACTCTTCCGAGGTGATAGCCGCCGTCCATTCAATGTGAGGTGCCTGGTTAAAACCGAGGCCGGTTATCCCGCCCTCATATATCCAGACGGATTGTGTGGATGCCGGAAAGTTAGTCTCTCCCCTGTCGATCCGGATGGTGTGTTTTCCTTCCCGGAGACCGGATACTACGGTATTTGTTTTAAGCGCGGTCTTTTTCCCGTCCACATAGATCGTCGCTCCGTCGGGAACCGAGGTTACATACATATTTCCCACCGGAGCGGCAGCAATACCGGCAATGTTGTCCCCAAACTTCAGTTTTTTCAGCGCGGGGCCATTTTCCGGGAAGAGTTCAACCGATATCTTTTCATTTCCCACAACAGCAACCGGTTCCTCCCATGCGGTAAATCCGTCCCGCCGGATCCGGATCAGGTGCTCGCCCGGACAGATCCCGTCAAGAGTGGCAGGAGTCGTCAGCCCGGTATAACTCCCGTTCAGGTATATCAGGGCATTGGATGGGTTGGAGGTGATCGAGAGGGAAGGGGGGGAGTTGTCGGCGGAAAGATTCCCTTCCGGCGTCTCGTTTCCGGCAATCGCCGTGAATGTCGCGTTTACCAGAATAGTGCCGGGGATCTCACACCAGCAGGGCAGAGAGGGATTCGCAGGCATAATACGTTCAAGGATTTTTCCCAGTATTCCGAGGATGAACGAAATAAGGGAATTCCCCTCCCCCGTGGTCTCTGTGCCGGTTTCAGAGGGGAGGGGCACCACCGCATACGTGCCCGATTCCCCGACCTCGCAGCACAGCCGGGCGCCCGGCGGATCCGTCCTGCATCCGGCATGCATCCATGTGCCGTTCTCCGCATCGAATACGGCAAGCGTGCCGGCGGAAGGGCAGGTGTCCGGTGCCACAAGCACCATCGGCAGGCTGCTCTGCAGGCCTTCCGGACCGATACGGTATGCGGTGCCGCTGCAGGTGCCGTTTGCCGTGTCCCCGGCAATCTGCTCGAAGGTAATCCGCTCACCGGCGGGTGTCAGGCAAGTGCCTTCCCTCACGATAAGGTCCCATCCGGTGCCCGGAAGGGAGATCCGGGTGGTGTTCGGGACTGCACCCGGTGCGGGCAGGAGATACTCCCCTATCGTACGGTTTCCGGCGACGGTGCCGCCCTCAGGAACACCTTCCAGCAGTATCGATGGTGTCGCCGCGGACAACTGTGGTGCGGGCAGGGATGTGTGGTTCAGGATGAGGACTGCATTCCGGTTTTCGAGATAGGTTCCGTCCGACCCGGACTGTGAGCTCTGGATCTCTGCCGTGTTCTCCGATGAGTGCAGATAAAGGCGTACATCGATCACGGGTGCCGTGATGTCATTCTTTCCTGCGGGAAAAAGACCGAACCACTCTCCTTCATTGAATGTCACCCGGTGATCCGGCTCTGCCGTATCCGAACGTGTTGCACTGACAACGATCAGGCGGGACCCGGTGACGGTCGCGAGATCGATGGTGCCGGAGAAGTCCGCTGTCGTCGCAGGAGGTGTGCCGGACAGATCCGCACAGACGCAGTCGCATCCTTCAAGAATCCAGTAGCTGATGGGCGGCTGCTCCTCGCAGCGGGTGAGAAGTATCAGCCCGACACCGTACAGGGAGAATATATCATCCGTTCCGCCGGTGTTCGTGACAGCAATGTCATACTCGCCGGACGCAGACAGGAGCTTTGTCACGTCAAAACAGGACGTCTGAAGGATATAATCTTCAAAAACCGTGTCTATTGTATCGGTGTACACCGAATCGGAATTGACGGGGGATTCTCCGAATACCACCCGCATTTCAGGATTCTGGGCGGTTTTCGTTATCTCATCCCGGCTTTTCGTAAGATAGACATAGAGGCGGGCACGTTCAACGGCTGCATTCTCTCGAATACCGGCGGTGATCGTATATCTCCGGGTATCTCCGCTTTCAAGCATATCGGCATACCCCGGAGCGGCCAGGAACTCAAGGGTTCCGTTGAGGGTTCCCTTTTCATAGAGGGAGAGATTTTTCCCCGTGTATCCTGACGAATCCGATGCCCCGTCCGTGCCTATCGCCACAGGCTCGAGCGTGAAGGCGATCCCGGTGGTCTCATCCTCGGCAACCTCGACTCTTTCTTCGACAGATGAGTGCCCGTCCATCCTGACGAAGACGATATGGGTGCCGACGGGGATGTATTCCAGCAGTGCATCGGTTTTTTCCGCCCGTTCAACACCGTCGATAACTATCGACGCACCGTCGGGATCCGATGTGACCTCGATGCTCCCGGTGAGCGGTTCCAGATCGAAGTGCACTGCTGCGGTTTTCCCGTTTTCGACCTCTATCGTGATTTCATCGGGGAGGCGGTACCCCCCGAGGGCAACCTGCACACTGTACTCGCCGGGGAAAATACCGGTGAGTGTGGCATTCGTAGCCTCGCCGGTTTCCTCACCATCGAGAAGAATGGCGGCACCCTCCGGGTCGGATGTGACGGATATGCTGCCGGCAGGATCATCATCGCTGTAGATGGTGATGTCAGAGATGTACATGCCCGAAAGACCGGTCGTCGTGGGGTACTTTTCTCCTCCCGAATAGTAGTAGTACCAGTACGGTTCCCCGGCCGCCTCATGCCAGTCCCAGACCCCGAATGCATGTTCGCCGAATGGATTTGTCGAGGTATCCGCGAACCAGACCATCCGCATCCCCTCGGAGTACGCCTCCGAAACGTAGCCAAGGTCGGGGCGCCACCACGTGAGCACGATCGGCCCTTCGCGGGCCGAGTACTCGTAGATGTTATCGTAGGCGATATATTTGCTCCAGCCGTCGGATGCCCTGAACTTTGCCTCCTCGCCTGCGCTCATGCCCCCGACGAGGTCGCAGAGATCTTTTACGTTCGTTCCTTTGACCGCACCCATGTCTTTCTCAAGGATGTTCGTGTCCTCGTCGGGATTCCAGCGCAGCTGCGCTTCCACTTCCGGATCGGGATCATCAATAAAAACAGGCCCCTGATGGTAATAGTGCGTTACACCGTCCCCGTAGACCGGGAGGTTCGCTTCCATCCAGAGATAGTCAACAGTGGTTTCGTTGAGCACCGTGTCGCCGTCGGCGGCAATCCGGACGATATGCACGGCTGTCGATGCCCCGGCGGCGGGTGACGCGGCAAGCAGAATAAGCAGAGCACATCCAGTCAGGCATATCACGAATGCTTTCATTCTTTTCCCCGTCCACGTTACTTTCCTGCGCGACCTCAAGCCGGTGCTATTCACAGGAATAACTCTGAAAAAGGAGGACGGTTTGATTAATAATGATTGCCTATTTTTATATTTTGTTAACTACATATAGTTTATACACAGGGAGAACTTTTCCCCCCCTCTCATCCGGTTGTGCCACCACTGTCTGCACGCCACCCGTTCACCAATCGCACAGGATAACTATCCTCCGGGCCGCCGCTGCAGCGGTGGAAAACGCCGCCTGCAGGTTGTAGCCTCCCGTGTCGCCGTCGATGTCAAGCACTTCGCCGATGAAAAACAGGCCGGGAACATGCCGCGATTCCATGGTCTTCGGATTGATCGCATCAAGCGCCACCCCGCCGGCGGTGACCATCGCCTCGTTCAGCCCGCCCAGCCCTGCGACGGTGAAGGGATGGCCGGCGAGGCCGGCGACAAGAGCGGCACGTTCCTGTCTGGAGAGGTGGGATCCTGTACGGTCGGGAGGGATGCCGGAGATCTCAAGCAGACGCCTGACAAATCGCTCGGGAAGCCCGTATTCGAGAAGCAGGGTCCGAACCTGCCGCTGTCCGTGAGCGGCAATTTTATCGGCCAGCTCTGTGTGCAGCTCCGCCGGGTCCCGGCCGGGAAGGAAGGCGACGGCCAGCACGTCTCCCTCCCGAATATACCGGGAGAGATGGAGAACTGCCGGACCGGAAAGCCCATGGTGCGTCAGCAGCAGGTCCCCGGTCTGCTGCCGGATCTTTTTCCCGTCCCTGTACAGGAAGACTCGAAGGTTTTCAAACGATATACCCGCACAGTCCGCAAAGGGATAATCCGCCACCGTGGCGGCGGCAAGCGCAGGAGCCGCATCGGTGACCGAATGGCCGAGCCCTGTTGCGAAGGCGTATCCGTCGCCCGTCGAGCCGGTGGCCGGGTAGGAAACGCCGCCGGTGGCGATAACACAGCATTCGGCGTGATAAACGGCCTCCTGCGATGTGATGACAAAACGACCGTCCCCGGCGGCAACACTCCGCACCGGTTCGCTGATCCGGATCATGACACTTCGTTCCCTGCAGGCGGAAAGGAGGACAGACAGGACATCGGCAGCTTTCCTTGATGCAGGAAAGACTTTTCCTCCGGATTCTGTGATCGTGAAGAGTCCTCGCTCCTCAAAAAATGCGAGCAGATCGCGGTTGGTAAACCCGCGAAGGGCAGGCCGGAGGAATGAACCGTGATCGCCGTAATGCGTGAAGAAGTCACTGATATCCCCGGCATTCGTCAGGTTGCACTGCCCCGTGCCGGTGATCAGCAGTTTCCGCCCGCATGAGGCGTTCTTTTCAAGCACCAGCACCTGCCGCCCCTCCCCGGCCGCCAGCAGCGCACAGAAAAGCCCGGCAGGGCCCCCGCCGATGATCACCACCGTGCAGGCCCCGCCGGCACGGCCGGTATCCTCGTTTCCCTCCATCTAACACACCATGCGTCGTTCCCCCGGATACCAGTATCGGGGAAAGTGATACTACAGCTTTACACGGGCTTCCTTTTTTAAGCTGCAGCGCTCCGCCCTTTCACCGGGATATCGATGACGGCAGACCCTCCCGGAGCCAGTGCCATGCCGTTGTCCGGTGCGCCGTCTCAAAGAACCGTACCTCGGCGCCGGGGAAGAGGAAGAAGTGGTCGACGTTTGCCAGGCGTTTCACCCAGTCTTCATCGCCGACGATGGCTTCCCGCTCGACATACAGGATCCGCTCCCGCTCGCGGATGTCATCGTCCATCGCACCAAAGTCCTCGCTCTGCATATCGGCGACATCAACGAGCACGCGGATCGTTCCGAACGTCTCGATAGCCCGCCGCAGGGCGGGAATAAACGATCCCATGTAGTCATCATCGGTAATCTCCCCGAAAAATTGGAATCCAAGCACATTACCGGAGCTTTCAGATAGTTCCTCAATCATGCATCGTCACCTCCATCCCGTGCGGGGATACCCGCACGCCCGGCCCGGACGGATCCCCCACCGGGAAGCGCCGTCCCCGTGGTGAGCATGGGGACGGGCGAATAAATACCTTGTCGCCCGCGGACGGTGGTGTCAGAGGACAGGGGAGGACCGGACGGCACGATTCCGGCAGTGTAATTGTTTATCACTATGGATAACCAGTATAGATAATTATTAAATACTTTTTAGGACGAGGTATTGCTAATGAACATTCTCGTCTTTATGGCAACGCTGCTCTTCGGGTTCGCCCTCGGGTTTTTCCTGTACGAGGTAAAGCGCTATAAGACGGGGGGCGTTATTGCCATTCCCCTCCTCGTGATTTACACCCTGCAGGACGTGGCAATTCTCCCGGTTTTCATTGTATCCGCACTCGTCTGCCTTTTTGTGATGCAGGCCGTGGCGGAAAAAACCCTCCTCTACGGGAGGAGGCTTCTCTACGGATACCTGGGAGTATCGATCCTTGCCTCGGGCGCTATCATCGAACTCGTCTCGTTTGTTTACGCCCTCCACCTCGAGGAGATCATCATCTTCACGATATTCCCGGGGATTATCGCGTATAATATTGCAAAAGAGAGCTACACCATCGAAAGCGGATTCCAGAGCGCCGGAATGCTGGCTCTCACCTTTACGGCGGTGTACCTGTTCGCCGTGGGGCTGTCGGCGATCATCTGAGGGAGAACCATGACGGCATTCATTCCAGAGATCCACCAGTCCGGAGACATCCGGGCGTTTGAAGAAAAAATCAGCCGAATTCCGATGCGTGTACTCGTGGAGGGGACCCGGGGGAAATCCTCGACGGTGATGCTGCTCGAAGAGATGATCCGGGGTACCAGAGCCCGGACCCTTGCAAAAATCACCGGCGAATCCCCGCAGATCATCCATAACGGCGAGCATATCGACATCTACCGGGAGCGGGACAATATCCTGCTTGATTACGACAACATCCCGTCGGTCATCAGCTATGATGTCGATGCGATTGTATTTGAAAACCAGGCCATTACGCCCTATACCATGCGGTATATCCATCACATTCTCCGCCCCCGCCATATCATCATCCCGAATATCAGGATCGACCATACCGAGGGGCTCGGAAACGATCTTGCCGAGATGACGGAGAATTTCGCACGAAACTGGCTGGTCACCGACGAGCTGAAACACGTCTACTACAGCGAACCGATCCGTAAAGTCCATGATCTCGTCTATCCGATCCTCCGCGATTTCGCCGGGCAGCACCCCCGCCGTGTTGTGCTCCACGACGTTACGATCCCTCCGGAGTATAAGGAGATTCCCGGCATCGAAAACTTCTGCAATGCGGCCGCTTTCATGCGGAACACCTTCGGAATAGACGAGGACCCGGCCCCCTTCCTTACCAGGATTACGGAGAAACTCCGGGTGAAAGTGAACAGCCGTTCGGTCCGGTACGTCAACGCGGCCAAGATCAACGACCCCATCTCCCTCATTCACATGCTGCGGTACCTCCTCCGGCGTACCCCGGAGCAGGTCGCTCTCGTGGCGTACTTTCGCAAGGATCGCGTAGGAAGGAGCGATATATTCGAGGACTTCTTCGGTGAGATCGATGAGAGGTTCGGGGACCGGATTGAACGCATCTGGTTTGCCGGATTCGGAACCCGGCACGTCTTTGGACACCTGCCGCCCCGCCTCAGGGAAAAGACGGTCATCAACACGGATAGTGACGACATCGAAACGATCATCGCCACGGCAGAGGCCGACAACCTCATCGTGATCCCCATCATCAACCGTGTCAATCCTTTCATGGACCGGCTGTGTGCGTGGCTGGAGGACCCGGAGAAGGCGGGCACCAGGACCCGGTACGCCTTCAGCCCGGTGTCGGGCCTCGGGGAGCTCCCGGCATCGGCATGCCCGGAACAACCGCCCTCCGACATGATGTTTCTGACGGCCCGTGACAGGAATTTCTGAGGCACGGGTGGGACGGGCCCCCGCATCAGGCGACAGTGAAGAGAGACCCCCTCAGACTTCCCGTTTTTCCATACGATTCCCGAGGGTGGGAACTGTGGGGGACGTTCTGGTCAGTACCTATACCATCCCGACCGACGAAATCTTCCAGAGCAATCCACAACAAAAACCATTTGAATCGTCGGGCCTCACCCAAACATCACGGGAAACCGGCATGAACGAAACTACGACTACCCCCCACATGGCGGGGCCACTCACTCTCCAGGCCCTCGGCTGGGACGAGGCATGCGACGCGGCATTTGCCCGGTATTCGGGCCCGTATAGTGCCGGGCGGGTGTCGAGCAGGCACCGGACGGTCTTCGATGTGCTTCTCGCGGGCGGTTCTGTGAGGACAGGCATATCGGGTGCCCTTCGCCGCCTCGGCCGGGCGCCTGCGGTCGGCGATTTTGTGGTGATTCCCGACCGGCCGGATGACGGCACCCGCATGATTGTGGATATCCTGCCGAGACGCACCACCTTCTCCCGCGGCGCACCGGGCGAGGGCGGCGACGAACAGGTGATTGCCGCAAATATCGACACCGTTTTTATCGTGACGGCCGCAGGGGCGGACTTCAACCTGCGCCGGCTCGAACGGTACCTGGCAGTTGTCTATGTCTCGGGGGCGAGACCGGTGATCGTGATCAACAAGGCCGACCTCGCAGAAGACCCCGGAGACCTTGTTATGCGGGCCTCCGCGGTCGCGGGGAACGTACCGGTCGTCGCGGTCAGTGCGCTCCGGGAGGGCGGCCTTTCCGGGCTGGATGAATTCCTGCAGCCGGGGAGGACGATTGCGCTCATCGGTTCGTCGGGGGTGGGGAAATCCACGATCATCAACGCGCTCATGGCAGGAGCGGTGCAGGAGACGGGGCACGTCCGCGAGTGGGACGGAAAGGGCCGGCACACAACGAGCGTGCGTCAGCTCTGTGTGCTCCCCGGCGGAGCGATGCTCATCGATAACCCGGGGCTCCGGGAGATCCGGCTCGGCACCGCGGGATCGGGCATACGGGAGGCCTTCCCGGATGTGCTCGAGCTCGCCAGAGGGTGCCGGTATCCCGACTGCCGGCATGAGAGCGAGCCCGGCTGTGCGGTCAGGGAGGCAGTCTGCGAAGGCCTTCTCCCGGAGGAGCGGCTCATGAGCTACCTGCGGCTGGCACAGGAAGTCGTATTCCAGACAGAAAAGGCCAAAATCGGGCTTAAAAGGCTTGAAAAAAAACGGAGGAAGGTAATCTCGAAAGCGGCCCGGGAATTTCGTGACGATAAGAGGCGGTGAGGGATCCGGAAATCACCGGGATCGACATCCCGGTCCTGACAATGGGATCCGGGATGAGGTCGAATACTTCCCGGGTAATTCCGTTCATGTGCACCTCGTCATCAACAGGGTGCGATCAGAGAACGACGTTCAGAAGGTCCGTGACCACCCGGGGGATCATGCGAACCTCTTTTCAGAGCAGTTTGTCATCCCGCATGAGGAGAGGATGCTTGAATGCGCACCCGATACAGAACTGCTGCTCAATGAGGATACTCCCTTTACAGAGAGTATCAGAAAGATCCGGGCGGCACTGAAACTGTATGGGGTGAAAGAGTGGGGGGATGTTGTGGCGAGTATAAATTCCCATATATATTTCTTTCTGTGTTGACATTTCATCACCAATCATAATATTATCGATCTTTGCAACCTCATCATTGACATAGAGTGCTATGCCAAGACATGACGTGGTAAAACGGGGAAATTTTTGTGATATCGAATCATTCCACCGATGGAAATCTCGAAAATCTCATTTCCACGGTATTTAATAGTGATTCCTACAATTCTTTGACGGCAATGCCAGCCTTGAAAAAAATGGGTAGAAAAGGAGTATCGCCTCTTCTTGACGCCCTGAGGGATGCAGATGCCAATATGCGATGGAGGGCAGCTATTGCCCTTCAGGCACTAGGAGAGCCGGCAGTTGACGATCTCATCCATTTTCTGATCGATGAATCTCCCCCCGTCCGTGAACATATACTCTGGGCCCTGGGAAAAATTAATGATACACGAGCAACACCGTATCTCATTGAAGCAATGAATGACGATAATAGCGTTATTCGCCATATTGCAGCCGAGAGTCTCGGGGAATTCAAAGATGAGCACGTGCTTGATCATCTCCGTCACTATCAAAATGACGATGATGAGCTTGTGCGGCATACCGTAGAAGAATCCATCCAAAGAATTTCCTAATTTTTTGTTCTGATACTCTTCCGGATTCTCCCCTGTTCGTGATAAAGTCACTCGCAGGGATTGAGAGCTTTTTTCCATTTAAAATAAAAATGGCACCCGATATGTAGGGTTTGATACTGAGGGGTCCATATCGTATGGTTTTTGTCAGCAGGGAGGTGCTATTACGGAAAAAAAATTAATTTATTGAGTATTTCTTAAAACCTTTTTAAGCCGTTAGTACTTTATAGTCATCGATCGATCACTATTAAATGAGCACCTTCAGCAATTT
>JAFGNT010000022.1 GCA_016926855.1 Methanomicrobiaceae archaeon | reverse complement strand
CCGGTTGTTCCGAATGGTTTCCATCCGCCGGCCTTGTACTCGACGGCTGCATCGGGGATTCCGATACCGTCCGGGGTCTCGAAACGGACGGTTGTGAGGTTCGTCCTGAACTCCACCACCGGATTAGCAGCGACATCCTGCACTTTACTGATCGTTGCACCGTCACAGGTGATCCTGAATGTATAGCTCATTGGCAGGAGTTCTTTCGTGGCATTTCCGTCCGCTCCGGTTGTTCCGAATGGTTTCCATCCGCCTGCGTTGTACTCGACGGTGGCCCCCGCGATTCCTGTCCCGTCCGGGGTCTCGAAACGGACGGTGGTGAGGTTCGTCCCGAACTCCACCACCGGATCGGCCGCGATGTCCTGCACTTTACTGAGCGTAGCACCGTCGGATGTGATCCTGAATGTATAGCTCTTCGGGAGGAGCTCTTTGGTAACGTTCCCGTCCGGTCCGGTCGTTCCGAATGTTTTCCATCCGCTTGCGTAGTACTCGACGACGCCGCCTGCAATGCCGTTTCCGGCCGAATCAGCAAACCTGACGGTTGTGGTGTTTGTCGTGAATATGACAAGAGGATCGATGCCGATATCCTGGACCTGGTTCCGGGTCGTGCCGTTGCTGATCAGCCGGAATGTATACGTCTTCGGGAGCAGTTCCAATGTTGTGTTCCCGTCCGCTCCGGTCGTGCCGAATGTGTGCCAGCCGTCCGCAGCATACAGCACGTCATCGTTCCCGATCCCGCGACCTTCACTGTCGGCACTCCGCACCGTGACAGTCGTCGTCGCAAACCGGAAGACGGGATTGGTGCGGATATCCTGTCTTTTCTGGAGGGTTGCATTGGCATATGTCATTCTTACGTTCAGGCGGCCGGGAGAGCCATCCGGTGCACCGACCAGAACGCCGCTTGTGTTGGTGTTGCCGGGGAGTGTATGCCAGGTGCCGGAAAGGGAGTACTGCCCGGTTCCCCCGGAAAGACCGGGGGCCGCCTGGCCCTCCAGAAGCAGGATGAAGATGCTCTTCTCGACAGCGGAGTTGTTCACGCTAATATTCGTCTCGTAGCCGTCGAAAGTGCATGCATAGGTACCCGGCAGGAGCTCCATCGAAGGCTGGGTGAAAGCCCGCCACCCTCCCGCATTGAACCGTATCGTGCCCGGAAAGTGCAGTGTTACGGAAGTCGTCGTGCATTCGAGGGGGACGCTCGTGGTGAGAATCGTTTCCAGAACAGCTCCCTCGTAGTGCACCCTTACCGGGTATGTGCCCGGGAGCATCTCACGCGACGTGCTCCCGTCATGTCCCGTGGTGCCGAACCCTGTCCAGTTGCCGTTAAAGAACTCTACCGTTCCTCCGGCCAGTCCCGCCCCCTCTGCCGTCTTTAAGAGTACGGTTGCATTATCGGTCTGAAAAAGCACGCCCGGGTTTTCTGTAATATTGTGTGACGTTGAGCAGACGCAATCCTCATACACGACGCGGAAACTGTAAATGCCCGGCTCGAGGCTGCGACGGGCAGTGCCGTTCGCGTCGGTCACACCGAACGCGATCCACCCTCCCTGTTCATACTCGACCTCAGCACCGGCGATGCCTGCGCCCACGCTGTCGATGAGCATGACCGTGACGGGTATATCAGATAGAGTAAGGGGTGCCGGTGTTGCAGGTGAGGGCAACAGGGCGCTCGCCCCTCCCTCAGTGCGGGAGCTATGTGAAACAGCCCCTCCCCCGCCGATGGCAGGCGCGGCTGCCTGCACAAAATTTCCCTCGTCCGGGTTTGATATCCCATCCATCCCAGCGGTTCCACCGTTTCCGTCCGGGATGGGGGGGGCGATGAGCTCCCCTCCTGAGTCCCGTGATGCAATCCCTCCTGATGACGTGATACCGACCAGTAGCAGTGAAAGGGCGACCATTCCTGCGAGCAGCAGATAAACAAAGCGGTCAAGATAGTATTTAGTATCTTTCCCCATTATTGTTGCTCCGAACTGCCATTCAGGTTCACCAAAAAAATATTCCAATGATAATGTACATTTCCGGTAGTACGGGATACACCATTTTGATTTGAATTTTAAAAATGTTTTTATTTTACCTTTATTTTTTGAAAAAAAGGGTTTTAATCACTTCAAATAAGAATGATCTAATGCACCTCCTTTGGAAAAAAACATATGCTAATAGAAACGGATATATAACATAATGTAAAAGTTATTTTACATACTGGTGGGGACGGGGCCATCTGAATATGGTTACAAGGTATTCCCTTTTCCCGTTCTGCCGTTTTATGTGAACGGAGACAATATTCATGAAAATCAAAATATGTGCAGTTTTCCTGCTGCTCTGCGTTTTCGCAGGGGTTGCCTCGGCAACAGGCGATACGGCCGCCGCACAGGTGAGTGTGACCGGTGTTACGGTCAGTCCCACCGTGCTTATGCACGGTGATAAGGGTACCGTAACGGTGGAGATCACGAACAACGGTGATGAGAGTGTTGCGATCAGCCGGGCGAAACTTTATTCGGCCGACCTGACGGTCCAAAACGACCTGACCTACGAGTCAGTGGGCAATCTCGGTGCCGGGAACTCGCTGCAGTTCACCTTCACCGTCAGGGCCGATGCGCCGGACGGCTTTTATTATATGACGTTTTACCTCGACTACCGGGATGCGGGGAGCCTCAGGTACTCGGTTCCTGTCACCGTGGAGAGTACTGAAGCGTCCGTTATGGTCCTTGACGCACCTGACACCTATGCGGTGGGCAACAAAGAGACGATCACCGTCACCGTCGGCAACCCGCGTGACAATACGATGAAAGGTGTCATGGCGACGATCGCGGGTCCGGGTATCAGTACGACGATGAACAGCGCTTTTATCGGCGATCTCAGCCCCGGTTCATCACAGGCAGTTACTTTCGAGATAACCACCCTGCAGGAATCGGATATCTCGGTCACTGTCGCGTACAGAAACGGCATCAACGATCATACGGCTGCAATTGCCATCCCGGTCGTGTTTGGCGACGATAAGCTCGGGGCGGAACTGGTACTGAATAGTATCGAATATTCGGGTGGCACCGGCAGCTGGACACTCTCCGCCGATGTGACGAACGCGGGACTCTCTGATGCGAAATCGATCGTCGTCACGGTCGCAAGCCCTGCGGTCCCCGTCGATCCGAACGGCATGTACGTCATCGGTGCGCTTGAACCGGACGATTTTTCGAGTTTTGACCTGACCTTCACCACGCCGGGCACGACCGTGCCGGTTCTTGTCACGTACAAAGACGAGGACGGGAACATATTTACAGAGATATTTGATGTAAGTCTCGGGGGCACGACCCCGGCGGGCAGTGGTGCGGCAAACTCCCGGTCTCCCATAGTGTCCGGAAACGGAGGTCCCGGCAGGGGTGTATTCGGAGGTTTTGGCACGGGGCTTTCGCAGGTGCCGGTCGTGCAGATTGTGCTCGTGCTCATCGTGGGTATCGGTGCGGTGATTGGCTGGAGAAGAGGGTGGTTTGGCAGGATCACAGCAAAGGTCAACGAGATTCGTGCAGGGAAACGCCCGTAATTGAGGGAAGTGCAGTATGCAGAACCATCCGGTGATTGAACTTGATCGCGTCACCAAAGTGTATCCCCTCCCTGCCGGTGACGTCATTGCGCTGGACGGTATCTCTCTTCGGATTGAAGAGGGAGAGTTCATCGCCATCATGGGTCCGTCCGGGTGCGGCAAGTCCACGCTCCTCAACCAGATCGGGAGCCTTGATGTCCCCACGTCCGGGGATCTCTTCATCGACAGGAGAAATATCCGGGAGATGGATGACAGGGAACTGACAACGCTGCGGCTGACCTCTATCGGCTACATCTTTCAGAAGTTCAACCTCATTCCCCTCCTCACCGCGTACGAAAACGTCGAGTACCCCTACATTCTCAGGCACCGGCACCCGGATACGACGGGCCATGTCACCCGGCTGCTTGCGGGCATGGGGATCGACGAGGCGCTCTCATCCCATAAGCCCCCGGAACTCTCCGGCGGCCAGCAGCAGAGAGTGGCAATTGCCCGGGCACTCGTGAACGACCCGAAAACCCTCCTCTGCGATGAACCGACAGGGAACCTTGACTCAAAAACCGGTGAGCAGATTATGGAGATGCTCAAGGATCTCAACGACCAGGGACGAACAATTATCATGGTGACCCATGACCCCGCCGTGGCGGAGTACGCCGACCGGACGATCACGCTCCGTGACGGAAGGATGCTCGTATGAGAGGAGATATCATCTTCCAGCTTTCCGTCCGGAGCGTCCGGCTCCACTTCCTTCGTTCCGTGCTGGCGGCGCTCGGTATCGTCATCGGCGTTGTCGCTATCGCCTCGATGGGTATGATGGGTGCGAACATGACGCTCTCTGTTACGGAAGAGCTTTCCGATATGGCGAACATCCTCGTCGTCAATGCCTACACCGGGGGCGGTGGGGGCGGCATGATGCGTATCGGCGGCGGTGGGTCATCCGGTAATGACAATTACCTTTCCGACGACAATTTCGAGGATATCAAACGCATCGCATCGAAATACGGGCTTGTCTATGCCCTCTACTCGGACTCCGACATCATCGAGATCGGATCAGATACCGGAAGGGCGACGATTTACGGCCTTGATCCCGCTGTGATGCCGGAAATCCTTACGCTTACGGACGGGGCGTACCCGAAAAGCACGAACTCGGTTCTCATCGGGCCGCAGCTTGCGGAACGCTGGGAGTTGAAAATCGGAAGCCGGATTGACATCGGTGATTCCGATGAGGGATCGACCACGACCGTCCGGGTCGTCGGGATCCTCGAAGAACGAGGGATGTCGATGGACCTGAGTACGGACTCGGCAATTGTCGGGACAGAGAAGCTTTTCATCGGCATCTACGATACCGAGGGTGAATACGGTCAGGTCACGATCGTGCTTGACGACATCGACGATGCGGACACCGTTACGGGGGAGATTGAGGACGAGCTGAACAAAAAAGAGGATGTCGTCACCGTCTCGGACAGCAGCAGGATGATGGAGACGATCACGTCGACACTCGGGACCCTGACAGCATTTGTGATGGCAATTGCAGGAATATCGCTCATCGTTGCGGCCGTCTCGATTTTCAACGTGATGATGATGTCGGTAACCGAGCGTATCCGGGAGATCGGCATCCTCAGGAGCATCGGGACACAGAAAGAGGAAGTGCGCCGGATGTTCATCTATGAAGCGGCGATTCTCGGGATCGTCGGGGCCGGCATCGGTGCCGTGGCAAGCCTCGTGCTCGGGTACCTGTTCGTCCTCATCATGGTGGGGACGACGGAGTACTTCTTCGCTCCGGCGAGTGTTATGTATGTCCCGATGGCCATGATCATCGGCGTCATCATCTGCATCATCTCCGGTGTGTACCCGGCATGGCGGGCCGCTGACCTCGATCCGATCGAAGCGCTTCGGGCGGAATGACGGTGGAGTGGAAGGATTCCGTGACGGGTGTGCGGGATTTCGTCCGGCGGAACCCTCCCTCTCTTTACGGAAAACAGGTATAATCGCTGTATGCCCAGCCTGTCCCGGTGAGAGAGTAGATGATCCAGCTGCCCTGCTGCTCGCCTGTAATCATGCCTGCCTTCCTGAGCACACTCAGGTGGTAGGAGAGCTTCGAGTCGGCGATGTGGAGTACCTCCTTGATGACGCAGACACAGAGCGGCTGGACACGAAGCATGAAGAGGATCTTCAGACGGATCGGGTCGGCGATCACCTTCCTCTATGCAGGCCCGGCCATCAACATCCTGGCCATCATCTATACGGCAAGCGTCCTTGGTTTCGATTATCGGACTTGTCCGTGCGGTATTCGCCATTGTGATGGCAATCGCGATCGGGCTCATCATGGCGGTCGCCTTCAGGGTATATGACGAGGAGATCCGGGCGAAAGCACAGGGGCCGATGCCGGCTGCGGGCGGGGGCGTTGAACGGCCGCGCCGGGTGACGCTCTCTTTTTTTTCTGCTGTTCGTCCTCATCCTCGTGATCGGGGCGTCGCAACTGGACTTCACGCTCAGGCCGGGAGTAGTCTACCTGCTCACCGTCGCTATTGCTATCCTGCTGATCTACTATTTCGAGAACGACGAGGTGACCGAATGGGGGGGTACGACCGGATCACCATTGTGTCGCCACAAAACTCGGTATCGAAAAAAGGGGGATGGATGACCCCGGTTTTCGCGAGATCGAACTGCTTGCCCGGGTGATTATCGAGAGGCTTTCATGTATGAAATGTGCACTCTGCAGCGAACCCGGGCTCTCGTTTCTCAGGGTCCGGCACCGGGATTTCGGGACGATTCTCATCTGCCGGGACTGTTTAACGAGGGAGCGGCGGCGCCTGCTGCCGCCCGGAGAGGACCGGTCATGCGGGTGTTCCCGGTGACTTATGCGAGCCCGGAGATCACCCGAACGAGCCTTTCCATCCCTTCGTGTATCTCCTCTTCAGTCGCGGTCGAGAAGTTCAGGCGGATGGTGTCCTCTCCTCCCCCGTTCACGTAGAACGGCACGCCGGGAAGCACCGCGACGCCTTCGCGGATGCCCGCCGAGAAGACGTCCATGGCGGCCACCCGCGGCGGGAGCGTGGCCATGAGAAACATCCCGCCCGAAGGAGTCGTATGCAAAAGCCCCGCGTCATCCAGGAGATCGCACATGAGCCGGCAGTTTTCCCCGTATACACCGGCCACCCGCCGTACTTTCACGTCAAGGTCATGGGTTTCGAGATAGCGATGCAGGATCATCTGGCAGAGGAAATTGGAATGGAGGTCTGCCGCCTGTTTTGCGACGTTGAACTCATGGATTATGGGCTCGGGTGCGAACAGCCACCCGATGCGCATGCCGGGCGCGACAATCTTGGAAAACGATCCGCTCATGATCGTGTGCTCCGGCGCGTATTTCTTTACGGGGGGACGGGATTTTCCATCGAAGAAGAGTTCTCCAAACGCATCGTCCTCGTAAAAGAGCGTCCCGGTGTCCTCGCACATCCGCGCCACCGCCCGCCGCATCGTGTCGGAGTACGTGGTTCCCGACGGGTTCTGGGAGTTCGGGATGCCGTAGAAGAAGGCAAGCGGACGTGATGAGAGGAGTGCCGCAAACGCGTCCGGATCGGGCCCCGTGTTCCCGAGCGGGACACCATGGAATTCGGGTTCGTAGAGGGAAAACGCCTCGATTGCACCGAGGTACCCGGGGGACTCCATCCCCACAGGATCGCCGGGGTTGACGAGGATCTTCGCCACGAGGTCAAGGCACTGCTGGGAGCCGTTCACGATCTGGATGTCGGCTGCCGTCGCGGGGATTTTTAGCCGCTCGCGGTACCGGCGGGCGATATATTCGCGAAGCGGCAGGAATCCGTCCGTATTCGTGTACTGGAGCGCTCTTCTTCCCTCATTCTCCAGCACGTCCTTCGCTGCCGCCGTGATGCCTTCCACGTCGATTGCGGCGGAAGAAGGGAGCCCTCCGGCAAATGAGATGATATCAGGATCGTTTGACACCCGGAACAGCTCCCCGAGAAAGGATTCGGGGACCCGGCGCATGCGATCCGAAAACCGGTACGACATCATTTCTCTATCCCTACCCGTCCCCGGACGCCGCGGTGGTAGTAATGTCGGATCTCCTTCATTTCGGTGACCAGATCCGCCGCCTCGATCAGCTCATCAGGTGCGTGCCTCCCGGTCAGTACCACTTCGATCTCCGGTGCCCGTGCCTCGAGCAGGCCGAGCACGTCTGATACTTCGAAGAGGCGATAGTGCAGGGCGACGTTTACCTCGTCCAGCACGACGACGTCGTACGTGCCCGAACGGAGAACCTCCCCGCACCGTTCGAGCCCCCGCCGGGCGAGTTCGATGTCCTCCACATCCGGCTCGTGCGAAAGAAAGCATCCTCTCCCGAACTGTTCGATGGTAAATCCCGGCAGAAATTCCGGCGCCCGGAGTTCGCTGTACTCCGATCCCTTCAGGAACTGTCCGAAAAATACCGTTTTCCCGGCGCAGATGGCCCTGAGTGAAAGGCCGAGAGCCGCGGTCGTCTTCCCTTTGCCGTTTCCCGTATAGAGATGCACATATCCCCGATGCATACCATCAGTCCTGTATTTTTTATTGCCGTGCATCTTGTTATCCGTTTAGATTGGTTGGTCGGGAGGAAAATGAATGGGCACATATAGTGTGAAAATTATCACCATTCTTCTATGAATTCGAGCCGGAACACTGGGGATTTAGAAGGCGAAAGACGGGAAGGACTCGCTCCCGTTATCGGGCCTGATCCGAGGGTTCTCATCCTCGGCAGTTTTCCGAGTGCCCGCTCTCTTGCCGCGGGCGAGTATTATGCACACCCGCAGAATGCGTTCTGGCGCATTATGGAGGCGATCGGGTGTGCCGATCCGGATGCCTCCTACACCCGCCGTTGTGCCTCGATTACCTGCTCTGGTATCGCACTCTGGGACGTGGTGGCGTCATGCCGTCGCGAGGGGAGCGGAGATGCGCAGATCACGGACCCGGTGCCCAATGATATCGCCCGCCTGCTTGACGAGCACCGGGGCATCCGGATCATTGTACTGAACGGGAAAAGCGGCGCGGAACGCTGGCTGAAGCGGTTCTTCCCGGATCTGGTATCCGCGGGCCGGCCCCCTGTGGTCACCCTTCCTTCGACAAGTCCGGCGAATGCACGCCTGACCATGGAAGCAAAGATCAGCGCATGGCGGATCGTGGCAGAAGCCGCACGTCCCCCGGATCCGCGAATGGATGCGTAAAGGAAGCAGGGGTACAGTGAGGGCCCCCCGGAACCCATACCTTTTTCATTTCCTGTCATAATTTTTCTCTCATCGAAAAGGAGGATATTTTATATGACGGGAGAAGAACGAGAAAAAATACTTCTTGCCGCCGCACAGGCGGCGACCTTTAAGCCTGACCTGATGAGCAATGACAAGCTTGAGGCTGCGACAAAAGGCCACGGGGCGCTTGTCATCCCGGTATTCGCAGCAGCGAACTCACTTGCCGAGGATGTGTTCTGTTCCTTCGCGGGGCCGGAGATGCACCTCCTCGACCGGATGACCGTGGTCGATGCGGCAGCCCCGCAGCTGCCACTCGATATGATCATCGACAAGGCGGTCCGGGCAACGATGAATGCCGGTGCGGAGCCGGCGAATGCCGCTCTCATCGTTGCGTCACTCGCATACTTTACCGGCTCATGCGCACGTGCGGGTGTCCCGCTCGGAAACCGCAAGCTTGGTGCAATCGCCCGTATCCACGCCGGGGCCGCCCGGACGAGTGCCATCGCGCTGGTGACCGGGAAATTCACCCACCGGATTCCTGCTTTCCCGGCATATCTCGCGATATACGAGGCACTGATGGATAAGAAGCTCACCCGCGTCGACGGGGCGGTGCTGCCGCCGTTCATCGCGGGAGGCGCCGTATACGGGCATTCGGCACTGGGCGAGGACTTCAATATTCCGGAACTCGCCCGGAACGCGGCAAAAGTGGGAACCGAGGCGATGATACAGAGCATGTACGGGGCCGGAATCACTGCGTACCCCCTCTGGCCCGCGCTTATCGGTGCGACGGTGACCATGGAACTCGTTCACCCCGACGCCCTGTTAGGGGAGGAGTTCGGGAATTTCGGGGCGGTCGACTCCGCATACCTTGCCGGAAAAGGTGCTGTGGAGGCTGCAAAACTGCCCCCCGCCCTCCATATCCGCGGGACACACGAGGAGTACGACACCGCGAAAGTGATCGGAGACTTCGGCCTCATCCTCAAGGATATCGGAGGCCCGTCCGTGATCGGATCGATGGCGCTCAGCGAGATATTCGCCGGATTTGAAGAAGCTGCCGTTATCGGAGCCGGTTTTTCAGGCGGCCCGGTCAATCCCCCGCTCGGGCATCTTGAAGGGGACTGCGTGCCGGCCCTCAGGCTTCTCTTCCGGAATCGCGGAGATGTCTTTGCCGTGGCGGATGCAATCAGGGATTACAAGCTGCAGAACTTCATTGATCCGGAACTGGCACTCTGCGGCCTGAACACCATCGCCAGGAAGGCCGAACAGGTGACCCGCGGGAAGGTTTCAGAAGCCTGCATTCTCGCATCGGAGGAGATCCGGGACCGTGCCGTCTACCGGCGTGCCGTCCACACGAATGATATGCTCTCCGCCGGCACATCGCTTGCCGACGTGACCCGCACCCTCGACGACGAGCGGCGTGCATACGTGGAGCAGCGCGGTTCGGCGATCCTCTCGGGGTTCACCGGCCGAAAAATCGAGTTGAAATTCACCGAACTCAAACCGCATGCCCGCCGCACCGACAAATTCACCGCACGGTACTGGGGCTTTGACTCCTTTGTCTCGTACGACATCACCATCGACGACAAACCCTATCACCTGGACAACCTGACGGCAAAAGAGGTGCCCGCTTTTGCCCTTGAGGGGAAGAACCGTGACAATCCCGACTGGGGAACCGCGCTCTTTGCCGGAGCCGTCCTCACACAGGAACTGCAGTACATCGGGCATACGATCCTCAACATCACGGTTCCAGCGGCCGTGGCGGGAGCGCGGGGCATGGATCCCGGGGAGGCAGGGAAGCAGGCGGAGGACGGCGCCTACCTGACACGGTCGATCCCGGGGGCGCACGAGACGGCAGCGACAGTCGCCCGGATCGCACAGCGGATTAAAGCGCGTCTTGACGAACCGTTCCCATAAGGCAGGATTCCGGATGAAACTTCTCGTCATCGATGCCGCTGCCGGCGGGATCGAGGGGGGGCTGCTTGCAGCAGCCCTTGCCGATCTGTCCGGCGACACCGGTCCTCTCGCGTCACTCGCCGGAGCAATCGCCGCACATCCGGATGCCGGGTCCTTCTCCTGTCGAGCGGATGCCACGCGGGTACAGGGGATTGCAGCAACCTGCCTGAAGACCGAAAGCGGGTCCGGGGTGTCCCCGCCTGCACACGGACTGGGGGCGGCGGCACGGGACATAGCCGAAGAAGCGGGGTGTTCCGAACATGTAATGGAGCTTTCCGACGCTGTATTTTCAGACCTTCTCGCTGCCCTGCAGGTGTATGCCCTTCACGGGCCGGCATGGCCGGTGACGGTCTTTTCTGTACTCGCCCCCCTTCTCCTGCTTGACGAAGGCGGTTTCCTCGGCGGGCGGATCATCGGGACCCCTCCTGCCGTGTCTGGTGGCGGGCATCCCTTTACCGGCCCTGCACCCGACATCCTGTGGCTCCTGTCGAAGAGGCATATCCCGTTTTCATCTCCTTCGGATCGCGCCGTATCCACGAGTGCAGCCGGTGCGGCACTGTTTGCCCGTCTGGTGGATGAGGTGACGCCCGTGCTTCCGGCACTTACGCCGGCGGGAGCCGGGTACGGGAGCGGCATCGGCACGAATCCTCCGCTGCTCCGGGTGGTGAGCGGTGAGCGGGAAGCCCTCATCAGGGACCGGATCATACTTCTTGAAACCAATCTTGACGATCTTCCCGGCGAGGAGATCGGCTACACCATCGAACGCCTGCTGGCGGCGGGAGCGGTCGATGTCTTCGTCACCCCCGGCATCGGCAAGAAAAACCGCCCGGTACACGTGCTCACGGTCATCACCAGCCATCATGACTACCACCGGCTGGTTGCGCTTCTCATGGAGGAGACCGGCACTCTGGGTGTGCGTATCCGCGATACTCCGCGGCTGGTCGCGGAGCGGGTCCGGGAGACACAGATAATGGCATTTCTCGGGCGGACGTTTCCTGTCCGGGTAAAAACATCGCGGGCGGGCGGTGCTGTTATCGGAAAAAAACCGGAATATGAAGATTTACGAAAAGCCGCGATCGAACTGGGCGTCCCGCTCAGGAAAATCCGGCGGCTGGCGCAGCAGCAGCTGGAGGAATCCGGGGACGAGGTCGGGGAGCGTCGGGTGTGGTAAACCGCGGGTTTCACTCGGTGTCAACCCGTATTCCCGGATTATTATTCTGCACCGCGAAAAAAAGAGAGAATCAGGTACGACGCCGGATCGCAACCACACATACGGCGAGGCCGGCGAGCGCCGTGGCAATGGTGACGGGCAGGCTGCCCGACTGCGTGGCCGTGGGATGGCGGCATGCCCTTGCTGTCCCGCTGACCGATCCGGAGATCGATGCGGACAAGGCGGCCGGCTCGTACAAACGCACACTAATAATCCCCGTCCTTTCGCTGGCGGTCACCGGCGTGGCCTTCGTTGCCTCTTCCTATGCCGCGCGTGTCTACCTTACGGCTCGGCCCATCCATGCGAGGCTGAGGCGGTAATCCCCGTGGTGACTACTTCTGGAAAATCCGTGTCCCGATCCGTGCCGCGTACCGGTCCGTGGCTATGGATGCTATGGCCGTAAACGCAATGACTGCCAGAAGGATCAGCCAGTGCTCCGCCCCGATTGCATCGACCGAGAGGCGGACGATCAGGTTGAGGGGATTATAGGGGAGCGCGAGCACGAAGAGGATTACGACCACCAGCCCCGTGGAGAAGATAAACTGGGCGTTGGTCCTATCCCGGTAGTGGAGCGCGGTTATCGCTCCGAGCAGGATCAGCACCATCGATCCGGCAGTGACATGCAGGAGAATCGGGATGGCATTTGCTATCGCGATGCCGTTTACAACCAGGAGGAGGAGCCACGCAGCCGACTGGACGGGAACGATGACAAGACATGCGGCGACCTTCCCCCAGATCATCTCGGTAAATGTCACCGGCGTGGACATCAGCGTCTCGAGCGTGTCGTGCTGGTACTCCTCCGTGATCAGGTCGATAATGAGGGCCGATGAAATGATGGCGGGCATGAAGACGAGGAGCGGTATCAGGAGCCCGTATACGAATTCATAGAAGTTGCTGCCCGGTTCGGACGGCGGGATCTCAAGCGGGAGAGGCCGCACGTCAAGCCGGGGAGCCCGGATGTCCCGGAGATCGCTTTCGTACTCGAGAAAGACTTCTTTGAGTTTGACATTTATGACGGTCGCCTGGATGTCGTTCTGGATGGTATAGAGCGTTATTTTAATGGGATCGTCCGCATCCGGTGCCGTATCCGGTGCCCACACGACCGCGCCGAGTTTGCGTTCTCCGAGCGCCGCGACGGCGGTATCGAGTTCCATCCGATACACGATGAGGTCCTCCCGTGCGCTTAAGTACCCGAAGAGCGGGCTGTCTTCACCGGTATATGCGACGGGGTATCGGATTGTGGAAAGCCGTCCCACCGAGTCGGGGTCGTACATGGACGCCAGTCCAACCATCAGGAACGAGGAGAACATGGCGATGAAGAGCTGGAGCAGTATCGCAAGAATAATGGTTTTTTCGTTATACAGTCCCTTCAGCTCCTTTTTTGTAATGATCCCTGCGTGGCGTGCGTTCATCAGATCCACCCCAGAATAAACGAGAGGTTATAGAGCGTGTGTATAACGGTTGCAGCGATGAGCCCCGGGAGATACGCCCGCCGCCCCCACGTCCGGAGCACCGCGGCGGTAACGAAAATTCCGATGAAGTGGAGTGTTAAGGGGATCCAGAGCACCTGCAGGCTCGCAAACAGTACGGCTCCGAAAATGGAGTCCGAGATCTGCGCAAGCGTTGCGAACAGGAGCGTCTTCTCCCCGATGAGGAACCCTGCCGCCACAGCCGCGGATGCAGCGACGACCCGTTTCCACGAGAAGAAATCCGGGATGTTTGCGACGAGCGTGTACACACCGATCGATTTGGCAAGTTCCTCGATGAATGCCGCACCAACGAGCAGCACGATCAGCGACAGGGGCATCGGCAGGTTGAAGAGGAGTACGAGCATCATCAGCTGCGCCATGAAGACGAAGGGAATGGAAAAGAGGCTGATAAGGAAGAGCGAGGTGTACGGGCGGGAGAGCGAGATACTCGTCCCGATGAACTCGCGGATGCGGGTGGTGAGGGTGTGGAGCGTGAAGAGGCGCTCCTCGGTGAAGTTGACGGTGCCGACATAGAAGAGCACCGCGCTCGTCAGCCAGAAGAGCGAGGTCGAGTACATATAATCGGTCGCCGTAAATCCGTCGCCCTGCATCTGGAGGACGATCAGGGTCAGGGGGGAGATCAGGCTGATGACATGGACGTTTGCGAAGATGCTCGGGAAGAAGAGGTACGACGTCGCGATGGTGGAGAAGAAGATCGAGACAAACGAGAGCTCCTTGAAGCTGCGTGCCACCATCCCGATGATGAGGGCGTTCGCGAGGAAGAAGAGGATCACCGGCAGGAGCGGCAGAAGGATGATGAGAGGTGCGCTGTTGATGAGTGCAAGTATCGCGGAGACGCCGAGCATGACTACGAGATACGGGAGCGCCTTTCCGACGATGATCTGCCATGGTTTTAAAGGTGTGGAGAGGAGAATCTCACCCCTCCGCTCCACCCGCTCGTTCATGATGCTCATCATGAAGAACTGCGACGTGAAGTAGAGGGGGAAGATGAAGACGAAGACAAGAATGATCGAGTCGAACGGCAGCGGAGGGGAGAGCTGTGACGGTGTCTTGAACGTCCCGGGTCCTGTGTCGGGGGAGAGGATGTCGCTGTACCGGGAGATCTGGCTATCCGTGCCGGCACCTGCGATCAGGTCCCGCCTGAGGTCTTCCCGGGAAACGTCAATCGTTGCCGAGGGCGGGGCGACCGGGAGCACGGGCCCGTCCGGTACCGGCCGGCGCCGTCCGTAGAGTCCTGCGCCGACCGGCTGGCCGCTCTGGGTGGCGATGAAATCCAGTTCGCTCTTCACTTCGAGCGAGTCGATCCAGAGCGGGTATGCAGCGAAGAGATCCTCCTGCTGGTTGAACACGAACGCCTCGTACCGGGTATAGTCCCGGGACAGAGCACGGAGTGCTGACCGCCCCTTCTCTGTTTCGGGAGTGGAAACCCTGCCGTCTATGATGATCAGGTCAAAGGTGCCCTGTGCCGCCATCAGGGTGGCGGCGTCGGCCTGGTACACGGCAAACCTCTCGTCACCGGCAAAAATGCGTGCGGCACCCGGATCGTCGATTCCGAGGTTGTACATGCCGTCCTGCAGGTGGACTCCGCTCTGTGATGCGAATCCCGTCACCGCCACGAGCAGCACGAAGAGGGCGATTGCGATGGGCAGCACATCGCGGCTCATCGTAGTAATCGATCGTGCGACTTCCCATCGTGCAATCGTCCAGACAGCGAGCAGCGTTTCGCGCATATGGGTATTCGTGCTGTTGGGGATACTGGTATTTAGTCATTGAGGTTTCCTGCGAAAAAAACCGCCTATAGTGCCCGGTACAGGAAAAAAGCCCGGTACCGGCGTTACACGAAACTGTTATGTACGGGTACGAAATAGTTACACACGACGATTATGATTCACGCCCGTTCGCTTGTGAAGAAATACAACGGGTCTGCCGCTCTCGACGGTGTCAGTTTCGACCTCGAGGAGCACGGGATATTCGGCGTGATCGGGCACAACGGTGCGGGGAAGACGACACTCCTGAAAATTCTTGCGGGCCTGATGGCACCCACGTCCGGGACCTACCACATCGACAGCATCGACGTGGTCGCCCACCCGGACGTCCTGAAAGAGAAACTCGGGTATCTCCCCGAGGAATCAAGGCTCTACGAAACCATGACGCCCGACGCATACCTCACCTTTTTCGGCGAGATATACGGCCTCGACCGTGCAACGATCAATGAGAGGTCGGACGTTCTCCTCTCTTCCCTCTCCCTTGAGGCGAGCGGAAAGCGGATCGGGGAGCTATCAAAGGGGATGCGCCGGAAAGTGGCGATCGCCCGCTCGCTCATTCACAAACCCTCCCTCCTCATCTATGACGAACCGACCTCGGGGCTTGATCCGATGACGTCACGGTATATCAGCGAGTACTTACGGGACCTCCGTACACGGGAGAAGAAGACGATCGTGCTCTCTGCCCACAACCTGTACCAGGTGGAGGAGATCTGCGACAAGGTCATGATCCTGCGGCGGGGAAAGGAGGTCGCGTTCGGGACCATGGACGAACTGAGGGAGACGTTCGGAACCCTGACCTACGAGATCCACTTCACGATGGACGATACCCGCTGCCTCACGGGTGTGCTGGAATTCCGCGAGGAGCACGGAGTGTACATCGCCGTCGTGCATGACGTCGACGCACTCAACGAAGTGACCGCCTGCATAGCGGAAGGCAACGGCAGGGTTCGGAAAATCGAGTCAAAGTACCCGAGCCTCGAGGAAATGCTTGTCAAGATCGGGAAATGACGGTGCGAATGGTTGTGTAAACGGGCCTGAAGGGAATTGAACCCCTGGCCTACGGATTAAGAGTCCGTCGCTCTGCCTGACTAAGCTACAGGCCCATTAAAATGACTCTCAAACATAGTGGTGGCGAGAGAATAAACCTTTCGTATTGGATTTTTCGTTATCTGAACTTTAATATGCTGATACGGTACACGTGATCTATATGCCTGATACGCCTCCGAATGGAGCTACACCAAAAATCAAATATATCATACTCGGGTGTGGGAGCATCGGGTACAACGTCGTGGACGAACTCCTGAAAGAAACGGAAGATATCCTCATCATCGATCACGATGAAAAGCGGGTCGAAGACCTGCGGGATCAAAAATACGATGCAATAACCCGCGATCTCAAGGATTCGGCGCTGCTGGACGGGCTGCCGGTGCCGGGCGTCGTATTCGTGCTCTCCAGCGACAAGGAGGCAAACCTTGCCGCCGTCAAGACCATCAAGGAGAAATACCCTTCCACGTATGTCATAGCGCGTGCCCTGGACCCGGTCAGCGTCGGGCTGCTGGAACAGGCGGGTGCCGATATCGTGCTCTATCCGCAGGAAGTAATCGCCAGAACCGCGGTGCACCATATCAGAAAACTGCGCTCGTCACGGCTGGCACGGCGCCTCTACAATATTCTCGCCTCGTGGGAAGGAACGCTCGGGATCGTCACTCATGCGAATCCCGACCCGGACGCCATCTCGAGCGCAATGGCACTCTGTTCGGTTGCAAAGGATGCGACCGACGGCAGGATCGAGTGCCGGATTTTTTATGACGGCAATATCGGGCACCAGGAGAACCGGGCTTTTGTAAACCTCCTCGATATTAAGATGGAGCGCCTGACCCCGGAGGCGCTCGCAGAATGCAGCCATATTGCGCTGGTGGACGCACCCGCCCCGGGCGTCAACAACGCTCTCGAAAAGGACACTCACATCAGCATCATTGTCGACCATCATCACTATGGGGATGCGGTCCCGAATGCCGACTTTTTTGATATCCGACCCGGCCTTGGCGCCACGGCGAGCATTTTCACACAGTACCTGCAGGAGCTCGATATTCCTGTCGAGAAAAACGTTGCAACCGCACTTCTGTACGGTATCAGGGCGGATACGCGTGACTTTTCCCGCAACACCACTCCGTCGGATCTGCATTTTGCCGCATTCCTCCTGCCGCTGACCGATGCCGAACTGCTCGGCCGCATCACATCGCCCTCGATGGGGCAGGAGACGCTCGACGTGCTCGGGAATGCGATCCGGAACCGCAGGATCCGGAATGGCTATCTCTTCTCCAACATCGGGTATGTGCGAAACCGGGACGCCGTGCCGCAGGCGGCGGACCTTCTCATCAACCTCGAAGGGGTGAACACGGCGCTCGTCTACGGCATCACCGACGTGGCAATCACCCTTTCCGCCCGCAACAAGGACATCCGGCTGCATATCGGGAACGTGATGCACGAGGCGTTCTCCGACATCGGCGAGGCGGGCGGCCATGCCACGATGGCGGCGGCGACTCTCCCGCTTACTACTTTTTCCATGGTAAAAAACAAGGAAGAGCTCCTTGCACTTGTCATCGATCCAATCCTCAGGAAGTTCATGAAAATCGTGGGAATCGAGGACGAGGAAACGAATGAGGTTTGAGGAATGGGAGCCGCATTACACTGCCATCCTCGACTATTTCGGGTTTGACCGGGAGGATGACGAGGAGGCGGCGCGGGTGCTTGCAGCCCTCGCCCCCCGGGACGACTGCTCTCTCCTTGCCGGCCTGTGCCGGGGACAGGACGTGACCGTCTGCGGAAACGCCCCGTGCCTTTCCCGCGAGCTTTCTCTGATCGGGGGCACCGTCTTTGCCGCAGACGCTGCCGCTGACGTGCTGTACGCTCACGGCATCCTTCCCGGTGCAGTCTTTACGGATCTCGATGGTGCGACGGACACGTTTTGTGAGATGAACCGGAAAGGGACCGTCATGGTCGTGCACGCCCACGGAGATAATATCCGCCTGCTCACCAGCTGGGTGCCACGGTTTGACGGGCCGTTTGTCGCCACGACGCAGGCCCGCCCCCTTCCCGGCGTTTATAACTTCGGCGGGTTTACGGACGGCGACCGTGCGGTCTTTGCCGCACACGAACTCGGGGCCCGATCTGTCTCCATCATCGGATTTGACTGCGACGATCCGGGTGCCGACCCTGTCAAGCGCGGGAAACTCTCCTGGGCACGGCGCCTTCTGGGGCTGCTTGGCCATGACCTCTGATGCGGTGATTATCGACGGATACGTCGACGAACCCGCCTGCTTCGGGGTTCCGCCCTATCTCTCCCCCTATATCCGGTATACGGCAGGGGTCCTTCTGGAGCACGGGTACACCGTGTCGTACGTCACCATCGATACGCTCCGCGACGATCCTGCCCGCCTCGCCCGCCTCGATGCGGCGTCGCTCGTGCTCCTGATCGCGGGCGTGACTGTTCCCGGGAAGTACCTCGGCGGAACTCCTGCGTCCCTTACCGAGATCCGCCAGATCGGGAGTATGCTCCGGCATCCGGTGAGTGCCATCGGCGGGCCGATCACCTTCGGATACGCACGCTCCGGCGGCGAAAAGGCGGTCCGGCAGGCCGTATCAGGATTCGATGCCGTGTTCGGGAATGAGGTGGCATCGTCGCTTGACGCCCTTCTGCAGGAGAAAGAGGCGTCCGGCGTCCTTGATTACCGCGCCATCGACCGGTGGAGCGTGCTCGGGAGCGGGATCGTGCGGCAGCACCCGTCGTTTCCTCATGTCATGTGCGAACTCGAGACCGCCCGCGGCTGCTCCCGCGCTGTTGCCGGCGGCTGCTCCTTCTGCACCGAACCGCTCTACGGCCTTCCCCGGTACCGGTCGGTTGCGGGAGTTTGCGGGGAAGTGGCGGCCCTTGCGGCAGCCGGAGCGGTCCATTTCCGCCTCGGCCGCCAGCCGGACCTTCTTGCGTTCGGAACGGCCGGGGGGGAGTTCCCGACGCCGCGTCCCGATCTCCTCGAAGGTCTGTTCACCGGCATCCGGGAGGCGGCACCGGGCCTGAAAACACTGCACATCGACAATATCAACCCGGGCACCATCGCCCGCCACGAGGATGCCGCACGCGACGCCCTGCAGGTGATCGTGGACGGGCATACGCCGGGAGATACCGCCGCGTTCGGGATGGAGACCGCCGATCCTGCGGTGATACGGGCAAACAACCTCAAGGCCTCCCCCGAGCAGGTGTTCCGGGCGATTGAGATCGTCAACGAAGTCGGTGCACAGCGGCGTCAGGGTGTTCCCGACCTGCTTCCCGGCCTGAATTTCGTCATCGGCCTTGCCGGGGAGACGCCGGCCACCTTCGATGCGAACGAGGCCTTTCTCAACCGGGTGCTTGCCGCGGGGCTGCTTGTAAGACGGGTGAATATCCGGCAGCTGATGCCGTTTGAAGGCACGCCAGCGTATGACGACAACACGCTGGGCAGGCATGCGGCGCGGTTCCGGCAGTTCAAGGAGTATGTCAGGACGAATTTTGACACACCGATGCTTCACGCCGTCTTTCCGGAAGGCACCGTGCTCCGGGGCGTCATCATCGAAGAGCCAGGGACACTCTCGCTCGGGCGCCAGATGGGATCATACCCGATCCTCGTCGGCTTTCCCCTTCATCTTACGAAAGCCATGGTCACGGACGCGGTGGTTATCGGGTGGGGGATGCGGTCCGTTACGGCACTGCCCTGTCCGGTGCGCGTGAATACGCTTCCGCTGTCCGCCCTGAAATGGCTGCCCGGCGTCGGTAAAAAAAAGGCGGCAAAGATCGCCATGAAGCGGCCGTTTCTGACCCGTGAAGAGTTCCTGGCCGTTGCCGGCCCCTCACCGGTCGCGGATCTGCTGGAGTTTACGCTTCCTTGAGCTCCATTACCCGCAGGATATCGGTCCGCGTGACGATACCGACCAGCACGCCATCCCGCACCACCGGTACGCGGCCGATGTCCTTCGTCGACATCAGCTTTAACGCGTCGGTGAGCGGTGCTGTCGGGGGAAGGGCCGCCGTGTTTTTCGACATGATGTCACGCACCCGTTTGGCCTCGCGTTCAATCTTCGGGACGGTATGCACGTCCGAGAGCGTCACCATCCCGATGAGACTGTCCCGCTCGACCACCGGAAATCCCATGTGATGAGAGGTCTCCATCAGGGAGACGATTTCCTCGACCGGCAGATCGGGCGGCACGGTGGCGACGGGACTGCTCATCGCGTCGGCGATGGATACGTCCTGGAGAAGAAAGTTGTATTTGACCATCTGCGATTCCTGCCCGGCCCCGATATAGATGAAAAAGGCGATGATGATCAGGATGACGTTCCCGGCAAAAAAACCGAATATTCCGAATATTATGGCAAAAGCCCGCCCGATATCCGCCGCGATTTTTGTAGCCCGGTGAAGAGGCATCTTTTTTGCGAGCCACGCACGGAGTACGCGCCCGCCGTCCATGGGGAATGCGGGCAGCAGGTTGAAGGCGAAGAGAATGACGTTCAGGAGCCCCAGGTACCCGAATACAAAGAAGACAACGGCCGCGAGCGCCCTGTCGGGGATGATGGCCTCCGCGGAGAGGGCGATGATGCTTGAAATGATGCCGATCCCGAGGCTTGTCAGGGGGCCGGCGAGTGCCATGGGCAGTTCCACCATCGGGTCGGGGATGCCCTCCTCCATCGATGCGACGCCGCCGAGGATGAGCAGGGTGATGCTGTTGATCTTCATGCCCTTCGAGCGTGCGATTATCGAGTGGGCAAGTTCGTGGAGCAGCACACCGGCAAACAGCCCGAGGGCGACGATCGCGCCCAGTACATAGGGGTAGTACCCGGATATGATGAGGCTCATATCAAGTCCCGCGTAGTTCACACCGAAGATTCCCGTAAGCAACTCGGTAGTGAGCTCTATCTGGCTGCCGATAATCCACGCAAACAGGGGGATGACGAGAAGGAACGTGAAGTGAAGGCGGATGGGGATGCCAAGGAGTTTTCCAATCTGAACTGACCCTTCCATGAGGAAAGGTTATTTTTTTTACTTTTAAGTATATACCTTCAATCGATTACGATGAAGACGCAGGTAACGGAGCTTTTTGGCATGCAGGTCTACACCGAAAAGGCGATCAGGGTCGGTGAGGTTGATGACCTCGTGCTCGATGTGGACGGGAAAAAGATCGATTCCCTCGCCGTAGGGAACCTCAATCCCGAGCTAATGGAACTTAAGGGATTCCGCGGTGTCCGCATCCCGTACCGCACGATTCGCTCGATCGGGGACATTGTTATCGTCCGCCACCTCTCCGGTGCTTTTAAGCGAACAGGCGTTGAGTAGGCCACATTTTTTTTGAGGGAGGATGACGCGGAGCGCAGAAGGGGCCGGCGAGGTTCCGATGGAAAAAAGGGAGCTGTTTTCCCGTCTGGCGATGTTCCCCCCTGTTTTTGTGCGGCTTGACGGACGGGCATTCCATCGCCTCGCGCGCATCCGGAATTTTAGAAAGCCTTTCGATGATAGATTTTCTGATGCCATGTGCACCGTCTGCACCGCGCTCCTGCGCGACAGCGGCATGAACCCGCTGTTTGCATACACCTTCTCCGATGAAATAAGCCTTTTTTTCGACCGCCTGCCGTTCGATGGCCGGGTTGAGAAGATCGATTCCGTATGCGCTTCATTTGCGGCAAGTGCCCTCGCCCTCGCGCTCGACGCTTCTGCTCCTCTTGCGTTCGATGCGCGGGTCGTGGCCGTTTCCCCGGAAGCGGCGGTTGAATACCTCGCGTTCCGGCAGCGTGAGGCGTGGCGCAACCACTGCAACGCCTACTGCCAGCATGCGCTTATCTCCGAAGGAATGACATCCCGGCAGGCGGCATCGGCACTGAAAGGCACCGGCTCTCCGGGGATGCACGAGATGATGTTTTCCCGCGGCATCAACCTCGCACAGACGCCCGCATGGGAACGGCGCGGCGTTCTGGTCTGCCGGGCTGCCGTGGAAAAAGAAGGATATAATCCCATATCGGGGGAGACGGTCACTGTCGCACGCCGTGAAATCCGGGTGAACCGGGATCTGCCCCTGTTCTCGGAACCCGACGGTATCGCCCTGATCCGGTCACTGATGTGATGCGGCGGAGATCGCGATCGCCATCGGGATCCCCTCCACGTCCCAGTCGTGGGCAAGCCCTCCCGCTACTCCTTCGCCGCCGTCGGGGGCGCGGAGGGAAAGGGTGACCGCCCTGACCTCCTCACCGATCTCCTCCTCCCAGCTGCCGGAGAGCAGACCGCGGATGCGGTCGTCCGCGATGGCGATATCGGCGATGATGAAGTCCTCGACCTTCAGGTCAAGCTGCCGGCGCATCTCCTGGATCCGTCGTACGACTTCCCGGGCATATCCCTCGGCCTCGAGATCGTCGGTAAGCGTCACGTCAACGTAGACCATGGCGCCCTCCATGGGAGCGGCGAATACCCGGTCGGGTAGTAACTCGGTAAACGTGAGCTGGTCGGCGGTGACGGTGAACTCTCCGAGCACCGCCTCTCCGGATGCGTCAATCTGCTGTTTCAGAAGGTTTCCGTCGGCATTCTCGATAAGCCCCTTCACAAGAGGCCCCTTTTTCCCGAACTTCGGTCCGATTGCGCGCATCACCGGTTCAGCCTTCCAGCCGATCCTGTCCCAGTGGCCGCGGACGACCCGGACAGAACGGCTGTTGGCACGGTTTTCGCAAAGGTGAAGGAGCGAGGTCACCGCTTCGCTGACGGCATCATCGTCCGTCACGACCACGGTTTCCGCGACCGGCCACCGGAGTTTTCGCTTCCCCGCCTGACGGGCATTCGGCACTGCCTCGTCAAAGGACTGCACTACCCGCATCCGGGCTTCGAGTGCCGTGTCGATAAAGGCGGGATTGCCGCGGCTCCATTCGAGCATGTGCACACTCTCCGGATCGGCGTCCGTCCGGAGGTTCCTGTAGATCTCCTCGCTGATGTGCGGCGTGAAGGGGGCCAGCAGCCGGACCAGCATCCGCATCACGGAATACATTGTCTCGTACGCGTACCTTTTCTCGACCGAGTCCTCTTCGAGCCACATCCTCGGGCGGACGAGCTGGATGTACCAGCGGGAGATATCCTCGAGTATCGATGTGATGAGCGCCCGGGTGGCCCGGTGCATCTGGTACCCGTCGATCTCGCCCGAGACCCCTGCCGCGAGCGAGTGCATGCGGGAGATGATCCAGCGGTCCTCATCCGGCATTGCCGCCAGGTGCGCCGTCACGTATTCGTCATTCCAGATTTGATCGTCCCCGGTTGCGGGCGCGAACCCGTCAAGGATCATGTACGGGAGCGGGAAGCGGTATACGTTCCAGAGAATATTCACGGCCCGGTTGACCGTCTTGACCCCGTCCCAGTTGAATTTCAGATCGTCCCATGGCGCACTCGCCGAGAGGATGTAGAGCCGGAGGACGTCGACGCCGTACTGGTCGATGACACTTTCGGGTGAGACGACGTTTCCTAAACTTTTGCTCATTTTCCGGCCTTCGGCATCCAGCGCAAAGCCGTGCATGAGGACGTTTTTATAGGGCGCCCGGTCGAATGCGATCGTCGAGGCACCGAGCTGCGAGTAGAACCAGCCGCGGGTCTGGTCCTGCCCCTCGGTGATGAAGTCCGCGGGCCAGAGTTTCTCAAAGGCGGCTGTCTCCCGGGGGAACTTGAGGGTCGCCCATGATGCCATCGCCGAGTCGAACCAGACATCGAAGATGTCCCTGACCCGGTGCATCGTGCCCCCGCAGGTGCAGGGGACGGTCACGTCGTCGACGTACGGGCGGTGCGGGTCGACAAGCTCAGTGCCGCTCGCTTCATTGAGGTCGGCGATGGTCGCAAAGGTCCTGTGCCGCTCGCACCGGTCACACTGCCAGATCGGTATGGGGATGCCCCAGTACCGTTGCCGGGAGATGCACCAGTCGCGTGCGTCGGAGACGAAATCATGGAACCGTGCGCTTCCCGCCCACTCGGGATACCAGGTCACGGCTTCTATCTCGGCGAGCATCTTCTCCCTGATCCTCGGGATCGCGATGAACCACTGCTCGGTGGAGATGGAGATGATCGGCGTTTTGCACCGCCAGCAGTGCCCGTACCGGTGGACGATACGATCCGAAGCGAGGAGGTGGTCGCCGAGCGCATCAAGTACCGCATCGTTTGCTTCGCGGACGTAGCTGCCCGCGAAGATGCCCGCCTCGTCCGTGAAGATGCCTGCGCCGTCGACGGGGCAGAGGACGGCGAGCCCCTCCGCCTGCCCGACGAGGGAGTCTTCCCACCCGTGGCCCGGTGCGATGTGGACCATCCCGGTATTTTCGAGGGTCACGTGGTCGGCAGCGACGACACGGTGCTCCACCGCCAGCTGGAGGGGAACTACGTCTGCGAGCGGGGAGTCGTACACCATACCGACCATCTCCGCACCGGTGACTGTCGAAAGGACGGTGTAGTCGCGGTACCGGCCCTTCCTGAGCACGTCTTCCACCAGCTCTTCGGCAATCCACAGGATCTCTTCGCGGTCTCCCTTGACCGCGTTCACCCGGGCGTACACGAAGTCCTCGCTTACCGCGACGGCGACGTTTGCCGGGAGTGTCCAGGGCGTCGTGGTCCAGATGACGAGGTACTCGTTGTCACGGCCGCGTAGGGGGAATTTGACGTAGATTGAGGGATCTTCTTCGTCCCAGTACTCCACCTCGGAGTCGGCAATGGCGGTCTCGCACCGGGGGCAGAGGTTCACCACGCGGTACCCCTGTTCCAGGAGCCCCTTCTCGTCCGCCTTTGCGAGGGTCCACCACGCCGCCTCGATATACTCGGGCTTCACGGTCTCGTAGGGATCGTCAAAGTCCATCCAGACGCCGAGCGCTTTAAACTGCTCGCTCATGATGTCCTTGTGGGTGAGTGCGAACGTCTTGCACTTCTCGATGAACGCGGCAATGCCGTACTCCTCGATATCCTTTTTTGAAGCGAATCCAAGCTCGTGTTCGACCCTGACTTCGATGGGAAGGCCGTGCATGTCGTACCCGGCCCGGTCGGTCACGTTCCTGCCGCACATGCGCTCGTACCGGAGGATGCTGTCCTTCAGGATCTTGTTCCACGCGGTGCCGAGATGGATGTAGCCGGTCGTGTACGGCGGCCCGTCCACGAAAAAGAACGGTTTTCCTCCGGCCCTCAGCGTTTTCACCTTTTGGTACACGTCTTCCGCCGCCCAGTACTCCTGGACCGCGCTCTCCACCCCGCGGGCGGTATAGTTGCTGGTGACCTCCTTCACCTGAATCCCTCAACAGTGGAAGAGGATAGGCGGTCTGCAGTGATTAGTATTTGTGAACAGCGACGGCGTGGTGCGAATTCCCCGATCCCTTTTTCCCGGTCACGTCCCATCTCTCCTCCATGCAGATTGCGGTCATCGGTGCGGCGGAGTGCACCGGGGGTGAGGCGGAGGCGGCAGAGATGGCGGGATACCTGCTTGCCGGGAACCACGCGGTGCTCCTCTCCGGGGGGCGGGGCGGTGTGATGGAAGCGTCGTGCCGGGGGGCACGGGAAGCGGGCGGTATAACGGTCGGGATCCTCCCGGGGCGCGAGGAGGGCAACCCTCACCTTGATGTCGTCATAAAAAGCGGACTCGGGATTGCCCGGAATGCCGTCCTCGTCTCCTCTGCGGGTGCTGTCATTGCCATAGGCGGGGGGCACGGCACCCTCTCCGAGATTGGCATGGCGCTGAAACTCAATATTCCGGTCTTCACGGTCGATTCCTGGGATATAAAGGGGGTGTTTCCGTGCGCCACCCCCGAAGAGGCGGTGCTTATGGCAGTCCGCGCCGCACGCCTGTCTCCCTGATGTCGTAGCCGCCGAGTGCCGTAAGCGTCTCTTTAAAAGAATCGGAGGAGACGCACGTGAAGAGTGCTGCAAGCCTCGTGTCGTTTCGGAGCGTGCTTTTTCTCGCCACCAGTTCATACCGCTCCGTGCCGACGGGCACAAACGGAAGGCCGAGGGCCTTTGCCGCACTATAGACGCAGACGCCCATATCCGCTTCGCCTGTCTTTACCGCAAGCGCAATAGCGAGGTGTGTAGTGTATTCGCGGTCGTAGCCGGTGATGGCCGAGGAGTCGATGCCCCGTTCCCGGAGCAGGTGGTCGAGCAGCATCCGCGTCCCCGATCCCTTCTGGCGGTTGACGAACGTATGTGCCGTAATATCCTCGAGCGTGAGCCCCTCACGCGAGACGACTCCCTGCTGCCGTTCCGCGACGCAGAGCAGCACGAGCTCTTCGTCGGGAAGGTATTTCCTGAGGTACGGGATGTTGTAGTCGCCGTCCGCCCCGAGGAGGTGCATCGGCGCCGCGTGGCACTCGCCCTTTTTCAGGGTGAGGAGACCGCCCATGCTTCCGGTATGGGTGGTGTGCATGGCAATGCCCTGCCGCCGGGTCATGTCGGCGAGATAGTCGAGTGCCGGGTCATGGCTGCCGGTGATGAGGAGCGACTCCTCCGCACTCTCGCGGGGGACGAGGAGTGATGCCCTGATTTCGTCACCGGCCATGGCACCCTCCGCGTTCCTGTCGATGGTCAGGTACGCGTTTGCCCGCACCCCGCTCATCTGCACTCCCGCACCGCGGGACTGCGGAACGGCCACCCATCCGCCGCCAATCCTGCCGACGGAGAGTAGCACGAACTCATCTGTCCCGATATCGGAATGGAGGGTTGTGGTCAGCCGTGCGGGAACCGTTTCCCTGACAGGGGGGGAAAAGCCGTACATGCCGAGGAGCGGCTCCATCGCCTCCCTGAGGATGGTAGCGCAGGCAAGCGGGTATCCCGGCATTCCGATGACAGGTTTTCCGTCAATCTTTCCGATGATGACGGGTTTTGCGGGTTTGATGGCAACCCCGTGGATAAGCACCTCGCCGAGCTCGCCGATGATGCCCACGGTATAGTCCCGCGTGCCCTTCGACGATCCGGCGGAGATGATGAGCATGTCGTTTTCTCTGACGCCCTGCTCCACCGCCGCACGCAACAGGTCGGGTTCGTCGGGGGTGATGGGATAGTGGACGCACCGGGCACCGATCGCCTGCAGGTGCGCCGCCGCCATGTGCATGTTGCTCTCCACCACCTGCCCGGGCGCGGGCAGCGTTCCGAGGGGCACCAGTTCGCTGCCGGTGGGAATCAGTCCGATCGAGACGTCGAACACGTCCACCCGGTCGATACCGTACGCAGCGAGTGCTCCGATATCGAAGGGACGGATGCGGTGAAGGGATGAGAGAATCATCTCCGACTCCCCGATGTCCTCGCCGACCGGGCGGACATGCTGCCAGGGACTGACGGCCGCACGGATCACGTACCGGCCCTCTTCAACCTGGACGTCCTCGATCATGATCACCGCATCGTACCCCTCGGGGATCACATTGCCGGTATTGACCCGGACCGCATCGGAGAGCGTGACGGGATGCTGTTCGCTCGCGTCGTGCGTATCCCCGGCACGGACCGCGATGCCGTCCATTGCGGAGAGGTGGCGCGGAGGGACCGAGATGCGGGAGAAGATAGGCGTTGCGGTGATGCGCCCGGCGGCCGCGGCGAGCGGCACCGTCACTACACGGGGTGTGCAGGAAAACGCGTTCCTCATCACGTCGATCGCTTCGTCGAGCGGTGTGAGGGCGAGATAGCGCTTTACCACAGGTACACCTCCACGCGCTCGCCGGGCTCCAGTCCCTCGCGCCCGGCGGGCACGATCACCATACCGTCGCTCTGCACAAGAGTATTGAGGAGGCCCGATTTGCCGAAGACCGGCAGGACCGTATCGCCCTTGAACCGTACCCGGACATAGTCCTGCCGCCCTTTCGCAGACGGGATGTTCTGGCCCAGCACCGACGGCACCGTCCGTTCCCGGCTGTTCTCCCCGGTCGTCGCCGCTAAGAGGGGAGTGCCGATTGCATGGAGCACGACGAACGCGGATGCCGGGTGGCCGGGCAGCCCGATGACCGGTTTTTTAGCTGCCGTGCCGATGATCGTGGGTTTTCCCGGTGCAATGGCGATACCGTGAATGAGCACCTCCCCGAACCGGGCGATCGTGTCGGCGCACATGTCCCGGTCGTCTTTCGAGCTTCCCCCGGAGAGGAAGACGATATCGCATTCCGCGACGGCGTGTTCGAGCGCGGCGGCAAGGGAAGCACGGTCGTCCCTGACGATGCCGTACCTGACCGGAATCGCCCCCTGCTCCTCCACGAATCCGCTGCAGAGATAGGTGTTCGCATCCCGCACCTGTCCGGGGCCGGGCACGGCTGACGCCGGCACCAGTTCATTGCCGGTCGATATGATCCCGATTCTCGGGGGGACGGCCACGGTGACCCGGTCACAGCCCGCCGCGGCGAGTACGCCCATGCTCCGTGCATCGATCCGCGTGCCGGCAGGCAGCACCACGCCTCCTTCGGGGTAATCCTCGCCGCGGCGGATGACATTCTCGCCCGGTGCAACGGGTTTTCGGATGAGCACCTCGTCACCGATCGCTTCGGAATATTCGATCATCGCGGCGGCATCGGCCCCCGCGGGAAGCACGCCGCCCGTCGGGATATATCGGCACTCTCCGGGACGGACCGGGGTGGCTGCGGGCTCGCCCATGAGAATCCTTCCGGTGCAGGTGAGCATCGCGGGCATCGCCTCGCTGGCACCCGCCGTATCGGATGCGATCACCGCATAGCCGTCGACCACCGAGCGGGCAAAACCCGGGATCTCGCCGGGTGCCTGCACATCACGACCGAGGATGCGTCCGCGTGCTTCGGCGACCGGCACGGTCTCGCAGTCAGCCCGGACCGCAATCTGCCGGACGACACGGACCGCTTCGCTGACAGGGACGACGGTGAGGAAGATGCTCATTTAAAGCAGCCCAGCTGGCAACCCCGGATCTTTACCCGCGGGTCGACAGTGTTGCAGTATTTTGCGATGTGCATCTTGGGGATATCGTATTCTTCGGCGATTTTAAATGCCTGCGGGCAGGTAATCTCCGTGGTTATTCCACTGGCCTCGAATGCTTTCCGAATTTTTTCAGTATCCATAGTATACTGATCACGCTGTGGGACAATATGGTTTACCATACCGGTTTGTCAATGGGTCGGAAGGCTCCGCAGCAGGGTGCCCGGGGTCAATTGTACGTCGGATGATCCTTTCAGCTCTGCGATGAGCACACGTGTCCGCTAAAAATGAGGTGCCGGCGTTGTACTGCGGGGGACATGTTCCCGCCGGCCCGAAGATCTAATGCAGATCCTCATGCAATACTATCCTGTTCTCCCCGATAGCCCACCGTCCGGAATTTTCATTCGATTCCGGTGGGGTGTGGCGTCGTTCCGCTTCCCGTGAGATGACATCCATGCAGATTGCACTTATCAATTCAGCGCTGGACCCGGCAGGGACCGCAATCCGGGGCCGCCTGCTCGATCTGCTGGACAATCCCGGTGCAGAACCGGTCGTTTACAACGAAAACCGCTTTGTCTTTCTGGAGACTGAAGGAAGGCTGATCTACGAGGAGGGGCTCGATGACCGGATCACTGCCGACTGCTTCATCTTCATCTCCCGGCACACGAGCGTGCAGGCAGTACCCGCCCTTACGGTCCATGTCACGGGGAATATTACGGGCGCGGACTACGGGGGGGCGCCGCGATCGCTTGCCCGTGCGGCACCCGCACGGATGCATGCGATTCTGGGGAATCTCAGACGGGCCGCCCCGGAGGGGTACAGGGTCTCCTACGAAGTGACCCACCACGGCCCGTCCGATGTCACGACACCGTCCCTGTTCGCCGAAATCGGAAGCACGGAGAAGGAGTGGCGGGATCCCGCGGCCGCGGACGCGGTGGCGCGGAGTATTCTCGCCGCACGTCCCGCCGGGGCCATTCCCATGATAGGCTTCGGAGGGAACCATTATGCCGCCCGCCAGACGAGCATCGCTCTCTCTTCGCGGGCTGCGTTCGGCCACATTGCACATTCGCGGCAGGTTGGGGAGATCGATCGCGGGATGGTACGGCTGATGCGGGAGAGGACCGGTGCGGTTGCTGCGTATATCGACCGGAAAGCGGTGCCCGCTGCTGTCGTCCGGAGGCTTGAATCCCTCTGCTCGGAGGAGGGGCTGGTATGCCTGAGCGAGAGTGAGATCCTCGGGATCGGGTCCCTCGACTGGGATGCATACAGCGCTCTGCGGGCGTGCGCCGGAAAAACGATGCCGGGAGCGCGTCTGCATACCAATGCACTGTCGGGGACGGGGACCCCGGTGATCGGTGAAATCGACCCGGTTCTCCTTGAAGAAGCGCTGAAAGTCGATCACAAGCGTTTCCTGGGTATGCTCTCCGGAATTCCTGCAGGCCATCTCATTTCGGAGGGTGGCGTCGTGCTTCCCCGGTTTCTCACATTCCGGGAGCACCGATCACGGATCATACATGATTTAATAACGTTCTGCGTAAAAATCATAATCAGTAGTGAAAACACTGCAGTCGAAGGCGACCGCCTCATCATCCGGCGTGTACGCTTTGACCCCCGGAAGGCGCGCGACGCGGGGGTCCCTGCCGGGCCGTTGTTTGGCAGGCTTGCGGAGGGCGTTTCCGTTGAAATCGGCGGGGCAACCGTCACATCCGAGATGGTTTCGACATGCAGTGAGACTATAATCCGTGTCCCGGGACTGGAGAGGTATACATGAAATCGATTGTGGAAGAGGCACTAACACGGGCGAACGATATGATCGTGGACGGACCACAGCATGACAAGGACCTCGAGGAGATCCTGAAGGAACTGCAGACCCAGATCGCCGTCATCGGTTGTGGCGGGAGCGGGTCCAACACCATCAGCCGTATGTCCGAGGAGGGTATTCACGGCGCGAAGCTCATCGCTATCAATACTGATGCCCAGCATCTTATCAGGGCGCAGGCCGACAGGAGAATCCTCATCGGAAGGCAGCGCACGCGTGGTCTCGGGGCCGGCTCCATCCCGCAGGTGGGTGAAGAGGCCGCCCTCGAAAACGAGGAGGAGATCCGCAGTGCGGTCGAGGGGTGCGACATGGTCTTCATCACGGCCGGTCTCGGCGGCGGGACGGGCACGGGCTCCGCTCCGATCATTGCCAAGGCGGCACGGGACGAGGGTGCGTTGACGATTGCGGTGGTGACCCTGCCTTTTGTTGCGGAGGGTGCCATCAGGATGGAAAATGCCGAAGCCGGTCTCGAGCGGCTTCGTGATGTTGCCGACACGGTGATTGTGGTGCCCAACGATCGCCTGCTCGAAGTCGTGCCGCGCCTCCCGCTCTACGCTGCATTCAAGGTATCCGATGAGGTCCTGATGCGTGCGGTCAAGGGAATCACCGAACTGATCACGATGCCGGGCCTCGTCAACCTCGACTTTGCCGATGTCCGGACCGTCATGGAGCGTGGCGGCGTCGCCATGATTGGCATGGGAGAGAGCGACAGTGAGGACAAGGCGACCGACTCGGTCAAGAAGGCACTCCGCTCCCCGCTGCTCGACGTCGATATCTCCGGTGCGACTGCCGCCCTCGTCAACGTTGTCGGCGGCCCGGACATGACGATGGCCGAGGCGGAAGGAGTCATCGAGGAAGTGTACGAGCGCATCGATCCCACGGCACGGATTATCTGGGGTGCTCAGGTCGATCCCGATATGCAGCACAAGATGCGCACGATGCTTGTGGTCACCGGCGTCCGTTCCCCCCAGATCTACGGGCGGAGCGAGTCGGGCATGCGCCAGATGATGAAAGAATTCGATATCGATTTCCTGAAGTGAATGAATATGGCTTTGAATCTGAAACTGGAAGAGGAACTCTTCAAGAAATATATCCGCGTCCTGAAACTTGCACGGACGCCGGCCCGCGACGAGTTCTCCAAGATCGCGATCGTTGCCGCTCTCGGCATCCTGATCCTCGGTCTTGTGGGATTCATTGTCTATGAGCTGATGCTCGTCCTCCCGAACTGATGACGATGACGGACACAAACGAATCCGAAAACAAAGTATATGCGATAAAGACGACGGCGAAACAGGAGCGCACAGTCGCCGACAATATCGAAAAAGCCGTGCGTGAACATAGCGAGATCCGGGTATACGCCGTCATGGTGCCCGATGAACTCCGGGGGTACGTGCTCGTGGAGAGCCCCGACGAGATCGCCCGGATTGAACAGCTCGTGGAGATGGTGCCCCACGCGCGGGTAGTCCTGCACGGCGACACCTCGTTTGGCGAGGTCCAGCATTTCCTCTCCCCGAAACCCGTGGTCAGCGGGATCGAGGAGGGCACGATCGTCGAGCTGATCGCGGGCCCCTTCAAGGGCGAAAAAGCGGTTGTCAAACGGGTTGATACCGGAAAGGAAGAAATTACCGTGGAACTCTACGAGAGCATGGTGCCTATCCCCATCACGGTCCGGGGCGATAACGTGCGTGTCATCGACCGGCGCGATGACGAGCACTGATCATTTTTTCTTTTCTCCCGATTTGAAACCTTTAAGTCCTCGCGCGCCGACCTAATTTACCCAAGCTACGTACCCGTAACGGGGCACGGCATGGAGATAGACAATGGGAGAAGTGGTCGAGGTACTGGTTGCCGGCGGAAAGGCAACGGCAGGTCCCCCCCTGGGGCCTGCCCTCGGACCTCTCGGAATCAACGTGAAGGCTGTTGTTGACGAGATCAACGCGAAAACAGCCGGGTTCAACGGCATGCAAGTGCCCGTCACCGTCGAGGTGGACGACAAGAAGAACTTCACGATTTCCGTTGGGATCCCCCCCACAACCGCACTCGTTATGAAGGAGTGTGGCATCACAAAGGGTTCACCCGAACCCAATGTGCAGGTTGTGGGAGACCTTCCGCTCGAGGCCGCTGTCAGGATAGCCCGCATGAAGTTTGACGACATGCTCTCGTACGAGATCCGGACCGCCGTTAAGGAGGTTGTCGGAACGTGTGTGAGTCTTGGCGTCACGGTGGACGGAATAAAGCCGAAAGAGCTCTTTCCGCGCATTGATGCAGGCGAATTTGACAGTATCCTGAATGCATAGAGTTGTTGAAAACCCATAGAAGATCGAATAGGTCGCAGCACTATGGAGGTACACAATGGTAGATAAGGCACAGATTCTTAAAGCCGTAAAAGCGGCGATAGACGAGGCGCCTGATCGCAAGTTCCAGGAGAGCGTGGACATCACGATCAACCTCCGGAACATCGACATGGCGCAGCCTAAAAACCGTATTGATGAAACGATGCTTCTACCGAACGGTACGGGCCGGACTGAAAAGATTGCCGTGCTCGGAAAAGGCGACATCACCACGCAGGCAAAGGAAGCGGGTGTTGAGCTGATCATCGGATCGGAAGAGATCGAACGTCTGGGTGGAGAGCCACGCGAGGCACGCAAGATTGCCGGAGAATACCGGTTTTTCCTTGCGGAAACAGCCGTGATGCCGCTTGTCGGCCGATGGCTGGGTCCCCGGCTCGGTCCCCGCGGTAAGATGCCAATGCCGATTACACCGGGAATGGATATCAGGCCGATTGTTGAGCGTCTCCGGAATTCCGTCAAGTTCAGGACCCGGGACAAGAAAACGTTCCACGTGAAAGTGGGTACGACCGGCATGGACGCCGAATTGATTGCAGAGAACACCGATGCCGTCTTACGGCGTGTCGAATCCGTTCTCGAGAACGGGGCGATGAACATCCGCTCCGTCTACGTCAAGACGACCATGGGTCCTGCACACAGGGTGATTTGAAATGGCATTATACACCGCTCACCTGCCGCAGTGGAAACGGGACGAAGTTGAGCAGATCAAGCAGTATGCAGGCGAATACGCGCTCGTAGGTCTTGTCGACCTCTACGGGATTCCCGCGAAGCAGATCCAGCAGATGCGCCGTGACATCCGCGGCGACGCCGTGCTGAAGATGGCGCGGAACTCTCTCATGGAGCACGCGTTTTCCGAGATGGGTGGGGATATCGAACCGGTTTCCTCGCACCTCGACGGCCAGAGTGCGCTGATCTACACAAACGAAAACCCGTACAGGCTGTACAAGCGCCTTGAGCAGACCAAGACGAAGATGGTCGCAAAGCCGGGCGATGTCGCGCCTGAAGATATTGTGATCCCGAAAGGGCCGACGAGTTTTAAGCCGGGCCCGATCGTGGGAGAACTTCAGCAGGCCGGTATCCCCGCAGCAATCGAAGGCGGCAAGGTCAAGATCCGCGAGACGAAGACGGTGGTGAAGAAAGGCGAGACGATCAGCAAGAAGATGGCTGACGTACTTGCGAAACTCGACATCCGCCCGATCGACGTCGGTCTTAACCTGCAGGTCGCTTTCTACGAAGGCAGCCTTTACAAGCCGTCCATGCTCGCCATCGACGAGACGCTCTACTACAATAATGTGGTGCTTGCAAGCCAGCAGGCGTTCAATCTCTCCGTCAACGCAGCCATCCCGACGGCACAGACAATCGTGCCGATTATCGGAAAGGCAGCGATGGAGGCCCGGAACCTTGCCGTTGATGCATGCATCTACGAAAAGGACGTAGTCGACCTGATCATCGCACGGGCATACCGTGAGACGCTCGCAGTCAGAAGTATCGTTGAAGGAAATTAATAAAAAATCATTCAAACAAGGTGAATAAAATGGAGTACATCTATGCAGCCCTTCTCCTGCACAACGCAGGAAAGGAAGTATCCGAGGAGTCCGTCAAGGCAGTCCTCGCAGCAGCCGGTATCGACGTCGAAGAATCCCGTGTGAAAGCCCTCGTGGCCGCACTCGATGGCGTGAACATCGAAGAGGCCATCAGCAAGGCCGCCGCAGCCCCCGTCGCGGTAGCAGCAGCCCCCGCAGCAGCACCCGTAGAGGCCGCTGTTGAGGAAGAGGAAGAAGAAGAAGAGAAGGAAGACGAGGAAGGCGGAATGGCCGGCCTCGGCGCCCTCTTCGGCTAAATTTTTTTGTTTTTTTGTAAGGATTTTTCGTTAGTGGCCTGTGTTTGGGCCGGTGTGGTTTTTCGGAGAACTGCGGCTCTGGTTATTCGTGGATTGAATATAGTTCTCCTTTGGACCCCCAAATTACTGTTTTGGATTAATAGATATCTCGAAAAAATGCAACCACAAAATGAGTAAAATGGAAAATTTTATTTTTTTAGATATTTTTGATATATCTGCTTCCATTGACTTATAGAAAAATTAATCGCCACAATTAAGAAGAATAGACTAAAAAATAAAATTATTAATTGAGATACAAGCGTAGGTTTGAGTTCTTCCGGTGTAACTTCGATTCTATGAGATTCGGTTAAAGTAAAATTAGATTTACCCTCTTTAAATGCAAAAAAAGGAATTAAATCTTTTTCGACGACGAGGTTGTAATCTTTATTTTTTCCTAGATTTATTGAAATTGAAGAGGAAGAATTGATTTCCTTATTAAACAATTCAATATTTCCGTGATACTTTATTATTCGAATCCTGTTGCAATCGATTGGAAAATCTATTGTGAGTGTTTCATAATCACAATATTTTTCGGTTAAGTCTTCATTGGTTCCAGAGACATGGACGTATGAATATCCCCCATGCCAACGAAGCTCCTTAAAATATACTTGTGGATTGTCATACCAAAAATCAATATAATTTGAACAATTCGAAGTATTATTGTACCAATGATAATATATGGTTGGATCGACGTGAATCCACCTATTCTCAATAAAAATTTCATTCCAAGCATGATCCTCAGCTGAGGATACAACAATTCTTGATTTAATCCCTGCTTTCGTTAATACTAAATTGAAATATTCGGCTAATTCGCCACATGCTCCTGTTTTATAGTATGCGACAAAATGGGGATTTCCAGTGAATATTAAAGAAATAGGGCGTATATCTGGTCTTTGGGAAATATTTTGAGGAATTTTGCCATAAATTGGAAATCTCTCTGGGAATATTGAAGTATTTAGTATTTGATTATAATATCCTCCAAAGTCCAGATATCCTATAGGTGAGTCTCCGTATGTTTGATAGTAATTATTTACGGTGAAATTTGCTATTTTTTGAATTTTAGTATATGAATCATTTTCACTTTCAATTTCTTGCAATGCATTATTTATTTCTCGCTCGCCTTGATTACAGATATCAGGATAAGCTAAAATAAAGACAAATTCAGGTAATAAAAGAGATAGGAGAAAAATAACGGCAAAAAAATAGCCTATTTTTGAAAAATTCATAATATCTCATAGTATTTAAGGTAAAAATATATTGAGTATTTCTTAAAACCTTTTTAAGCCGTTAGTACTTTATAGTCATCGATCGATCACTATTAAATGAGCACCTTCAGCAATTT
>JAFGNT010000005.1 GCA_016926855.1 Methanomicrobiaceae archaeon | reverse complement strand
TATAATAAATATCCTTCAAAAGTCCCGGACGCCATATCCCCCAGTGTCGATTATTCACGGTTACGTCTGGAAGAAGTGAAAAATGCACTCGAAATCCTTGGGATCAATGTAAAGACAATCATTAAGGAGATCACCGGTGGTGAAATCTATGATATTATCAACAGAATTTCTGCAACTGAAGGCACTTCTCTGACATTGATGGGGAAAAGGGGCCAGGGGATTATTGAAACCCTGCTTATAGGGAGTGTCGCATCTGACGTTCTCTGGTATGGAAAGACGGATCTGCTTCTTGTTCAGTCACCGGAAGCTGATGATACGATCTCTCAGGAACGTGATCATCCCTGTCCGGACTTGTTTTCAAAAGTTCTGGTATGTACAGATTTTTCTGAGCCCGACATTGTAACTCTCTGCCGCCGGGAACTTCCGGGGATTCAGCAGGTCACGCTCTTCCATGTAGTGACGACAGGGGATTCGAAGGAAGAAGTACTGTCTGCTGTTGATTCCGCGCAGGCGAGTCTTGATACCATGCGAGATGAATTTGCCAATATCCAGATCCCTGTTCAATCACACGTTTGTGTGGGTAGTGCTGCTGAAGAGATCCTGTCATTCGCCAAAAAAGAGGATATTTCACTTATAGTCCTCAAATCAACCGGAACAAGAAGTGTGCTGACACCTCTTCTCGGCCGTACAACTGCAAGTGTGGCACGGAATGCTCAAATACCGGTCCTGATATTGAGAAGACCCTCAGCTGAAGGGCGATAAGGTATCACGATGTATGCCCCTGATTGTGTCTACTGTACGTCCAAACATCCCCCGGGATCAACGAGTACCGTCAGGATATTTTAGGAAAGCATTTCCTGTCTCCCTGTGGGAGAGGGTGTATCCCGGAGTCGGTCTGTGATTTCTTGGAGCTGGCGTTCCTTTGGTTTCTTTCGGGTTTCCTGCCAGGTCATGAGGATGAGAACCGGTTTCTTTGTCCTTTGCACTACAGTGAATGTGGTGCTTTCGAGCAGCATCTCCCGCAGCCAGTCGGCCCCGTGAGCGCTCATCGCTATCAGGGATACATCGTCTTCATTTGCAACCGAGAGGATCATCTCGGTCGGATCTCCCACGCGGATGTGATGTGTTGCATCACTGTCCCTTGCGATAAATTCCTTTTTCATATCCTCAAGCCGGGATTGTGCTTCCGCTACAGAAACCTCAATCTCATGTTGTGATTCGGCACGGTTGACAAATAGCCCGGCTGGAAGCACTTTTCCCGGACCCTGTTCCCGGTGGAGGGGATGGCGGCAACTATACGGGAGATCCGTAAATCGTCGCGTATTTTTCGAAAGGAATAAGGTACCATTTCCCTGAAATACACCGAGTAATGCATGAATACTTTCTCAAAAAATGCCAGAGATCCCACCCGGTTTTCATCACTATCATTATGTAGCACCAATAGTCAAGGAGAACTGTATAACCCATGTGATGGCGAATGAAGCCGGGCAGATACGGGGGAAGTGCGTATGACAAAAGAATCTCTGTACCTTCAGGTCGGCTACAGGAACAGGACGGGGAATATGTCATGATCGATGTGTGCATCGTAGGGTGGCCGACACTCCAGACCCTGCGGGACCATAACGAGGATCTCGGGTTGGTTCTGCACGCCCACCGGGCAATGCATGCTGCATACACGCGGAACGAGAAGCACGGCATCTCAATGCTGGTCCTTTCAAAGCTCCTCCGGCTGTGCGGTCTTGACCAGCTGCATATCGGGTCAATGGTAGGAAAGATGGTCGATACCGGCCCGCAGTCAGTGCTTCGCAGCAGGGACGCGCAGGTCTGCGAGGATGTCCCTTCGGACGATTTTGCCGTGGGACAGAAATGGTACGGGATGAAATCTGTCTTCCCTGTAGCATCCGGGGGTCTTCACCCGGAACACCTGCCGTACCTTGCAAAAGCGTTCGGGAATGACGTCATCATTCAGATGGGCGGAGGCATTCACGGGCATCCCGGGTATACGGTTGCCGGCGCAAAAACCACCCGCGACATGTTCGATGCCGTTATCCAGGGTGTGCCGCCCCGCGAGTACAAGAGCAAAGAGCTCCAGCAGGCGATCAAAACCCGGGGAATGATTGAAGGTCCGATGTGAATGTATCAATGTCTTACGGCCAGGGAAACCTTCCGACAAACAAGGGGTATGGTACCAGGCCCTTTTCTCTTCCTATCAGGGAGAGTCGCAGACAAATATTCGGAACGCCATGACCGGAATCCCTACAATCAGGATTGTGCCATACCGGGTGATTACTTCCTGGATATTTTTACTTTGGCAATAATCCAATGAGAATACTTCACTTTGGTAAAAAATAGCATTCCCTGGGGAAATGTCTTTACCGTGAACGGAGAGATTCAGGATACGTGAACCTATTATGGTACGAGTGAAAGATATACCTGAGGCAACGCGATGGATGATGTCCACTCATGTGCTTACCCGCCTGGTAGTGGCTCTTGGTCAAAAACAGGAGAAGAATGCCGACGTTTCATCCTTTCAGAAAAGGATGTTTTCAGAAATGGCTCAGGAAATTCGCGCTATTGCAGACCGGTACGGGATGCCACGGGATCATGCTGCAGACCTTATCCAGACCATAGGTGCCATCTCTGTCATTTTATTCGGACCGGAGTTTGAAACGCGGTTTATCGAAGGATTTCCTGAAGAAGCCGTCATCAGGCTGACCGAATGCGCAATGTTCCGGGAAGAGAGTGTGCACGGTATCCCTCCAGTGCAGTTAAACAGCATCTGCCATGCATATATTCAACATACTATTGATGCCCTGAACCCTGAATTTTCGATTTCTATAGATCGGGCCCGGTGTCGGGGGGATTCCTTTTGTGAGATGGTAATTAAGAGAAGGAAACCCTGAACCTTTTTCACCGTCCGAACCCCATACATCGGATTTTTTTAAAAGGAGAGGGAAAATAGCCCTGGCTTATGAAAAAGATATGAAAAAGTGATGTATGAAGAATGCTTTTAAACCCGATGAGGGTATTTCCTGGCATGCACTTCCCCCGCAGAAAGTCAGGGAACTGCTTTCCACGTCACCGGACGGCATTTCGGAATCCGAAGTGCAGGCACGGCTGGCGCTCTACGGGAAAAATATCCTGAAGGAAGAGAAGACGAGCAGAATAGTCATCTTCCTGCGGCAGTTCAACAGTATCCTTGTCTACATTCTCATTATAGCAGCGGTAATCTCACTCATCCTCTCCGATATCAAGGACTTTTTCATCATCATCATCATCATCGCGGTCAACAGTATCATCGGGTTCTGGCAGGAGGTGAAGGCGGAAGCATCGCTGGATGCCCTCAAAAAACTCACCGAGAGCAAAGTCACGGTTATCCGGGACGGGACCGAACGCATCATTCCTTCAGAAGACCTGGTTCCCGGTGATTGCGTTACCCTTACCGAGGGGGATCTCGTTACTGCTGATATCCGGCTCTCTGAAACATCGGCGCTCACCGTTGACGAATCCTCGCTCACCGGAGAGTCGCTTCCGGTGGTTAAAGATCACGCAGTAAAAGTGGCGGAAGATGCCCCACCCTATGACCTGAAGAACAGCCTGCTCTCCGGAACGACTATCGTGAGGGGATCCGGCAAGGGATTCGTCGTAGCGACCGGGAAGATGACCTATTTTGCCGGTATTGCGGCGCTTGCGCAGGAACGGTCTCCCGACAGCCCGTTCACGAAAGCGATTGGCCATTTTTCAAAACGGTATATCATTCTCCTCATTGGTATCTTAACGTTGGTGGGAACCATCGCGTTCCTGCAGGGCCGGCCGTTGCCGGAGATTGCCTATCTCCTCGTTGCCCAGATGGTCTCTGCGGTCCCGGAAGGGCTTCCGATTGTTGTGACGATCATTATGGTTGTCGGAGCACTTACGCTTTCGAAGAGAAAAACCCTCGTACGCTATCTCCCGGCGGTTGAGACGATGGGGAGCGCTACGATCATAGCGTCCGACAAGACCGGCACCATAACGGAGGGTCTCCTTACTGTTCATGATGTCTTTGCACTTGACCGCGAGGCCCTCGAACTGGCAGCAGCTCTCTGCAACGAGGCCCGGGGGAACTCCGGCGATCCCATCGATGTTGCGCTTTCACGGTGGGTAACCGGGTATGAAGATGTCCGGAAGCTCAATCCCCGCCGCTGGGTATACCCGTTCGATACTACAAAGCGGCTCATGGCCACGGCAAACGTCGTAGGTAACGAGGAATGGTTCTATGTCAAGGGTGCGTACGAGGAACTGAAGAAACACGCCGATAATGCTCATGCATTGGGGGATCTCGAGCTGCAGATCGAGACAATGGCCGGGCGCGGGCTCCGGGTGCTCGCGTTTGGTTCCGGCCGGTGGCTGGGTGAGGATCCTGGTGCATGGAAGTTCTCCATTGCCGGGATCGTTGGTTTCATCGATCCCCCCAAGGAGAGTGCTGCTGAAGCGGTCCGGGTTGCCCAGAAAGCCAGAATCCGTGTCATGATGATCACCGGCGATCACCCGCTGACCGCCCGGGAGATCGCCCGTTCCGTTCATATCTGGAAAGAGGGCGACGGGCTCCTTACCGGTCCGGAGATCGTGGTCATGAGTGACGATGATCTTGCAGCGGCACTGAAAACAACCACGGTCCTTGCCCGGATACTGCCTGAACACAAGCACCGGATCGTGAACGTCCTGCAGGAACACGGGGAGATTGTGACGGTTACCGGTGACGGAGTGAACGATGTGCCCGCGCTCCGTGCGGCGGATCTCGGGATTGCTATGGGGTCCGGCACGGAAGCGGCTAAGAGTGCGGCAAAGATGGTAATTGTGGATAACAACCTCTCGGTCATTGTCGATGCGATCCGGAACGCCCGTGTGATTGTAGACAATATCCGGAAAGTGATCTACTACCTTGTCTCGACATCGATCACCGAGATCGTGCTCATCAGCACATCGATCTTTGCCGGTCTCCCGCTCCCTCTTCTGCCGATCCAGATTCTCTGGATCAACCTTGTTACGGATGGAGTACAGGACAAGACGTTCCCGTTCATAAAGGAGGAGGGGGACGTGATGATCCGCCCGCCGACCCGGCCCTCCTCGCAGTTTTTTGACAAGAGTCAGATCCGCCGCATCATGGCCTTCGGCCTCAGTATGGGGGGTCTGGGTTTTGTCCTGTTCTGGCATCTCCTCGGTACGTATTCGTATGAGATGGCGGTCTCGATTATGTTCACGTCCGTTGTCTGCTTTCAGTGGTCCAACGGGCTCCAGGCCCAGCTGGAGCACGAGCCGTTCCTGCTCGACATACGGAAGAGCGTATCGATCAACCCATATATCTTCCTTGGCGTCGGCGTGGGCATCGTGCTCCAGCTGATTGGTATCTACGTTATCCCGGGAGTTTTTGGTGTCGTCCCCCTTGCTGCTGAACACTGGGGATACGTGATCGCACTTTCGCTGGCAGCGTTCTTTGTCATCGAAGCGATCAAATGGCTGGAGTACAGGGGCAGTCACCCGACGGTCCGTATCTGAAGGAGTACAGAAACCATGGAGCGCTGGTCATCACACCTCGGTTTTATTCTTGCCGCTGTTGGCGCCGCTGTCGGGATCGGCAATATCTGGTGATTCTCTGCCGTGCTCGGGCAGAACAGCGGCTGAGCATACCTCATACCCTATTTCATTGCGATCTTTGTATGCGCACTGCCCCTTATGATCCTGGAGATCGCGATGGGACGCCGGTTTAATAATCACAGTCGAATCCGAAGCACACGTCGTCGCCATAGTATGAATTCTCCATTTCGTAAAAGAACTTGGCAATCATCACAATCAGGACATTGAATACGGCGATCATGACGATGATGCCCACAACATAGATGATAATCCCGCCGTTCGTATAGTCCCGGAAGGGGTTTTCGCCTGCATTCATCCGCTTTGCCGTCCGGTACGCATCGAACCACGCATAGAGCCAGACGAGGATGCTGGGCACTACGAGGAAGGATCCGAAGAGGCCGATAAAAAACAGGATAAGCCCCTTTACGTGCTGCCCGTTATAGACCTGGCCGCTCCGGTTTTTGTCACGACGGCCGGAAGTTCCGCGACCATCCAACCCGCCGCTTCACCGGATCTGATTGTGAACGATCTTGCTCAAAAAATGCCGGAAACAACCGGGTTATCGTCGCCATTTACTGCCGCCATTCCTCCGAAGGATGCACGTATTCTTGCGGCGCTCATGGACCAGCAACGTCTGTCCGCACTGGCGGCTGCTGCACAGTCGACCGCTACGCCCGTCCCACCAATGGTCTTCTCTCCTCCGGCAGAACCTCCTTTCCCTTGCAAACAGGCTCCTCTCACCTGAATTTTCACTCTTATGCGCCATCCGGCTTCTCGGCCCGAACGCCCGGGTATCGACGGTGGAATTCGACAGTATCGGATTTGACGGCGGCATCCTGTCCATGATCTCCTGCCGGGACGACGCCGGCACGCTCTCTCTCAGGGCACTGGCACCGGAGGCGATCCTCGATATCGTCCGCCGGCTCGCCTCCTCCCCGCAATCGATCGCGGAGACCCTGGGCATCCCCGACCTCCCCGGCTCACCGGCACCGCAGCCACTCCGGCAGGAAAAGGAGCCGTCCGGCTCGTTCTGCCCCGCGTGCGGTTCACCAGCAGCACCCGGTGCAAAATTCTGCCGATCCTGCGGTGCCCCTCTCGAGCAACCGGCCGTTGGGGCGACCTGCACAGGGTGCGGTCAGCCTCTCCGGCCCGGGGCCACGTTTTGCCCGAAATGCGGCAGGAAAGTCGGGTGAAAAAGAGGAATTCCTTTTTTTAGCTCCAGACGTCAGGCTTTTCTGCCGCCACTTCGAGGCGCATCATCCGGACATGGATCCTGTTTTGGCTGTCGGGCGGGAACCGGTCGAGATAGGAGGTGACAATCGCCGCGATGAACTCCTCGCGTTTTTCCTCCGGCACCCGCTTGGTGTATGGGTGCCACGTGGTGCGGATCCACCCGGCAAGCCCCCCGGCATCCGGCTGGATCATATCCTTTTCAAAGAGCCTGCACTGCCCTCCGGCAAGCCCGGCGGCAGCAAGCCATTCCCGGTACTCTTCGGGCCCATAGAAGCCGTACGGGAAGGAAAATCCCGTGAAGTACTTCTTCCAGGGTTTCAGGCCGGCAACATGCTCAACAGCGGCAAGGATGTCGGCGGCATTTCCCCGCCCGCCCATCTGGAGCAGGCACCGCCCCCCCGGTGCGAGTGCCCGGGCGATCCCCTCCAGTACCGGGCGGTGGTCTGTTGCCCAGTGGAGGGCCGCGTTGGAGAACACGACATCGAATGCATTGGTAAATCCGGGATCGGTAAAATCCCCCTGCAGAAAGGAAAGGTTCCTGTACTGCTGCTCCGGGTAGGCGCTCCGTGCAAAGGAGATCATGCCCGGCGAGCGATCCAGGCCGATAACAACTCCGTCCGGAATCCGGCGGGAGAGTGCGGCGGTGACCTTCCCGTCACCGCACCCGAGATCCAGCAGGCGTTCGCTGCCGGTGAGCCCGAGTTTCGGAAACAGCTCCTGCGCCCAGGCTTCCTGCGCCGATGAGTGTGTATGGTAATCCGAAGGATTCCAGCCTTCCATATCATTATATTTTGGAAATCCGGCGATATCAGTATTATCAGATGGGTTTTTAGCGTGGCGGTGGAAGGAAATGGTTTGCCATCGGAAGCCGGACCGGGGCCAGGCAGCCCTCTCCGAATTATCTACCCTTTAAAAAGGGATTCGTCCCAGGAATAGGTCTCAATTTTTTCGCAGTCATCAAATATTTTATGAGTGGCGGGAGCATACCCGTTGCTGTGATCCGCATGGACAGAAGCATTACATTCATCATTGTTGCAGCCGTGGTCGTTGCAATCGCTGCCGCTGTGGTTCTTCTCTCTCCCCCGGAGGGGACGGAACCGCCCGGGGGCCCGTCGGCCGGTCTCGCCAACCCGGCGGCGGTGTATTGTACGGAGATGGGATACGGGTATGAGATCCGGACCGACGCCGCGGGCAACCAGTACGGTGTCTGTATCCTTCCGGACGGAACCGAGCGCGATGAATGGGAGGTCTATCGTGAGGCCCACCCCGCCGGCGCCGTCCCGCCGGTTGCCACGCAGACCGGCACCGGAGGAATGATTACGCTGGGCGAGAAGGAGAGTGGCGGGGTCTTTGATTTTGAAACGGGACGCGGGTTTGCGATCAGGCTGGACGAAAACCCGACCACCGGATACCGGTGGGCCCTTTCCGTGCCGGAAGGGATCGTGCAGGATAGCGAGGGCTTCGAACCTCCGGCGGAAGGGCTCGTCGGTGCCGGGGGCGTGCGGACATGGACCCTGCACGGCGAGACACCGGGCACCTACGAAATTACTGCGGAATACCGGCGCCCGTGGGAGACCACCGGAGAACCTGCGATGAACTTTTCCGTGACGATTGAGGTTGTCTGATCGGAAAAAAGGGAAACCTCTTTTTTGGCCGAATGACCTGATACGGCAGTGCGGCATCTGCCGATACATCCTCTGAGGAGTTTCGGTGCCCAACCGCGGCTTTCCCGGTCGTTACGGCGTTCTTCTCATGATATTTACGCATCGAATTCAATCGTTTTTTGTGCGGGGCACGGGGCCTTCAATCAGATTTTGGTATGTCTGCCTGTGATCGGCATTATCCTGAAAATCATTTTAGTCACATCGGAACATACTGGATCAGGAGATATCACCATGGCCGAGACTATCAAACTGGGAATCATCATCTGCGACAGGTACCGGACTTGTGCCGGGGGCAAATGCCTGCGGGCACTGCGCAACCGCGAGGGCGCTTTTGAACACTACAAAGGCAAAGATGTGGAGCTTGTCGGGTTTGCTACCTGCAACGGGTGCCCCGGCGGGAATATCGAGTATGTGCCGCAGGAGATGAAGAAGAACGGTGCGGAGGTTATCCATCTTGCCACCGGCATGATCGTCGGCTATCCTCCCTGCCCCCGGATTACCTATTTTATCCGGTTTATCAGGGAAAAATACGGGATGGACGTGGTTGTCGGCACACACCCGATCCCCCAGAACTATTATACTACCCACCGGGAGCTCGGCTCATGGGACTCGGAAACGTGGAAAGAGCTGATTGCACCGACACTCACGGACGAGAAAACCCGGCGTGAGTACGACTGAATCCCTGTTCGGCAGGATGCGGCCGGCGGGAAATCTCCGCCGGAACCTCTCTTTTTAGTGTATCCTGATGCCCTGAGGGGGATTCCCCCATAGTAAAGTGCCGGGAACCGGGTTGCGTCGGGCGTCCTGCTGTCACCGTATGCTTCGGCGATGTACTCTTTTCTGCCCGGAACGCCGGGATACCAGGATTGTCAGCGCGAGGCAAACACTACGGACCGGTGGTGCTCTCCTGTGGTGATAATCCGTTCGGGAATATTGCGGTGATTATCCGTAAATTTTGAATTCATAAGGTTTAAGGTCTCAGATAATATCTATTTAATTATCTAGAAAGTTAATGATATTATATTAACTATATCCCCGGAGAGACCTGAAAATGACGATAGCGAAAGCAGACAGGAGCGTTCGGCAGGGCCTGCTGGCCCTCCTTATTATAATGGGCATGCTTGTCATCCCGGCGGCGGCCGCGACGACCGCTGTGCACATCATAAAGTACGACACGGACGGGACGACCGTTCTTGGCGAAACAACGGTTGATTATCTCTGGATGGAGGCGAACCTGCCGGTCCTCGGCGATGGGGTGACTCACTACTACCATCAGGGGCCGGTCTTCATCGACGATCCCGATCCGGAGGTGGAGATGGCGCTCCGGTGGAATCCCGAAGAGGATAAGAACTGCTATCCAGACAAGGACATGGGCGCGGTGAAGGGCACGAATGCAAAGGACCTCTGCGACCTAGTCGGCGGCATGGATGAGGGCGACGAGGTGAGGTTCAAGGCTGCCGACGGCTGGCCCGATTATCTTGCCTACGAAAACATCTACGAGTACTCGTCCCGCGAGGGGCCGGTCGTGCTGACATGGTATATGAACGGAAAATACCCGGATACCGGGTATAACGATGGGATGCGGATGGTCTGGTTCGCCGATACGTCGGTCAACCCCTGGGGCGAGCATGTGTTCGGGGCCTGGGACTGGCACGAGGCCGCCGATGAACAGTACTGGTACTACTACCAACAGGGGACTGAAATGTACCCCACCACGACCGGTCTTTCAGGCAAGTATATCTCGGAAATCAGCATTTACAGCCATGATGCGGTCTCTGCCGACTTTTCCGCGTCTCCGCTCTCCGGCGATGCGCCGATGACGGTAACGTTTACCGACCTCTCCACGGCCGCAACCGCGTGGGAGTGGGACTTCGACAATGACGGGACAGTTGACGCAACCGAACAGAATCCCGTCTGGACCTACACCGCCCGCGGCACCTATACGGTCTCGCTCACGGTGACGGGCGCTACGGGAACCGATACCGAGACGAAGACGGACTATATCAGCGTCACCGGTGTTCCTGTCGCGAATTTCGCAGCGGATGTCACGAAAGGCGCATTCCCGCTCACGGTAACGTTTTCCGACCTCTCCACCTCGACTCCGACCGGATGGGCGTGGGACTTCGAAAACGACGGCACGGTGGACGCAACCGTACAGAACCCCGTGCACACGTACGATACAGCGGGCATCTACACGGTCTCGCTCGCGGTCACGAACGCCGAGGGGAGCGATTCAGAGGTGAAGACGGATTATATCACGGTCACGGTTCCGGGATCCACGACCTGGTACGTCGATGACGACGGCGGTGCCGACTTCACCACCATCCAGGCGGCCGTCGATGCCGCGAATGCCGGCGATGAAATCGTTGTCGGTGAAGGCACCTACGCCGAGAACGTTAATGTGAACAAACAACTGGTGATTCGCTCCGAAAACGGCGCTTCGGCCGTGACGGTGACCGCCGCATCGACGACGCTGCCGGTCTTCGATGTCAATGCCGACGGTGTCACGATCGAGGGCTTCACGGTCCGCGGTCCGACGGACGAACATGTCGCCGGGATAGAGATCGTCGGTTTCGACTCCTGCCTGATCACCGGAAACGACTGCGCGCTCTGCTACAACGGCATCCATCTCGGCGGCGACGCAACGGGCAACACTGTCGAGGAGAACTCCTGTCACGAGAACACCCGCCGCGGGATCAGCATCCGGGATACCGCGTATGAAAACTATATTTCGGGAAACACGGTCGAAAACAACGTCGATGCCGGCATCTGCATCAAGGACATGCCGCACGACAACGTGCTCTGGCTGAATGCCGTGATCGGGAACGGAGTGGAGATCCTGACCGCGAATACCGCTCACTCGCCCGAGCCGATCACCTATACTTACGAAGGCGGTTTGTACACCGGCTACCTCGGCAACTACTATGACACCTATGCCGGTACCGACTCGGACGGCGACGGCGTGGGCGAGACGGCCTTCACCTCCGGGTCCTATGCGGACAGCTATCCGCTCGCCGGCCTGCCCGCGGAGTACACCGAAACCGTCCTCTTCGTCTGGGGCCCGTACCTTACCGGGACGACGACGACCGGGACGATCGTGAATGTGAAGACACCCGAAGCCGCGACGGTGACGGTCGAGTACGCCGACGATGATTATTACACGGCCCACGGCGGGTACGAGCTGAGCGCGACGGGCGGGGCCGGTGACGAGCTGCATCATGTCGCTCTCACGGGCCTGGACCCCGGGACGCTCTACCACTACCGGGTCGTCAGGGAGAGTGCGTCAACAGGAGACCTGCACTTTTCGACACTGCCGGAGAGCGGTCCGTTCAGCTTCATCGTGTACAGTGATACGCAGGACCAGCTCCCGACGTTTTCGCAGGAGGAGCGCCACAAGCTCGTTGCCGACCGGATCGCCGAAGAGGAGGACATCGCCTTCGTGCTGCACTGCGGCGATCTCGTGAACGACGCGACGCTGACCACCGACTGGGACCGCTACTTCGCAGCCGGCAGCGCGATGTTTGCGAACATGACGGTCTTCCCCACACTCGGTAACCATGACCAGAACGCGCCGCTCTACTATGAGATCTACGGCATGCCGGAGTGGTACTCGTTCGACTGCGCGAATGCGCACTTCACGGTGCTGGACAGCAACAGCTGGGCCTGGCCGGTGATGGACGAGCAGACGGCATGGCTCGAATCCGATCTCGCAACGCCTGCCGACTGGAACTTCGTGACATTCCACCACCCGCCCTACAGCTCGAGCCTGAAGCATTACGGCGGCTATCTCGATGTGCGCGACGAGTGGGAGGGCGTGCTGACCGCGAACGGCGTGGACATGGTCATGAACGGCGATATCCATGCCTATGAACGCTATCTTGAAAACGGCACCACCTACGCGGTGCTCGGCATCGGAGGCGGGCCGTCCTATCAGCTCGCCGAGGAGAAGATCGAGGGCTACCAGAACAGCCTTGAGTTCACGCTCGGCTACGCGAAGGTGACCGTTGACCCGGTGGCGGGAACCACCACGGTGGAGGTAATCCCGGTCGCAGAAATCTCTTCAGACCTCGCCGAAGTTACGTACCTCTATCCTGAGGGCAGCGTGTTCGAGACCTTCGTGCTCGAATCGCCCACCGCCGACTTCACCGCGGACGTGGTCTCAGGCGATGCACCCCTCACCGTTCAGTTCACCGATGAATCGACAGGTTCTCCCCTGTCGTGGGTCTGGGACTTCGATGACGACGGCACGGTGGACGCAACCGTACAGAACCCGTCGTTCACGTATGATACGGCGGGCACCTACACGGTCTCCCTGACGGTCACCAACGCCGCAGGAAGTGATGACGAAGTGAAGACAGAGTACATCACGGTGACGCAGGCCCCCCCGAGGACATGGTACGTCGATGATGACGGCGGTGCGGACTTCACCTCGATCCAGCCCGCGGTTGATGCCGCCTCGCCGGGCGATACAGTGATTGTCAGGGATGGCTATTACATCGAGAATGTCGATATTTCCAAACGGATTACGCTTCAGTCGGAAAAAGGGTCGGAGACGACCATAATCGAGACGGTAAACCCCATGAGTGTCGATTCCCTTATCGACGTCACCGCTGATTACGTCAACATCACCGGATTTACCCTGACACTGGCAGATGTCGGCGGATCGGGAATCAATCTTATTGACGCGGACTACTGTATCTTCACCGATACGGTGAGCGAGACAAACAGCTGGGGTATCCGCCTCCGCAATTCGACGCACAATGTCATCAGGAATACCGTTAATATCGACTGTTACCGGGGCATTGCGCTCTATGACGGCTCGAACGAGAACGTTATCGACGGGAACGAGGTGAGCTGGAATGCAGACTACGGCATCTGGCTCGAAAGTTCGCACGCCAATACGATTGTCCGCAACAATGCATCCGGTGCGGAAGGAGGCGGGGCATTCAATCTCCGTGCGTCGAACGACAACATCATCTCCGAGAACCTGCTCGACTGCTATGATCCGGAAGGCGCCTACGGCCTTACCCTCGAGTGGGGATCAACCAACAACCGCATCTACCTGAACACCTTCAAAAACACGATCGTGCCCGCCAACGGAGATGCAACCGGCAATCTCTGGGTATCCCCCGGACCGGTGGACTATATCTACGGTTCCGCCACCTTCAGCAGTCTTCTTGGTAATTACTGGGATCGCTATACCGGTACGGACGGCGACGGCGACGGCATCGGGGATACGCCCTACACCCTTCTGGGCGTCCTCGGCGCCGATGACTACCCTCTGATGGGCGAATGGAACGACGGCGTGATCACGTTCTCTGTCCAGCCGCCGACAGCTGCATTTTCCGCTGACGTGACCTCCGGAGATGCCCCGCTGGCCGTGCAGTTCACGGATCAGTCGACCGGTGACGCTCCGCTGACATATGCCTGGGATTTCGATAATGATGGGACGGTGGACTCCACAGAGCAGAATCCGGCATTCACCTACAACACGCCCGGCGCCTACAGCGTGAGTCTCACAGTGACTAATGTAGCAGGAAGTGACGAAGAAATCAAGATTGACCACATTGTGGTCAATGTTCCTCCTGT
>JAFGNT010000001.1 GCA_016926855.1 Methanomicrobiaceae archaeon | reverse complement strand
GTGTCTTTTTTGCCATATCCGACCCCCCTTACTTCTTCCATTTTCCCGTGCGCCGTGCCGCGATGTGCCCGACCTTCCGGCCCGGCGATGTGCCGCGTGCGACTGTCTTCGGTCTGCCGCAGTGCTGGTGCCCGCCGCCACCGAACGGATGGTCGATGACGTTCATGCAGACGCCCTTCACTCTCGGCCACTTCTGTGCCTGGGATTTCAACTTGTGATACTTCTTTCCGGCCTTGACAAAGGGTTTCTCGCCCCTGCCACCGCCTGCGACGATACCGACGGTTGCCATACAGGTTTCCTTGAACCACTTGTTCTTGCCGCTCGGCATCCGCACACCTGCACGCCCTTCCGCCTTGCCGATGAGCTGTGCCTGCACGCCGCCCGCACGGACGAACTTACCGCCGTCACCGGGACGGGCTTCGATATTACAGACATATGCACCGACGGGAATATCGCGGAGTGCCATGGTGTTGCCGTTTTTGACCGTGCTGCCACCCCAGGAGATTTCCTGGTCAACACCGATGCCTTCCGTGGCAAGCATGTAGGTCTTCGTGCCGTTCTCGAGACGGACAAGGGCAATGGGAGCGTGGCGGGCGGGATCGTGTTCGATATCGATGATACGCCCGTTCACCGCCGTGCCCGCGAATTTCTGGTGGCGGAGTGCCGCCTTGTATTTATGAGACGGAGCCCTGTACACGGGGCCTCCCCGCCCGCGGTTCTGTGAAATAATTCGTTTTCCCATAATCCCCACCTACATGATTCCAAGCCGGCTGAGAATCTCCTCTCCAGCCTTTTCGTCGGAAAAACCGACGACAGCCTTCTTCTCTCCCTTCATCGTAATCATCGTGCGGACGGAGGTGACGTCCTTTCCGAACATCGCCTCGATATCACGCGCGATTCCCTTTTTGGTCGCTTCCTTTCGCACCAGAAACTGGAGTTTCCCTTCCTTTTCCAGGATCATAGTGGCTTTTTCAGTCACGAACGGATACTTCAGTATCATTCACATCGCCTCCAGTTTCCGGATAGCACCCTCGGTCCAGACGGTCAGCCTGCCCGCGTGCGTGCCGGGTGCAAGAAGTTCGACGTTGAGCTGGTCGACACTGACCGTATCGACGCCGGCAAGGTTTCTCCCGGCAAGAAGCGGTGAGGTGGCGGTCACAATGAGCAGGCTTTTCCGCTGCTTGTATCGCCGGCCGCGCATTTTGCCTCTGCCCGCCCGGACTTTTTTGCTCCCCTTCGAGCGTTCGACATCCTCGTACATACCGAGTGCCTGCAGTGCGGCAATGACCTCAGAAGTTCGGGAAATCTCCTCGAAACTGTCCTCCACCACGACCGAGCAGCCGCTCGTCGTCCGGTGACCGCGTGATGCCACCAGGTCGGGATTCATTGTCGCGGCAATAGCGGAACGAATTGCTTTCCGCTTTTCCTGCTTGTTGACTTTCCGAACAAGGATCTTCTCAACCTTCGGCGGGTGTGCTGCCCGTCCGCCGACTGCCTGAGGCACCCGTGCGACACGCGATCCGTTCTTTATACGGGGTATCTGCGAGACACCGCGCCCGCTCCCCCATGATTCAGCCGACGTCCGGAGGCCCGCGAGGGGGTTGGTCCCGTGGGGCTGGTACCGGGTGCTCTGGAGCGCCAGTACTGCACGCTTGATCATATCGGGGCGGTAATCTTCTGCAAAGACTGCGGGAAGATCGATTTCGCGAACGTCACTGCCCTCAAGTGTTTTAACCTGTGCTTTCATCGCTCATTCACCCCTGCATACTCCGCAGACTCACATACTGGATTGCGGGAATGCGTTCGACATGTTCACGCTGGCGTATGGCAGGCCTGATACGGATGAGACGCTTTGTAGGTCCCGGGATAGATCCCTTAATCATCACATACCGGTTGCGTACAAGGCCGTAGTGGAGGAATCCTCCGTCTGGGTTGATGTTGTCGCTTTTTTCGCCGACCTTCAGGACGCGCTTGTTGAACTCGGTCCGCTGCTGGTACCCCATCTGGCCAACCTGCGGGACCTGCCACCGGACATGGTGCGGAGTCCACGGGCCCAGGTTGCCGATGTGGCGCTTTTTTCCACCACGGGCATGCTTGTGTTTCCGGACCTGGATACCCCATCGCTTGACGGCACCCTGCGTTCCCTTACCGGTGGTAATCGCGGTGATATCGACATACTGGCCGGTCTTGATGACGGATCCAATCTCGATCTCCTGGCCCAGCAGCGAGGCTGCATACTCGACCCGCTCGGCGATGCTTCCGCCTGCGACCCGCATTTCCATAAGGTCGGGCACCTTCTTCGGCACACCGGTAATCAGTGAGGGCTGGGTATAGGTCAGGACAAAGACTTCGAAGATATCATCGCTTTCGGCGGCCTTCCGGATCGCCGCAAGTGCATCTTCGGTACTGTGTTTCTTCGGAAGCGTGATGCGGTTACCGAGTGATGCATCGAGCGACGCCGCCCATGCCTCGGCCAGCGCATGCTTGCCGTAGGTGTCCTTCGAATATACCCTGACTGCCGCCACTTTCATCGGAGGAATCTCGACAATCGTGACCGGGACCATGATATCCTTGCCTTCGGTCGGGCTGAAGTGATGGTCGTCGACCATGATGACATGCGTCATCCCAACCTTATATCCTGCAAATCCCTGCAGTACTGGTTCTCCCGTGTGCTCTGGCCATGCGCCGTACCGTGGTACCTGGCTTTTTGCACGTTTCCGGGGACTATACGCAAGTGAACCCCTGCGCGGTCTTGATGCTCCCATGGTTCAATCAATCCTTTTCTGGTCTGGAGGGAGAAATCATGCCATTACTGTAACGGCACTCTCGGCAGCGCGTGTGTCCGCGCGTGCCCGTGGAGCGGGACGCTTCCTCTCGTCCCGCCTGCACGTGATGATAACGTCCGAGACGGAACAATTTGCGTGAATTGTCCGACTGAAGTGTAACCGACTCCGCGCCGGTTGTGTGTACCATTTCTGCCCGGTGGATGGCATGCATTATGCCTGACCACGCACCTGGCATGAAACGGTCCGGTATGGTATGGTGGCTGGTGTGCACCAGCATGTACCACGTCTCGCGAACAGATCCTGATTGTGGGGCGCGTCCTCTGCAGGTATCTCATTACCCGCCGGACCCGGGCTCGTTTGCACAGAAACGTCCACCCGATTGCGTCCCGATCAGATCCTACGTCTGTCAGCCCGTTGTGTTCTGGTGAACACAACTCCTTCTCGGTATCGCCCCGCAGCCATGCTGCGGGTATTCCCGGATATGAGCATGCGAAAGAACTCTCTCGCCACCGAACCATTCGGCTCGCGTGCCTCTGTTCGGACAAAAAGGGTAAAAGGGGTTTTTTCAGGCCCGAATCCCCCTCCTGCCGGAGGATGACTTCATAACGGTTTCCTTAATATTAGCCCGAAACGAATATAAATCTTGCCTAAAACCTCCGGTGCGGGCTGTCCGGACAGGGACGCCGGGGAGGGATTCAGGTCAGGCATCGCGGTTTCAGCCGAAGTACAGCTCGCCGTCCTCGTTTATATAGACGTCAATATCCTCACGGATATACCGGGCACGGAATCGTTCCGGATTTGACTCCCGCAGCCTGTTTGCGAGGCTGATGGTATCATACTTGACCTTAATGCCCAGAGTTTCCGCCGATGAAAAGATATCTTTTGCCGCATCAAGCAGGTCCGTGCCCGATTTGATCGTGCACAGGTGCGCAGCATCAAGTGTATAGAGGAATTCAAGCGTTTCTTTCGCTTTTCGGATGTTTTCGACGGCAGCTTTTTCGACTGTGCAGACATTCGCCTTCGAGGTCGAGATCAGATCTGCGATCTGCTGCTGGGTCAACCCCTTTTTCCGGTACCGCAACACTTCCTTCTGCCGTTCGGTGAGTAGCCCCTCTTTCATCAGGGAGGATCTCTCTTTGTGAACTTAAACACTTTTCCTTAACATACCGCCCTATCGCCAAAAAAAATCGCGTTTCAAAACGTTTATATTTCAACTGAATGATACTGTGTTGTTCTCATAGTTGAGAGGTGTTAAAATGGTAATTAAAGTCGGAGTAGCGAAATTAGGCAACATTGCAAGCGGTGTGATGGTCGAGCTTCTGCTCGACGAGCGTGCTGACAGGACCGATATGCAGACCTTCATGGCAACGAGCGGAACCAAGCTCGAAGTCGAAGACGTGGACCGTGTCGTAAGCAACCTCACGGCATATGGCCCCGACTTTGCGATCGTTGTCTCCCCGAACGGCGTTCTTCCCGGACCCACCGGAGCACGCGAAGCACTCAAGGCCGCAGGCATCCCCGTCATCGTCATTACCGACGATGTCACCACCAAGAAGGAATGGGCCGACCTCAAGGAGAGCGGGTTCGGGTACATCATCCAGAAGGCAGACTCGATGATCGGCGCCCGCCGCGAATTCCTCGACCCCATCGAGATGGCGGACTACAACGGAAACCTTGTCAAGGTGCTCTCGATCACCGGTGCATTCCGGAAGATGCAGCTTGCAATCGATGAGGTTATCGACCAGGTCAAGGCAGGCAAGAAGGGTGCGGACCTCGTACTCCCGAAGATTGTCATGACCGCGGACAAGGCAGTTGCCAACGAATTCACAAACCCCTACGCCTATGCAAAAGCCCGCGCAGCATTCGAAATTGCAGCGGCTGTCGCGATGGTGAACGTGAAGGGCTGTTTCATGACAAAGGGATTCGAAAACTACGTCCCGATTGTCGCGAGCGCCCACGAGATGATGCGCGTCGCGGCGCTACTCTGCGACGAGGCACGCGAAATTGAGAAGGGTGTAGACGGAGTGGTCCGAAAACCACACAAAAATGATGGGACTCTCGTCTCCAAGACGGCGCTCATCAGCAAACCCGAGTAAAAACACTCCCTTTTTTTCTCTGATCCGAAATTTCGGTTATCCTTGTGAGGTGGTCCTTTCGGCCCCGGATCCCGTCGTTCAGCGCTTAGAGCATCCTGCCCAGGTCCTCGGGAAGCGTGAGAATGAGCGGTTCGAGATGGAGGCGCTCCATAAATGCAGAATCGCTTGTCGACGAAGGATTGGGATTGATGCGGGCGATTATCGAACAGAATGCCCGGAATCCCGAATCATACCCGTTCCTGTCAAAAAACAGGGACATATTACATGCATGCGTGCCGGTATCCCGGTAGAGATCAAGGATGCGGAGCAGATCGGATGCAAATGTTTCGATATAAGGACCGAATTCGTCAGGTGTCCGGATTGGAAGGAGCCCGCGGATCTCCTTCTCACCGACGGGCACGGCGCTCGCAATCCACTGGATTTCTTCGCCGAAGAGGAACCGGTCGGATCCCGATTCATGCTCCCGCAGTTCGTCCCAGTAGATCCTGCCGGTTGTCAGCCGGTGCCGGTGGCTTTCAGTTATATATCGCCCGGCTCGTGACGAGGGGAGGGCATCGGCCACTCCCTGCATATGGGGATGGGCGAGGCTTGCTCCGGCTGACGGGAGATAATTCCAGTTGATGCTCGCGTACCCGTCATACCCGCACAGGGATTCGAGCTGCCCGTGCAATGCGTCAGAGAGCTGTTTCGGGCTGAACCGGGAGACCGAGTGGGCACGGGTAATCACGGTAACCGTATGAAAGGCGGCAAAAGGATAGAGATTCGGAAAAGTAATGCTCTCCCCGCGGTGTATGCGCGATCCGTCAGGGAACCGGGGAGTCGCAGTGTCAATCTGCCCCGGACAAAAAGGGCAGTCCGCTTCCCCGGACAGAGCGGCAAGCGGTTCCTGATCAATGCACCGGCGTTTCCGTTCAGTGCTGATCCTGCACTGAAAACCCGTCAGCAGTTCGCGACGGTACTGCACCGTTCCTCTGCCCGTCCGGATCTCGACGATAGAAAACATCTGCTACGATCAGCACTCCCGGGAATTGGTATCTGTTACTGGCAGCAGAAACCAGAAAAAGGATGCGGTTTTTTTGGGGGGAAATAAGATGCCCGGCAAAAGAGCCATGTGAATGAAAGAATGCGGCCGTTTCGAATAGGGAAATGAACGTTTCTGAGAGAGAAAAAAGGAGAGTTTTGGTATCCCGCTTAAATGATCTTGCCAAGCAGGCGGATGGAGTCGGTCATGTTGGGGCCGAGCGGTGATCCGAAGATAACCTGCGTCACACCGGCCTTCATGAGGTCCTCGCACTTCTGCTGGACCACGTCGGGCGTTCCCGCAATGGTGAATGCTTCGATCTCCTTGTCACCGACGAGACCGCCGACGGTCCTGAAGTCGAATGCTGCAAGGGCTTCCTTGATCTTCGCAACGTTGTTCAGGTCAAGGCCGTGGCGCTGGAGAAGGGGCGGCGGGGAGCCTGCTGCGATGAATGCTGCAACAATCTTTGCTGCGTTCCGTGCCTTCTTCTCGTTCTTGTCGATTGAGACTGCAGTGTAGGCACCGACATCGTGGCCCTTGCGGCCTGCGGCTGCCTCGGCTGCCTTGATGATCGGGATGGCGATCTCGAAGTCCTTCGGGTTGGATGCGTTGATGAGCGATCCTTCACCGACCTCACCGGCGAGCTCGAGCATCTTGGGCCCCTGTGCACCGACGTAGACGGGGATGCCCTTCTTTCCGGGCAGCTGGACACCTGTCAGCTTCGCACCGTCGTAGTCAAAGAACTCCATTGCACCGGTCTTCTTGACCTCTTCGCCGGCACAGAGTTTCCGGATCTGTTCGATACCTTCCTTCAGGCGGGCAACGGGCTTTGCACCACCGATTGCGAGCTTGGGGAGCGTGGAGAGGTCACCGGGTCCGATACCGAGGACGGCGCGGCCGTCGGAGATCTCGTTAAGGGTGCACATGAAGGACGCAATTGCGGCGGGAGTGTCGGTAAAAGTGTTCATGATACCGGGGCCCATCTTGATGCTGTCCGTGTTGGCAGCGATCATCGCAAGGGTCGGGTAGCAGTGGCGGTTATTGTAGTGGTTGGTAATCCATGCAAAATCGATATCCTTGGATTCTGCAAGTTTGCAGTAATTCACTACCTGCTTGACGTTAATGTTTCCTGGCACAAATTCTATTCCATATGACAAAGGCATTTCACCTCACTTGAGTATTATTGCACCCAGACTAATATACATTATCATTTAATGCCGCCTTCCGGGATTTCATTTTTTTCAGTTACAATTTCGGTGAAATCAGGCGGGAATCCGGACTAACACTAAAGGCTTTCTTGAAACCGGGCGACAGGACCGTGGAGAAGGCATGCCGGAATGCACATTATTTATTAGGTCACTCGGACCATCATATAAATACACGAAGAAGAGCGGGAGGACGTAGCGGCCGGCGGATTATTCTCCGGGGACGGCTCCGGCAGGGGCCGCCACCTGAGTTTTAACGGGACGAATACACCATGAGAGTGCTTGCGATAGGATTGGGGGGGGCCGGATGCCGGATTGTGGACAAACTCTATGACCACGATCGCCGAAGCGGGATCGGGTGCATGCATGCAATTGCAATAGACACCGATTCGAATACGCTGCTCCAGCTCGGGTTCCTCCCCGATTCAACAAAATTTCATTTCCCGGCCCTCGATCCTGTTCAGCACCACGATACGGCGTCGACAATCGACATAGAGGAGATAATGACCGCGATCCAGCGTATGGATACGGTGGAGATCGATGCGATTATGGTCTTCACCGGGCTCGGCGGCAGTATGGCCGATGCCATCGGGGTCATTGTTCCCGAGATAAGGAACTCCTTTATCGAGCCGGTTTTTGCGGTCGTCACCCTTCCCTGTCTGGGGGAAGGAGCCGCACGGTCTGCGAAGGCTGCGGACGACATCGAAACGATCCGGCATTACTTCGATGCGATCATCCTCTTTGACAATGAGACATGGTATAAAAAAATCAGGGAGAAATACGACACTTTCGAGGAGGAACACAAACGCAGGCATCGCCTGAGGAAAACAGCGGTGGCGCCGACGAATCCGAGGGACATCTACATGCTCCTCAACGAACGGATCGGACGACAGGTCGGCCTTCTTCTCCGGGCAGGCGAGTTCAATGAAGAGGGGCTTGAGGTCGCGGAAGTCGTCCTTGATGCCGGAGAAATCCTCAACACTCTCAAAGGAAATGGTCTTGTCGCAATCGGGTATGCCGCCGAAAGACTGCCAAGCAGCTGGTTTGATATCTTCGACCGGTGGCGATCTGCCCGGTTCTTTTTCGAGGGCGCCCACCGGCGTGCGGCGCGGATCGTGTCACTTGCAAAACGTGCGGTCTATGAAGAGATATCCATTCCCTGCGACCTGACCAGTGCGGAAAAGGCTCTCGTTCTCATTGCCGGCCCCTCAAAGGAACTCTCGATGAAGGGTTTTCAGACAGTGCGCAAATGGATTGACCGGAGCATTGCCGGTCTCGAGATGCGTTCAGGCGACTATCCCGTCAGGAACACCGGCTATGTCGGTATCATCATCATGCTTTCCGGTCTTGAAAATATCCCCCGGATCAATGATATCAGGAAGATACGGCACATGTACCTTCTCGAAAAGGAAAAAGAGCGACAGGAGGAGGAGGAACGTGAGCGTGCGGCTCTGGTTGAGCAGGAAGCGTCTTTTCCGGACGAAAAGCAGGACGAGGCTGCATCAGGTGAACCCGGACTCCCTGATACGGGATCAGGAGGCGGGCAGCTGCACGATGAGAAAATCTCTCTCAATACACCTCACCGGGATCCGGGTGCGGTTTCACGGCCTCTCAAAGACGATATGGCGGTTCTCAATGCCAGAAAATGTGATGCAGGGAAGGATGACGGCCTGATCCTTCCCGAGCGGCCCTCACGCACCGAACTGGATATAACCCGCCAGACGAGCGGCGGGGATCGAAGTACTCCGAAGAATTCAATTTTTGAGGCGCGGGACATCGGATTTTCCAGCAGGAAAACCGGGCCGGGCCCGAAAGACGACAGCCCGTTACGGGTTCACACCCTGCCGAAGGCGAATGATCGTATTATTAACGCGGAACGCGTCACGATCACTCCGACAACACACAGGCCGAAAGAGAGGATCATCGATGCGGAACGGGTCCACGTTGCATCGGCCGGAAAAAAGGTCCGTGAACTCATTACGGACGACAAAAAGGTCCGCGTGGCATCACCAGGTAAAAAAGTCCATGACATAATCATCGCTGATGACCGGGTGTCAAAGCGCCGGACATCCGGCGGCGCTATCGATAACCTGCTGAAAAACGCGGAGAAAAGCATGCAGAATTCACCCGTAAAACCACAGGAAGTCGACCCGGGAAAACGCCGGATCAATGTGATCCCGGCGGCTGATCAGTCTAAAACCCGCACATCCATACCTGAAGAGGAGGAGGAAGACGACCTCTTCTGGATCACCTGATCCCTTTTATTCGGTCACTTTTGTATACGGGATATTCCCTGCCCCGATTTCTGTCCTGATGGAATATCCGGCTTCGGTGCTGCGTGCGATCAAATTCATTCCCGAGAAAGCAACAATCGCGAGGCGATAGGGATGCTCCATGAGGTTGAAGACCTTCGTCCCCATCGTTACGGGAAATATAAATCCTGCCTCCCGCATGTGTACCGCAATCTCTTCCACCCTCGACAGGGCCGATACCGGAACTTCGCGGATGTTCACGAGTGCTGTCCCGGTTCCGGTCTCGACAATCCTGCCGACCGACGTGAGACCGGCAGTGATAAAGAGTTGCAGAGGATCGGCGGTCGTGCCCCTGTACCCGATAAGATCCTCAAATACGATAGGCTGGAAATCACGGATGGACAGGGTTCCCCCAAATGCCATTTTCACCGGGATGCCCTGGGATTGGAGGACGCCGTCGAGCGTGATGCTGCAGACCGTTAAAAAACCCGTGTGACCCGGCGGAACCCGGGGGTCCCGGTCGACAATGCGGTACGAGGAGCAGAAGCCCATGCCTGCTTTCAGCACTTCGTCGAAGGCCTCACTCACACCCTCGACCTGATCATCGGGGACGATTGAGAGGTTATAAGCAACATCTCCGGTACCTGTGACCGGATTGTACGTGCTCCGGACCGCAAGGCGTTCGAGTTTGGAGATAATGAATCCGATCCGCTCGTCCACAAGTGCCTGCTCCGTCTCGGTCTTCCCGGTTACTGTGAGGACCCGGCCGCGGTTGCCCACTTTATGAGTGAAACCCATCTCATCGAGATACTGCAGGTAGTACTGGACCGCACGGTCGGAGAGCACGAAACCCCGCTCCGCCATGAGCTCGGAAAGGCGCTTCGCACCGACAGGATCCTGGTGATCCCGGAGAATCCTGAGAATTTCAACGTATTTTCGTTCGGATCTGTCAAATGTCATCGTGCATCCACGGCCCCTGTGCTGTCCTGATATCGTCCTTCATAGAGTCGGTCACCGCCTTTCACCGCATGCAGGATTAGCTGCACCACCCGTTCACCCGCTGTCACGGGCACGTCCGCATCCCCCATGTTTACAAGGCAGAGCGTCAGCTGACCGCGGAAGCCCGGGTCTACGAATCCGCCGCCGATCAGGACACCACGTCTTCCGAAGGAGGAACGACACCGGAGGGTTCCGGCGATGTCACAAGGAAGCTCCACCCATTCGCAACTGTGTACGAGCGTACACCCTCCCCGTCTGAGTGTGCAGTCTTCCGCGGCACGGAGATCATACGATGCAGGCTGCTGGGACTCTTCCGAATAGGGGCGTATCACGAGATCACCCGCGCGGATACGCCGACCAATTTCTGCTGCTGCGAGGATCATTTTGTACAATTATCGCCGGGAAAATGCTTAATACATTATCATACGAATGTTTGGGGTGGATCCATAGGGTAGAGGATATCCTCTTGGGCTTCGAACCCAAGGACGCGGGTTCGATTCCCGCTGGATCCGTGCAGCGGCACCGGGGACTTTTTTTCAGATGAATTCCAAAAGACTGTGGTACGCAATCGTTTGGGCTGCAGGACTGCACCGTGATCCGGTGGTTCTCGCGAAAAAGGAGAAAAGATTATTCGATCCTGATGAATGCTGCGGCGCTGTTCCCGATCGTGATGGCCCCGGCAATATCAGCCCTGTCGTCCGGTGCATCCGGAGCCTTTGCGGTGATCCAGATACTATACTCTCCGGGATTGAGATTGCGGCAGTCAAGGGAGGCCGAGTATGCCGCCGGGATCGGGATCGGATTAACTGCCACGATTCGCTTGAATCTGACGGCAGTGGGGTCACCGACACGCTGATACCAGAGAGACTGGGTTACATCGTACAGGCCGGTGTAATTCAGGTCCCAGGTGAGCTGGAGGGTATCGACAAACGAATCCCGGTTGGGGCTCTCGAAATTCTCGATGGAGAGTACCATGAAATCTATACCCGTCGCGTTCAGGTTCGGCACGGCCGTAATGAATGTATCCGGGAGGGTGAGGGTGCCGGCTCCGTTGTCGAAGCTGATCACCGAACCCGGGCCGAAAATATTGATATTCCCTCCCTGCAGCATACGCAGCAGGAAATGCGTTTCCCAGGTCTGGTTCAGCCGGATCGTCCCGATGTCATCCACGGTAAAATTAAGGCTCCGACCGGGGTTCCAGTCCGCCCTCTGGTCAATTGTATAGCAGGGCGTGATCGTATGGGTAAAATTCCAGCTCTCGATGGTTGTCGAGTCTCCGACCTGGTAGACGTACTCGACGACGTCGGCCGCATTGCCGCTATAGGTGACATTGTTGATCTCGATTCCCGTAAACGCGATATTCATGGTGGTATCGACACCGGCCTCCGTCTTGAGTTTTCCGGCAATTTCCGTATAGATATCGCCTATGTTGGCTGCACTCGCATCATAGTAGATTCCACCCGTCGTTTCTGCCAGCTGCCTGAGTGTCGATCTACCTCCTGCAGAAATGCTGCTGGCAAACCCAATAGAGTAAATGGTGATATTATGCGCGGTGGCGTATGTTGCCATGTTCTGATCGGCGGTCGAGAGCCCTGCATATTTATAGTAACTACTGGTCAGACTTCCAAACGAAGTCGGGCTATACGACGTATATCCTGTGCCCCGCGCCAGCGGATCCCCGTAATGGTTGTAATCGCCGTCCGAAAGGAGAATCACGGCCCGAACGGCTGAATCCCGCCCATGATCGATGACCTCATTGATCGCCATATAGAGGGCGTGACGCATCGGGGTTCCGTAATCAGGAACCAGCGAATCGAGCGTGAGCGGTATAGACTCTGGAGCAGAGGCCAGTGATGCGTCAACCGTCGCATAATCGCTGTATGAGGTCGGATACACATAGATATTGTTGATATAAGATGTGGAGAGTCCTGAGTTTATTCCGGGTCTTGAAATGTAGCCTTTTATCCCGAAAGAGACGACAGCAACCTGATCTCGTGTCACCGACATCTCATTCACAAAATCCTTTGCAGCCTCCCTGACCGAGTACATCCGATCGGGATTGTCATAGAGCATGCTTCCTGACCGGTCGACAGCGAGCACCACATCGATCGGATTGGGTTGAAGTGCATAACCATTGCCGATAAGGCGTATTGTCACGTCAACCGTTTCGTTGACTCCAACGGTTTCGGGATTCACCTGCGTTTCGACGCTGAGGTACGGGAAATTCTTCCACTCAAGCGACACGGTTCGTGAGGTCGTATTCCAGATTGCTAAAACATCGCACGACGCCTCGGCCGTTTCGTCATAATGTGCCTTCTGCCAGTCAGTCTCAAACGTCCCGGGAATGAAATCCACGATGGCATACCCATTCTGATTTGTGCTGGCGTTTGTCGAAACGAGCGAGGGAGGGCTGATCTGTGCGGAATCATTGACCAGATTCACGATTTGGAATGTAACAAACTCATTTTGCACGGGATTGCCTTTCTGGTCCAGGACTTTTGCCCGCAACTGCGAGGTGAGGCCGGCATCCACATCATGGGAGGGCATGACCTGCGGGCTCGCGGTCAGCAGCATATCGGTGGGATCGGTGCTCACAAACTCGACACTCTGGTGCGACACGACGCTCCCGTTCACATCCGAGCGCGCTGTAATATCGATGATACCGGTCGTATCGCGCGGCCCGAACGAGACCATGATCTGCCCGTCAGAATTTGTGCGAAGCGTTTGTGCTATGCCCGTATCCGACGGTGTAATCGTAACCGAAGAATTGCCCGATGGATTCCCGTACCGGTCCTCCAGCAGGTATGTCAGGAAAAACTGGCTCGCCCCGTCGGCAGGGATATAAGGAGGATTGCCTATATTCGGCTGTACAGATACGATTATCGAAACGGGTTCAGCATTGCCGACAACGGGAATGGCTACCCATCGGGATGGGACTGCCTGTGCTGGCGCAATAAGGATGATGTTCGTTCCAATTACCTGAGATGCCTTGAATTCGACTGAAATTTCACCGGACGCGTCCACCGGCACGGTAAAATCGGTGATATACGTCATTCCGTCCAGAAATCCGGCATCGGCCGGAGAGCAGGTGAACTGGATCTTTTCTGCCTGATTCAGCCGGTTTTCATCGGCCTCGCGAAGATTGTCGACGGGATTATTGTAGATGTCCTGCATAAAAACAATAATATCGGTTGTCTCATTGACAGTCATTTCGACCGGAAAAATGATCGACGAGATGCGGTACGGCAGATTATGGTCTATCTTCTGGTCGAGGGTTTTTGTTAACGCCGACGCATTCCCCCCCTCATAATACCAGATTTGAGCCTCGATCGGCGCAGTTCCGCTTTTAGTGGAACCGAATGTGGTGGCGTACGGTGCGGTTGTCACTGTCGATTTATCCACGTCACCAAACGATGAATCAGTGCAGGTAAATATCACCTGTGAGATTGTGACGCCGGGAATCGATCCGTTCAGCGCGGCAGTGAATGTCGCATGGCCTTCACCCGCGACAAGCCAGTCCGTGTCGGAACTCAACGTAAAATCCTGTGCGGTAGCGGCAGCTGCCGGATTGCATAAGACAGCGCACACGATGAGCACCAGGATGAGTGTCCTTTGTTTCATTGTTGTATCCCTCGTTCGCATTGATGTGATCTGAATGGAAGACCTGAGCAGAGTGCCTGATCAACGAGCACACAGTACAGCGGAACGGTAACGGTCTTTGCTGTACAAAGACGAAGATCAGTTATGTATGTACCCATAATAAACTTGACTATATATAAACTTTTTTTCAATGAATAATCAGTAAAGATAATCAAATTAATAAAATATTGTTTTTTCCCATCACTCTCTACGATTTCCCCTCACGTTCAGGGCCAAACATATGGTGTCTTTAATTATCATAATCCCGGCGGTCTTCTTCGGCGCGGCCCGGTTTTAACCCATCTGAAAACCAGGGCAACTCCCGCCAGTACCAGAATCCCGATTCCCGCCACGTAAAATAATGCTATGTCCAGTTCGGGTGCCAGTACGAGCGAGACGTCGGCAGCGCTCGTGCCGGAGGGTATGTCATGAGAGACCGAGGCAGGGCGGTACCCGTCGCGGAGCGCCGTGATGTTATATGTCCGGTGGGCTGCAAGTTCCAGAACGGCAATCCCGGCATTGTCCGTTGGTTTTCTGTACTCACCGTCAACAAGAATGCGTGCCCCGGATATGGCCTGTTGGTTATCATCGGCAACATGGACCGTTACCACTGCCGAAGCATAGGCAAGTTCGACCGTGAGGTCCGTCCCTCCGTCACGCATTTCGATATCCGACGTCCACGTCAGAAATCCTTCCCTCCTGACCTCGATCGTGTGGACGCCTGCCTTCAGGTTAAGAAGCCCTGCGCTGCCATACGTGCCGGTCGTCGCGTGGAACGCATCGTCGATATAGACGGCCGCCCCCTCAACCGGGGTTTTATCGGAATCAAAGACTGAGATCGAGAGAGAATAGAGGGATTTTGACATGAGATAGTCGAATACTGCATCCTCAGCGGTCACATACCGCGTCTCCGTGATGGTCTGGTACTCGTCTGTTTCACACGTGATAGAATAGGATCTTTCCCTCTCGAGATAGAGAGAAAGCGCCCCTTCATCGCTTGAAATACCTTTTTCGCGATCATCCACCGAGATGCGGACACCTGCAAGGGGAGATTTCGTTTCAGCATCCCGAACCCGGATGACGAAGAGATCATTCCGGTAGAGCCAGTACTGCACGTCCTTTGCACTGTTTCCCATTTCGACAGTCCGAAGGAGAGTATCGTACCGGGGTGCCACGATTTCCACATTATAGGTTGCACCGGCCCGAACGTCGAAATCCACACGTCCGGCAACTGTGGAACGTCCGGAATCGGCACCGTCTTCACCGTCCAGTTTTATCAGCACATCGGAAACGGGCTGTAGTGTTATGGCATCATACACGGTGATGGAAAGAAAGATCGTTTTGCGGGAAAGGGATGCCGTCACCCCTGTCGCAGTGGAGGAGACACTATCGACCCAGTCGTCATACCCCGGCATGACAATCTTCACGTTAAAAGAAGAGGTGTGTGCGTGCTCGTAGGAGTATGTACCCGAACTCCCCGTCTTTCCGATATAATCCCCGTCACTATAGATCGATGCACCGTCCAGCAGAGCCTGATCGGTTTCGTCTACGACCGAAAACGACAGCACTGTTGCCTGCGCCGCAGGAATAAGAGCCGCAAGAATAATCAGTGCCACGCAGAACCGGGCAGCCCCCATACCTTTGTGTAATCCCATCTCATTCATGATAGTCCTCCGGTTACGCCCAGTGCTCCGACGGGATTCGATCCAGCAGCATGCCTTCGACAACGACCGGCATCAGCCTGCGGCCCACCTCGATCGCCTTCTCAAGGCGCCACCCCTTTTCAGCATATATGGTGAATATCGGATCTCCCTTCTGCACACGTGAACCCTTCTTTGCATGCAGGTATATGCCGGCCCCGTTGTCAGACGGGGCTCCGGCGGCACGGGCAATCGTAATAAGTGCACGATTGTTGAGATTGATGACATATCCCGTTTCGGGTGCGTGCACATCAAACGAGTGATCTCCCGGAAGGATATCGGCCGACGTGACTGCAGGATCGCCACCCTGCACTTCGATGATCGCCTTCATTGTTTCGAGTGCTTTTCCCGATGACAGGAGATCCTGTGCAAGATCGGCACCGGCACCGCGGGCCGCCTTCCCCGCCATTTCAAGTGCAATCCCCGCGATGGAAACACTCTTCTGCACGAGGGAATTCGGTTCGCGGGCCCCCTCCAGTACGGCAAGAGCCTCTTTTACTTCAAGATTGGGACCGATTGAATGACCGACAGGTGATTCGCCGTATGTGAGGGCGCACTGGACATTCATCCCGAGGCGTTCTCCGAGCTCGATGAAATCGCGTGCAAGTTTTCTCCCCTCCTGTGCCGTGGTCACCTTCGTATTCTCCCCCACCGGTATATCAATGACCACGAGATCAGCACCCACAGCGGCTTTTTTTGCCATGACACTCGCGAGCATTTGTCCGCGGGCGTCGATCTTGAAGGGATACTCGACAAGAATGATCCGGTCGTCTGCCGGTGCGATGTTGGTGGCGCCACCCCAGACAATGGTACCGCCCACCTTCTCGGTCATCTGCTGCACCTCCGATGCTGAAAATTCGACGGGTGCAATCACTTCCATCAGATCGGCGGTCCCACCCGCTCCGGTAATCGCACGGGAACTCGTCTTCGGGATTTTGAGGCCCGTCGAAGCAATGATAGGCACAATCAGCAGTGATATCTTATTTCCCGGAACACCGCCGATTGAATGCTTGTCCACGATCGGATGCGAGGAAAAGTGAAGCTGGTCTCCGGTTTCAACCATCGCCCGCGTCAGATGCTCGATCTCGTCCATATCAAGCTCATTGATGTACGAGGCCGTGACAAAGGCCGTCAGTTCCATGGGGGAGAGGTCCTCGTTGACAACATCCGAAATAACCTCCAGCATCTCGGCCTTGTTCAGCCGCATCCCGTCCATTTTTTTCTTGATATGAGCAATCGAGGCCGGGGGGGGCGCTTCACGCACTTCAATTGTGTCGTCGTCGGCAACCATCAGGCGATCATTGGTGAGGCGGTAGATCCCGATAGTGCCCTGGTTAATTAGCGACGACGTCGTGTCCACGACGGCGGGAACAGCAATGCCCCGGCTTTCGTTGATGACCTGTACCCGGTCACCATCAAGTACGCCCATGAAGCGGGCGTCCGCACGATTCAGAAGCACACCGCGGCTTGTGATATCCATCAGTCGGACCGAGAGTTTCATAGATACACCTGTTTTTTCCTAACTTGGATGCGGGACAATATAAGCGAACCGATGAACAGGGAAGATTATACTGCAAAACCGGAACGACCGCAATCGCGGACGACAAGAACAGGGGAAAAGAACAGGCAAAAAGAAAAAAATTAGTGTTTCCGGAGCACCAGAACAGCGACTGCACCAAGACCGATCAGAGCAATAAGTGCTCCAAATCCGGGTGTTGCAGTGGGCGCTGCGGTCGGGGCTGCAGTCGGTGCTGCAGTCGGTTCTCCCGTGGGTGCTGCGGTCGGGCCTGCGGTCGGGGCAGTTGTCGGAGCTGCGCCTGCGAGCACGTTGAAGGTCGCAGTTGCAGTCTGGCTTGCCTCAATGGACTCTACCTTGACGATGTACTCGTCGGGTTTGAAGGTAGCTGCGTCCACATCGAACGACCAGGTGTTGTAGGTGTCACCCTTCGCGATGGTGGTTGTACCTGACGCACCGCTGAATTCACCGCTCTGGGTCTTTTCAGTGGGCTTGAACGAGGAGGAGACTACCTCAACGAGGAGCTCGTCTTCGACTGCCAGGTTTGTGGTACCGGAGAGCGTGAAGGTGTCACCAACGTACTTGTCACCAATCGGATCGATCTGGATCCAGGGTTCCTCGACGAGGAACGTGAGCTTGGTGTAGGTATCGTCGATGTTCGCGTCATTGATGGACTGAACGAGTGCTTCAGCGGCGTCGGAGCCCTGCAGGCTGCCTGTGCCGTCAATGATGAAGACATTCTGACCGCCGCCGGTGATCGCGTTAAAGACAAATGTCTGGAGACCAACGACGACCGGCCTGATGTCGAAAGCATCATTGTACATCGGGTGCTGGACGACGACGAAGTACTGGCCGCTGGCCATGCCCGATGTCGTACCGCGGGTCAGTTCATACTCGAATGAACCGTCATCCTCAACGGTTTCCGTTGCACGGAGGTAGTAGTTCTTGCCGAGCACCCAGATTGCAATACCCTGCGTGGGGTTGCCTTCTGCGGTGCCGCTGATGAAGAGCTTGTCGCCCTTTGCAACAGTGGATGCGGAGGTGGTTGCAGTGACAAACGGCTTCTTGATAACGACCGAAACCGTTGCATACTTCACAGCGGTCAGGTCTTGCTTGTTGTTGGGCTGCGAGACTGCGTAGATCGTGTAGGTACCTGCGTCAAGGCCGACACTTGCGGTGTCCCACTTGAACTCCCAGGTGTCGTCGGTCTCGACGGTGACCTGCTTGAAGGTACCAGCGGTGCCGGTAACGGACGTTGTGCCGACCTGATCGAGCCGCTCACCATTGACGGCCAGGTTGGGGCCGGTGATGAACAGGTAGATGTTGGACGAGTCCGTGTTGGTACCGGATAACGTCACTTCCTCACCAAGGAAGTAGGTCTGGTCACCGGATGCAGTCAGGGTAACGGCGCCCTTCTCGACTTTCACCTTGACGGTGTCGTACTTGGTAATGTCGAGCGGGTCAACGATCTTGATGCTGAAGCTGCGGTCGTCGGTGACCTGCGAGGTGTTGAACTCGATGGGCCGGGTTCCGGAAGCGCTCGTGGTGACGATTGCTCCGGTACCGAGGAAACCTGCTTCGTCATTGGCGAAGGCGTTAATGACTCCGTTTGCGGCCGCGGAACGGTTTACGCTGGGCTGGCCTGAAAGGATGACCGGGTACTGGTTGCCGGTGGTGAGCGAGGCGTCTTTGATGTAGACATAGTAGTTCTTCTTGCTCTCACCGGAAATCGTGGTCACGAAGCTGTTGCCGCGGACAACGGTATCCTTGTTGGACTCAATCTTGATGATCTGGCTCTCGACCGTGAACGTCACGGAGTTCGAGTTTGCCGCGTAGTCACTGAATCCACCGGGGCGGACCCACTTGACAACGGCGGAATAGGTGCCTGCCTCAACGTCGGTGAGGACGGATGCAGCATTGAGAGATTTCGCTTCATCCGTGTATAACTGCGAGTTGTTCAGCCAGATCTTTCCGTAGTTGACCGTGCCGAACTCGGTAATCTTACCGCCGCCGGGCGTGGTCAGCTCGATCTTCACCTGTGAGTCGAAGAACGTCGTGCCACCGACAGTGTACTTGTAGTTCGCACCGACGAAGGGAGCGGTAATCTTGAACGCAAGGACGGTTGCCTTGGTCACACTCTTGCCTGCAATCGAGTCGGAGTGCGAGGTGTTCAGGACCACATCAAGCGTCGCGGTAGGCTCGCGGATCGTCGTGGTGTTGCTCGCCTGGTTAACTACGCCGGGGAACGAATAGTATACACCGTACTGACCGTTGACCGCGGCATCAAGGACTTCAAAGTTTGCCCTGTTTGACACGGGGATCTCGTTGATGAGAGCCTTTGTCGGGTCATCATCGGTGTACTTTCTCAGCGACGTGACGGTGGTTACACCTGTCTGCGTAATATTGAACAGGTTAAGACCTGTTTCATACACAAAGATAGTGTCGCCATCCTGTACATCGGTAATGGCGCCGACCCTCGCTGCTGCGGGTGCAACAGCAAGAGATGCCGCCAGAATCATGACAACGGCGATTACCATTGCTTTTGTAATACTCTTCATACAAACCTCCTTTTCGTTGAACTCTGAGGGGAAGGGTTTTCGATGCATTCGACACCTGTCGAATACGGATTCACCAAGCCCCATACTCCGAATGACGGAATATACTCCACTATTTGTGGGACACTTAATATATCCTTTGTGGTTGATCCGACCAGAAAATCCGCGGAGAAGAGCGGGAATACTCCATTCAGAAGCACAGCGCTTCGGAAGCATTCGGATCTGAAGTAAATATGGTTTTTTCACTTTACACGCCATAAAAGGTTCGGCCCCGGATGCCGCGGGAGTCAGCGCCCGGGCAGGAGAGCACAGAATCTATTCCGAAACACCGGGGGTGGGCTTCCGGGGCCGCGGAAGTGTCCCCGGGGAGAATCTTTCCCTGTTCTGCAAGGGAATCGTCACCTTAATTACCGTTCAGGAACAACAAAACAAGGCACAGCAGCCCGGTAGTGTAGCGGTCAATCATGGGGGACTCTGGATCCCCCGACAGCAGTTCGAATCTGCTCCGGGCTATGTTCTTTTCGCCACTTTTTTCATGCGCCATCCTATATATTTCTCCCTGTGAACCCATTGCATGCCGGACAGACGCGGCCCTACCGCATCGGCGCCGGCGTCAGATCCGATGATCCGGCACCATTCAGCGCGCTCGCAGACATGGCGGCATCGGGAAGGATTGATCATATCCAGCTGCTGCTGATACCCGGACCGGAAGGCTTGTTCCGCGAGCGGCTGGATGCCGTCGCCTCGTCAGGCGTCCCCGTCATCGTGCATGCCCCGCATCACGGGCAGGGCGTGAATCCGTGCGATCCCGGCGCCGCCCTGCACGGCAGGGATCATGCGGCAGCAGCCGCATGGACGGAGAGGGCAATGAACCAGACGTACGAAACCGCAGACCGGACCGGTTCACCATTCATCGTCCTGCACCCCGGCACATACCGCCGGGGGACCAGAGAGGACGCAATCACCCGGATCAGGGACTTTCTCGATGATAACCGGGACCGGCGCATACTTCTGGAAAATCTCCCCGAGGTGTATGACGGGAGCCTGTTTATCGGCACGACGGCGGCCGAACTCCGGCGGATCGGACAGGGTCGTGTCCGGGGGTACTGCCTGGACTTCGCCCATCTCTATTGTGCTGCAAACGCCTGCGGGCGTTCGTTCCTTCGTGAACTTGCCGCCTTCGATACCCTGCGGGTGGCATTCTGCCATCTTTCCAATACGAGAAGCGGTTCGATGCGTGACGAGCACCTCGCACTCGATCACCCGGAAGGCGGCCTCGACTTCTCCGCTGTGATGGCATTTCTCCGGCGGCGGCCCCGGGTGCAGACGAGCCTTGAATATAAAGAGAACGACCCGGCGGTCTATGACCGGCAGCTTCGCGTATTCGATGCCATCTACCGGAAATTCGCCTCTCCCGGCGCACCTCGTCCGCCCGGCAGGCCACAGCGGGCAAAGGTGCGCCGGAAAAGAAGGTGCTGACCTGAATCAGGCAAGGAACGCGGCAATGATGCCGGTGAGAAAGATGCCGTCGAATGTGCCTGCGCCGCCGATGCTGGCTACCGGAGCCCCGAGTTCGCCGATGCGCCTGAGATTGAGGAGATCCGCCCCGATAAGCGTCCCGAGTGTTCCGCTGATGTACGCGATGAGGGGGCGTGCAACCGGGGCGGTTGCGGGATTGGCTCCGGCGAGCATAATACCGCATACCAGTGCTGCAAGCGGCGGAATCAGCAGCGGGGTGGCAATGCCGAGACCCGGGACGGGGCGTGCCACGCGGTTTGTGACGAGCGTTACGAGTGCGACGCCGGCGAGCGCGGATACGAGGACGACGAGCCCCATCTGTACTGCTGCCAGAAAGAGAAGGTAGAGTGAGATGATGACCGGAATGACTGCCCCCCCGATATTGACCGCTACAATAGTCTGGTAGGAAAACTCGGGAATCCGGTAAAACATCCCGAACATCGTGTATTCACGGCGGACGGCCACCTGCCGGTTTTCAAGCGTTGTGACGGGGATATTGACGAAACTGCCCAGCAGCATCAGTACAAGGAGCGACAGCGCCTCTCCCCATGAAAAGCCGAGATTGGTGAGGGCACCCCCTATCAGCCCCAGAAGGATAAACGGGATGATAACCACCATCACCAGAAAAAACAGCACGAGTGCGATGACGGTGAAGGGGTTGAAGACATACCTGTCCATGCATGTCGTGGGCAGGTGAGATATATGAGTGTTCGGGGCTGATGACGGCGCAGGATTCAGCGGCGTGTAACGACAATCGCCGCATGATCCCGGTGATACGGATCGAGCCGGCAGACATGACCGACGAGGAAGCCCCCTGCCTCCAGGGCGGCGACCGTCTCCCGGGTAATCTCCGCCGGATCTCTCCTTACGTCCACGCTCCGCGCCTTGAGCATGAGCACCGCGATCCCACTCTCCTTCAGGAATGCAGCGTTTTTCATAAAGATTCCAACCTGATCGGGCTGTGCCACGTCCTGATAGAGCAGATCGACTGATTCCACAATCGAAGCATAGCCGGACGGGCGGGTGGCATCACCGAATATCGGCACGACGTTCTTCCGCCGGCGTGCCACTTCAAGCAGATCCTGCATGGGGCGGGGGGCATACTCAACAGCGTAGACGGTATCGACATAATCCGCTACGTGGGACACGGTCGTCCCGTTGGCAGCCCCGAGATAGAGGACCACCATGCCGAAAAGCAGATCAGGGGCCTTCCCCGAGTGGACGAGTGCCGCGAGTTTGCTCCGGTAGGGATCCCACACACGGTACCCCTTCAGCATCCGTTCGCCGTATACACCCCCTTCACCGGGGGAGACCAGCACGCCGTCGATCCGGATCATGTGTCCGCTCCCGCACCGTCGATTCGCGCCTGTGCTGATTCCAGAAATTCCGGGTCCGCCTCGTTCCGGAAATAGTCAATCCGTGCCGCAATTGCCAGCTTTCCCGCAAGCACCCGGGCAACACGTCCCCGCAGATCTTTCGGGGCGTTGTGAACGCGCCTGTGCTGGAAAATAATCCCGTGCTTCGGAGGGGGCGTCGCCGAACGAAGATGGGTGAAGAGGGCGTTTTCAGCCCCGATCACCTGCACGGTTGATGCAGGAAGGGATGCAAGCTCCCGAAGACCGCCTGCTTTTGCGATCAGGCGCGCTGCGACGAGGCCGCCCACGAGCGCGCTGCAGTTGGGCGCCACGCGGTCGGCCAGCGACGACACGTCCCGCATAAGCGCCGAACGCGTAGCCGAAATCCGCTCGATATCAGCGGCGACACGGGAAAGAGGGGTGGATGAGTCACCCTTCATGCGGGCGACCATCTTTTTGGCGGTTATTGCGCGATATTTACGTGAAAACCCGGGATTCCGCACTATATACCATTCTGTCGCCCGTTCGGAAAGCAGGTTGACAACCGAATCCATCTCGTCGAGCATCCGCACCATCTGCAGGAGTTCCCTGTCACTCTGGGCATAGTAGGTGGCAATCTCCTCTTCCGCAATTGCGATGCAGACCTTCCTGAGTCGCCGGATATATTCCGGCCGGTCAGGCACCCATCCGCAGGCTATCGCGGTATCCACGGAAAGCACAACGAGACCGGCCATATCCGGGTGGAGGGACCTGAAGCGCGATGCGAGCGCGGCTATGTCCGACGGTGCCTGCACGCACTGCCCGTCATCCGAAACGTCCCCGAACCAGTAGTGCTGCATGTCACTGATAGTGTCATCCGGGCACTATATAATTGGTCCGAACGCACGGGTGATGGAATGGGGCATAGTAAAAATCAGGCACCAGAAACCAGGGTGTTTCACAATGATTAATGCGTGGTTCGGCATTTTGTACTGTAGCTCATGATTATTACTGCCCTCCTCTTCATCATCGGTCTTGCGCTGCTCGTAAAAGGCGCCGATTATTTTGTGGACGGGGGCGGCGGGCTTGCCACACGGTATGGCGTCTCTCCGACGACCATCGGGTTTACCGTCATCGCGTTCGGAACATCGCTTCCGGAATGGGTCGTCAGCATCAACGCAATTATCATCAATAAACCCGATATCGCGCTTGGCAACGTCGTGGGGAGCAATATCGCCAATATCGCTCTCGTGCTCGGCCTCTGCGCCGCCCTGAAACCCGCGGTTGTCGGTCACAACAGGGAATCGGGAAAGGCGCTCTATCACGAAACGGCGCTTATGATCGCAGCGACCCTGATTTTTGTGCTGCTTTCACTCCGCGGTACTATCGACCTTGTTGCCGGCATCATACTGCTGGTTTCGTTCATTCTGATCCTGCGGTCCCTCTGGAAGACCGGCAAAACCGATGGCGAGCCGATTAAAAGCCACGGGCAGAAGGACTGGATACTGACGATCGGCGGACTTATTGCCGTAATTGCCGGGGCACAGCTCCTGCTTGACAGCGCCGTTACTCTTGCCGAATTTCTTGGCATTCCGGCTTTTGTCATCGGGCTCACCATAGTGGCCGTCGGTACATCACTGCCCGAGCTCGTCACATCGGTGGTCGCTATCCTGAAAGGAAATGCAGGCATTTCCGTGGGCAACATACTGGGCAGCAATATATTCAATATTCTTTTTGTGCTCGGTTCAGGCGCTCTTATCAGACCGGTTCCGATTCCCGGTCTCTTCGATATCGGTGTCATGGCCCTACTCTCTCTCGCAACGGTCCCGCTGTTTGCCGCCACCGACCGGTTCACCCGGTACTGGGCGGTGCTGCTTCTTCTGGGATACGGCACATATATGGTCTGGCTTTTCGGAATCCTTGCCTGAGGCATCAGACAGGAATGCCGAATGAGAAGAGCATGACAGGGATCATCACAGCCCCCATACAGGCGACCCTCCGGACGTTCGCGAGGGGCGGCACCGACCCGATGGCGGTGGCGAGCGCAAGAATACAGAGCCCGAACGGTCCGCACAGGATGAAGGTGAGGGCGACAATGAGGGCGATGACCGCGATGCTGAGACGGCGCACGGGGATGCCGTTAAATTTCCGTGCAAGCCGGGAGAGCCGGATCGTAAGGATATAAGTGCACAGCGCCGCGACCATCCCGCCAAGCAGAAGCACGTCGATACCGGGAAGATCCTGCGACGCGAGTGCGGCCATCACCCCGTTTCTCATGCGGGAAAGCGCAAAAAGGGCAGCAAGGGAGAGAAAAGCGTTTGCAGTATTTGCTGCGCTTGTCGCGACGATATATCCTCTCGGATCGTGGTCCGCAGAGACGGCGGCCTGCAGGACTGCGTTCGCCGTCGCGTTCGAGAGACCGGGCAGCCACCCGACACATGCCCCGGCAACGGTGCCGATGCCGGTATGGCGTATAAGAGTACGCATACTCTGGGAGTGCCCGTCCCAGTGCTGCTCCGGTATCGTACCGTGCGATGCGGACAGGAGCACGGATATCCCGAAGAGCCCGGTCAGGAGCGGCATGAGGATCGACGACATGCCGCCTGTATGCCATCCGAGGAATGCATAGTGAAAGGAGAACACACCGAGGGCTCCTGAGACCAGGAACACCGCAAGGGACCATGAGGGACTATCCGAGTACACGATGAGGAGGCCGCCGGCCAGCAGGAGTACAAGCCCTATCCCCCAGTCGATGAACGGCTGTACCGACGGCAGCAGCAGGATAAAGACCAGAGAGAGCGGAAGTGCAATCAGGGACGCGTATGCGCTGCCGAGGGCGGAAACACGAACTGCCTCCTCACCCTTTCCCTCGAGGCAGAGGGCGTGGGCGGGCAGCACCGAAAGCGCGGTGTCGGGATCGGGAATACCGAGGAACGTGCTCGGGATGATATCGAGGAACGTATGGGTGATGAGCGCGGCAAACATTGCAACGGCAACCGTTTCCGGGCCGAACAGCGGAAGAAAAAGCCCCTGCACGGCTAAAAGAAGGCCTGCCATCGTGTTTGCGTGAATCCCGGGCGTCAGGCCGCTTGCCACCCCGAGCACGATGCCGACCGCTGTACCGGCGAGAATCCCAAGCATGCGTCAGAACGTGATTTTACCCCGAATGCACAATAAACCATCCGGAACAGATACAGGTATATCGCCGGAAGGAGAGTACAGGTGACAATGAAGATCGCAATCACCCGCCTGAAAGAAAAGGGCGACGGGGACCGGGCGCTCTGCCGCGAGTACGGGCACGACTGTTATCCGGTGTCCCCCATTCGTGCAGATGTGTACCGGGACCGGATTCTGGCATTTGCGGACCGGGTAAACCGGGGCGAATTCGAGGCCCTGTTCTTCACAAGCGCCCTCCCTGCACAGCTGATAGGGCCGCTGCTTACCCGGTGGCCCCGTGTGATAGCAATCGGCCCCACAACGGCAGCGGTACTCCGGGGTTTCGGGATCGGGTGCGAGACCCTTCCCTCCTTCTATTCCCGCGACTTCGCACCCTATCTCGGCGAGTGGCTGGCAGGAAAGGAGATAGGTATTCCGCGGGCTGATGTCCCGAACGAGGCCCTGCTCGATGCAATCCGGGACAGGGGCGGAGTGCCCGGCGAAGTCCGCGTGTATGGCCTTGCCCCGACCGGCGAGCCGCTCCGTACCGATAACGCGGATGCGATTATCTTCACGAGCGCACGATCGTTTACGGATGCGGTCTGGACACCTCGTGCTGATCTCCTGACCGTCGCCATCGGAGAGGTCACAGCGGCGGCGATGGCGGCGGGAGACATACCGCCGCAGGTCATCGGCGACGGATCGCTTGCCGGAACCCTCACGGCGCTGAACCGGCATCTGGCAGAAAAAGGAGAGGGCACATCGCGATGACGGCACCTGAGGGTGAGACAACGGAGCCGGCGACGGGCATGAGGCAGCAAAACGGGATCATTATTATTGACAAGCCCCGCGGGCCTTCGAGCCACCAGGTGACCGCATGGGTGCGGGACCTTACCGGCAGGCCTGCGGGCCACTCAGGCACACTGGACCCGATGGTCTCGGGAGTGCTCGTTGTGATGCTCGGGAAGGCCGTCCGCCTCGCACCGCTTCTCCTCAGGCACCAGAAGGAGTATATCTGCCTCATGCGCCTTCACGGGGATGCGGACGAGACGGCGATCGGAAAGGTTGCCCGTGATTTTACGGGCAGGCTGTACCAGCGCCCGCCCCGCCGGAGCGCCGTTCGCCGTGCACTGCGTATCAGGGAGGTGTATACGATCGATATCCTTGATGTTTCGGAAAGACTGGTCCTCTTCCGTGTCACCTGCGATGCGGGCACATACATCCGGTCGCTCTGCCACCATATGGGGCTCGCGCTCGGTACGGGTGCGCACATGCAGGAACTCCGCCGCACGAAGTCCGGGTTGTTTACGGAATCGGAGGCATGCACCCTCCATGATCTGGCCGATGCCTGCAGTGAAGCCGAAGCGGGAGACCCGCGGGCGCTCGATGCCCTTTTCATCCCTCCCGAGCGGGCGGTCGGGGATGCGCCGCAGGTGGTCATCAGGGATACGGCGGTCGATGCGATCTGCCACGGTGCGAAACTCGCCGGAGTCGGCGTTTTATCGCTGACGGCATTTAAAGCGGGCGACCGTGTCGCAGTCATGACGGCGAAAGGCGAGCTCGTCTGCCTTGCGAAGGCGCTCGTGTCTTCCCCGGCCTTTTCCCCGGGGACTCCGGGGCTTGTCGTTGCACCCGAGACCGTGTTCATGCAGACGGGCACCTACCCGAAGGGCTGGACAACAAAGCCCCACGGAATAGAATCTCCGTCAAAAAAAGCATAGCATTAAAAAAATACCGCACAAATAGGTATGACTGCGGAGTGTCCGCACATTCCTCTCGTGCTGAGGTAGTCTAGTCCGGTAGGGCGCGGGCCTGGAAAGCCCGTGGGGCGTTGGCCCCTCGGGAGTTCAAATCTCCCCCTCAGCGTTTCTGTTTTCGGAGTGATCGTATGGCAACGAAGTACAGGTTCCCCGGCCCACTGACGGTCACCGACGTGTTCGCCGCTGTGTTTGCCATCGTATGCCTCACATCGCTTGCCGCAGTGGTCATCGCACCGCTCATGGTTGCAGCGGGAGGGGGGTCCGATGCCGCCCGGGACAGCCCGGCTGCGGCCATCGTCTATGAAACGGGCGGACTGCTCTGCCACCAGATGCCGGAGCGCTCCTATGCACTCGCAGGCATTCCGATGCCGCTCTGCGAACGCTGCTTCGGGATCCTGCTCGGGATGACGGCTCTGGCCGGGGCGGCGCTTATCGTTCGTCCCCGGCGGGGATTTTTTGCATATGCGGGAGGCTTTCTTCCGAAAACCCGCCATCCGCGGCTTCTGGTCATCGCCACCGGCATCTGCCTCGGCCTGCCGATGGTCATCGACGGTACGCTGCAGCTGGCCACCCCCTATGATAGCACGGCGATCGTCCGCACAGTCACCGGATTTCTCTACGGAATCGGGCAGGCAGGATTCCTGCTGGCGGTCGTTGCCGGGGCAGATGCCCGTATCGAACGGTGGAGGCACCCGGAAGAAGAGTAGTTGTGAAACCTTACTAAAAATTGAAAGGAGTATTAACAGCCGCCGCCACCGCCGCCACTCTGGCCCCCGGTCCTGAGCTCACGCCCGGCGACGAGTGTGTCGTCGGTGATATAGGTCTGACTATTCAGATAGGTTTTGCGAATCACGACGCGGTCGTTGCCGTCCTTCGTTCCCGGGATTGTCACCTCGGTGTTCACTTTCGGCTCGTAAAGATATTTTTCATCCCAGGAGCCGTCCGGATGCTCCACTCTGACCGTTATTTTTTCCAGCAGCGAAAGCCCTTTGCCGCCGTTGACCTTCACGGTGATATCACCCGTTATCGGGTCTTTCGTAATGCCGGTGTCAACCTCATATCCGGCGGGGACAGCAACCGTCGGCTGTGGAAGGACGGGATAGGGGACCTCTGCGGTCGCGATCGGTTCACTAGGGATCCCGTACCCCGGGGCTGGCCCTTCGTCTACGAAAAAACCACAACAACCACACGTAAACAGCAGCGGGACAGTCAGACAGAGAATGCCCGCGTGCACCAGCATTATGGTGTAAGCGTTCCTGGGTTTGCGCATCACGTCACCACTCCGTGTATGTGAAGGGCTCTGTAAATATCTGTTTCGAAAGGAGGGGGATGTTTTACGATATCCGGGAGAACACCGGACCACGGGTCAGCCGTACGAAAAACAAAAAAGGGCCGGGTGTGCCGGGCCGGGGGAGAATTTCGTCGTGGAAACGGCATACCGCTTCCGCCTGACACGCACTGCCGGCTACCTCAATTGCCGCGCCGCTCATCCGCACAAAGACGGGATTTTTCTCCGGAATCGGGCAGGCTGCATGTCTCATCGCAGTGTTTACTGAAGCGGACGAAAGACTCCGCTCCTTAAAACGGAAGGAGTTAAAAAACGGGCTTACTCACCGTAACGAGTGAAAAAAAGGATACACGGTGTTTTTCAACAGCCCCCGCCGCCACCGCCGCCGCCCTGCCCGCCGGTCCGGAGCTCGCGGCCGGCAACGAGGGTGTCGTCGGTGGTGTAGGTCTGCCCGTTCAGATACCTCTTCTCGATTTTGACACGGTCGGAACCGTCCTTGGTGCCGCGAAGCGTGACCTCATCGTTCACTTTCGGCTTCGACATCGCAGTTTGGGATGACGAACCGTCCGGATGCACGACGGTGACATACATGATCTCCATGAGAGAGATTCCTTTTCCGCCGTTGACCCTGACCGTGATGTCGCCCGTTATCGGCTCTTTCGAAATCCCGGTTTCGACCTCGTATCCGGCCGGTACAGCATCCGTCGGCTGCGGGATGCAGGGATCGGGGGTCGGGGCGGCAGCCTGCTCCTCCGACAGTGGGGGCGCAGCCGGCTGTTTCGCGGGTTTTTCAACCGTAACACCTACCGCTTCACAGCAGCCGCACGAAAACAGCAGCAGGCCGGCACAACAGACCATGCCTGCGAGCATCAGCGTTATAGGTGAAAGAATCCTCTTTCTTTTCATCATATCCAGTGTTGAAAGGGCGACGTGATATCAGTTGTTAAAAGAGAGCGATGCCGGGAGGCATCCCCCGAAGGGTTTCCGGCACGGCCGGTGGACATCAGCGGAGGTTCGCCCGGACCACAGACGTGATAACGGGCATCCTGTCGCACGAAAAATAAAAATTCCTGACAGCCAGCAGTCCGGTATCAGGTCCCGCACCCGCGGGCTGCGTCACGCCCCATGTCAAACGCCCTGACATTGATCTCTACGGTTTTCGGCGGGACCAGTGACCGGACGGCGCTGGTGAGGGAGTCGGACGCCAGCGGCAGGAAATGCGATGCCGCCCCCAGCATCACGATGTTCTGGGCAAGGATGCTGCCCGCTTCCACCGCAATGCCTGCCGCGTCGATGACACAGGGTGCCGGCGTTCCGAGCCGTTCGAGGATCTCCTCGTGGGAGGGAACCGGCAGATCCTTCTGGAATGCCGACGTCGGAATAACAACCGCAGAATTCACGATCATTTTGCCATCCTCTTTCAGGAAATGGCGGTACCGGAGCGCCTCGAGCATGTCGAACGCGATAATGAGATCCGCCGTTCCGGGGGAGATCAGAGGCCCGTATATGCCGTCGATGCGTACATGGCTCTCAACCGAACCGCCGCGCTGTGCCATGCCATGGGTCTCCGCACTCATCACGTGGCGGTCTTCGATAAGGCACGCCTCGCCCAATACGTTGGACGCGAGGATCGTTCCCTGGCCGCCGACGCCGACGATCAGCACGTCAAAACTCTCGTTCATGTCCGTCCCTCCATTCTGATCGCACCGACAGGACAGATCTGTGCACAGACGCTGCAGCCGCTGCAGAGATCGGTGATTGATGCCTTTTCTTCGGAAAATTCGATTGCCGGGCAGCCGTACCGGACACATGCCCGGCAACCGGTGCATGCCTCCGTGTCGACGGCATACCGTTTCCGCCTGACACCCGCCCGGCGTGCGGTGATGACGCAGGGCTGCTTCGCAATCACGACCCTGACCCCTTTTCGCTGTTTTGCTTCCTTCAGCACCTCGAGCGTCCCCGTCAGATCAAACGGGTCGATGGTCTCCACAAACGGCACCCCGCATGACCGGCAGATCGCTTCAAGAGAGACCTGCGGCGCCGGGCTTCCGCACGCGGTGCAGCCGGTCGTGGGATTCGGCTGGTGCCCGGTCATCGCGGTGATCCGGTTGTCGAGGATCATGACGGTGATGTCGGCGCCGTTATAGACAGCATTCAAGAGGCCGGGGATCCCGGTATGGAGAAACGTGGAGTCGCCGATAGAGCAGATGATGTCGCGTTCCTCACCCGAATGGGAGATGCCGCTTGCCACCGTGATCGACGCACCCATGCAGATCGTCGTGTCCACCGTGCCGAGCTGGATCCCCAGCGTGTAGCATCCGATATCGCTGGGATAGACCGCATCGCGGTAGACTTTTTTCATTGCATAGAATGCCGCCCGGTGCATGCACCCGGCACAGAGTATGGGGGGCCTCGGTGGGACGCCTTCGGCCATCGCGGTTGACGGATACGGTGAGAACGTCAGCAAACCGGCTTTCTCCATAATCGCCTCACAGACACGCGGGCTCAGTTCACCTTCCAGAGGGGCATACCCGTTCTTCTTGCCGAGAACCGTGACCGTACCGGCCACCTGCCGCACGATCTCCTCGATAACAGGTGCGCCTTCCTCGATCACCACGACGGTGTCGTGCTGCCGGACGAAATCCCCGAGCCACTCTTCGTCGATGGGGTACGCGCCGATCTTTGCAAGCGACACGTCGCCGGGGATCGTCTCTTCCACGTAGGAGATGGCAATTCCGCTGGCAATCACCGCGGTTTTCCCCTTGACCCACCCGCGGTTATACCCGAGATCGACAAGGCGCCGAGCAATAACGGGCTGCTTTTCGTTCAGCTTTTTATGGAGAACCCGTGTATGTGCGGGAATGACCACATACTGTGCGGGGTTTTTCGTGAATACCCCCCTGCGGTGCTCCGTCCCCGGATTACCGAGAACGACATCGCTTTTTGAGTGGCAGATCCGCGTCGTGGGCCGGAACAGCACCGGCAGTCCGAACTCTTCGGAAAGGGCAAATCCATCGCGGATCATGTCGTGCGCCTCCTGTATGGTGGAGGGATCAAGACAGGGTATCCGGGCAAACCGCGCATAACACCGGCTGTCCTGTTCGTTCTGGGAACTGTGCGCGAAGGGATCGTCCGCACTCATCACCACGAAACCGCCGGTAACCCCGGTGTAGGCGCTGGTCATCAGCGGATCGGCTGCGACATTGAGGCCCACGTGCTTCATCGTGACCAGGGAACGCTGGCCGCACCATGCGGCGGCAAGTGCGTTTTCATAGGCGACTTTTTCGTTCACCGACCATTCGAGATAAAAAGGACGCTCCTTTTGTGTCCTGAGGACATCAATAACCTCCGAAGACGGCGTTCCGGGATAACCACTCGCAAAATCGATGTTCGCCTCGAGGCAGGCGTGCGCAATCGCCTCGTTTCCGAGCATATACCGCGTAACCATACAATTCACCACATAGTACCCCAACAAGCCTTTTTAATGTGATGGTTCGAAGACAATGCACAACTTATAAAAACCCGGAATGGATAGTTAATAAGGTAATTCGGGGGCCCGTAGCATAGCTGGTGGTGCACCCGGCTGATAACCGGGAGGTCATGCGTTCGAATCGCATCGGGCCCACTTTTTTGTTTTTCTTAAGGCTTATATGCACGCACTCCAATCTCTGTACATGCAGAAAAACCAGAAGATCGTGCTTATCCTTGGCATTCTCATTTCCATCCCTCTGCTTCTGCTCAATGAAGGGATGTTTTATGCCGGGATCGTCATGCTGATTGCCGGAGCACTCTTCATGAGCTTCGCCATCCTTGAATCGGGCGGCAAGTTGGCAGCACGGCCCGAGGTTACCTGCTCTCTCCGGGAAGATGCAAAGGCCGTCATCATCAGAAACAGGGGTGACACCAAAGCCCGGGACATACATGTCGCGCTCGTGCCGCTCAATATCGAGTTTGATGCCCCGTCGCTGCCGCCGGAAGGGTCCTATGAATATTCCCTCCCTTCCATGATCGAGGAGGCGAAAGCGGTGATCACCTATCAAAGCCCGGACGGGCGCAGTTTTTCAAAGACGAGTTCTCTCTCGGCACTCCATCCGGTAGAGGAAGAAGAAGACCTTCTGAAACCCACGTTTCCGATGTTCGGATGGAAAAAGGAATAATCCGATTTTTTTTAAATACCGGGAATTTACCGGTTTTCCGGCTGATTGAATACGAACTCGAGCGTGATTTTGAGCGCATTCACCAGCTCGTCCTGTTTTTTCAGGAAGTCATGCAGCGCCCGGTACAGGAGATACATGACGTCATACCCGTAGAGTTCAAGCACGTCTTCGGTGCTCAGGGGGGCAAGGTAACTGTCAATAATGAAATTGTCGGAACTGTACATCAGTTCAAAAAATTCCCCCTTCTCGTTAAGAATACAGTACTGGCTCTCGACTCGCTTCTCCGGGTCATCGGGCCTGAACTCGATGGGATCGGTCTTGCCGAGCATGATCATCTTTTCGGTGAAATACTCGGCATCATAAATGTCTCCCTTTCCGTCCTGTTTCCCCCTGACCATCATACTCAGCCCGATGTCAGTGATGAGAGGCGAGGCTATCTCAGCCATCCGTGCAAGGAGCGCCCCATCATTCTTCTTTATGTCAGCGGCGAGTGTTGCCCCGTCCTTTTTAAGCACATCAATTTTTTCGATTATCGCAGAAAAACCCTGTTCAATTTCGTCCATAGTTATCTCCTGGAAGGGGGTGTCTTCACCCCTTCTTTTCCCTGTATCAGGATTCACATCTGGGGATTACGCCTTTTTAGTCCTTTCCCTTTCTCTCAAACGCCGGCGGGACGCCCGGGCCGGAAAGACATTGCTTATATTGATGAAAAACATTACCGGATTAACGGTATAACGGGGTGGCAATCGTGAAGAATCGGTGTTCACGGAATTGCTCCCCGGTACCGAAACAGGTGATTTTCATGCACGATACCGGTTTTCGGCGGGGCCTCGTGATCCTCCTCGTTCTTATCATCCTTGCAGCGGGATGCCTCTCGGAAACCATTCGCCCCGGAGACGGGGGGCCGGTTGTGGCGGTCTCGATCCTGCCGCAGGCAGAATTCATCCATGCCATTGCCGGTGACCGTGCGGAGGTGATTGTACTGATTCCGCCCGGGGCAAACCCCGCCACGTACGAACCCACTGCGGACCAGCTCACAGCGCTCTCCCGGGCAGACATATACTGTACAGTCGGTTCCGGGCTGCCGTTCGAGCAGGTCTACGTGCCGCGTCTTTCAGCCGCCAATCCTGCCATGCGGCTCGTCAATACCTCGGCCGGGATTGAACTCATCGATCGCGACCCCCATATCTGGACCTCACCCGTCAATGCGGTGCGCATGGTGCGGACCATGGCGGAGGCCCTCGCAGAAGTGGATGGGGAAAAAGCCGAAGATTACCGTCTTAATGCCTCTGCCTTCGAAAAAAAGCTCGTTTCCCTTGATGCTGAAATCCGCAGCCTGACCGCCGGTCTCCCGGGGAGGACGTTTATCGTCTTCCATCCGTCATGGGGATATTTCGCCAGGGAATACGGGCTTGTTCAGGTATCAATCGAGGAGGATGGCAAGGAGCCGAGCCCCGGTCACCTCGCCGACGTGATCGAGCTTGCCCGGCGGGAACAGATACACGTGATTCTCGCAAACCCGCAGTTTTCCCGGCAGCCTGTCGATGCGGTCGCCCGCCAGGTAAATGCGACAGTCGTCGACGTCGACCCGTTGTCAGAGAATTATACCGCCACGCTGCTCTTTCTGGCGCGGACTCTCGCGGGGGCGGGTACTGCATGACGCCTATTATCTCTCTCGACCATGTCAGTTTCGCATTCGACGGCAGACCGGTACTGGAAGATGTATGCCTGGATATCTTCGAACACGACTTCCTCGGGATTATCGGCCCCAACGGGGGAGGAAAGACAACCCTCCTCAAAGTCATGCTCGGGCTTCTGGTCCCGGACAGCGGACGGGTGACGGTGAAGGGCGGGTCCCCGCATGAGCACAGGATGTCGATCGGGTACGTCCCGCAGTACCGTACCTTCGACTTCAGTTTTCCCGTCCGCGTTCTTGATGTTGTGCTGATGGGGCGCCTCGGCCATATCCGCGGGCCGTTCAGAAAATATTCGCGCCACGACCGTGAAATTGCGGCCGATGCACTTCACGCAATGGGGATTGCCAACCTCGCCGACCGGCAGGTGGACAGCATGTCCGGCGGCCAGCAGCAGAAGGTGATCCTCGCGCGGGCACTCGCCTCCGAACCTGAGGTGCTCCTCCTCGACGAACCGACGAACCATATCGACGTACAAACAGAGGAGCACTTTTTCGGTATTCTCAAGGAACTTCACGAACGCATGGCGATCGTGGTGGTGTCGCACGATATCGGTGCGATATCCACGAATGTCGACCGGGTTGCCTGCCTGAACCGCCGCCTGTTCACCCACGATTCCGGGGAGATTACGGGATCGATGCTTGCCGAAACATACCAGTGCCCGATAGAGCTGATCGCCCACGGGATTCCCCATCGCGTGCTGGCCGATCATGACGGGGGACGGAAACCGTGATAGAGATCATCGGGTATGAATTCTTCCAGCATGCCCTCATCGCCGGATTCCTCGCAAGTATCGCCTGTGGGATCATCGGCACGTACGTGGTCGTGAAAAAAATCTCTTTTATCAGCGGAGGGATCTCGCACTCCGCATTCGGGGGCATCGGTCTCGGTTACCTGCTGGGCTTCGAACCCCTTCTCGGCGCAATCGTTTTCAGTCTCGGATCGGCGCTCGGTATCGGCATTGCCAGCAGGCATGGGGAGGAAGAGGATACGGTGATTGCCACCATGTGGGCAACCGGCATGGCGATGGGCATCCTGTTCATCTCCCGGGCTCCCGGATACGCACCCGATCTCCTGAGCTATCTCTTTGGAAATATCCTCTTCGTCCCGACACAGGATCTTGTGGTGATGGTGGTGCTCAATGCCGTCATCATCGGTGTCGTATATCTCCTTTATAATGAGTTTCTCGCGATCACCTTCGACGAGGAGTTCGCATCCATCATGAACATCCCTGTTGACCGCGTCTACCTGCTGTTGCTCTGCCTCATTGCACTCACGGTCGTCATGCTCATCCGCATCGTGGGCGTGATCCTCGTCATCGCTCTCCTGACAATCCCCGCAGCCATCGCACGCCAGCACTTAACCAGCATTCACAGGATAATGGCGCTCGCAATCCTTCTCGGGATTGTGTTCACTTTTGCGGGCATCTGGATTTCAGCACTTGCAAACGTCCCGTCCGGCGCAGGCATTATCCTGATAGGAGCATCCACATACGGGATTTCCACAGGAGCAATCCGGCTCAGGAGGGTGCAGGGAGGCGTGTCCCGATAAGGTAGTGGCGGCGATGCTCCGTGATGGCGACACGGCAGCGGCTGCCGATCGGCAGATCCTCCCGGATGACGATGTTGTTGTAGGAAGCGTCACGGGCGACGCAGGTGCCGGGCACTTTCGTTTCCGTGACGAGCACGTCCAGTTCATGCCCGACCATGCGATCCCCCGCCCTGTCACATACCGCGTGTGCCGTTTTCGTGAGTGCACGGGAGCGCTCCTTCCGGATCCTCTCGGGCAGATCGGCGAACGCATCGGCACCGGTGCCAGGGCGGCGTGAATACCGGGTGATATTCACCTTCGTCGGCCGTGTCCGGAGAAGAAGATCGGAGGAAGCGGCAAAGTCCTCATCCGTTTCGGTCGGAAAACCCACGATGAAATCGGTTGAAATCCGGATGCGGGGGAGTGCAGTTCGGAATGTCTCAACGATACGGCAGAAGTCTTCCGCACAATACCCGCGATTCATTGCGGCGAGTACCGCATCGGAACCCGACTGGACAGGGAGGTGGGCGAACCCGAACACCTTTTCGTGCCGAAACGCGGCAACGAGATCATCAAGCACCGGGAGGACGGTTGCCGGGTTCATCATGCCGACGCGGATACGGAAATCGCCGGGCACGTCGCAGAGTGCACCGAGAAGCTCCGGGAGGGTTGTCCCGATATCCCGGCCGTATGACGACACGTCCTGTCCGGTCAGCTGAATTTCCGATGCCCCTTCGGAAACAAGCCGCTCCGCCTCCAAAACAAGTGTTCCGGGGGAGGTGCTGGCGAGGTTGCCCCGTGCATGCCGGGTGATGCAGTACGAGCACCGGCCCAGACACCCCGATGCGACCTGGAGCACACCGGTGCCGGGCTGGATGACCGCCCCGACACGTCCGCACGCGTCGGTGATCAGAGCGGGGACGATCACACCGGCCGACGGTGCAGCGTCCCGGATTGCCTGCATCTGCACGAGCGGCATGCATCCGGTCACGATTAAGGGGCGATCCGCAAAAAAACGGATCCGCCGGAGCATGGCACGTTCGGTGGATCCCACTACCGTGCAGGTGTTGATAATGATCAGCTCCGCCTCGTCTGCGGAGACCCGCCGGCACCCACGGGATTCGGCAAATAAAAGGAGTTTCTCCGTATCCGCGTGGTTGTATGTGCAGCCGTAGCTTTCAGCGTAGATGGTCGCATTCCTGAGGCGGTTCATCGCGGTACCCGTGGATGTGAAAACATGCGGTTTTTCTCCTGCTCCAGCACGGCATCGGCAAGGACGAGTGCCAGCATGCTCTCCGCGACCGGGATTACCCGGGGAACGATGCAGGGATCATGGCGCCCCATAATCGAGATGATGGTGTCCCCTCCTTCGGTGTCGATGGTGTGTTGGGGACGGGCAATGGAGGGCGTGGGTTTGACGGCAATGCGCACGATGATATCGGCACCGGTGCTGATTCCGCCGAGAATGCCGCCGCAGTGGTTGGTCATAAAGTCCCCGGATCGCATTTCATCGTTGTGTTCGCTCCCGAACATCCGGGCGGCGGCAAAGCCGTCCCCGATTTCAACGCCCTTCACGGCTCCGATACTCACCATCGCCGCTGCAATGCGGGCGTCGAGTTTTCCGAAGACCGGATCGCCGAGACCGGCCGGGCATCCTGATGCGGTGATTTCGACAATCCCGCCTACAGAATCGTCGGCACCCTGTGCCTGCCGGATCTCCGCCTCCATGCCTTCTCCGGTTGTGGCGGCATGGATTTCACGCGCACGCCCGCGTATGAGGATGGAATACTCTCTGAGGAGCTTCATTGCAAGGGCGCCTCCAAGAACCCGTCCGACTGTTTCCCTGCCTGAACTCCGGCCACCGCCCCGGTAATCGCGAATCCCGTATTTCATGAAATAGGTAAAATCCGCATGGCCCGGACGGAAGACATCTTTGATAGCGTGATAGTCACCGCTTCGCTGGTCCCGGTTGTACACGACCATCGCCACCGGCGCACCGGTTGTCATGCCGTCAAAGACGCCGGAGAGGATGACAGCCTCATCCGGCTCCTGCCGCGAAGAGACAAGGGGGCCGGTTCCGGGACGCCTTCGGTCGAGCAGCGGGCGGATATCGTCGTCTGAAAACACAATGCCCGGCGGGCACCCGTCGACGACTGCCCCGAGCGCCGGGCCGTGGCTCTCGCCGAATGTCGTGCACCGGAAGATCTGTCCGAATGTGTTCATTGTCATATCACTTCCCTGATAAGGTCCTGATCCGCACGGATTCCCGTGAAGAGGCGGAACTGGGCAGATGCCTGTGCAACGAACATCTGCCGTCCGCCGATGCACCGGCACCCGTGCCGGCGTGCAAACCGGAGAAGGGGAGTCTCCGGCGGCGTGTAGACGAGGTCGAAGACCGTCATCCCCGGGCGAAGCTGGTGTTCCTCAAGCACGCTCTTTCCGTCACCCATTCCGACCGGAGTTGCGTTGATGACGAGATCGGGATCGATCCGGTCAAAGGCCGTGAGGGGGCCGGAGCCTGCACCGAACCGTTGTGCGAGCGCTGCTGCCGCGTCGGGAGTCCGGGCGAGGACAGTGACGTCCATCCCGAGGTCCATAAGCGCGTAGACCGCCGCCGCTGCGGCACCCCCCGCACCGAGCACGACCGCGGGACAGGGCTGCATCCCTGCAAGCGGTTCGCGCACCCCGAGCCAGTCGGTATTGTGCCCGTATGCCCGATCCCCGCACCGGACCACCGTATTGACTGCCCCGATCGCCGCAGCATGAGGTTCGATGTCCGAGAGGAAGGGCATTACAGCGCTTTTAAAGGGGATCGTAACCGAGAGCCCCTTGATGTCAAGAGCCCGTGCGCAGTTCATCACCGGGCCGATTGAGGGCCACTGGATCCGCGTGTACCAGTATGTCAGACCGGAGCGGGAAAAAAGGTGATTGAAGAGGGCAGGGCTTTTACTGTGAAGGCACGGGTTGCCGATAACGGCACAGAGACGCATATCTGCCCGGGTTTGCTTATCCAGAAAATTTTTAAGGCCTTTTACCTCTTCGGGCGGCAGCGGAGTCTTTTCGAGGAACGCGAGACCACGGGCGCGGTCTGTCTCCGAAAGAGTCCCGCCGGTGACTGCACTCCGCACCCTCCGGCACACCTCGCGGGGGGAGATAGCACGGGTATCGATGCAGCAATCGGACGCCCCGATATACGCCGGCATCCGCGCCGCAAGCACTGTCCGGATCTCGTCGTCAGGAGGGAGGGACGTGAGCGCAGGGCGTGCACTGCCGCGGATGCGGCTATGAAGCACATCGGCGGGAGCGGACAGAAAAACAACAGGTCCGCCCCGCCGGAGCAGGGCGACAGTGTCCGGATCGGTGATCGCACCGCCTCCGGTGCTGATGACTCCTTCCTGCCCGGCAAGCGAGGCGATCACAGACCGCTCCAGCCGACGGAAACCCTCTTCACCGCTGTTTTCGAAGATGGCGGGAATGGGCATTCCCGCACGCTCCTCGATGAGCGCGTCCGTGTCATAGAACGGGACGCCGAGCGCACCGGCAAGCAGGGCACCCACCGTTGTCTTGCCGCTGCCGCGATACCCGACAAGCACTATCCGCGTCACAGTCCTGCCTCCCGGAGCGACTCCCAGAATCCCGGAAACGATTTGTCCGTGCACTCCGCATCCCGGATCGTCACATCGCCCGTGCCGTAGCCGAGGATCGCCCCTGCCATGGCGGTGCGGTGATCCTGTCCCGGATCGACGACCGCCCCGTGCAGGGGACGCGGGTGGATGGTGAGGAAATCGGCCCCCGTCTCCACCTCCGCCCCGCAGGCGCGGAGCATCGTGGCAGTAGCAGCGATCCGGTCGCTCTCCTTGTACCGGAGATGCCCGATCCCGGAGATCCGTGTGGGTGATTCGGCATATGCGGCAACCGCAGCGAGCGTCTGGACCGTGTCGGGAGACGAGGACATGTCGATCTCAATGCCGCGAAGGGGCCCCGTGCGCTCGACGGTGACACTGTCTCCCTTCAGCGATACCCTGCATCCCATGCGGGAGAGCGCATCGATAAACATCCGGTCACCCTGCGGTGAAGCGGGGTTGAGCAGATCCACGGTCATCCTCCCGCCTGATGCGGCGGCAATCCCGAAGAAATAGGAGGCTGAAGACCAGTCACCCTCGATCACATACCGGCGCGCCGCATACCGGCCGGGGGATACGGAAAAGGACCTGTATCCCCGACGGGCGACACGGACACCGAACTTCTCCATGACCGCAGTGGTGATGTCGATATACGGGTGCGATACGGGATCGCCGGAAAGCTGAAGACTGACGGCCGATCGTGCACACGGAGAGGCGATAAGGACCGAGGACACGAACTGGCTGCTGATGCGACCGTCCATGCACGCGGTACCGCCCGAAAGCGGCCCGGTCACTTCGACGGGAGGGTAGCCGGGCGTGCCCGTATACCTGATACCTGCGCCCAGGGTGGCGAGGGCGTCCCCGAGCGGACCCACTGGCCGCTCCCGCATCCGTGTGCTGCCGTCAAGCAGTACAGGTGCGGTCCCGAGAGCGGCAATTCCCGCACACAGCCGGAGAGTCGTCCCGGATTCGCCGCACCCGACTGATACGGGACCTGCCGCCGGGAGCATTCCGCCGCACCCTTCAACGATAACACGGTCCTCCTCCCGCTCCGTTGAAATCCCGAGGCGGGAGAGCACCGCATATGTCACCCGGATGTCCCCGGCATCAAGAATGCGTTCGATTACAGAGGTGCCGTCTGCAATCGCGGCAATAATGAGGGCCCGGTGCGAGTAGCTCTTCGAAGGGGGGGCACTCACCCGGCAATCGATATCCCGCACCCTTCCTACGGTGACGTTCATGGCGCTTCTCCGAGTGTGCCGTAGCACCCGAGCGCCCTGACACGCGCCATCGGGGCCAGTGCAGAAAGCGCTTCCTGCCACTGAGGGTGCAGATCAGCGTCTAAAAAGAAGATGTATTCTCCCATACGGCGCGTGGAAGGCCGGGATTCAATACGGCTCAGGTTAATTCCCCGGTCTCTGAACACACCGAGAATCGCGTGCAGGAGCCCGACACGGTCATCCGCGGGATCGACGAGTATGCTGCAGGTGCCTGATTCGGGGACGGGACAGGGTTCACGGGAGATCCTGATGAAACGCGTTCTGTTGTTGGCAGTGTTCTGGACATCGGTCCGGATGAGGGAGAGAGACCAGTGCTCCGCCGCCGTCCGTGTCGTGATGGCACCCGTGTGCACACCAAGATGTGCCGATCGTGCACTCTCCGCATTGGATGCGGTATGCACGACCGGAATCCCGAGACTTTCGATAAAGACCGCACACTGCTCGTGCGTTTCGGGATGCACATAGAGCGTGCTGATAGTATCGCCCGGGTCCGCAACGGCAAAATGGTGCGCGACAGGCACGGTGATCTGGCCGGTGATGAAGACGGGATGCTCCCGGAGGCCGTTTAAGGTGGCGCCGATCCCTCCCGATTCGCTGTTTTCGAGCGGAACAAGGCCCACACCCTCACCCGCCATAACAAAGCCGAAGATCCGGGCGATTGAGGGAAGAAGGATGATGTCGTTGCTGCCTGCAATTTTGTGAGCGACCTCATGGGAAATCGTTCCTTCCGGTCCGAGTGCGGCGATTTTCATAAACGGTTCACCATGCAGGTAATGAGTTCATCGGTCTCGCGGGTTGCCGACGGGATATGGTCGGCAAATGCCCCGGCATTCCGAATGAAAAACGCGGAAAATGCATCCTGATCTCCCGATTCCACGATCTCCTGCAGTTCACGGACCGACTCTGAAAATGCCTCCAGAAGCGGCGGCACCAGAGGATTGTCCTGAAGTATCGCACCGTACAGCCCCGGATCCTGTCCGAGAATCCGTCCTACAAGGCCCATTTCCATCCGGTAGACAGGGCTCGTATAGGAGAGGGCTTCTCCTATGTCGACCGCCGACCGCCGGATCGCGTCGGCAAGGCTGAGCGTGGAAAAATGGACCAGCCCCTGCACCACCGCCATCATCCGGTCATGCGTCTCCGGGGTCGAAAGGAGAATCTGCGCTCCTTCCGCTTCAAAAACCGACAGGATGCCTGCAAGAGTGTCCCCGGAACAGCGTGCGGGGACCGCCACGATCAGCTGGTGCCGGAGCGAGAGAACGCCCGGCCCGAACATCGGGTGCAGGCCGATTACCTCGGCGGGTGTGCCGAGCATCGCCTGCACCGGGCCGGTTTTCAGTGATGTCAGGTCGGCGAGCACCTGTCCGGCCCGGAGGACGGGAGCGATCTCGGCAATGACGCCGGGGGTGCTCCGGATAGGGACCGATACGATGATAAGATCCGAATCCGCTGCCAGATCCGTGTTCGAAAGCGCGGTCGTCCGCCCCGAAACAGTCACGCGGTGCCCTGCCCGTGAGAAGACTCCGGCAAAAAGCTGCCCCATTCTGCCGGTACCGCCGATAATTCCCACCCGCACGACGCCTCACCGCTCCACAATGGTTTCACGGACAGCCATGCCGAAATGCCGTCCGGCACCGGATATGTGGCCGAGGAGCCGGTCACCCACCGCGAGCTGTACGACGGACACTGCCGTGCCGTCGTCACGCACGAGCCGGATCGTCTCCGCGTTCTGCAGCACGAGGCCTGCGGTGACATCTCCCGATACCGCCTCAACGAGCAGGAGCGGCCGCCGTTCGATCTTTACCCGGCCTACCACCGCATCGGCAGCCTTTCCGCCCGCATCCACGATCAGCATGGGATCACCGGCCCGGAGATCGGCGAGGTAGGCGGTACGGTTTTCCGGGAGGAGGATGTAGGCGTGTACCGCCCCCGCATTGACCCGGAACGGCCGGGCGGCGACATACGGATTTTCCAGTGTTTCGGCATGGACGAGGAGGAACCCTTCGGAGGTGTTCCCGACGAGCATGCCCTGCCCGTCGGCGAGCAGGCTGCAGGTATCGACGCATACCCGGTCACCCATGCCGGTCTGCGCGATCCGTGTCACCTCGAACACGGACAGGGGGACGGTGCCCGTTGTCCTGCGAATCCGTTCACCCACGCGGGAGATCACGGCCGGAGAGTCGGTTGTAAGAAGCACGCCCGACACTCCCTTCTCAAGCACCTGCAGTGCGACATCCGCCTCCTCTGCCGAGGAGACCTGCGCAATAATGCGGTCGGAGGCAGCGACGAGATTTTCAAGCGGGATCACGGTCCAGTCCCGTGTACGGACGACCACATACCCGCGACCGGCACAGGCCCGTGCCTGCTCCTGCCCCTCCGCACCGTCGATATCGACAAAGAAAATATCCTCGCCGGGGATGAGATCCCCGCCATCCGCAATCACCCTGACCCGGCCAAGCTCACGGACCCGTTCGGGATCGTCCGCGACGACGGCATCGGCCCCGCTCTCGATGGCGGTTGTCACACAGGTCTTGTTCCACGGCCGGCAATCGACCCAGAAGAGTTTCATCCGGTCTCCTCCAGCGCCTTTTCCGGGTCTGCGCAATCGTGGACAACCCTGCAGATCGCCCGGACAAACGATGCCGGGTTGTCCCGCTGGAAGGCGTTCCGTCCCATGCAGACACCCGCCGCACCGGCAGAGACAGCATCGCGGATTGCGACGAGGGTCGCGAGATCGCCTGCCTTCTCACCGCCGGCAACAAAAACCGGCACCGAACAGGCCTTCACGATCTTTCCGAACGAGACGGGATCTCCTGTGTACGAGGTCTTGATAAGATCTGCACCGAGTTCCTCACCCACGCGCACGCAATGGCCGATTGCAGCGGGGCTTGCCGGATCGATTCCCTCTCCCCGCGGGTAGATCATCGCGAGCAGGGGGATGCCCCAGCGTTTGCAGTCCCATGATATCTTCCCCGCCTCTTCAAGCATGCGCGATTCGTTCGGGGCACCGAGATTGATGTGGATGGACACGGCATCAGCCCCGAGCGTGATCGCCTCCTCGACGGAGCAGACAAGGACCTTGTCGTTCGGGTCGGGATTTAAGGACGTCCCCGCGGAGAGATGCACAATCAGTCCGATATCACGGCCGTAGCGCCTGTGGCCGCTTCCGATAATGCCCTTGTGCAGGACGACGGCATTCGCCCCCCCGTCACTCACCGCACCGATGATCGACGGCATATCGCCAAGCCCCTCAATCTGGCCGAGAGTGAAACCGTGGTCCATCGGAATGATCACGGCACGCCGTGTAGTCCGGTCCATGATGCGTTCCAGACGGATTGCCTTGCCAATCATGTCAGGGGCCTCCCCCACGGAGAATTTCCACTGTCTCTTCCGCCGATCTCCCTTCGTGAACGATCAGCGCGGCAGCCCGGACGAACCGGTCGGGTGCAGGGTGCTGGAACGCATTCCTGCCGATCGAGATGCCTGTCGCGCCGCCCTGCATTGCACCCTCTATCAATGTGAGTGTCTGCAACTCGTCGGTCTTAGAACCGCCGGCAACCACGACAGGCACCGGGCACCCCTCCGTTACATACCGGAAGCTGTCGGGATCGCCCGTATAGACCGTTTTCACGAGGTCGGCGCCGAGTTCCGCAGCGACGCGGGCGGCGAGCGCAACGGAATCCACCGCGTGCTCGTCCGCAATTCCCCGGCCCCGGGGGTACATCATCGCGAGGAGGGGCATCCCCCACTCCATGCACTCGACGCCGATATGCCCGAGATCGGAGAGCATCCGTGCCTCCGAATCAGCGCCGATATTGATGTGTACTGACACCCCGTCGGCACCCATCTTCAGTGCATTTGTCACGGTGTTCACCAGCACCTTGTCGTTCGGGTCGGGCCCAATCGACGTGCTTGCGGAGAGATGAAGGATCAGGCCGATATCGCGTCCGTGCGTGCGGTGGCCGTACAGTGCCAGTCCCATATGCCCCAGTACGGCATTCGCACCCCCCTCGGCAACCAGATCGACAGTCCTTCCCATATCTGTGAGCCCGGCTATCGGGCCGGACGATACCCCGTGGTCCATCGGGACGATGATCGTCTTTCCCGTGTTCCGGTTGATGATTCGTTCCATCCGGATTTTTTTTCCATTCATAAAAATTTTCACTCCCATTCACTGCTCTCTCCGGTTTGCGACTGCACAGAGAACCTGTCTGCCGCACCACCGGGAATCCTTAAAACCGGCGATACGGAGCCCAGGCTCCGGACCGGAATGTTTCAGAAAAGAAACGATACAGTGCAGATACGTGTCCTGCAACCGGAGATGCGTGTGCGTCGCTAACGGGAATAAAAACATTCACCGGCGAAAAAACATTCACCACACATTCGAGGAGATATAACCCGTCCAGTAATAAAAAGGTATGGGCACCGGTAATCGGGATTCCCTTTCCGAAGCACGCAAAACCGGGACAAACGCGCGTGAGCAGGCCCTCTCAAACACAATGCTTAACCACTGAAACCCACTAAGTGTTTAGCAATGATCAGAATCGGCCTCTTAGGGTGTGGGAATGTCGGTCACGTCATCGCCAGGCATACAGAGATCGTCCCGGTTGCCGCTGTCTATGACACAGTGGGTTCACGGGCGAATGAAATCGGCGAAATATGCGGCGCTGCTGTGTTCCATGACTTTCCTGCCTTTATCGAAGGAGATTTTGATCTGGTCGTCGAGGCTGCGTCGGTGGAAGCCGTGCGCCGGTATGCCGGAGAGGTGCTCGAGCACGGGAAGGATCTGGTCATCCTCAGCGTCGGTGCACTTGCCGATGCGGAATTCAGACACCAGCTCTCCGAGACAGCCCGAAAGGCGGGACGGAGGATATATATCCCGAGCGGTGCGATCATCGGCCTCGACAACCTCAAGATCGGACAGATATCCGAGATTCGGAAACTTGTTCTGAAAACGACGAAAAGCCCGGCATCACTCGGCATCGAGGCCAGCGAAAAGATGCTGGTCTTCAAAGGCACGGCGGCCGACTGCATACGTCATTTTCCCAAGAATATCAATGTCGCCGTTGCCCTCGAGCTTGCGGCAGGACGGGAAGCCGACGTGGAGCTCTGGGTGGATCCTGATATCGACAGGAACATGCACGAAGTATGTGCCGAGGGTGAATTCGGGGATATCCATATCACGGTCAGAAACACACCGAGCCCTGACAATCCGGCGACCAGTTATCTCGCCGCACTTTCTGTCCTGACGCTTTTAAAGAATCTGGACAACCCGATCGTGATAGGAACCTGAAACAGCCATGAAAGAGAAGATTGCTACTTTGAAAAAAGAGAAAAATGCGGTGATCCTGGCTCATAATTACCAGTTGCCGGAGGTTCAGGACGTAGCGGACTTCACGGGCGACAGCCTTCAGCTCGCGGTGCAGGCAAAAGAGACGACCGCCGATCTGATCGTCTTCTGCGGTGTCCTTTTTATGGCGGAGACTGCAAAAATCCTCAATCCTTCCAAAAAAGTCATAATGCCGGTTTCTGATGCCGGATGCCCGCTTGCAGACCAGCTCACCCCGGAGATGATCCTGGCCGCGAAGGCCGAACACCCGGAGGCGGCGGTAGTGCTCTATGTGAACAGTACTGCGGCCTGCAAAGCGCTTGCCGATATCGTCTGCACATCGGCAAACGCGGTCGCTGTGGTAGAATCGCTCGCCGAGGACACCGTGCTCTTCGGGCCGGATTCAAACCTTGCGGGGTATGTTCAGCGGAACCTGCCGGAGAAAACCATCATCCCCCTTCCTCCGGGCGGCCACTGCTATGTCCATTCCGAATTCACCGCAGAAGACGTGGAGGAGGCCCGACGGCGCGGCGGGCGGATAATCTGCCATCCCGAGTGCCCCGCCGAGATCCAGGCGGCGGCGGATGTCATCGCCTCGACGGGCGGGATGGTCAGGGAAGCGACGGGTGCCCGCGTCTGGAATGTCTTTACGGAAAAGGAGATGGCATGGCGCCTGAAAAAGATCTACCCGGATCGCACGTTTTATGCAAAGGAGAGCGCTGTCTGCCACGACATGAAAAAGACCACCCTCGCCGATGTACTCAGGGCTCTTGAAGAAGAGGAGTATGACATTACGCTTCCCGGGGACGTGATGGAACGTGCCCGGGGAGCGATTGAGCGCATGATTGCCGTTTCCGGGTAACTGAGAGGAATTGTCTATGATTCCCATTGAAACACTGGTCGGATTTGTCAGGGAGGATGCCCCGCAGGGAGACTGCACGTCGGATGCGGTACTACCGGACACCCCGTGCCGGGCTGTCGTGCGTGCGAAGGCAACGGGCATTATTGCCGGAATTTCAGAAGCCGAAGCCTTGTTTGCCTATTTTGGAGTGCGGACACTCTCCCGGGCACGGGATGGTACCCGGGTACTCGAGGGCGACACCGTGATGGAGCTTGACGGCAGCGCACATGCCATCCTTCTCGTGGAACGGACGGCACTGAACCTGATCGGGCGGATGAGCGGGATTGCCTCCGCCACCCGTGCTGCCGTGGACACCGTCCGTGATACGAATCCACGCATCCGGATTGCAGGAACACGAAAGACCTGCCCGGGCCTGCGTGCATTCGATAAAAAGGCAGTCATGCTGGGCGGGGGCGATCCGCACCGTTCATCGCTCTCCGATCAGATCCTCATCAAGGATAACCACAGAACCCTCGTTCCTCTCGAAGACGCTGTAGCACGGGCGCGTGCATGGAGCGTGTACAAAACGATTGAGGTCGAGGTCGAAACGCCGGAAGACGCCGTGGCTGCGGCAGCAGCAGGGGCCGACATCATCATGCTCGACAATATGGACGAGGACGGTATCCGTGCGGCGATTGAAGCACTCGTGAGCAGCGGGCTCAGGGACAGTGTCACCATCGAACTCTCGGGCGGGATTGATTCCGGGAGGCTTGCGGCCCTCGCCGCCTGTGACGTGGATGTCATCAGCATGGGGGCGCTCACTCACACCGTCCGGAATTTCGACGTCTCTCTCGAACTCCGGTGTGCCCAGAAGACCATTTCCCTTTGAAATTTTCCTTTTTCCGGACGGCCGAACGTTTTCGATCCCTTCAGGGTTCCCTTAAATCCGAAAGGATTATTGAAAAGGAGATGCCATGGGGAGCTAATGAATGGCATGGAGCGGGATGCCGGCGCAGCCATTGATCCCACTACCACGGAAGAGTATGACATCAGGGTACTCGAACTCCAGCGGAATGTGTCTATCCTCATCAGCCTGCTTCAGCACAAACTCCTGAATCTCCGGTGGAGGGCGGCGGAAGCCCTCGGCCATCTCGGAGACCGGCGTGCCGTTGATCCGCTCATTAAGGCCCTTTCGGATCCGTTCGTTGACGTGCAGTGGCTCGCCGCCCGGGCACTCGGCCAGATAGGAGATATAAAAGCGGTTGAACCCCTGATCAATTGCCTGAAAAGCCCGGAAAAATGGCTCAGGGTCGGTGCGTCGGAGGCACTGGGAAATATCGGCGACCCGCGGGCAACCGACCCGCTCATCGCCCTCCTCACGGATGAAAAACGCACCGTACAGGCGAATGCTGCAGTTTCCCTCGGAAAAATTGGTGAGGTAAAAGCACTCGAACCGCTCCGGGCTCTGCTCAAGAACAATCCCGATGAAAAGGTCAGGTTCGCCGTGGAAGCGGCCCTCAAACGGATTGAATCCACATCAGAGGCAGATCCTGCCTGACAGATCCGGATGAAATCGGCTCCTCTTTTTGTGGGAAACCACTCTACCACCCCCTGACACAGGGGCGCTCGTAAAAAAAAATTAGACCAGTTTGAAGAACGGGTGTTCTTCGGACTTGATCTCGATGCCAAACTCACGGGATGCTTCGGAAATCACGATATCCGTGTATGCCTGGGCAGTCATGATGGCTTCGCAGTTCTCGATCGGACCGTACATAATCAGGTCGGCACCAAGGGTGCTTGCGATCATGTTGCAGCCGATATCGGGGGCAGACCATGCTGCCTGAATGATGCCGTCCATGCCACCAAGGTGGTGATGCGACATCTGCTCGAGAAGGAGCGCTTTGCCCTCGTAGCCTTTTGCAAGATTTGAGGGGTTCTTTTTCGTGCCCTTCCAGCGCTTGAGCCAGGTCCATGATACCGTCATGTTGTGGTATGCACCGCCGGTAGGCAGGCCGTGGATTGCCTTGCAGGCGAGAATCTCACGGTATGCACCGCCGGATCCCAGCCCGAGCGGGGTTGCTGCCGTGTCAAGGATGGGGCGGGTAATGCCGCACTCCTCGGCAATGGCGAGCATGCTCTTCTCCTGGCCGGCGACACCGCCCTCGGAGAGCACCTTCTCACGGCCGACCACCGAGGGGTCGCCCGGGTTGAAGGCAAGCACAATAGCAGCGTTCACGTCGCTCTCTTTCAGCGCCTGCATGTTTTCCGGCGTGATGGACCCGTTGATTGAGTTGTAGATCGCGCGGTCCGCAAGGCCGACTTCGGTCACATACTTGCATGCGTGTGCCAGTGCCGGCGGGAACGACGAGTCCATCAGGAATGCCGTCTTGTTGTCAATGCCGTCGAACCAGGTGAAATAGCTCTCAAACGCTTCGGCTGATTCAGAGATGATCTGGATGAAGTGTTTGATGCCGGTCTCGTCAGAAAGTTCCTGACAGCGGTTCCAGAGGGTTTCCGCCCGGTCCTTGTCAATAATACCCTTTTCATCGTCCAGTACACACTCATGCTTGTTATAGAAGATGGACGCACCGAGCACCGTCGGGTACTCTCCGGGCTGCCCACCAAGCATGGTACCGTTGAAATCGTGTACGGTCTGTTCTTTCTCGAATTTGAACATGTTTCAAGCCCCCACAATGAAGGTCATCAATTTTCCGTATAATGTCAGGATCATCATGAAAACTACTAACCCTGCCACCAATCCGTAGAGAATACCGATATCGCGCCCGATCTTTCGGCCGGAGCGCTGTGCGATTTCGGCATTGGCGAATTCAATCTTTTCTTCAATCGCATCAAGACGCCGTTCGATCTCAAGGAACTGCGGGTTTGCACCGGCCGCCATTGCGGCGCCTCCGGCACTCTCTTCCTTTACTTCGACAACCATCGGATCGGCGTCAAAGGCGCCGGGGTCTTTTCCGGCAAGCTCGGATATCTTTGCGGAGATCGCACCCATATCCTCGCTTGGCATCATGTC
>JAFGNT010000021.1 GCA_016926855.1 Methanomicrobiaceae archaeon | reverse complement strand
GTGAGCGATTCTGCGGATGCTAGACACCCGGCAATAATCATCCCCAAACAGAGTAAAAAGAGAATGACAGGTAGGTCTCTCATGGCACGAGATATATGATTGCAATTATATTAATTCAAGTGTGAATGCGGTACCATGTTGCTACCTATCATACTATCCGTTACAAATTGAATGCTGCTTTCGCCGGTTCTTCGGGGGCCTCTCCGGCCTCCTTTCCGGTGTCGTCCTGCTGCCCCGGCAGGTCATCGTCCGTCCGGCCCTCGTGCCGGTGCTCGTCGTCGTCCATTACATGTTCCTCCGGGCGTATCCGGCCGGGAATCGGCCCGTGTGTGCCCGTTTTTATCTGTAGTGTGCAGTAATCCGAATTCGTATAAAATGGTATATCCGGCGAGCGTATGGTGATTACGGGGACGAGCGATAGTCACATAATTGGTGCAACCCAATACAGGAGCAATGACGAAGGAGATCATTCCCCGCCTCAGGGCACTGGGGCTCAATGAATACGAGACAAAGGTGTATTCAACACTCGTGGGCCTCCGGAAAGCCACCGCACGGGATATCCACGAGGTGAGCGGGGTGCCCCGGGGTCGTATCTATGAAATCCTCCACGATCTTGTCCAGCGCGGCTTTATCGGCATGGAGGAGGGATCCCCCAACGCCTATTATCGCCTCGATACCGACCAGGTGATCGACCGGTTAAAAGCAGACACCATCGACGCACTGGAGGAGACCCGGACAGCCCTTAAAAGCCTTGAGATGGAGCCCCTCAGGAACCCCACGCCATGGTTCGCCCTCAAGAGCGACTGGGCGATCGAAAACCACTTTCAGGCAATCTTTCGCAAGGTACAGAACGATCTCGTCGTGATATGCAACGATCCCGATTTTCTCCGCACACACCAGATCCCCTTCACAAAGCTCCGCCGACGAATCAATCTCTACGTTGTTGTGCTTGACCGGAAACCATTTGCCGGCATCACCCTTCCCCTCTATGAAGCCCGGGGAGTTCTGAGGGAGCTTCTGGTAAACCCCGGGCCCGAAGGGGAGGATACGGATATGGTGTGCAGTTTCTTTCTTGACGAAAAAGAGATTTTCGTCATCGGGAACCGGGGCAATGAACGGTTTGCGTTCATCGGCACCACAACCCCCCTCGTCCGCTATCTCTCCCGGAGTATCATTGAGCACCTGGAGGAGTGACCGGGGGCCCGAAAAATAGAATGATTTTCCTTCCGGGTGAGTCACCCGCTCGTCTTTTCAGGGTGCGCCGAATCATGCCCGTCACCGTTAAACCGGTACATGATCGAGATGATCGCGGGCATGATGCAGATGGCACCTACCAGGGAAAAGGCCACCGTGATCACCGTAACAAGGCCGAAGTTGGCGATCATGTTGAAGGCCGAGAGAATGAGGGCCGAGAACCCGAAGACCGTGGTCAGTCCGGAGACGGTGATGGCCGTGCCGATCTTCTGCACGCTCATCTGGATCGCCTCGTAAATATCCAGCCCCTTTGCCCGCTCTTCCTCGCAGCGCTCCATGATGAGGATGGTATATTCCGAGGCCACCCCGATGCTCATCGACCCCAGCACGGCAGTGAGGGGGCTGTAGTCAAGACCGAAGAGATACATAATCGCCCCGTTCCATCCCACGATGAAGACGATGGGGATGAGGGGTGAGACAGCGCTGATCCTGCGGTAGACGAGCAGCAGGAAGGCAAGGATGAAGACGAACCCGGTGATGGTCATCGAAGTCTTGGACATCCTGATGTCGTCCATGAGAGCGGCGAACATCTCCATCATCCCCGTGACGCTCGCGGTGACACCCGGCGGCTGCTCGTTCCATGCAATGTCCCGGACCATATCCTTGACAAAGGACTGGGTGACGTCCATCTCCATACCCACTGTTGAGAACTCCATCACCGCCTCGGTGTTGCCGGAGAGGTAGCGGTCCCGGGTGGTCTCCGGGATGAGCGCCATGACCGCTCTGACCTCGGCCTTGTTCGTCGGCATTGTACCTCCGTTATACTGTGCAAGCAGCGTGGCAATGCTCGTAACGCCGGTGATCCTGTCATCCCGCATCTCATAGTCCCCGAAGTCACGTATCCAGGTCAGGGTTTCGGCATCGAGGACATTGTCCGCCGAGACGAGCACGGGGATGGACGAGGTGGACCCCATGGTCCGGGTGATCTTCTTCATGTCCAGCAGCGCCGGCATATCAGAGGGCACGAACGTCTCCTCGTCGGCATTGACCGGCACCTGTGTATCGAGCTGCAGGCCGGCGATGGCTACCACGCCGCAGAGAAGGAGCACGGGCACGGGATTCTTTGCGATGACGTACGCGAGCCTGCCAAGCAGGATGTCATACTTCTCGATGAGCGAGCCGCGGCTCGGTTCGGCATGCTCCGGCGTCTCTTCGCAGCCCTTCCCGTCGAGTTCGCAGGAGGCCACATCATCCATCATACCCTGGTGTGCCTTCGGGCGGTAGTTCATGATGAGGGCAAAGGCCGGCACGATGACCAGGGCGGCGGTAAAGCAGCAGATGACGCCAATGGTGCAGGTGATCCCGAAATCGGCCACCATGGGGACCGGGCCGAAGAGCATGGCGATAAAGCCCATCGATGTCGCTCCCATGGCGATGAGGATAGAGGGGCCTGCCTGTACCACCGTGGCGGTGACCGCTTCAACGAGGCCTGAATGCCGGATCGTCTCGTCGAGGCGGGAGTGGAACTGGATGGCGTAGTCGATCCCGATGCCGATCAGCACGGGGAAGGCGCCGATCACCGTCATGCTGATGGGAATTTCGAATATGCCCATGAACCCGAACGTGAGGATGAGGCCGACCGCCACCACCGCAACCGGCAGGAGACGGTAACGGACGTGGGAGAAAAGGAGCATCACTGCCAGCACCATGAGGAGCATTGCGGTCATGATGAGCAAACCCATCGATGTGCCCATTTCCTCCTGCATCTCCATCTGGAATGCGGGGGATCCCGACAACGTCACGGAAAGGCCGGCCGGACGATCGGTGATGCTGATGAGTGCTTTGATGCTGGTGAGGACCTGTTTCTGCACGTCACTGGAAACACCGGGCTCAAGGGTGATGGCGGTGATGGTCATCAGCTGCGAGGGCAGGTAGCGTTCCATCACGCCGGGAGGGGCATTCTCCGTAATCCGGGAGATATCGGCCTGTGATGCCGGCAGCACGCCCCCGTTGGCCTGCTTCATCAGGGCGACGATACCGGTAACGCTCCTGATATAGCGCTCGTTCCGGATGTCCCCCTCGAGCGTATCAATATACGAAAGGACATCCGGACTGATCACATCATCGGTCTCGAACAGGATCATGATGGCGTCCGAGCCGTAGGTGTCCTTGTAGTGGTTCAGGAGGGCTCCCCGGGTGGTGGCCTTGTCGACATACGTATCATCGCCGGTCTCCATGGAGAGCATCGTCATTCCGAAGAGGGCGATAACAAAAATGGCGGCCGCCACACCGGCGACGGTGTACGGGTGGCGGTTAATGATGAGGGCGAGCCATTCGAAGGCTGATTTCATGCGTGGCCTCTCCGGCATGGAGGGTAGTGGTGCGGTGCCGCGTACTCACTCACGACGGCGGCCGCCACATCGCAGGCGATGGCCTCGTCCGTTCTCCCTGCCACGCTGATGCCGGATTGCCGTGCAGCCAGCCTGAGCAGTGCGGGATCGGTGACCCGGCACCGGGCATCGTCGCAGGGCGATTGTGCGAGAGACAGTGCCAGCAGGACCACCGCAGTTTCCTCCCCCATTGCCAGGCGGTGGAGGAGCTCCACTATGCTGCGATAGCGAAGCGGGGGGATGAAGGCGGCTTCTTCCCATACCGGGCCGGTTTCCCCGTGGTGAGGCGCGGATTCGGCTGTGTCGGTCGGGGGAGAGGTCCCGTGAAAGAGGGGGGTGTCGTCCCTGTTCGTGAATGGAGTGCAGTGAGGATCTGAACGTGATAGTTGCATGGCGGGTCCCGGGAAGTGTTCTGAAAAGGTGGCTGCCGGGTACTCATAATGCTGGTGCAACTGCATGGAGGTGCACTCGCTCAATGCAAGAGCCCACCGTCACCGCGGATTGGCCAACGAATATAAACAGGGCGTGCTCACTAAGCGCATATGGTGGATAAAGAGTTGCAGAGCGCCCTGATGGAGCGGGTGGAGGACCTCTTCGAACTCAACGAGGCGGGCGAAGTGACGGAAATCGAGCGCAATCTCTCCGATATGGGGTTCGTGCAGAAGGGAGGTGACCCGGCGGTGATCGCCATGGTGCACCCCGATTGTGAGCTCTTCATCGAGATCGGGATTGACGAGGAAGGAAGGGTGCACGGCTACGAACTGCTCCCCTTTAAGGAACTCACGAAAAAGCAGGAAAAATTCCGCTGGTAGGAATTCGAAACCCGGCCGGCGGTCTCGCTCTCTGTGGCAGTGGGGAGACTGTCGTCCCTGTACCTGCGGGAGCAAAGGGAAATATATTTTTGTAATCAAATATAGATTTATATCTGCTGAGACTATATGGATCCTTACAAGTACGAGCGCTTATGATATGCACCCTTTTTTCAGACGCCGCCAGCCCGCGTGACGACGAGACGTGCACCTCCGGGACCATCAAATTCGACATGCATGTTCACTCCCACTACTCGTCCGACGCCGCCACCGACGTGCGAACCATTGCGCGGGGATGGACAAAATATGGCATCCTCCCGCTTGTCTGCGACCACAACACCATCCGCGGCGCTGAGAAGGTGTACGCCTGCATACGAGAGACGAGCCCGGACGTGCCCGCGATCCTCGCCGAGGAGATCATGACAACCGAAGGCGAGATTATCGGGCTGTTTCTCAACGAGGAGATCCCTGCCTTCCTCTCCGCCCACGAGACACTTGACCGCATCGAGGAGCAGGGCGCCCTTTCCATCGTCCCGCACCCCTTCTGCACCTTCCGCCCGTCAGCCATCATCACAAAGACGCTCTACGAGGTCATCGACCGGATCGACATCGTGGAGGGCTACAATGCACGGACTCTCTCTCAGGAGGAAAACCGGCGGGGCCGCGATTTTGCACGAGCGCACGGCAAACCACTATCGGTAGGATCGGACGCCCACACTCCCTTCGAACTCTGCCGGAACTATCTGGAGATGGATCCTTTTGACGACCCCGCAGGGCTCCTGCGCACCATCCGCGAGGGTAAAGTCACCTTCCAAAGCGTAAACGCCTCGGAGCACGCAGTGCACATACTCACCAGAATTATCAGGATCGCCAAGGCGGGCGGGCTCCTCCAGGGCGCCTGATATCTGCAGCATGGCTTCATCGCCTGATATTCGTGAGGCCGGAGGCCTTTTTACCGGTTTTCAGGCGGCCGTGTCGTGAAAATCCACCCTGCCGCAACCTTTATCGGCACGTACCCGAGAGAGGGCAGCATGGACGAACCCGGAACGGCACCCCCGCACGGCCCCCGAAGGGTCGACATGGCGGTCAGGCATGTTGTCCTGGTCCTCTCCGGCAAGGGTGGCGTCGGGAAGAGCACGGTTGCCGCGAACCTGGCGATGGCCCTCGCGAACCGCGGGCACCCGACGGGCCTTCTCGATCTCGATATCCACGGCCCCGACATCCCGAAGCTCCTCGGCATCGAGGAGAAGCACCTCCTCTCCTACCGGCAGAACACGATCGAGCCGGTGAAGGTCACCGACACGCTTTCGGTCGTCTCGATGGCGTTTCTTCTGCCTGAAAAGACCAGCCCGGTCATCTGGCGCGGGCCGATGAAGATGGGGGTCATCCGCCAGTTTCTCGAAGAGGTGCACTGGGGAAGCCTCGACTACCTCATCGTCGACCTCCCGCCGGGGACGGGCGACGAGGCGCTCACCATCGCACAGATCGCCCCGAATATCGCCGGTGCGGTGGTGGTGACAACCCCGCAGGCGGTTGCGATCATCGCTATCAGCAAGGCGGTGCGGTTCGCCGAAGAGATTGGCCTTAACATAATCGGGATTGTCGAAAACATGAGCGGCATGGTCTGCCCCCACTGCGGGAAAGAGATCGAGGTCTTCGGCAGCGGCGGGGGAGAAAAAGCCGCCCGTGATCTCGGCGTGCCGTTCCTCGGCTCCATCCCCCTCGACCCGATGATGCGCAAAGCGGGGGACGTTGGAAGGCCGTTCATCCTCCGGGGCCCGGATACCGGCCCGGAGAATCCGACGTGGCGGGAGGTCGACAGGGTGATAGAGAACCTGATCGCGGCGATCGAAAAAGAGGGGGCGGACACGGAAACTCCCGTCGTTCACGGGTAATTTTAACGGGGCAGGCGGCCGCGATGCGGGTCCCGGCTGCGCAGAAAAGCAGAAGGCGCCCGGATTGAGCACATCCCCAGAACAGGGGTGGGAATTATATAGATGGCGGGAGATGAAACCCAGTACATGATTCCGGAGATGCACCTTCCCGCCGGCACTGCCCCCCCTAAGAAAAAAACCCGGAAATCCAAAAGAAGACTGAAAGTGGCCGTATTCTGCTGGGAGTCGCTCTATGCCGAGCGGGTCGGCGGGCTCGCTCCGGTCGCCACCGCTCTTGCCGAAAAGATCGCCGGGGATTGCGAGGTGCATTTCTTTACCCGCGGACCGTCCGGCGACCAGGATATCCACGGCGTCCATTACCACTACTGTGTTCCGTCGGGGCCGGACATCGTCGCGTACTGCCGTGACATGAGCGCGAAGCTCTTCGAGCGGTTCCGCGACTATGATTCACCTCCCTTCGATCTCATCCACTTTCACGACTGGCACTTCGTGGACACCCTCCGGGAGCTGAAGAATCGAAACACGGTAATATCGTTTCATTCCACTGAATACGGCAGGAACGGTGGAAATTTCGGCGACTGGTGGGAGTTCGGCGAGATCTCGGGAATGGAGTGGTTCGCAGCCCACATTGCACGGCAGATCATCACCGTCTCGCGGACGACACGGGACGAAATCGTCACACTCTACCACGTACCCGAAAACAGGATCCGTGTCATCCCGAACGGCATCGATCCCGACCGGTACCGGATGCTGGTCGACGCCGGCACCGTCAAGCGGGAGTACGGCATCGACCCTGCCGCCCCCCTCATCCTCTTCGTCGGACGGCTCGTCTACCAGAAGGGTCCCGATCTCCTCCTCGACGCCGTCCCGCTCATCCTCCGGGATAATCCCGATGCGCAGTTCATCTTCACCGGCGACGGCTCCATGCGGGCGCACTGCGAGGAGAAAGCGCGTGGCCTGCCGGTCCGGTTCACGGGCTACATCTCCGACGGCGACCACCTGAAACTTCTCAACAGCGCAGACATCGTCGTTATCCCCAGCCGGAACGAGCCCTTCGGCCTGGTGCTCACCGAGGCGTGGAGCGCGGAACGCTGCGTGGTGGCCTCCGATGTCGGCGGCCTCTCCGAAAACATCGAGAACTTTGTCGACGGGATCAGAGTGTCGGTGACGCCGGAGTCCTTTGCCTGGGCAGTTCACTACCTCCTCGACGATCCCGCGTCCATCAGGGCGTTCGGCGCCGCCGGACGCAGGAAAGTAGAGAAGAATTTTACGTGGGAAAAGGTCATCGCGATGATGCTTGAGGTATATGCCGCGGTTGCGGCCGTGGAGACGGCCTGAACCGGTATGTTCCGGCGGTGATACCCTGCACGAACGGCACACGACCATGGCAACGGAATCCGGGGGAATCTCCGGCCCTGATATCATCACCGAGTACGACATTTACCTGTTTAAACGGGGGGAGCATGCCGGACTCCACACGAAGTTCGGCTCCCGCCCGATGCGGTACGGCGGGGAGGACGGCTCCTTCTTCGCCGTTTGGGCCCCGAACGCCGCCTCGGTCTCGGTGATCGGGGATTGGAACGGGTGGAACCCGCAGGCGGACCCCCTCGCTTCCCGGCCCGACAGCTCGGGAGTCTGGGAGGGCTTCGTCCCGGGCGCCGGACAGGGGATGCGCTACAAGTACCATATCGTCTCGCGGCATCACGGTCTTGCCGCCGACAAGGGCGATCCGTTCGCACGCTTCTGGGAGACTCCTCCCCGCACGGCGTCGGTCATCCGGGAGTCCGCGTTCCGGTGGAGCGACGGCGCCTGGATGGAAACCCGGCACGAGCACAACGGGCACGAGAGCCCGATCGCCATCTACGAGGTGCATGCCGGCTCGTGGCGGCGGGTGCCGGAGGAAGGGGACCGGCCGCTCACGTACCGGGAGATGGCCGACTCGCTCGCCGGTTATGTGTGCGATATGGGGTTTACGCATGTGGAGTTTCTTCCCCTCATGGAGCACCCCTTCGAGGGATCGTGGGGCTACCAGACGGAAGGCTACTTCGCCCCCACCTCCCGGTTCGGCACGCCGGACGACTTCATGCACCTCATCGACCGGCTCCACCGGCACGGGATCGGGGTGATCCTCGACTGGGTGCCCTCCCATTTCCCGGCCGACGACTACGGCCTTGCCCGGTTTGACGGAACCCACCTCTTCGAGCATGCCCATCCCTCGCGGGGATTCCATCCCGAATGGACGAGCTGCATCTTCAACCACGGCCGCTACGAAGTGCAGGCGTTCCTGCTCTCGAGCGCCATGTTCTGGCTCGACCAATGCCACGTCGACGGGCTCCGCGTCGACGCCGTCTCCTCGATGCTGTACCTCGACTACGCCCGCGCCTCGGGGGAATGGGTCCCCAACCGGTACGGGGGGCGCGAGGATCTCGAGGCGATCGCCTTCCTGCGGCGGCTCAACGAAGTCGCCTACAAAAAGCACCCCGACGTCCAGATCATCGCGGAGGAGTCGACGGCCTGGCCGATGGTGACCCGTCCCACGTACACGGGCGGGCTCGGCTTCGGGATGAAATGGAACATGGGCTGGATGCACGACACCCTCCGCTATTTTTCAAAGGACCCGGTCTACCGCAAGTACCACCATGACGAGCTCCTCTTCAGCATGGTGTACGCCTTCACGGAGAACTTCATCCTGCCCCTCTCCCACGACGAAGTGGTCCACGGGAAAGGCTCCCTCATCGGGCGGATGCCCGGCGACGACTGGCAGAAGTTCGCCGGGCTCCGCCTCCTCTTCGGGTACATGTACACCCACCCCGGCAAGAAACTCCTCTTCATGGGCGGGGAGTTCGGGCAGCGATCCGAGTGGGACCATACCCGGAGCCTCGAGTGGCACGTCCTCGACTATCCCCCCCACGAAGGAGTGCAGCGCTGGGTGCGCGACCTCAACCGCCTCTACCGCTCCGAGCCCGCCCTGCACAAACGGGACTTCTCGCCGGAGGGGTTCGCATGGGTCGACCACCTCGACTGGGAGCAGAGCGTCGTCAGCTACCTGAGGAACAGCGACGACAGCACCGTCCTCGCGGCCTGCAACTTCACGCCGGTGCCCCGGCACGGCTACCGGATCGGCGTCCCCGCGGGCGGCTTCTGGCGCGAGCTCCTCTGCAGCGACGCTGTGTGCTACGGCGGGAGCGGGTGCGGGAACTTCGGGGGATGCGGAGCGGAACCGGTCCCCTCCCACGGCTATCCCTTCTCGCTCTCCCTCACCCTTCCGCCGCTCGGGGTGGTGGTGCTCAAGCCGGAGGGCCGGTGAGTATGGCCCGGCATATCTGCATCCACGGCCATTTCTACCAGCCTTCGCGGGAAAATCCCTGGCTTGCGGCGGTGCTCCGGGAAGAGTCGGCCGCTCCGTACCACGACTGGAACGACCGGATCACGGCCGAGTGCTACGCTCCCAACAGTGCGGCCCGCATCCTCTCCGACACGGGCATGATCGCCGACATCGTCAGCACCTATGCCTCTATCAGCTTCGATGCCGGCCCCACGCTCCTCGGCTGGCTCGAGACGCAGCGGCCCGGGGTCTATGCCGCATTTCTCGATGCCGACCGGGAAAGCCGCGAGCGGTTCTCCGGCCACGGGAGCGCCATCGCCCAGGCCTACCATCACACCATCCTCCCCCTTGCAACGCCGCGGGACCGGGAGGCCGAGGTGCGCTGGGGGATCGGGGACTTCGTATCCCGGTTCGACCGGCGGCCCGAGGGCATGTGGCTCCCCGAGTGCGCCGTCGATTACCCGACACTCGAAACCCTCGCGGCGGCGGGGATTGCCTTCACCATTCTCTCGCCCGCCCAGGCGAGCCGGGTGCGCCTCCCGGGCGGTGACTGGACCCCCGTTGCCGGCGGCGCCCTCGACACCACCCGCCCGTACCGCTGCCCCCTCCCCTCGACAAAGACGATCGACATCGTCTTCTACGACCCCGGCATCTCCTCGGCCGTTGCCTTCGGCGACCTCCTTGCCGACGGAAAGCGGTTCGCCTCCCGTCTCCTTGCGGCACCCGCACCCTATGCCGCGTCTCTCGTCTCCGTCGCCACCGACGGCGAGACCTACGGCCATCACCACCGCTTCGGGGAGATGGCGCTCGCGTACTGCCTCAGGGAGATCGAACGGGATTCCGGGGCGCAGCTGACCGTGTACGGCGAGTTCCTGGAGAAGCATCCCCCGGAGGCCGAGGTCGGGATCAGCGAACATACATCATGGAGCTGCGCCCACGGCGTCGAGCGCTGGCGGAGCGGCTGCTCCTGCACCACCGGCGCATACCCCGGGTGGTCGCACGACTGGCGCCGGCAGCTCCGCGATGCCGTGGATTATCTCCGGGGCACGCTCGATCCCTTCTTCGAGTCGGCGCTCCGTCCCCTCTGCCCGGATCCGTGGACGGCGCGGAAGGAGTACATCCGGGTGCTCCGCGATCCCTCGATCACGGACCGGTTCCTTGCCGGAGAGGCGGGCCGGAGCCTTTCCCCCGGCGAGCGGATTCGGGCGTGCATGCTTCTCGAGATGGCGCGGCACGCCATGATGATGTACACCTCCTGCGGCTGGTACTTCGACGATATCGCCGGAATCGAGGCCGTTCAGGTGATGGCAAACGCCTGCAGGGCGATGGACCTTGCGAAGGCGCTCGGAGGGCCGGACGCCGGGCCGGAGTTCACCGCCATTCTCGCAGGGGCGCGGAGCAACATCCACGCCGAGGGCGACGGTGCCCGGATCTACAGAACGCGGGCCGCATCCACCCGCATCGATCGTGCCGGTATCGGCGCACACGTCGCCCTCTGCGCCGCCTATTCTGCAATCTCCTGCACCGGGGCCCACGACGTGACCACCGTGGCAGAGACCCGGTCCGGTGACGATATCGCGTCGACGATCCGCATCCGTTCGCGCCGTACGGGGGAGGAGGACTGCATCGCAGCCGCGGTGGTGCGAACGGCCGCGGGGGAGCCGGTGGCCGGCGTCCGGATTGCCCCGGCCTGCAGTCCGGATGCGCTCCTCGCGCTCCTCGAAACCCGGGGCGACACGGATGCGCACACGTTCCTTGCGCGGCATTTCGACCGGATCTGCACCGCGAGCGACCTCTTTCCCGCCGAACACGAGCAGGTCCTCCGGGAGAGGATTGCCGGCCGGGGCGCCCCCCTCGACGCGGCCCTCCGCGCCTTTTCCCGCGAGTTCCCGCCGGTTTCGGAGGCGCTGACAGGCGCTCCGGATCCCCTGCCCGTGAGGGCTGCCGCCTTTTATACGCACAATGCGGACATGCTCGCCCTCCTGTCAGACGCAACGCCGGACACTGCCGCAATCGGCGATGCCGTTCGAACGCTTCTGCTGCACGCGATCCCGCCCAGTCATGCACTGCTCGGACCCGCGGCCCGGACGCAGGTGAATGCCCTCCTCCGGGACGCCGCCGGGCGGCCGGGGGATCCCGGCCCTCTCGAAGATGCGCTCGCACTGCTGTCGACCCTCCGCCGGATCGCGCTGACGCCCGATACCTGGGAGAGCCAGAACCTCCTCCATGCCCTGATGCGCCGGCAGCTCCGGGAGCAGGCAGGACGGGAGGGCCGCGGCGATCCTGACGCGGTGCGGTGGCTCCGTGCCTGCCGGGAGCTTGCGGCGCTGCTCGGAATGGAGGTGGCACGGTGAACCCGCTTTCACGGCGGGCCGCCGGGGTGCTCCTCCCCGTCTCCGCCCTCCCCGGTGCATACGGCGTCGGCGATTTCGGACCCGGTGCATTTCGGTTCGCAGACTTCCTCGCCGCGGCGCGGCAGCACTACTGGCAGATCCTTCCCCTCACTCCGACGAGCGGCGCCACCCGTCATTCGCCCTACCACGGCTCCTCCGCCTTCGCCATCAACCCTCTTTTCGTCAGCCCCGAACTGCTGGTCGCGGACGGGTTTCTGGACGAGGGCGATCTCGATCCGGCTCCCGGACTCCCGTCGGATACGGCAAACTACGCCGTCGCGGAGCGGGTGCGGCACCGGGCTTTCGATACGGCGTTCTCCCGGTTCGAAGAGGCGGGAATGAGCGACGACTACCGCCGGTTCTGCACCGAACAGGCCGGCTGGCTCGATGACTATGCGCTCTTCGTCTGCGTCAAACGCTGCAACAACGGGGCGGCATGGCCGGAGTGGCCGCCGGGTCTCCGGGATCGCGTGCCGGAGGCCCTCGGGCGGGCACGGGAGCAGTATGCAGGCCGCCTCGAACGGGAGCGCTTCATCCAGTACCTTGCCGACCGCCAGTGGCAGCGGCTTCACGCCGCATGCCGGGAGAAGGACATCCGGATCATCGGCGACATGCCCATCTACGTCACCCATGACAGCGCGGATGTCTGGGCCCGCCCCCGCCTCTTCAGGCTGGACGACCGGGGGATGCCCGCTGTCGTCGCCGGGGTTCCGCCCGACTACTTCAGCAGAAACGGCCAGCGCTGGGGCAATCCGGTCTACGGCTGGGACCGGCACCGGGAGGACGGCTATTCCTGGTGGGCCGACCGGATCCGGCGGACCATCACCCTCGTCGACCTCGTGAGGATCGACCACTTCCGCGGGTTCGTCGCCTACTGGGAGATCCCCGCCCGCGAGAAGACCGCCCGGACGGGTAGGTGGACCGCCGCCCCGGCCGGTGACTTTTTCGATCGCATGCGGGCCGAATTCGGGGATCTGCCCTTCATCGCGGAGGATCTCGGGACGATCACCGACGATGTGCGGGCGGAGATCCGGCGGCTCGGGTTTCCGGGGATGACTGTCCTCCAGTTCGCCTTCGGGGAGGATATCGCAACGAGTCCCTACATCCCCCACAACATCGGACGGCATGCCGTCTGCTACACCGGGACCCACGACAACAACACGGTCGCGGGATGGTTCGCGAACGAGCTGGCGGACGATGACAAAAAACGCCTCTTCCGCTACCTCGGCCGGGAGATCACCTGCGAAGAGGCGCCGGAGGCGCTGGTTTGGCTCGCGATGATGTCGGTCGCCCGGCTCGCGATCATCCCGGTGCAGGACCTTATCGGCCTCGGCAGCCGGGCGCGGCTGAACACCCCGGGGACGGTGGCGGGGAACTGGAAATGGCGCTGCGATCCGGCCCTTCTGACGGCCGATCTCGCCGCCCGCCTCCGGCGGATGACGGAGATCTCCGGCAGGGCGTGATTGCCCGGGCATAAATCGGATACCATAAATGGTGACCCATCATTAATTCCTGTAAATGGAGCCTGACATGGATCAGATCCACACCCTTAATTTTTCGCACGTTCCGGATCGCATCTCCGGCCTTGTCGATCTGGCATACAATCTCTGGTGGAGCTGGCACCCGGAGGCCCGCACCCTCTTCAAAGAGCTCAACCGGCAGGCCTGGAGGGAGTGCCTTCACAATCCGGTGAAGATGCTCCGCATCATCCCCCCTGAATATCTCGAACGGGCGGCGACAAACGAGCAGTACCTCCATCGCTACGACATCATCATGTATCTCTTCCGGCGCTACATGGGGTCCGCAAACGGCTGGTTCCACGAGCAGTATCCCGCAAGGGAGCACCTCACCATCGCCTACTTCTCAGCCGAATACGGCCTGCACCACTCCCTTCCCTTCTATGCCGGCGGCCTCGGCTTCCTCGCGGGCGACCACCTCAAAGAGTGCAGCGATCTCCATGTGCCGATGGTGGCCGTGGGATTCATGTACTCGGAGGGATATCTCCACCAGGACATCCGGAACGACGGCTGGCAGGATGCCATCCGGGTCACTCTCGACCGGGATGCAGCCCCGGTGACGCGGGTGAAGAACACCGCGGGCGGGCAGATGGTTGTCCGCGTCCCGTTTTTCGACCCCCCGATCACTGCTGCGGTCTGGAAAGTGCAGGTCGGAAGGATCCCGCTCTACCTGCTCGATACGGACATCGAGGAGAACAGCCCGCAGAACCGCACGATCAGCTCGCACCTCTACTCAAGCGACAGGGAGGAGCGCCTCAGGCAGGAGATCGTGCTCGGGATCGGGGGGCGGAAGGTGCTGCAGGAGCTTGGCGTCGAGTACTCGGCGATCCACCTCAATGAGGGGCACCCGGCATTCGCTCTTCTCGAGGGGGTACGGGAGCGGGTTGAGAAGGGGATGTCGTTTACGGAGGCGCGGGAGCAGGTGCGGGGCACCTCGGTCTTTACGACCCATACATCCGTCCCGGCCGGACATGACGTCTTCCCCGTGGCGCTGATGGATAAGTACTTCGGCCAGTATTACCCCCGGCTGGGCCTCGACCGCGAGGCGTTCCTCGCGCTCGGCGCCATGCGGGATAATGCGGATTTCAACATGACGGCGCTTGCGCTGCGGATGTCGGGCTTTTACAACGCCGTCAGCCGCCGGCACGCCGAGGTCACCCGCGGAATGCTCTGTGACTTCCGGCCCGATCGGAGCAACTGCGAGATCCCCTTCGACGTGATCACGAACGGTGTCCACCTCTGCACATGGCTCAATCCCCGGATGCGGCTGCTCTTCAACACGACCATGAACCCGGCCTGCCCCCACTGGGAGCAGGAGCACGACAACCCGGAGCTCTGGGAGCTGATCGACGAAATCCCGGACCGGGAGCTCTGGGAGACGCACTTCTGGCTCAAGGCAAAGCTCATCAACCGGATCCGGGAGGTGAAACGGCGCAAGTGGGCGGCGTGGCAGGACACGTCCGAGAACCTCGTCGCGGAGGGGCTCATGCTCAATCCGGCCGTGCTCACCATCGGCTTCGCCCGCCGGTTCTCCACGTATAAACGGGCGGATCTCATATTCCATGATCTCGAGCGGATAAAGCGGATTCTCACCAACCGCTGGCGGCCCGTCCAGATCATATTTGCCGGAAAAGCGCATCCGGCCGACGACGAGGGGAAGCGGATCCTCCAGAAGATCTACCGCTTCGCCCAGCAGCCTGAATTCGGGGGGAGAATCGCTTTCGTGGAGGATTACGGGGAGCAGACGGCCCAGTACCTCGTCCATGGGGTCGATGTCTGGCTCAACAATCCCCTCCCCCCGATGGAGGCGTGCGGGACGAGCGGCATGAAGGCGGCGATAAACGGTGTCCTGAACCTCTCCATCGCGGACGGATGGTGGCCCGAGGGCTACAACGGGAAAAACGGCTGGATCTTCGGGGAGGAGACTCCCGACGGGGACCGTGACGCGGCCGATGCCCGGGCGATCTACGATCTCCTTGAGAAGGAGATCATCCCTCTCTACTACGCGGCCGGCATGGACGGCATCCCCTGCGGCTGGGTACAGATGATGAAGGAGTCGATTAAAAGCATCGCCCCGCGGTTTTCGGCCCGGCGGATGGTCGGGGAGTACGTGCATAACTACTATCCCGCGATGCTCCGAAACGCCGGATACCCCGTTCCCCCGCAGTAAAAGGGGGAATTTATCGATTGCCGTCGGCCGGAGCATCGCACGCCGACGGGCTGTTTTTTCAATCGGACTTCTTCGCCTCCCCCGGCAGCGCCGGACTTTCCGGGGGCCGCAATCCTCACGGAAACGTTAATGCGAGGGAGATGCCACCTATCAAACGAGGGACTTTCGGCATGAATACAACGGAGCAGTTCATCCGGGATGCACTCGATCGGCTTAAAACCGTCGAAGGTTTCGAGAAGGTCCGTTTCATCATCCTCTACGGTTCCGTGGCCGAAGGGCGGGCGAGAGAAAAGTCCGACATCGATATCTGTATCTATTATGATGGCGACCCGGAGGAGGCTTCCAGGTTCCGGTTCCGGGTGCTCTCCGAACTCTTCGAAGACCGGTACGACGTGCAGATCTTCGGGAACCTTCCGCTCTACATCAGGACGGAGGTCCTGCGCGGACGGGTCCTCTACTGTCAGGATGAACGGTTTCTCTACGATGTCGCTCTTCGGACAATCCGGGAGTTCGAGGCGTTCAAACACCGGCTGTACGACTACATCGGCAAGCAGGCGATTGTATGACGGAGCCCATCCGGAGCACGGCTATCCGCATCAAACTTCAGGAGATGACGGAGAGCGTTGATCTGGTCGAAATGCACCTTCCCGGTTCAGCCGACTCGTTCAGCCGGCTGGGCCTGATCAAAGACGGCATCGACAAGCGTATCGAGTACGCCATCGAGAACGTCTTTGATGTATGCGCCATCTGAAACTCAGATCTCCGTCTCGGCGTCCCCGGTACCGATGAGGATATCCTTGAGAACCTCGTACGAAACGAAGTACTCGGCCCCGGGATGCGGCAGAAACTGAAGGCCATGAAGGGATTTCGAAACATCGTCGTCCACCGCTACGGGGCAATCGACGACGCACGTGCATTCTCTCTCCTGAAGGAGCATATCGGAAATTTCGCTCTCTTCCGGCAGGAGGTCGAGCGCTTCCTGCAATCAGCGGAGGGGCGCCGGGCTCCGTGAGCCGGCGACGGCCCGATGCACGGGTGCGGCAGACAGGCGGGCATCGGCCCAGAAGCACGGAAGGGCACGTGCCGGTCAGGGAATTTTTAAGCCATTTCCTCCCGCGGGATGATGTGACACTCTTTGACAGGATGCGGAGAAAGCGCCATACGGCAACCTACGATATGAGTTTTACCGTTACGCATACCGATGCAGAAAATGCCGTCCATAATGCACGGGACCTGGTGCATAAAATAGGGGTTATTATTCTAAAAGACGGATTTTCTCTCTGATTTTCCCAGCCGCCGCCACGCCCACCACAAAACGAGCAGTCCCGGCACGGTAAAGAGAGCGATCGTAAACTCCGCGGCCCAGACGCCTTCCGTCTGCGCGATCACGACGGCCGCGGCGTCGACGCCTGCATGCCAGAGCACCGCGAGCAGGAGCAGTAACCGCTGCTTTCGGACGACGGCGGCGAGCACCAGAATTGACCACGCGATATGGAGCGTGATCGTCATCATCCGCTCGAGGAGCCCCGGCAGGATGTCGGGCGGAGTGAGGGCGAGGAGGGCTGCGACCTGAGCAATGACGGCCGGATCGTCGGGGAGGCCGACAAACGGATCGGGACTCTGGGAGAGGACGATGTAGCTTGCCATGCTCGACAGCACGAGCAGGGCGACGAGGATGCTCTCGATCCCGCCCCAGCCGGCCCCGAACATGACGCCGTTTTCACAGGAGAGTGCGTAGTCCTTCCGGGGAAGATAGCGGGTGAAGATGAGATAGCGCCCCACCTCCTCGAAAAGGCCCGCAAGGAGGCCGAGGTAGACGGCGAAGACGACGAGCACGGGCAGCTTGTTCGTAAAAACGCCGTTCAGGTATGCATAGAGCGGCCCCTGCGTCAGCAGCACCAGCGGGGTATGGAGGATCTGCACGGCCACGAAGAAGCCCGCACCGAGGAGGAAGATATTCCACGAAACCCCGAAACGCCGGACAATCCAGAGGCCGAGGCCGAGGGGGACGGCGATCTCGAGCAGCACCACGGCGGCGAATGAGGCAGTGACCAGCATGTTCATGGCAGATACTTCCTGAACGTTCGGGGATATATGTGCATGCATGCAGTGTACCGGCATGTGCACGGGGCTTTTTTTCGTCCACTCCGATCTCAGGCATCAGGGTGATTTCCGGGACAAATAATTTCGGGCAGGTGAACGAATACCTCCCCCACCGGAGAGGACGACATGGATCGACACGCACACGGGATCGCGATCGTGGTGTTCTGTCTCATACTCGCTGCCGGATGTCTGGATGGATCCGGGGAAGACCCAACGGTGAACGAGACCGAACAAGCGATTGCCATCGCGCTCGCCGACCCGGGCGTCCGGGAGAACCTCCCCGTACACAGCGGCGACTACGAGATCGTGGATGTCACGCCGGCAACCTGGCAGTCGACGGGCCCCGGAGGGGAGGTCTCTGTGACCTGCCCTGTCGTGACATTCCGGCTGTACAACCAGAGTTCGCTCTTCCGGGTGTTCGTCGATGCCGGGAATAATTCGGTGATTTCGGCACACTGGCAGTGGGTTAAGGAACCGTTTCCCTGCATGGCAACGGGCGCACCGGAGGAATATGCCACGCTCGAAGATGCCGCGAAAGCTCCCGGCCCGGACTGCCCGCTGGCCGTTCCCTCCTATCTGCCCGCCGGATACGGATTTTCAACGGTACGGATCTACGGCGACCCCTGCCCGCGGCGGGAAGTCGTCTATGCCAACCGGAGCGCGAGAATGCTGCTCGTCCAGACGTGTGCGGGCGATGCGCCGTATCCCTTCGCGATCTCGATGCCGGAGCCCCGGACCGTCACCTTAAACGGCGTCCCGGCCACGTTTGTGAAGGGAATCGGCGAAAACCAGGTCTCGTGGAGCAGCGAAAACGCTACCTGCTGGCTTCGCGGGAATATCACTGACGAGGCGCTTCTCGCCGTCGCATCCACGGTGGGGCCCTTTGCTCCGCCTTTACCGACAATGGCCCCTTCCGAACCGGGGGAGGACGTAAGACCCGGTGTGTCCCACTTCGGCACGCCCCGCATATTCTGGCCCGACGAGATCAGCGTCAGAGCCGGAACGTCCGCCACCGGTGGAATCGTGACGGAATCGCGCGAAAAGGGCTATGGGTGGGTGCATCTCCGCGTCCTCTCCCGCGTGACCGGGCCGGTGAGTGCGGCTCAGACCCTGCCCGGGCCGGAGGGGATGGAAATTACGGTCGCTCCTCCGGATTTCATGGCCTACCCGCACGAGACCTACTATGCGGAGATTACGGTGACCACGACACCCGCCACCCCCCGGGAGAGTATGTGTTCCGGTTTCACGAGATATTCGAAGGATCGTTCTACGGCGGCGGGTGGTTTGTCGTAGACGTGACGGAAGAGGACAGGGGGTGACGATCCACTCTTCCTTCCCGACGGCCCCTTTCAGCCCGGCGAGCATACCCACCTCGCTGCCGCCGATCACGTTGTGGCGCTTCATCACCGGATACTGCCGTACCCTCCCCGGAATCGAGCACCCTTCGCAGCAGGGCCAGCGTAGTGGTCTTCACCCTGATCTCGCCCCTGTTCCACCAGGGGGTGTAGTGCTCAAAACAGTAGGGGTTTTTTTCCGGATCGCACTTTTCACACCCCATGAACGGACTCAGCCGGTAGTCAAAGGTGAGCCCGGAGGGAGTCAGCGCACCCGAACGGCGAAATGCAGAAGGGCTCTGGTAGTACCGGAGTGTCACGGGCGGCTGTGATCGTCCGGCGCCCCGCCCCTGTCTGCGGCGTGCATGTCCGCCCCCTCTCCCAGCTCGACCCACGCCTGCATCTCCTTCCATGCCGCATTTATCATGGTCGCTTCCCCGGATCTCTGGTAATCAATCGGTCCCGGTGGGGGGGGTGAAGCACTGGCCGGCCACCATGCAACGTGTCTGTTGTCCGTCAGTGTGTCCACTCGATGATCGGGACGTCCGGGCCGACCGCTTTTATGACCGCATCCCGCATATTGGCGTAGTGCGGGCAGGGATACCCGATCGGATTCCCCCTGCTGATGCATGATGCGAATACGATTGCCTCGGCACCCTTCTTCAGGAGCATCTGTGCCCGCGGGATAGCCCGCTTCCCCGGGCACCCGCCGCAGGTCACGAACCCGGCGATCTCAACCGGACCCGTCTCTGCGAATGCGCCTTTTCCCTCTTTTGTGACAATAAAATCCGTCGTTCCCGGGCAGATGTCCTCGGTCATGAGGCAGCGGATGATGCCGACTTTCATGGGGCATCATTCTTATTTCATTCGCATAAGGGTATGTGTCGTGATAACGGGTGAAAACGGATAAGATTCATCGCCAGATGGGTGAAATTGACGTCCGGGGCCATTTTATTCCGCCCGGAGCCCCCTTTAGAGCGGCAGCCCGAGCAGCGAAAAGACCCCCGTCATCTTCAGGCCCATGGTGACCATGACGGCGATTAAGACCAGCTTCAGCTGTCGTGCCGGGAGCCGGTGGGCCGCCCGCACCCCGGCCTGCGCCATAATGATGCTGGTGCCGGCGAGGAGCGCCCACTGGAGAAGGGTGACGTACCCCAGCGAGTAGGCCGGCAGCCCGACTGCCCCCCATCCGTTGATGATATAGGCGATGGTTTCCCCGAGAGCGGTGAAGATCATGAGGGCGGTTGATGTCCCGACGGCGGCGTGCATCCGGAAGTGCATCACGAACACCAGTATCGGGATGAGGATGACACCGCCTCCGATGCCGATGATCCCGGAGAGGATCCCGAGCGGGATTTTCCAGAGGAGGAAGGCTACTACGTCGTCGACCGGTTCCTTCCCGGCCACCGGGGGGCGGGCGGTGAACATCCTTACCGCGCCGAGAAGAATGACGAGGCCGAAGAGGGCCGTGAGGTATGTGCCCGGAATGAGGGTGGCGATATAGCCCCCGATGAGTGCGCCGAAAAATCCGGCGATTCCCATGGTGACTGCTGCATCCAGACGACGGCACCCTTTTTTTGATGGCCGTACGCACCGGAGATAGCCGTGGGCAATACCACGGCAAGGTTTGTCCCGAATGCGACCAGGATGGCGGTGCCGGCATCACACCCCATTGAGGTCAGTACCCAGAACTGGATCGGGACCATGATGAAACAGCCCCCGACGCCAAGCAGTCCGGAGGCAAACCCGACGACAGTCCCGGTAATGAGCAGCGCGAAGATATACAGAAGTTCAAGGGCCATAGGAGGAGCACCCGGAAAAATTTCACTTTATTTTGAATTATTTCCGGTGCAACCGCAGATAATACTCCCGTTCGTTACACGTCACCGCCACTACCCGAGCCGCTGCACTATTGCCCTACATTCGGGGTGTTGCCGGAGAATAGTCATACTTCTCGAAGAGGAAGTCACGGGGTTTCGACGTCAGTTCCCGGATTACCCTGCCGAACAGCTCCTCGTGCTCTTTCTGCGCAATAAAAATGTAGTCCCGCACCGAGAACCGTGTGAACCGCAGGATGAACACTTTCGCGGACGGATCGATCGCCTGATGCAGCTTCCGGATATCGGCGCCGTACTCCTCCTTCGGTTTCCGGTTCCGGTGATGATAGAGGATCAGCGATGCGCCATGCGCACAATACTCCCGGCATTCGTCCCGGAAGAAGTATTTTCCTGCCCGCGCGTGTGACTTTTTGAGGGAATCGGGCTGGATGCCGTTATCAGGATCGAGGAAGATGATGTCCGCATCCGAAAGACACACGAGCGAACCGGCGAACCATTCTTCTCGTGCTTCTTCCCGCCGGGTGTGATGCAGGTGAGGGGTGTTCACCGGCTCCGAATAGTACGAGACAGGGCCCCTGATAACCTCATTCCTCTCGACCGCCGCAATGGCTCCCTGATTTGAATCAACATTTTTTTTCCATTCAACAATTTTTTTCAATTTAACATAGATCTCCGGGAAACAACGCTCGAATTTCTCCCAGTTCTTATTCTCAGGGTACAGGTATCCCGTGTATCCCCCGTCCCCGTTCTCCTGTTTCGGGCCCTTGACATAATACCAGTTTACCCCGAGGCGAACCCCGCCCCCGCCGCACTCCAGCACCGTGTTTAAAAGCCCGTATTTCCCGAAGTCCCCGACATCTCCGACATAATGATCCTGCATTGTTCCCCGGCTCCCGTCATTCTTCAATGAAGAATCGATCTGCCGGAATCAGTATATAATGCTCGATAGTGTACTCTCTTTTCGGAACCTTGTTTTACTATTTCAGGATATTTCTCCCGGTCACACCGTGTATCATTGTGCCCATGTGTCGCTCAACAGGAAGACCCATCGTTTCCCGTCTTTGATTTTTCTGAGTTTCCCGAGTCCTTCAAGCGTAAGCAGATCACTCCTCGCCGTCGGCATCGACACTTTGTACTTGCCCGCCATCTCGCTGATTGCATACGAACGGTCGGGGTGGCTGATGAAATCCTTGAGGATTTCCGCCTGCCGGAACGAGACGCCCGGAATTGCCCCGGCAAGGCGGATTGCTTCCCGTTGTTCGGCCTGACTCTCCTCAATATACGTTTTAAGCTCATCCATTGCCCGGCTGATACTATCGAGATTGAACTCGACGAAATAGGTCATGTCGTTTTCATCATTTTCGGTGTACAGGTATGCCCGGGCATATTTTGCAGGGGAATGTACGAATATCCGGGATATTGAAAGATACTCGAAGAGGGAGTAGCCGTTTTTCAGCACGTACCAGTAGAATAATGCACGAGCAGTCCTCCCGTTGCCGTCATTGAAAGGATGAATATACCCGATAAGGAAGTGGATGATGATTGCCTTGAGTATCGGGTGGATAAATATCTCATCGTCATTGGCAAAAGTACAGAGGTTATCGAGCATTGCCGGGACTGCTTCAAAGCTTGGCGGCTGATGATAGATTTTGGTATAGTCCGCCCTGTCCCGGACAACTATATCATCACTCGTCCGGAAGAAGATTTCATCGTCCCGTTTCTCCAACGTTCCGTTGGTAATCTCCATGTGAATATCGGTGATCAGGTCCAGGGAGAGCGGGAGGTCCTTTATCTCCTTCAGCTTCTGAATCGTCCGGTAGTTGTTCAGGATCATCCGCTCGGATTTGTTCCGCGGAGATTTGCCTTCCCGCAGGAACTTTTTCGCAATCGCCCTCGTTGTCGCTGCGCCTTCCAGCTGGCTTGAAGCGATCGCCTCCTCCATGATTGAATTGGACAAATACTGCCGTTTGCTCGCTTCGCCCGGCTTTTCTCCTGTCAGTCCGTCTATCGGTGCAGGCGACTCTTTGTCAATCTGATGGAGCTTTCGCTGGAATTTTCCAAGCATGACAAATGTGAAAGTTTCGTCCCCGATCCCGATTTTAGTGAATCTTTCCCTTCGAAGAACCTTCAGGAGCAGCCAGAACAATTCTGTATCGTAAGGGATTTTTTTTCGTTTGAGATCATCCCAGTGAGAATAATGCAGCTCATTGTACTTCCGTACGTATTCCCGGATCCCGGCGGATTTTTCATCTCCAATACTGTATGCCAGAAAAAAATTGGAGAACTCTTCCCCCATATTTTCAATAATTACATTCGGATCACGGGGTTTTTCAGGTATTTTCATGGGCGCATGTCCTCACACAAACTGTAAATTTTAGTAATATTTTCAGTTTCTTACAGATCATAACAGTCTATGAAAATATAAAAGTATCTGTAAATTTTTCTAATATTTACAGTTGTTGACAGATTGCGCTTTGTCGTGAACCCTCTTGCTGCACAGTATCCGGACTGAGGCCGGGATATGAACGTGACTACCGCGGTTTTTGCGCGGATCGGGGTGGTGTCGCGGTAGATCGCGGTAAACTCTGCTTACAATCCCTCCGGCACTGACTTCCGGCAATAAATTTTATCACCTGAAATGTGCATGGATTTTTTATGTGGGTGACAGTGCGGCGAACAAACGGCGACATCGAAGAGATCGATCTGCCGCCGAACCAGTTTGTGGAGATTGGCGACCTCTTGAACGACGGATCGGTTGTCCTGGATCTGGAATGGCCCGATGATCTCGATGATGATATGGAGGCCATGGAGCTGTATTAGAAAAAATCGAGTCGTGTTAATAATACATGAGGATGGGATTGAGTCTATTTGTCGCATAAAGGTAGCCACCGGCGAATAAAATCATCAGATTTACTACAATCATCTTCTTGGAGGAAACACTCAAAGCAAAAAAATATCGACCTTGTTCTTGTATCTATGAACCATTAATCAATGAAGATTTGGCTCATTAGAAACCCTAATCAAAGTTAAAATTAGAAATCGGCCGCATTTTTTGGAATTTTACCTAGCCGATTAACGTAATGGAGGTGTGTTTTTTCGACTCTTCCGACCTTGCGTCACCCCGGGGTATAGGCAAGTATCCCTATCTCTCCGCATCCCCCAGGCCAGACGTCTCCTATCCGTTTTTCGCTTTAGGGTTGTTTTATTGATACTGCAAAATGCAACATACTTCTTCTCTATATTTTTCCTTGCTGCAAAATTTGCTGTAATGGGGTATTTTGAGAATCTTGTATTCATTCGAGAAGTTTCTGGTCAGAATCGAATAAGCATCTCCTCCAAAGGCGATTATCGTAGGATTATGACTTCCTAAATCATTTATTTCCTCACGAAAAGATTCTATATACTCTAATTCAAACGATTTATGTGTCCTTAAGAAACTCATAAATTTTCCGGATACTTTTTGATCAAAATCCTTGATTATATCTGTCATGTATGCGCCCCAAAAAGGGGAACCACTCAATGCATATCTAATCTTGAAATCCATTGCTTCAGGCCGTTCATCGTGAAAATTTGCTAGTGGAACCTTAATCATTCCACGCGATACATTGAGTCCAACCAGAATGATGTCAGGATTCAATTGGTGTAAAAGGCCAGTATTTGTATTTATATCAAAAACACCCAGGTCGCCAACATTGTCTTTTGGTTTTGTTCCGGCATCAGCCCAAATTGCCCAGCTTGCGTAATATCCATACTTCTCTTTTATGAATTTGAATTTTGTTTGATCGATCATAACTGAGTAATTTTTTTCCCTTACATTAAGGTAATTGCGTAAGATTTCACCAACTTTGCTTGAGGAAGGAATCGCTCTTTCACAGTGTCTACATCCTATCAAATTGTTTAAGCACTCTGTTACACCAAGGAAAGCCTCAGGAGGTGCAGCTGAGCTATTTGATATTCAGCATTCCGTTTGGCAATTTATGCAACTCATGTTTCCTTAGCATCTTATGGATCTGCTTTTTTATCGAACTTTGAACATTCTTTCGGGTTTTCTTAAAACCAAGAATTCTAGAGGTTTGTGTTATGAGATCTTCCATCTGGGTCGAATGCTGATGTTCCAAGATAAAGATTATCGCCTCAGCAATTTCTTCAGGAGATATCCAATCAATGTTAAGCGTTTCCCCATTCGTCCTTTTTCGGAGGATTGATCTGCATCTTTCCATGCCCGGTGGCCATAAGAAATTACCCTTTGAAAGAATTCTCCCTCGATCAAGTGCATTTTCAATCATATGATCGACAAGTTCTCTTATTCTTTTCCCGATTCGTTTTACTCCGCAATTATCGCATATCCTTTGTATTACTGCTTCCCTGTGGATTGGACCCTCATGTTCAACTAAGGATACGACTGCCTTAATAAGGCGAGTATCATTAATACCTGTCAAATCGGGAGAATGAGGCAGATCTAATGATGTATAATATTCATATTCTCTTACAAGGTCTTCAAGAGAAGGAAGAATGGTTTCTTTTTCAATCGCTTGAATTTCTTCTTCGCTATCATCTTCAACCGTTGTTTCTATTATGTCAGAAATGTCTTGTTTTTCATATACAAATCCATTTTTTGCGGCCGATTTAGCTCTTTCCACCGCTTTGAGGAGTGCCTCCTTTGCACCGTGCCGATTACGATACCAGTCTGTTGACCATACTCTGTATATTGTCCACCCAAGGCCTTCGAGAACATCCTGTCGGAGCCTGTCGCGATCGCGTGCCACCTTCGAAGCGTGATATTGAGCACCATCACATTCAATTCCAATGATATACTGTCCGGCTTGCGCAGGGTCGACAACCGCAAGATCAATTCGATAGCCCGCGCAACCAACCTGTTTGTGTACCTCATAACCTGAATCCCGCAGGAACTCATATACAGCCTCTTCAAACGGAGATTCTGTATCTTCGAGTGGTCGCTCTATTGTTGTAAGAGTACCACTCTCAGCAAATTCCAGGAATACTTTCAGCGACCTCAAACCAAACGGAGCATGAGAATCAATCTGCAAATCTCTTGCGGTGAAATTCGCGACAATCACACATTTCTCTCTTGCGCGAGTCATCAGAACGTTGAGTCTCCGCTCCCCTCCGTCTTGGTTTATGGGGCCAAAATTCTTCGATAATTTTCCATGCCTATCAAATCCAAACCCGACACTCACAATGATGACATCACGCTCATCGCCCTGTATCGTTTCGATGTTTTTGACAAAGAAGTCTTCACCAGCATCATTTTTAAAGAACTGCTCAATGACGGGATCCTGATTAACTAATACCTCGATTTCTTCCAGAATAGCTTCTTGTTGTTTTACATTAAATGTGCCAATACCTAGTGTTTTCCTCGGATATTTTTTGAAATGCTCCACGGCCATTCGTGCAACTCTCTGGGCCTCAATGCGATTTACCCCGCTCTTTCCACGATCATATACTGCTTCTGGGAGATGGACAAATTTAAGCCCCAACTCCGGAGAATCATGCATAGGGGAGGGATATACATACAAACGGTTATCATAGAATTCCTGATTTGATACCGCAATCAGAGATTCATGACGAGAACGGTAATGCCAGCGGAGAGTCTTTGTCATGAAGCTTCCCTTGCATAAATTCAAAATACTCTCCATATCACCTGCAAGTGCGGTTTCCTCTTCCTCATCTTCTTGAGAATCGACCAGAACGTCAAAGAAACGAGTTGGGGGTAACTGTCGTGAATCTCCCATCACGACTAATTGTTTCCCTCTTAACGCTGCTCCAAGAGCATCTTCTGGTCTGACCTGACTTGCCTCGTCAAAAAGCACTACGTCAAACTCGATTGAATGGGGATCGAGGAATTGAGCGATTGATAATGGGCTCATCATGAAACAGGGTTTGATACCTTGAATCAGCTTCCCTGCCTTGAGCATAAGCTTCCTGATAGGCATTATCCGCCGTTTGCGGTGTAATTCTCCTAATAATATCCCAACTTCAGAGTTTCGAGAAACACCTGTGATGATTTCGGGTTTATATGAAAAAGCCTTAACAATAAGACGCTTTCGATTACCTTCAATGATCCTTTTATCCAATTCTCTGAACTTTTCAATTTTTCGTACATGAATTTCCCTCAAAAAAGTTGCAAGTAACGGTGTGTTTACAAACGCAACTCTCAACAACGCATCGGCAAAATTTCCTTCGAATGCTGGAATTATATCTATGAATTCTATTTCTTCTTCATCAACCAATTTTCCAAGTGGGGCGGCTATTGTTGCGTCAATTTTTTTCCGGCGGTCTAGATACAGGCCCCATTTTTCTAATAAGGATATTGAATCTGACCATGCTATCAACTTTGAATGCAGCAGTTCATATTTCACTGACTCGATATCGTCACCAAAAACCTCTAGAAGATTTGCATTGATGCATTCCGAGATATTTCGAATTAACTCCAGAAATTCCCTACTTGAATTGTCTACTTGACATTCGATATCAAGCACATCTTTATGCGCATTTCCTTCAACAATTTTTTGGATCGATAACTCTGAAAAAACACCAGAATTGAATAAATGCCTGAAATGCACAATCCATTCAGAGTAATCTTTGAGAAGATTTATATCTGAGTTAACGCCGTTCCAATGTACACCAAATAATTGTAATCCTTCGGGAGATTCTCTAAGATCACTGTCAATCTCTTTTGCCTTCGCCACATCTTCGAGATAACTGATTACAATATCTACGTTGAATGTCCCCTCACCACAATAGTAAGGGGCAACGGTATCTTTTATTTCATTTGAATAGTCATCGAATTCAAAAAGATACTCATGAATATCAGTTTTTTCAATTGCTCCGTCGAATATTGATTTGATCATTTTATCGAGATCTTGAAATTCAGCAAGATTTGCAATAACGGTATCAATTTCCTCTATATGAGTGTCCCAAGATGAATTTCCCAGAATTTCTCCAGGAATTCCTTCAGAAATCAATGATAATATGGTATCCTTAATTCTGCCTCTGTTCAACTCATCCGTAAGGCATCTGGCCAATTCACTTATCTCAGATAATTGCCGGACATTCGATTCAGGTCCTTTCCAGTAATTACCAAAATAAGCAAATCCCACCTCATTCCTTGATTTGATCAACTGTTGAATCCGGCTCAATTCATTAGCCTGATTGAGATCCTGTAAAATTTGGGCATCATCTATTGGAGGGGTAAGATAATATTGCGTAATTAATGATTTTAAATTTTTATAACGGAAAGAGATTATTTTGAAAATCTTTTTTGAATGCTTGCTGTATTCTTCACGCAAATTTTCAATATCTTCATTCAGGATTGTCGGATTGAATATTGCGTTGACACTGCATTTCAATTGATGATATTGCTCAATATACTGAATCAGCTCTGCTATTTCATCTGAATTTTCAATGTTTTTTAAAATATTGGCACTTATTCCATTTTCAAGGAATATTACAGAATTTTGGGGAACAAGGTCTTTTTTCAACAAATAGTAAAATCTCAGGCAAAACTCTTTAAAATCTTTCAGCTGTTGCGGATTGCTCTTGGGACCAAGCCAGTATTTTCCAAATATATGCTGACTTTGTTCGTCGAAGGAGATAATCGCGGACTTTAATGACTTGTGCCTCCCGAGAAACTTGAGATGAGAATATATACTTTCGAAATCATTTGGTGTCGAATCGTAATATGAGGAAAATTCTTGTCTGGCTCGTTTCATCAAATGATTATATTTTTCAATGAATTCACGGAAATCAACATCAAATACTGAATCGTTAAAAATTCTAATAATTTCTTGTTTTAAAGAATTATATGTCTCAATTTTATTAAGTATTTCACCTAAATATGCGGGTGACTCTCTATCCCATTCAGAAGTTTTCAGCATTTCTTCGGTGACTTGAGGCGCATTGGCAATTCTTTCTGCAGCTTCGTATCTTGAATTAATGTCCGTCCCTGAAACAGGAGGCATAATACCGCTGCATTCGTATAAAGCCTGAGAATTTCGAAGTAACATCTCATATTGTGCAAGAGATTCATCAATGTCGTCATTGATACGATTTCTTTCGGGAGGAAGAATCATTCCCGGATTACATCCTCTCCACGGATTATCGTTTATTGATCCGAGAATTGTAAGAATTTCCTGAATATTTTTAAGAGTAACTATTGTATTCAGCCATTGTTCTTTGGTGCATGATTCGGAGTTGAGAATGCGTATGTTTTGCATACGACGTCCATGATATTGAAAATGGGACTCTGTTTTTGCTTTTAACGAAAATAATTCAAACGGTGAGAGTCCGAGTTTTCCAATCGGCGTGTGAACTGTGGTAACGTATGCATTTAACTCCCTTTTTAGGTCTTCTAGTTCATGAATTTCTTGGTCATTTTCATATTTTGACGGGCTCTCTAAGTTGATTGATCTTCGCAATTCTTCAAGAACTGCCGTCTTTTTTGCTTTATGACTATGCAATTCAAGACAAAAATCCCCTAAATCCGACTTATCCAGACGAGATTTCACAACCTCAAGTGCGGCCATTTTTTCACTGACAAAAAGCACAGATTTCCCGATAGCTAGGAGCTCTGCAATGATATTCGCGATAGTCTGTGACTTTCCGGTTCCCGGAGGACCCTGAACTACGAGGTTTTTCCCTCCAATTACAGCTTGAATTGCAGCAATCTGAGAAGAGTCGGCATCAAGGATATTGTATGAAGTAAACAGATTGACTTTCTCATCCACTTCATCCTCAGATATTACGTAATCATTCGGTTCTGCGGGTTGTGGATCAAAAATGTCCCGAATCAGGTCATGATCCGCAGGCGATTCACCTTTAGGCCATGTTGCCGGGTCCAGATCTTTATACATTACAAATTTTCGGAAATTGAAGAAATCAACAGAGCTTTCATCAAGAACTCTCCATTCACTCTGTTCATCAATTGCGTCAATAATGGCTTCAAAATATTCATCAATTCCTGATTTGTCCTCCGGCATCTCAAATTCAGGAAGACGAACACCGATAACGTCAAGTTTTCCTTGAAGGGTAAGATTTGTATAAATGTCGTCGCCTGTCCATTTAAGCGAAAAAATCCTCTTCTCACCAGTTCTTGTAAGTTCAATAGGTACGAGGATCAATGGTGCCTTCATTGATTTACCAGAAAGAGTCGATTCCTTCCATTCCAAAAAACCGAGAGCTATATAGAGTACTGAGTATCCCTGTTCCTCGAAAATTGATTTTGATTGGTTATATGCATAAAAAAGACGTTTATTCAGGTCTTCAAAATTATAGGGCGTGTTAAGAAAATTATCAAAAAAAAGCTCGGATTCTTTTTCAGATGGATCATTCTTTTGCCAGATTCTCGGTGCTGTGCTTTCTTCTTCAGGTGCCGTTTTCCCAGAAACATCCTCTTTCTCGAGTTTTGTAGCTTTGAACCGCATTGATTTTTCTTGAAGAACAAGAATGTCATATAACTCTTTCAGACTTTCATCAACAATCTCTATGGTCCGCCTTTTTGAAGTACGATAATTTAACAATCCATTTCTTAATGTCTGATCTAGTAAATTTAAACGAAGTTTTTCTAATTCTTCTGATAGCTCGACCATAAGACCACGACATCCAAAATCTTCAAAGAATGAATCATTACCTTATTACTACTATTTATTAATCGAATGAAAATAAAGGTCACGATTTTCATTTTTAATCCCTCACTTTCAAAAATCCTCCTCTTCGTTTATATTTCCCCGCTTCGCATCCTTCTTCAAGCGTTGACCGGCGCACCTAGGCCCTCAATCGCCTGAGCTGGCAAGGCGAACCGTTTCTTCACAACTGCCGGCCACTTCATCATCCAGTTTGTGAGGCTTGCAGCGAGTGGCCAGGGGTGAGGCTGTCTCGGCCCCTCTTTTACCCCTCATCATCGGCCAGATCGTGGCCAAGAATATCATCGGATTCCTGGACACACCATGGTTTGTGTGGTACAAGAGGTACCTGGAAAAAAGTGACGGGTAACCGATGAAAGTAACCAAGGCCGCCCCCGGGGATATCTTGATAGTGGCAGGAGAGAAAAAGGGAGGTCGATTACATATGGATATCAATCAAATCCTTTCCCGTTCTTTTAACGATCAGGAACTGTATCTTCAGAGCATTACGCGAAAAGACCGGGTAGTAAAAGACACTCCCGGCATGAAACACCAGAAAGGGCTTGATATATTGGGAGGTGCCGTCCTTGATTTTTGCATTTTTACCCGTTTTTTCACCCCTGAAAACTCCGAACTCAAATATTATGATAAAAAACGGATGAAATACGGGAATAACGAGACCCTCCAGAAAATCTCACGGGATTACCTGAAGCTCGATGAGGCCGTGCTCTGGAGCAGCAATGAGATGAATCAACGGAACTGGGAGAAGAAAGGTTCCGTAACACTTGCGGAATGCTTCAAAGCGATCATCGGCGGCCTCTATCGTGACGGAGGGATTCCGGCCGTAGAACGATTTCTGGGAAAGATCGATTTCTACCGGTATATCGACTCCCTCACGTCCGGGTAGGCCTGGCTGACCATCACATATCGATGATATCTTGCAGAAATATTTCTCTGTATCTGCGCGAATAGGAACTCTTGCCATCCCGCCTTCAGTATTGACTGATGAGAATAAGGGGTTCACTGACGATGCCGAAAAAAAATTAAAATGATTACCTACGGAAAACAATAATATTCATCCTACTAAATTGAAATGGACAATGGTAGATGTTCTAACCAAGGAACAACGAAAATACAACATGTCTAGGATTCGGGGTAAAGACACCTCCCCGGAGCTGAAGATCCGGAAGATGCTTTATACACGAGGCATACAGGGCTACAGGGTACATTACAAGCTCCCCGGGAAGCCAGATATTGTTTTTATTAAAAAGCGGATAGCAATTTTTATCGACGGCTGTTTTTGGCATAAATGTCCAGAATGTTTTCAGGAACCTCAGACCCGGAAAGAATTTTGGATGAATAAAATTGATGCAAATGTTAAGCGGGATCACGACGTAAATCAGAAGTTGGAGACCGATGGATGGAAAGTCCTACGTTTCTGGGAGCACCGGGTGAGGAAGGATCCTGAGAGTGTTGTGGCAGAAATCGTTCGGATTCTTGAATCCTGAATATGGGAGATACTGCCTCAGTTTTCAGCTTCATCTGTGCTATATCGGTGCTCTTCTGCCAGAGCCAACAGGATTTCCCGGGTCCCCTCAAGTTGATACGTATTCGGTTTTATTTTTCTACCTGACAGCTTCTGCATCCGCCTGAGAAGTGAAATCTGCTTCGGAGCAAACATATCTGCCTCAGTTGCCTCCCGGATAATTTTCAGCCATTTTTGAGGAGTGAGATTCCGGATGTACTGGTCATTTTCAGATAGGGATGTCTGACTTCCGGCATCCGATCCTCCCGACGAATCCGCTACCTGTTCATCATCAGTTTCCGGGATAATCCCTGCTTTCTGTCTGGCCCTGATATCACGCGCTCTGACAGCGTTTTCATCGACCAGTTCTGCAGTCAGCGCATCCGGCAGTTCAATCTCCGTGATTTGCAGCGATTTCCAGCAATCCTCCTTCTTACACCATTCTGTGATGTTCTTTCCTCCCGGCGGGCTAGTGATATGAGCCTGTACAATCCTTGAGAGATTGATAATTGTCTCTTCAAGAGCCTGCGATAGTGCCTGTTCCTTCCAGATCCGTTCGAGATTAATACGTTGCTTTGTATGTAGTGACAGAAGGGCTATCGTGTAGGTAACGATATTTGCCTTATAGCCGCCGAACTTCAGGCTCTGGACAATCTTATCCGTTCGTCTGAATAGAATTGCTTTCGCAATAAGAAGACGGTAATAATCGGCATCGGGCTCGAATTCCCCGAGGTTACGGTATTGGTCGATGAACTCACGGTAGTTCTTCTCTGCTCCGAGGCTGACGATATGTGGGAGCAGATCCCATGAGTTCTCAAACTTGGCGAGATCGGTCTTGGTAAACCGCTGCCCTGTCGGGTTCCTTTCACCAAATATTTTTCTCTGTTTTGGTGTTTTCTCACGCCCTTTATCATCCTGATACTGCCCGCGTACCCGCTCATAATACCAATGGGTCTCCTGCTGGCTCCCCCGCTTTGCCGGAGCCCATAGTGAACGGGAGATCTTCTGGATGTGGATATGAAAGGGATCATTGGAGGTGAAATCGGCAGCATTAATCTTGTTCTGGCTGTTGGCGCATTCGGATATCTTCGGAACGATTGAGTCGACATTATCCGGATTTTTCAGCACAGTCAGCTTGACCTGAACATAGACACGGGAAACATTCTGTTTGTCTTTCGTGCGAGTGTGATAGATAGATGCTGTTGTCTGACCACCATTAACTATCTGAAAATCACAGATACGGCGTATTGCAAGGATTCCATTGGGTAAATCAATCAGTTCGATATTTTTGGCTGTCGTAGAGATGCCGTTGTTATAGGCAAGAAACATATGAGGTTCATTGATGATTGTATCCCGAATACCCTTGTTGACGCCACCACGCATCTGGAGATAGGCGCGTACATTCCTTTCAAGAAGTCTGGGTCCGAATTTACCGTACAGATCCGCAAGAGTGTCACCGGAGAGGATGAATAGATAACTGGAATAAACCGAATTTTCATCCGGCATCGGGAGGGAGGGAACCGATCTCCCGAATTCACCTTCAAAATCGATCTCTATCGGCTCTGGCCGACTGCCGGAACTCCGCAACCGGTAGAGCCTCTGTATATCCCAGACATGATGTGAGATCCTATAGGGGCCGGCGATATCATCTTTAATTACGTCAACGTTTGCAATACCATCGGTCAGTACAAATAGTCGAATCAGGCTGAGGTCATTCCGGGACTGGTATATCTTGTCAGCCAGATCAAATGCAGGGGATGAGTCTTCAAGCGTTGAATAATCCCTGCGTAATGCTCTGTCAAAAAAAGTCCTGAGCCGCTTGATCTGAGTGGAAATCTCGGTCTTCGAAACCTTTGTGGGCGGACATTCGCCTTTATAAATTGAGACAAAAAGATCCAGATTCTCATTATCATTACTTAAGGCATAACCGTTAACCTTGATACCACGGGACTGATGGGAACATTTTTCGCGGTCATCGATTTCACCTGCGTCAGCCATATACTCCAGCATCAGTTCGGTGAACTGATCTTCGGTGAACGATTCTGTATCAGCGTCACGTGAGTATGAAATAATGTCCTGATGAAAACTTTCAGCAAACTGTTCGAAGTCTGAGTCACTCATGTCTGCACCGTGCAATAATGTCCCTGAAATCTTCATCATTCATTGTAAACGGGGCACAGGCGGCCAGGCTTACCGAATACTGAACATCCCCGATGCCGCTCATGAGATCCCGCTCGATAATTCTGGGAAAATTCTCCCCGATGAAAAATACCTGTGTTGACCGATCCGTGTAACCTGTTTCCTCATATTTCATCCGGTGTTCATCGAGATAGCCTGCACGAAATAGTAAATTTTCAAATGGAGCTGATGCAGTAGGATTTTCTGCGAGGAGGTTCCGGATACCGTCGATTATCCCCGGTAATGTTTCACCCCCGTCATGTATTTCCCGGATTGAGAGATGGTAAAGATACAGACCATCAAGTCCTATATCATCGAGCTGTTGTTCACTTGCGATTGATACTTTCTGATGTTGCTTGGCGGTGCTGGTCTTTACCTCAATAGCAATGCCGGACATCTGGAAATCCTGCTGTGTCTTATGTGGTCCCGTCCATGCTGAAACAGCCTGTTCAGCACCAACAGCAGGTATAAAATAGTCAAAGAGGAACCTGAGTTCGCCATACAGGCCCCGTTGTGCAGCAGGACTCAATCCCTCCCCTCCATACCGGTCAAGGAACTGTTGCCACATCTCCAGCCGTTGGAATAGAGCCCGGATCATTGCCTTCTCCGAAAACTCCCGGGAACACGATGACGCAACATCCTCCGTAAGCCGCGAGAAGATATCCTGATAGCGGCGATCGTTCAGGACCAGCTGAATTGTTGCATAGTGCCCCCGATCTTCCGGTAGAACGGCCTGCCTGACTTCAAAGCCTTTTAAACGCGGGAGCGACCACTGGTTGATTACGTTTTCCCGGCTGATACGGATTAGAAGCATCCGTATATTCTCTGGTCTCTGAATACCGAGTAGGAAATCGAACCCTGAGTCAGGAAGTACTCTCAGCGTGAGAATGCCTTCTCTGGCAGTGACTGTGGCGTGCTGCTCCAAATCTGTCCAAATCCGGTCAAAACCTTCAGCTGCCAAACTCCTGCTCCCAGTAGATATTATTCACCCGATACTGCACCTTCACGTCCCTCTGGCTGTCTGGAATACTGAATGCCAGTCCCATCACCGCAACTTCGACTTGCGGAGGATCGGGATCAAGGGGATATATAAGAAGTAATCCCTGCTGCCGGGGCCGGACCCTCCGGATGTACGGGCCGCTCGGAACTTTCGGTTCTTTCTCTGAACGGGAATTTCTGTTCGGATCAGCCAGCATCATTTGGCGAGCCTCCTCAACCAGTTCAGGAGTGAGGTCGATGAATTCATGTTTGGGATCGATAATGTGCGCCTTTTTGAGTGCATACTTCGAATCTGATGAATTATTTTCATCAGGTCTGCGTATGGTGAGACCAATTTGATGACCACCCAAGGAAAGAGTCCGCGTTGCCTTACTGTTGTCGATCAGGGCAACAGTCCAGTGTATAAGTTCACCTTGGGAAGAACGCTTCTCAATATATTCTTTCAGAAGTCCCGGATTCGCCTTTCTGGAAGCCTCATGAATAAGATACTCATTTAACATTCCGAGAACTGAGGATGTCGGTACATTATTCCAGAGAAGATTCTGCCCGGAGGAATCGGATGAAGAGCCCAGATCCCGGATAAAATGATCGATCACATTCAGATTATTTCTGAGAATATCCGGATCCTTATGGAAGAAAACTGTTTCAATGAGGGAATTGGCATACGAAACATCCATAACCGTTCCATTCCGCATCTTGTTGACAGCGGTAATAAGCAGCCCGTCCGGGTGTGTCCGGACACGGAGGCCGTAATCGGACGGAGTGGCATTCAGGGTTGCCATATAGTCGAACTCACTCCGTAACTCCTCGGATGCAAAGTTGATATGCTTATACCACTCGACCAGATCCCGGGATGTATAAAGTCGGCACAGATCGATGTATCCCGGGCGGAATCCAAACCATCTTCCCATCTGCATCAGGGTGTCATACATCCGTGACGCCCTAAGGTAATAGCTGACACTGAGTCCCTCCAGTGTCAGTCCACGGGATAATTTATCGCCCCCTATGGTAATGACGCTCAGGCCATCCGGATGTTCATTATAGTCCAGTGAATCGCTTGCCGTCCCGTTTATCAGTTTAACCCGGATGCGGGCTGCCGCATCAAAAAGGTAACGCTCCACTTCATTCCAAGTCAGTTCGGTGATCAGGGGATCCCTGATCTGCTGAAGAATGGAGTTTGTAGTCGGAATATAATCAGAATTCCAAATATTTTCCATTTCTCTGAATATACCATCCGGAAAAGAAGGATCGCTATACTCCAGCAGTCTGCGGATTACGGTCAGTTCGTCATTGACCAGTCTGCCGACTTTCTCCTGGACAGCAGTGAAGCGGGTTACATGAACGAGCATTGAATTATGGTTTTTCTGCTCGCCCCTTGCCATTCGTGCTGCGCAAGAGATAATGAATGTCTTAATCGCCTGTTTTAGCGAGTCCGGAAGCTTCTCCGGATTGTGCTCCTTTTTATGAAAGTCAGGCATGAACCTGTGATAGTCATTTATAACTCTGATTACCGGGAGGCCACTCTGTTCCTCTCCATCAGACCCGTTAATACCAAAAATCTGAGACGGACCTATGTAATTCGGTGGAGTCGGGAGATTGATAATGAAATCACGTGGGAACAGATCTTCACCATGAGTTGATGTCTCACCCTCCGGAAATATGAAGATGTTTGCATACGGCGTCGCAGTATAGCCTACATATGCGCTCATCTCAAAGTGACTGAGGAGGGAGCGGATTTTACCATTTATTGCACTGACATCGTAATCTTCCAGAGGGACTCCGTTTTCATCCTGGGGAACTGTTTTTATATTAACTGATGCATTATCTGCTTCATCATCAATGATAAGGAGTGGAATGCCGTGGACAATCTTCTTATGAGTCCGGGGATCTTCAACACCCTTGACACTTATTGCCCAGTTGATGAGGTTTTCAAGAACTGATTTGTTCTTCTTGACGACGAGTAGAACAGGATCGCTTCCTCCCGGAAGTACACCCACTTGGTATGCAACTGTTCGGTTAAAGTCACCTCTGTCAGCACTGCTGGTGAGGGAGTGGACCGTTATAAATTCCTCTCCAGGGAGGCTTCCGACACCTATCCGGAGATTTTCCTGATTAAATGCACGATTCAGCTGAGTATCAAATCCGAGGAAGCCCTCGTCGAGACGCAACTGCGTCTGACTTCGAAGGCTTTTATGCATACCAGCGAGAACGATAATAAGTTTATATCCTGCATCGGCTGCTTTACAAATGAGACCCGTATAATTCGCGGTCTTCCCTGACTGGACATGCCCGACCACCATTCCACGACGGTCCCAGTATTCCTCCCGCTGTGGATCTTCAAGTCGTTCAAGGACCCGTTCGGTGAGGTCATCCAAAGTCATTATGCTCTGTTCGGAGAATTTCTTCTTCTCCATCAGATAGCGTTCATATCGTTTCCAGAATTTCCATTCAATTTGACTTTTCCTGTACGGAAGCCATACAGTGTGATTTTTTTTATTCTCCAGTACGGTGGCCGAACCCCGCCAGATCTCGCAGCGGGATTCAATCTCTCGGATTAACCTGTCCCTGTCTACGGAATCTGGATTTCCCTCCGCCTGCAGCATTCCAATCACGAGATCCGTCTTTTTCTGAATTGTTTCAGGGGTTGGACTGGACTTATCTGTCAGCATCATAAGAACCAGTGACACTGCTCTATCATACGTATTCGTTATAATTCTCCCTCCATCGATTCGAGAAATTCTGAGACCTGTTCCGGGTAATCACAAAACGGTTCCATACTGGTGAGTCTTTTTCCTACTTCAGCAGCATTCATCCCGGTGCTTATCATGGAAATCCAGATCTCTTCCATCACCGCAAGAAGCTCTTCTGATGGACGGTTTTCGAAAGGACGGTGAAGCCGGTCCGGATTATCCGTACTATTCAGGATAATTGTCGGTACTGGGACGGTCTCCTCGATCAACCTCAGCATGGCCTCGGTTTTCTTCTTATCATCACCAGAATTCTCGAGAACGGCTCCAACAAGAGGGTGCTTGCGATTGATTGTATAGAAATATGTGCCATTTCTGACGTTTGTATTCCACGGGAATACAAAATCACCTGCAGTCTGACGTTCAACAATCTTCCCTCGGTGGCGGTACACTGCTGTTGCCCGTTCAATCGTCAGACGGGCAATACGTTTGAAATCATCTCTGAGATGAGCGGGAGGACGGGCAACAGATTTTCTGACATCAATCTTCCAGTCATCATCCATTGAGTTCGGGATATCCACAAGGATACGGGCGAGTTTGGTATGCGCCTCTTTTCTAAAACCGAGGGCCAGCCAGTCTCCAGCAACAATCAGGCGATTATTGCGGTATATGTAAAATCCCTGTCGGACATTCCAGCCACCCGGACCACCTGCCCGTTCAAATGTTTTATCATCAAGTTTTGAACGGTGTGGGAGAACATATGGCCGGACTATTATTTTCTGTTCAACATGACTGAATGGTTCTTCCGGGAGGTGCTGGGTTGCAGGATGATTTTTCATAAAGGGATCCCACGGTTCAAGAGGACGATTGTTGATAAATATCTGAAGAGCATTCCGGGTCTCAAGGAAACGATGGAAAACCATCGCCAGATGACTTTTAACTGCATCTACATGCTCGTAAAACAGGTCTCTGCGCTTTGGATCATTACGATCTGCACCTCCAACAAGTCTGTCCATATTTTCCCAGAGAACAATTGTTCCGCTTTTCCGGGTCTCAAGGGAGGAAAAAATTTTATTTCCGTAATCGGGGTTCTCCCGGCGAAGGCGCCATTCCCCACATTTATTTACATAATCCAGATCCCAGCTCCTAATGGCAATAGCATCTCCCGGAGCTTTTGAGCCGACCGTCAATTTCCGGCATTGAGAAAAGGAAGCTGTTTTCAGACCCAGACCAAAACGCCCGAGATCCGAAGGATCACGGGTGTCAAGGGGATTGCTACTGCCAGGTCGCATTGCGTTGACCAGCCTCTCTTCTGACATTCCATGGCCGTCATCAACGATTGAAATTGTAGATTCTGCTCCTTTCCAAGTGAAATCTAGATGAATATTTCGAGTACCTGCTGCAATACTGTTGTCAATCAGATCAGCAACAGCAGTCTCCAGATTGTACCCAAAAGCCCGTAAGGATTCGATAAGAGCGCCGGGATCCGGATTCACAATATCATAAGCGCCCGGTATACCGGAATTCATACAATTTCATTCCATAGATATTGCGATAAAACTCGCTACCTGTCTGAAATGATATTTATGAAGCATTAAATATTCTTATTTAGGTGTTATGTCATCCTGATCATACGTTTGATTTCCCGTGCAATTCCCTCGGCCATTAGTGGAGGAACTGCATTACCAATCTGGGTATATTTCGCACCCCGCGATCCTTCAAAGAGATAGTCATCGGGAAACGACTGAACCCGTGCTGCTTCTCTGATCGTCAGTGATCGTGCCTGCCGGATATCCGGATGAATGAAATAGTGCCCATCCTTTGCAAGATGCGCGACAACGGCATGAGAGTTGTTATTTTCGTCAACAACCTTGTAACGATCAAGGAATGCAGATTTATTTTTATGACCCTGAAGTTCTTCAGGAAGTTCGTTGTATTTCAGTCTTTTTCCATTTTCGAACCACTTTATGATAGCGGTCCGGTAGATCTTCCGGTCTCTTTCATTATGGAACCGGGCAGCATGATGACGGATGCCACCAGAACCGTTTCTGATGCCGGTTTCGATAAGATATTTTGCAGGTTTCACTCTGCGGTACCGTTGAAAAGCATCCTCACCCTCTCCTGCCTGCAGTACCGGAAGATCTCTAAGCAGATCTCTAACGTTTCCTGTCAGGGAAACCTGTGAAAAATCCGGATATTCAAAGTCGTGCTCCTTTTTCCATCCGATGATAATGACACGTTTCCGGTCCTGCAGGACGCCGAAATCCTTTGCATTCAGGGTATTCGCCTGAAGGGTGTATCCTGCATCACTGCACTTAGCAAGCAGATCGGAAAAAATTGTTCCTTTCTTTGCACTTCGAATTCCTGGAACATTCTCAAAAACAAATATTTCCGGTTTAAACTCGCGGAGGAAGTGTATATAATGCCTGTACAGGTGGTTCCTTGGGTCATCCTCCATCCCGTTCAGATCCCGCCCTCTTCCGACAAGAGAATATGCTTGACATGGAGGGCCGCCAATCACGATATCAACACTCTTTCTGCCGAAATTTGTCTTCAGATCATTCCTGATCTTTTTTATAATCGATTTTTCGGTAGATTGTGTAATTTCCTCACAAATAACCGGATGATTCCCGGCCATAAGCGTTTCTGCTTCACGGATGAATCTATCACGCGGGATTTTACCCTTATAGTATGCAGAATAAAGTGCGGAATTACCATTTCGAACGAGTTCATGATAATGCAGGCGCGTCTCAAGGGTCTGGGCGGCGGAAGGGTCCTTCTCGATGTGTGCGGCAAAATCGAAGTTTTCCCGGTTAAATCCTTCTGTAAGCCCACCTCCACCGGCAAACATATCAAGCGCAATAAACTCGTCTGTCATTGATGTCCTGTCAGGATATTGTTATCCATGATCGTAAAAACCTGTTGAGCGGACTGAAAGTGTAGGTCTTTTGGCCCATCCGTTCATCCCACCACACCCCTTATAACCCCCATCCCCCAACTATCGGTATCTATGACCAGAATCCTCATCGCATATGCCACAAAGCACAACACCACCCGGGAGATCGCCGGGCCTTGAGGTCGGGGTTGCCGCGAGCGCCGAAGTCACACGACGTGGCGATATGAATGGGGGAGATCTGAAAAATTACATCTGCGTCCCTTTTTGAATAATTGAGACATAATCCACGAACATATATTGTTTAAAGCTCTTTTTCCCGGTAATTTCAACTAATATATCATTCTCTTCAAATTTTTTCACCAGGAGGTTCGCTGTTTGTCTGCTTGTACCAATACATTCAGCAACCTGTTTTACGGTTATTACCGGATTATCAAAAAGAACATCGATGAGTTTTACGGCATAAACGCCTCCAATATTGTGCCGGAGCAGCTTTTCCACGAGATTATTTTTCAGTAAAATAATGTCTTTTGCAGTTTCAATCGAATTGTTCGAAACTTCAATAATACCCTTTAAAAAGAATTCTATCCAGGATTCCCAATCTCCTTCATATCTTACACGATTTAACAGCTTATAATACTCGTCACGGTTTTTTTTGAGATAAATACTCAGATACAGCAGAGGACGTGACAATATCCCTTTCCAACAGAGATAATAGGTTATTAATAATCGCCCCATCCTCCCATTGCCATCCAGATATGGATGTATGGTCTCAAATTGGGCGTGAATTAATGCAATCTTTATTAATGAAGGTAATTTATCGCTCGCGAGAATAAATTTTTCAAGATCTCTCATCGTTTCCATTACTATCCCGGGAGGTGGTGGTATATAGACGGCATCAAAAATTGTCCCACCGGGCGGCCCAATCCAATTTTGTACATCTCTTATCCGTCCTGGCTGTTTATGGGTCCCTCTGCTGACTTTTATTAAAAATCGATGGATTTCATTTAATAATTCAATTGAAATTCTTGAAAATTGAAGTTTTTCAATTCCGTGATCCATCGCTTTAATATAATTTATAACTTCAATAACTTCGTTAATATCCTCTTTAGGCTTCATATTTGCTTCGAATTCAAGAACTCCCTGTAATGATGCCTGTGTTCCCTCTATTTGTGAACTTAAAAGAGCCTCCTTTTTAATGTACATTGCAACAAACAGGTCCGGATTGGGAAGGATATAGGTAACTCCGTCAAGTCTTGCGAGTGTGCTGTCTGCTTTCGATAATAAAAGTTGAAGTCCCTCATCTACATCCAATCCCTCCGGTGGCAGTGGCTTGGGAATGAATGCATTATAGCCTGCTTTTTGAGTTTCAAATCTTCCGGCTCTCTCGCTCTTCATAGTTCCACAATGTACTCTTACACGTCCAAAGTAAATAAGTGCATTTTTTTGTCAACTTATCCTGACAAATTAACTGCTCGATAGGGAGTTGTCAGGAAAAATTTACAATTAGACGGTTATTGTCGGGATTGTCAACCAATCCTGACAATTTAGCCTGCCATTAAAAATTTGTCAGGAGAATAGTACAATCAGGCCTTGACGGCCGGAATTGTAAACCAATCCTGACCAATTTCAGACACAGCGATATGATACCACTTTCAAAAACCCTCCTCACCATCACACCCCTTATTACCCCCATTCTCCAACTACCCATTACCTATGACCCGAATCCTCATCGCCTACGCAACGAAGCACAACACCACCCGGGAGATCGCCGGGGCCATGGCCGAAACTCTCCGGTCGAAGGGCCTCGACGTCGACGTCACCGCCGCATCCTCGGTCACCGACGTTGCCGGCTACGATGCCGTCGTGCTCGGCACGGCGATCTACATAGGCCGCGTCGTGAAGGATGCCGTGACATTCGCCGCCCGGCACGAAGCCCCGCTCCGGGGCCGGCCTGTTGCGGGATTTCTTGTCGGCATGACGTTTGCCAAACCGGAGGCCGGTACGATGGCGAAGGCGGAAAAGGCGCTCAAACCGATACGGGCCCATGTCGACCTTGCGGAGCTCGGGACCTTTGCCGGCCGGATGAATCCCACCTACTTGCCTGTTCTCGGCTTCTTTATGCGGTACGACGAGACGAAGACAAAGGACGCCCGCGACGGGGACGCGATCCGGGCCTGGGCGGCGTCGCTGCCGGGAAAGCTGGGCATCACGGCTGCCGGGGAAGAGAGTGCATGATCGGACTGGTGTGGAAGGGATCAGGATGACACGACGCCTTCACGGCCGTATCGCCCTCGGTTTGCTCTTCGTCGCCGCAGCACTCGCCGCATACGTGCTGTACGGTTCGTCCCCCGCCCATGCGACCGGCTACGTCCTCCTCAGTGCGGCGTCCGCCATGCTGATGATTGGCGCCTTCTGCACGAAATGCCCCGAACAGGGGGCCGGCTGTGCCCACGGCGTCCCGGGCATGCTTGCGGAGCGGTTTCTCCCCCGGCGCACCGGGCCCTATACGGCAGGGGACTATGCGGCGGTCGCCCTCGCGGTGCTCGTCATCGTCCTCCTCCCGCAGGCATGGCTGGTTGCCCGGCCCGGACTGTTTGTGGTATTCTGGGTCCTTGTCGGGGTGGCGGCGATTGAGATCCGGACCTGTGTCTGCCTCCGGTGCGGGAATGCCGGCTGCCCGCTGGCCCGGCAGTAAAAATCCCCTCGTTTCTTTCCTTATTTCGCCAGCGCATAGATCGCCCGTGCGTAGATCTTCGCCATCGCGATCAGCTCATCGCAGCCGACATACTCGTCCCTGCGGTGAATCGGGGGATTTGTTCCGGGCCGGTACGGGCCGAAAGCAACGGTGTTCTGGAGTTTGCGGGCGTAGGTGCCGCCCCCGATCGCCACCGGGGGTGTTTCGTCGCCGGTCGCTTCCCGGTACACGGCCGTGAGTATTTGTATCAGCTCCGAGTCTGTCGGGTAGAAAAGCGGCGCATCATATTTCCGGATTGTCGCGGAAAATCCGGTGTCCCGGAGGGATGCCTCGATACGGTCAAGCACCGTATCTTTCTCCACCGTCACCGGGTGCCTGATGTCGAGGGTGATGCGGAATGTCGTCCCTGTGACATCAATTGTGCCGGCATTGAGGGTCAGGCCTCCCGAGGGCTCGTCCGAGAGGGCCAGCCCGAAGGATGCGCCGTTTGTCTCCGTGCCGATGGTCCGGGCAAAAAAACGGATCGCACCGGCGGCACCGGAGGGACCGAACTCCTGCGTGGCGAGGAAGGCAAGGAGCTGCATGATTGCATTCCGCCCCTTTTCGGGAGTCGACGCGTGGGCGCTCACACCCCCGGACCGGATTACCACCCGATCGCCCTCGATTGCGGCATCAAGCGAACATCCGGGACTCCGAGGAAATTCTTCAGAGGCCCTGAGTATCGCACCGGGATCGTCCGTCCGGATAACGGCCGCCGCTGCCTCGGGCACCATGTTCGGTGCCGTCCCGCCGGAGAGGGAAACGAGGGCCGCACCGGACGAATCCACGGTATTCAGCGGCTTTTCCAGTTCGATCCAGAGGAGGCCCTTCTCGGCAAACACGACGGGGAAATTTGCATCGGGAGTGAATCCCGAAACCGGCGGCCGCTCCCGCGACGTATAGGAGGGTATGTCGGTGCCGCCCGTCTCCTCGGCGGTCCCGAAGATGACCCGGACTCTTTTCGAAAGCGGCACACCGCTCTCGATGACCGCTTTTAAGGCGAAGAGTGCGGCGAGGGCCGGGCCCTTGTCGTCGAGGGCCCCGCGGCCGTAGATCTTTTTGTCGTGGATCTCCCCTCCAAACGGCGGGTAGGTCCAGTGCTCCCCTTCAGGGACGGTATCGAGGTGGCCTAGGACTGCGACATAGTCGTCCCCTGCGCCGGATTCCGCATACCCGACGATGTTATCGAGATTCACGGTCGGAAAGCCGAGGCGATTTGCGATGGCGAGTGCTGCACGAAGCGCCTCCGCCGGGCCGGTGCCGAACGGGGCGCCGGGTGAGGGCTCGCCTGCGACACTCCGGATCCTGACAAGCTCCTGCACCGCCGCGAGAAGCTCCGGCGCATGCCGGTCGACGGCCCGGTCGAATGCGATCCCCGGGGATCCGCTGCCGCACCCGCCGGGTCCGGTGGTGAGACTATCCCGAAACACGCTCGTATCTCGACCGCCGGCGTATTATACCTGGCGGCAGAGGTAGCACAGGCCGGGCATTCCGGTGCGGGAGCGGCAGGCGCCGCGGTCATTCGAGCGTTCTCCGGAACGTCGTGATCCCGAAGACGATGGCCGCGAGCGAGAAGACCGAGATCATGACAAGGTCGAAATAGACCACGTCGAGCCCCTGCCCGCGGAGGATAATGCAGCGGAGGGCATGCACCGAATAAAACTCGGGGTTCACCCACGATACCCACGTGAGCCAGTCGGGCATCCCGATGTGCGGGTAAAACGCACCGCTCGTGATAAAAAGGAGCAGGTTGAAAAACGCCACGAGTGCGGAATAAGCGACATGGCTCTCAAAGCGGGATGCAAACGAAATGATGAAACTCGTGATGCCGAGGCTGATCATCAGGAGGACAAAGAGGATCAGGATGAGGTTTTCGAGACTCCTGATGATGACCCCCGCAATCAGGACATCGACGATGAGAATAATCGATGCGGCAAACATCGCCTTTACGGTGCCGCTCCCGATCATCCCGAGCACGATGCTGGAGCGTTTGACCGGGGTTGTGAGATATCCTTCGATAATCCCCATCTCCCGGTCCATGATGATCGTGTTGCCGCCGCCGAACATGGTGGTCGTGAAGATCGCAAGCACAATCACCGCGACGCCGAAGAACTGGAAGTACTCGATCTCCCCGTAGATCGGGAGTATCTCGATGTCCGCAGGTGTCCCGAGCCCGTATATCAGACCCGTAAAGCCCGATTCGATGACGGAGGGGATGAGATACTCCGAACTGTCGATGTAGAGGCGTATGGCGCCCCCGGTGCGGTAGGGTGCGGGAAACACGGCCGCTGCATAGACGGCCCCGTCATCCAGCGCCGTTTTGGCATGCTCCTCGCTCCGGTACAGGGTGATGTCAAAGGTTTCGGTCTCCTGCATCCGCTGCATCGCCGCACTGAAAAGCGGCGTCTCCCCGCGAAAGAGATCTTCCTGAGTCACCCCGATCGGGATGTGGTCGATGGTCCCCCCGAGCGCATTTCCAAAGATAATCAGAAAGACCAGCGGGAAGATGACGGACATGAGCAGCAGGACCGGTGTTCGTACAAACTTCCTGAGATCCCGTTCGAATATGGCAAGTGCGCCCTTGATCATACCGGTCCCCCGCTCCGTGCATCCAGTTTCGTTCCCGTGATGTGGATGAAGATGTCCTCGAGGGACGGGGACCTGATGGTGATCGAGGTGATCACGGCTTCCCGGTGCTCCAGCAGGGAGACGATTGATGGGAGTGTTCTGCTTCCGTTGTGGGCGGAAATACGGATTATCCCGTCGGCTTCCCGCACCCGTATCACGTTCTCGAGCCGGGAAAGATCGGCCGTCACGGTGCTCTCCACTCCCTCCGTGCCGATTTCGATCAGGTCGCCCCCGGGCATCGCCCGTTTCAGGTTCTCCAGCGTGTCGACGGCGACCAGCTTCCCGTCGACCATGAAGGCGACCCGGTCGCAGAGGTGCTCCGCTTCATCCATGTAGTGCGTGGTGAGGATCACCGTGGTGCCCTTTTCGTTGAGTGTCCTGATGTGCTTCCAGATGTCGCGGCGTGAGTCGGGATCAAGCCCGATGGTCGGCTCGTCCAGGAAGAGGATGCGGGGGTGATGGATGAATGCCCGCACGATCTCGAGTTTCCGCTTCATCCCGCCGGAGAACGTGCCGGCCGGTGTGTTCGCCCGGTCGGAAAGGCCGACCATTTTAAGCAGTTCCGGGATCCGCTCCTTCCGCTCCGCGTCGCTGAGATCGAGAAGTTTCCCGTAGAAGTTCAGGTTCTCCCGTGCCGTGAGGTCGGGGTCCAGCGTCCCCTGCTGGGGGCATACGCCGATGATCCTCCGGATCGCACCCGGGTCCCGCGTAATCTCGTAGTCGCCCACGAATGCCGTTCCCGAAGTGGGACGCATCAGCGTGGTGAGCATCCGGATAACGGTGGTCTTCCCGGCCCCGTTGGGCCCCAGCAGCCCGAAAATCTCCCCGGCCTTCACGACGGTACTGACATCGTCCACTGCAACAACGTCCGTCCTGTTCCGGAATATCTTCGTCAGATGCGAAAGGGTGATGATATCGGTGCCGGATGGCGGTATATCGGGTCCGGGGGATTGTTCGTCCGTTCGTGTCACGCTCCGGGTGTGCTTCTGGGGGATCCGTTCAGGGAGTAGTGTGTCCCTTGTATCTGATAATCCCACCCATCGCCGTTTCGCCCCTGTTCGAAAGGGGGCTGCTCTCATCAACGGTAGTCTGAAAAAGTGTTGTTGCGAATTTCGCGGGTGTGCGGGAGGGAACCGGGACCGGTAAACCCTCCGGAGGCCGGGGTCCTCCCACGGAAACTCGCATGCGCCGGATAAGGCAAAGTAAAAATATCCGGAGATTTATAAACCCCTTTCAATGTCAGAGGATGAAATCACGCTCACGAACCGACCGCAGGAGGAGCAGAGTGAACAGCTGAAACAGGAACTCGAAGAACAGGCCCGGCGTACAGACGAGTGCCTGGAACGGCTGAAATACCTTCAGGCAGATTTTGACAATTACCGGAAATGGTTTGAGAAGGAGAAAGGGGCCATCATCACGCTCGCGAACGAGCACCTGATTACCGACCTCCTCGTGATCCTCGATGATTTCGAACGGGCCCTGCCGGCCCTTGACGGTGAAAAAAACAGTGAAGGGATGCGTATGGTCTTTACAAAAATGGTCAAAATCCTGGCCGGGTACGGGCTGCAGCCCATCGAGTGCGTGGGGAAAAAGTTCGACCCGGCTGTTCATGAGGCGCTCTGCAGGGAGCAGTGCGACTTTGAGCCCGAGACCGTTATCGAGGAGATCGGGAAGGGATACCGGTTGAAATCAAAGGTAATCCGGCCGTCGAAAGTGAAGATTGCAGAACATATGGCAAAACGATGAAGGTGAAAAAAATGGCGAAAGAGAAAATTATCGGCATTGATCTCGGGACATCCAACAGCGAGGCTGCGGTGCTGCTTGGCGGCAAACCGACAATCATTCCCTCGGCGGAAGGTGCGACCGTCGCCGGAAAGATGTTTCCCTCGTATATCGCGTTTACCTCCGACGGGCAGCTCCTGGTGGGCGAACCGGCGCGACGGCAGGCAGTGAGCAATCCGGAAGGCACGGTAACGGCAGCAAAACGAAAGATGGGCACAGATCATGTCTATAAACTGTACGGCAAGGACTACACGCCCCAGCAGATCTCGGCATTCCTTTTGCAGAAGATAAAGCGGGATGCGGAAGCGTTTCTCGGAGAACCGGTGAAAAAAGCCGTGATCACGGTTCCGGCCTATTTCAATGACAACCAGAGGACCGCAACAAAGGACGCCGGGAAAATCGCCGGCCTCGATGTGGTGAGGCTCGTCAACGAACCCACCGCTGCGTCCATGGCATACGGCCTCGACCGCGGCGGCGAGTATAAGATCCTGGTCTTTGACCTGGGCGGCGGGACCCTCGACGTGACCATCATGGAATTCGGGGACGGAACATTCAACGTGCTTGCCACCTCCGGCGATACCCAGCTGGGCGGCACTGACATGGACACTGCGGTGTTCGAATGGATTGCAGCCGAGTTCCTGAAACTCGAGGGGATAGATATTCGAAACGATAAAATGGCCATCAACCGGGTCAAAGAAGCGGCTGAAAAGGCAAAGATCGAGCTCTCGACCGTTCTTGAAACCGAAATCAACCTCCCCTATATCACCGCCACGCAGGCAGGCCCCAAACACCTCTCCATGAAGCTGAGCCGGGCTAAACTCGAGCAGCTGATCGAACCGATCATCAAACGCTGCATCCATCCTTTCGAACAGGCACTCAAGGATGCCGGCCTCAAACAGGATGATATTCAGAAAGTGATCCTTGTCGGCGGGCCGACGAGGATGCCCGCCGTCCAGAAATTTATCGAGGATCACATCGGGAAGAAGGTGGAGCGGGGAATTGACCCGATGGAATGCGTTGCCATGGGAGCAGCGATCCAGGGTGCGATTCTCGGCGGCGAGATCACCGACATGGTGCTGCTCGACGTGACGCCCCTGACCCTGGGAATCGAGACCCTCGGCGGCGTGAGGACCCCGCTGATCGAGAGGAATACAACGGTTCCCACGAAAAAAAGCCAGATATTTTCCACCGCCGCCGACTTCCAGACATCGGTCACGGTCCATGTGCTCCAGGGCGAACGGCCCATGGCAGCCGACAACGTCAGCCTCGGGCAGTTCAACCTCGTCGGCATTCCGTCGGCACCGCGGGGTGTCCCCCAGATAGAGGTCTCCTTTGATATCGATTCGTCAGGCATCCTCAACGTCTCCGCAAAGGACCTCGGGACAGGGAAAGAGCAGAAGATGACCATCACCGCCTCGACAAAACTGGCTGACTCCGATGTCAAAAAGATGGTCGGCGAGGCGGAACAGTTCGAGGAGCAGGATCGCATACGAAAAGAAGAGGTCGAGGCCCGGAACACTGCCGACTCGCTCGTGTATACTGCGGAAAAGACACTCGTCGAAATTTCCGGAAAACTCTCCACCGAACTGACCGACAGGGTGAATGCGGCGATCACGGCGGTGAAGGCGGCACTGGAAGGAAAGGATACCGCTGCAATCAGGGCAGAGACCGAAAAACTCCAGAAAGTGCTCGGCGAGGTGGGCACTGCCATCTACCAGGAAGCCGCCCGGCAGCAGGCGCAGGGAGCTGCGGGCCGCGAGGGGGGTCCGGAAGGCGGAGAGCAGCCGGAGCGGGAGAGCCGGAAAGGCGATGAGGATGTCGTGGATGCCGACTTCAGGGTTCATGACGAGAAATAACCATTTTTTTGAGACCGATGGAAAAAAAGGATTATTACGAAACGCTGGGCGTCACCCGTGAGGCGTCACAGGATGACATAAAAAAGGCATTCCGGCAGCTTGCACGAAAGTATCACCCGGACCTTAACAAAGGGAGCACAGCAGCAGAGGAAAAGTTCAAGGAGATCAATGTTGCCTACCAGGTACTGAGCGACCCGCAGAAAAAGGCCGAGTACGATCAGGTGGGACATGCGGCGTTCAAACCCGGGGACTTCAGCGGGTACCAGACCCCCAGTTACGACGATCTCTTCCGCGACTTCGGGTTGGGCGACATCTTTGATGTATTTTCCACCGGTTCCGGGAGACAACGAAGCCGGGCCGGCGCTGATCTCCGATATGATATCGAAATCTCTCTCACCGACGCATTCTATGGTACGAAAAACACGCTTGAAGTTCCCCATTTTTATGAGTGCGGTACCTGCCACGGCACCGGCGGACAGCCCGGTTTTATGCGGGACTGCCCCACCTGCAAGGGGACCGGTGAGGTCCGGCAGGTGCAGCGGAGTGGCCAGCGGCAGGTGATGACGATCGCTCCCTGCCCCGACTGCGGGGGGCGGGGAAAGATCATCGGAAAGCCCTGTGAGACCTGCCACGGGAGAGGATCGATACGAAAAACGAGACGCATTGACGTATCCATCCCCCGCGGTGTGGAAGACGGCCGGTTCCTGCGAATTGCCGGTGAGGGTGAGCCGGGAAGCAACGGGGGTTCCCCGGGTGACCTGTACCTCGTCATCCATATCCGGAAGCACCCGGTATTTGAGCGGCACGGTGATGATCTCTATAGCACGACGGTTATCGGGCTCGGCACCGCGCTTCTTGGCGGCGAGATCACCGTGCCGACGATCACGGGAACGGCCTCCTTAACGATACCGCCGGGGAGCCAGAGCCACACCCTCTTCCGCCTCAGGGGACAGGGGATGCCGTACCTGAATTCCGACAACCGGAGCGACCTGCTCGTCAGAGTGGTGGTAAAGATTCCCGAAAAACTGACAAAAAAACAGGAACAACTGGTAAAGGAGGCCTTTGCCGGGGTGAAATAGGACTCGGGCGGAGATGCCGGAAACAGGTTTTTATCGATGTATTCACACTAATACTAAGACGACGTGATTCCATGGAAGACCAGTTTGCTGCAATGACCATATACGTGCAATCGGCGTTTCAGGGGTCGGGGTCCCACGGATTCGACCATGTCCTCCGGGTCACGCGCCTCTGTGAACGGCTGGGCGACGGTGAGAAGGCAGACATGCGTATCCTGCTCCCCGCAGCGCTGTTTCACGATATCTCCCGGCCCTTTGAGGAAGAAACCGGGATCCCGCACGAGGAGGAAGGAGCCCGGATTGCCGAGCGCTATCTCCGGTCGGTAGAATACGACGATGCGCTCATCCCGGCGATTGTCCACGCCATCCGGACGCACCGGTTCCGGTCGGCGACGATACCGGAGACCCGTGAGGCACGGATACTCTCCGACGCGGACAAACTGGATGCCATGGGGGCCGTCGGGATTGCCCGGACGTTTATGCAGGCCGGGGAGCGCGGCGGTGACATGGCGGACGCCGCCGACCACATTACGGACAAGCTGCTCCTGCTCCGGGACCGGCTGTATACCGCGAGCGCCCGCCGCATGGCACAGGAGCGGCACGAGGTACTTGTCCGTTATCTCGAGGCCTTCACGGATGAGCTCGCGGTGGGTGGCAGGGACGGACGATGATCGAGGCGGAGGTCCACACCGCGGTCCCGTGTCAGATCTCCCGCCGCCCGTGAAAGAAATGCTGCCTGCCCCGCTTCCCCGCCGAATGCATCCAGCGAAGACCGGCCCGAAGAGCTCGCTTTCGTCGCCGGAAACCGGGGTGTTGGTCTTTCCCTATTTCCCGGTAATCCGGCGCATGTCATTCCTGCCGGCCCGGAGCACGGGATCGTCGGGGGAGAGGGCGAGGGCTTTCTCGTATGCATCCCGTGCCTCGTCGAAACGCCCCAGCTCCCGGAGCGTGCAGGCGAGGTTGTTCAGGATGTAGACATTCTTCGGATCGGCAGCGTGGGCATGACGGTAGGCTTCGGCCGCCCCCTCCTGCCGGCCGAGTGCGGCAAGCGCATTTGCCTTGTTGTAGAGGATGCCTGCTGTGTCCGGTTCGTGCTCGAGCGCCCGGTCGTAGTGCTCGACGGCTTCCTCCCAGAGCCCGAGATCCGAGAGCAGGTTGCCGGTATTGTTCAGGACACGTGTGTTTGCCGGATCCTGCCTGAGCGCCTCGCGGTACGTGGCAAGAGCCTCAGCCGGGCGGTCGAGGAGTGAGAGCACATACCCTTTGTTGGCATATACTGCTGCGTTGTCCGGCTCGACGGCAAGCGCTTTATCGTATGCCGCGAGCGCTTCCTCCTCCCGCTGAGGTCGGAGAGCAGGTTGCCCATGTTGGTGAGCGCCATGGCGTTATCCGGCTCTTCGTCGAGCACCCTCCGGAACAGGGCAAGCGCCTCGTTCTCCCGCCCGAGGTTCCTGAGCACGTGGACGGCATTATTCAGTGCGACATCGGCAAGCAACGGATTGTCCGGCCGGAGTTCGATAATTTTTTTGAATTCGGCAAGCGCCTCCTCTTCGCGGCCGAGCTGTGCGAGTGCGTTGCCGATGCGGTTGCAGGCGGCGAGATATTCCGGATCCGTGGCCCGGATCTGCCGGTAGGCCTCGATCGCTTCCGTGTACTTACCTTTCTCAAGCAGGGCATCGCCGCGTTTTTCCCATTCCCCGGAATCCGGCACGGAGTCCTGTATCGTCGGCGGCATGATTCTCACGGGGTGTATGGGTACCGGGGTACTTCAAGGTGACGCCCCGGACCGTTCAGGCCTCCGGCGGGTCCGGAGGGGGGTACAGGCTCTCCGACGCACGGACAGGGTCGAGAAGCCGGTCCGCCTCCTCTGGCGACAGGAGCCCCTCCCTGATTGCAATCTCACGCACCGTCGTGCCTTCGTCAAACGCCATCTTCGCGATCTCCGCCGCCTTCAGGTACCCGATTGCGGGGGCGATCAGGGTGGAGAGGATGGGATTTTTTACAACGTACTCCCGGAGCCGCGTCTCGTCGGCGGTGATGCCGTCGATACAGCGGGCGGCAAAGACCGGGAGGAATGCCGAGAGCAGGGAGCAGGAATCGAGTATATTTGCGATCATGACGGGCGTCATCACGTTGAGGTCGATCTGCCCTGCAGTCGCCGCCATCATGACGGCGGTGTCGTTTCCGATGACCTGAAAACAGACCATATTCAGGCATTCGGCCATTACGGGGTTCACTTTCCCCGCCATGATCGAGGAGCCGGGCTGCACGGCGGGCAGCGTGATCTCGGCAAGGCCGGTCGTGGGGCCGGAGGAGAGCAGGCGGAGGTCGTTTGCGATCCGGATCAGTTCGAGAGCGAGTTCTCTCTGGGCTCCCGAAAATGCTGCGAGCTGGGCCCGGCTCTGGAGCCCTTCGAAGCTGTCGCGTGCGGGAACGAACGGGAGGGCGGTGATACCGGTAAGCTCTGCCAGCACCTTTTCACGAAACCGGGGATGGGCATTCGCACCGGTGCCGGTGGCAGTCCCCCCGATCGGCACCTCGAGGAGATCGTCCCGGCGCTCCCTGAGGCGTCCGGCCGCCCGTTCGACAGCCACGGCGTAGGCATAGAATTCGTTTCCGAGGGTGAGAGGAAGGGCGTCCGTCAGGTGGGTGCGCCCCGACTTCGGGAGACGGATGAATGCTTCCCCTTTCGCCCTGAACGACGCTGCAAGGACGGCGAGCGCTTCGAGCAGAGTGTCGGCCGCGAAGAGTGCGGCGATATGCGATGCCGTCGGGAAGGTGTCGTTCGTCGACTGGGCGCGGTTGACGTGGTCGTTGGGGCTGAGAAACGTGTATTCGCCCCGGGGGTGCCCGAGGATCTCAAGCGCCCGGTTGGCAATCACCTCGTTGACGTTCATGTGAAACGACGTGCCCGCACCGGCCTGGAAGATATCGACCGGGAACTGGTCCGCAAATCTGCCGGTGGCGCACTCCTCCGCCGCAGTTACGATCGCCTCCGCCCGGACCGGGTCGAGCTCGCCGAGGGAGGTATTCGCCTGCGCCGCCGCCTGCTTGAGGAGCGCATAGGCACGCACCAGTTCGGGCCGTTCCCGCCGTCCGCTCACCGGGAAATTCTCAATCGCCCGCAGCGTCTGGATGCCCCAGTAGACATCCTCCGGCACCTCACGGGTGCCGAGGGAATCCCTCTCCGACCGCGGCATCAGGGCCTCCCCGGACCGGACGGCTTTCTGCCACCCCTCTGCAGTTCCTGCCGTGCTTTACCGATTGCGATGTCCGGCGGGACACCCTTCGGGCATACCCGGCGGCAGTTGGTATGGAATTCGCACGCCCACCAGCCCTCGGGACTGTCTGCGGCGGCGAGCCGGCTCCCGTCCCGCGCCTCGCGGGGATCACTGTGGAACCGGTACAGCTTCGCGAGGGCCGCCGGCCCGGAATACGCGGGATCTTTCCCGTCCACCGGGCAGGCGCCGTAGCAGGCGGCGCAGAGAATGCAGTTCGTATAGGCCTCGAGCGCGTGCACCGCCCCGGGCTCCATCAGTCGCTCGTTCTCCGGCGGGGAGTCCTTCGGGCGAAAGACAGGGCCGAGAGCACGGTATTTTTCGAAAAACTCGTCCCAATCAACGACGAGGTCGCGGATGACGGGCAGGTGGGGAAGCGGCTCGATGAGGATCTCCCGGGCAGGGTCGAACGGGTGCGTCTCTGCACTGCCGGGGGAGGGGACAAGCGTCATCTCATCCGTTCCGTCGAGGAGCGCCTGCACCTGTGTCCGGCAGGCAAGACGCGGGACCTTGTTCACGAGCACGGCGCAGGTGCCGCAGACGGCACCCCGGCACGAGTAGCGGAACGCGAGGGAATCGTCATACTGCTCCTGCACGGCAAAAAGGGCTGCAAGGACGGTCATCCCGGGATCCGGATCGATCTCAAAGTCATCATACCGCGGAGTGCCTGTGGCGGGGTCGTAGCGGAATATCCTGAGAATCATTTTAATATACACGCTCCCGGGGTTCGAACATCCCGAGTGTGACCGGAGATTGCGTGATTGCCATCTTTCCGTCGTCAAGTGACGCGAGGGTGTGGACGAGGAACTCCGTGTCATTTCGATCCGGGAAATCGGTCCGGGTATGGGACCCGCGGCTTTCCTTCCGGAACATCGCCCCGCGTGCCACCGCTTCGGCGAGCAGGAGCATCCCTTCGAGCTCGAGCAGCCGGTGCAGCGCCTGGTTAAAGACAGTGCCTTTGTTGCCGACGGATGCCCGCCGGCACCGCTCCTGCAGGGCGGTAATAGCGGCAAGACCCTCACGCATCGTCGTTTCGTCGCGGAAAATGCCGAAGTGCTCAAACATCGCCGCTTTCATGTCACGGAGGATTGCCGGAGCCCGTTCATCCCCGTTTCGAGCGAGGATAGCGTCGATGCGTGACTTTTCGGCACGGACCGCTTCTCTGACAAGCGCCCCGTCCGGTGGCGGGAGGGACGGGAGATCCGCGATCATCGTATTCGCGACGAGCCTCCCGAAGACGACCGTCTCCAGAAGAGAGTTGCCGCCGAGGCGGTTTGCGCCGTGTACGCTCACACAGGCGCATTCACCGGCTGCGTAGAGGCCGGGAAGACGGGTGGAGCCATCGATGTCCACGTCGATGCCCCCCATCGAGTAGTGCTGGGCGGGCTGCACGGGAACGGGTTCGAGGATGGGGTCAACACCGGCGAAGTCCATGGCGATCTGCCGGATCCCCGGCAGCCGCTCCATGATCTTTTCTGCCCCGAGGTGCGTGAGATCGAGATGGACGAATCCCCCGGGAAATCCCCGCCCTGCGGAAATCTCCGTCTCGATCGCCCTCGCAACCACGTCCCTCGGCGCGAGGTCCACGGATGCCGGGGCGTACCGTTCCATGAACCGCTCTCCGCCGCGGTTTTTCAGGATCGCTCCCTCGCCCCGGGCGCCCTCGGTAATAAGAATGTTCGTGCCGAAGAGCGATGTCGGGTGAAACTGCACAAACTCCATGTCCTTCAGCGGCACCCCGGCACGGAGTGCGAGCGCTCCGCCGTCGCCCGTGTTGATGAGAGCGTTCGTGGACCGCGAAAAGATCCGCCCGAATCCGCCGGTTGCGAGCAGGACGGCGGGTGCCGAAAAGCCGTGCAGCTCCCCGGAAGGTATCGCGATTGCCGTACACCCCGTGCACCGGCCGCCGTTTCGCACGAGCGACGTGACGAAATATTCCTCGTAAACCCGGGTGCCCCGGGCGGTCACCTGCTCATAGAGGGTGTGCAGGAGATTGTGGCCGGTCCGGTCCGCCGCATAGCAGGTACGCGGGACCCCGGCACCCCCGAACGGCCGCTGGGCAATTCTGCCGTCATCACGCCGGGAAAAGACAGTCCCCATGTGCTCGAGTTCGATCACAGCCGCGGGCGCATCGCGGCACAACCGTGCCACCGCATCCTGATCGGCGAGGTAATCTGAGCCCTTGACGGTGTCGAATGCGTGTGCTTCCCAGTCATCGTGCTCCGCTCCTTCCGCATTCCCGAGCGCCGCGTTGATCCCGCCCTGTGCAGCGACCGAATGGGACCGGAGCGGGTGGACTTTTGAGATAACGGCGGTATCGAGCCCGGCCGTCGAGCACGCGAGAGCGGCACGAAGGCCCGCAAGGCCCCCGCCGATGATGCAGACATCATGGGTATGAACGACCGGGTCCGGCATACGGTCACTCCCCTCTGGTGCCGAACCGGTCCGGGTCCGTGAGAACATCGACGATGACGGGACGGTTCAGTGCCATCGCCCGCTCGATCGCGGGCCCGAGGTCGCCGGGCCGTTCCACCCGGATGCCCACCCCCCCGCACGCGTCGGCATAGGCGGCGAAATCGGGATTCAGGAGATCGGTCGCGTAGTTCTCGTACTGCTCCATCATCTGCTCCACCCGGATCATGCCGAGCTGCCGGTTCGAGAGCACCACGACCACCATCGGGAGGTCATACTTGACGGCGGTCACGAAATCGGCCATCGCCATGGCAAACCCGCCGTCTCCCGTGATGCAGAAGACGGTTTTGTCGGGATACGCGCATTTTGCCGCGATTGCGGCAGGGAGGCCGAATCCCATCGTGCCGAGGTAGCCGGACATGGCGAACCGCTGGTGCTTCATCAGGAAATTGCGCCCGAACCACCACTGGTTTTCGCCCACGTCCAGTGCGATGACCGCATCATCGGGGATCAGGCCCGAGAGCACTTTCATGATATAGGGCGGGCGGATCGGAACCGCGTCTGCGTCCGCCTCGCGGTCGAGGAGTGCCCTCCACTCGTCTTTCATTGCGGCGATACGGTCCGTCATGCCGTCCTTGGGCCGCGCTTTCAGGAGCGGGATAAGGAGCGGGAGCAGGTGCACGCAGTTGCCCCACAGCGGAATGCTATCGGCGTTCTTTCCGAGTTTCACGGGATTTGTGTCGACCTGCACCATTTTCTTATCGAGCGGGACATTGGTGAATTTTGAAAAGCCGACACCGAGTGTGATCAGGAGGTCGGATTCGGTGACCAGTTTTCGCGCATGCGGCGACCCGACCGACCCGAGGATTCCGATGAGCCATTCATGCGTATCGGGGAGGATTCCCTTGGAGCGGAATGTCGTGACGATGGGTGCCTGAAGGGTGGTTGCGAGGCGGACGACGTCATCCGCCGCCTGGTGCGCCCCCCATCCGGCGAGGATTACCGGACGGTGTGCGGCGTTGATCGCATCCGCCGCAGCCCGGAGGTCGTGCCCTGCGGGAACGATAGGTAAGCCACGGATGCATGTTTCACGGGAGCTGTGGGGTGCGCTGAGGGGCAATTTCTGAATGTCGTTCGGGACCGACAGCTGGGCGACGCCCTCGTGGAGAGTGGCATATTTCAGCGCTTTCGTCAGCAGCAGGACCGCCATCTTCCGGTCGTAGATCGTGTTGTTGTAGACGGTAACAGGCCGGAAAAAGGCGTCCTGGTCGATCTCCTGGATGCCGCCCGGCCCGGTGTACTGGGTGGCGACCTGTCCGTTGATCGAGAGCACCGATGCGTGATCCTCCTTCGCATCATAGAGGCCGGTCGCAAGGTTCGTCGCACCGGGCCCCGCAATCGTGAGGCAGGCGGCGATTTTGCCGGTGAGCTTGTGGTATGCGGACGCCGCCATGGCCGCATTCTCTTCGTGCCTGACCACGATGTACCGCATGGCAGGGTTCTTCCGGACAGCATCGACAAGCCCGAGGGATGACGTTCCCGGCAGCCCGAAGATCAGGGAGATCCCCCATGCCTCCATCTCCGCGATCAGCACGTCGGAGACCGTCGTATCCGCGGTCTCGTGCATCGCTTCCCCGAGCACCGGTTCGAAGACATTCTTTCCCGAGCCGCAGACAGGACATTTCCAGTCGTCAGGCAGGTCCCCGAACCGCGTGTGCGGGGAAGTGTCCGTCGCCGGCTCGCCGGCCTCCTCGTCATAGAGATACCCGCAGACACTGCATTTCCATTTCGTCACGGCCCGTGCCGGCCCGGGTGCCGCTCCTTCGGGGAGCTGTTCGAAAGCGCTCGTGTCCGCCCCGCAGACGGGGCATTTCCAGTCGTCCGGCAGGTCCCCGAACCGGGTGTTCTGAGGGGTTTTCGTCGCCGGTTCGCCCCGCTCCTCATCATACACGTAGCCGCAGACGCTGCATTTCCATTTCGCCATATCAACCTCCCGTCCCGCGATCACCGGTTTTCCGGGATCCGGGTTCTGCCATAGGGGGACATGGGAGGGAGAAACCTTAAAAAAGTATTGCCGCCGGACGGGACGGAGGTATCAGGCAACGAACCGGGCGCAGCCGCATGCCACCGCCTCGGCCCGCACCGCTTCGGCGACCGCCCTCGTGACCCCCTTGTCCAGCACGTTCGGGAGGATGCGGGACCGGGTCGGTTTTTTCACGTAGTCGGCGAGGGCGTGGGCGGCAGCGAGCTTCATCTCATCGGTGATGCGGGAAGCGCCCGCATCAAGGGCCCCCCGGAAGATTCCCGGAAAGGCAAGGACGTTGTTGATCTGGTTCGGGTAATCGCTCCGCCCGGTGCCGACCACCGCCGCCCCGCCTGCGTGCGCCTCTTCCGGCATGATCTCAGGAACGGGGTTTGCGAGAGAGAGAACGATCGGGTCCGGGGCCATCGTGTGCACCATCTCACGGGTGACGAGCCCCGGGGCGGATACCCCGATGAAGACGTCCGCATCCCGAAGGGCATCGGCAAGGGTTCCGGTCCGGTACCCGGTGTTTGTCTCGTGGGCGAGGATGTACTTGTGGTAGTTTTCGAAGAGGTCGTCGCGTCCTTTGCAGATGATGCCCTTCCTGTCGCAGACGATGAGGTCTCCGACCATGATGCATGCCCTGTTTCTGATTCCAAGGCATTTCAGCAATCGGGCGATGGCATATCCTGCTGCACCGGCACCGCTGACAGCAATCCTGAGATGGGTGAAATCCTTTCCCGTCGCCCTGCAGGCGTTGATCAGGGCGGCGAGCACCACGACGGCGGTCCCGTGCTGGTCGTCATGCATGACCGGGATGCCGATATCCTGCAGCTCCTCCTCGATCGTAAAGCACCGGGGCGCCGCGATGTCCTCGAGGTTGATACCCCCGAAAACAGGTGCGATGTTTTTAATCTGTTCGACAAGGTCCCCTTCCTGTGAATGGAAACAGATCGGAAATGCGTCGATGCCGGCGAATTCCTTAAAAAGGATTGCCTTTCCTTCCATGACCGGGATGGCGCCGTACCCGCCGATATTGCCGAGCCCGAGCACTGCCGACCCGTCGCTGATCACGGCAACCGAATTTCCCTTGAGTGTGTAACGAAACGCCTGATCCGGTTCTTCGGCAATCTTTCGGGAAACTTCGGCCACGCCCGGCGTATAGGCGAGGCTCAGGTCATGGCGCGTGTGGATCGGGACCTTTGACCGCACCTCAAGTTTTCCCCGGTGCTGCTCGTGAAGGGCAAGCGATTCGGCGTATATATCGTTCGGGCCGGACATTTATCCTCCTGATGGTGTTTCTCGTGTCGGGCAGGGGACCGAAGAGCTAACGTGTCGCTATCCTTTTCCCTGACCGTGCCTATTGTGTCGTGTGGACATAAACGTTGGTGACCAGAAAATATTTGCGCTTGATGATCTGGTCGGGATGGAGCGGGCGAAAAAAAAGGCGGAGGAGCTGAAAGGCCAGGCATTCGGGACCCTGGACAAACTCCGTATCCTCTCGCGGAAAGACGAAACGAACCTCCGGTATGTAGAAAAACGGTACGAACCCTTCTGGCACCTCCACTACAGCACCCATATCGAATACGAGCGGCAGCGGAGGTATACTCTCGAGATGAGTCCGGCCGTGCAGTCGGTCGTCATCGATGAACGGGAGTATCACCCCCGGTCCGGGAAACTCGCACTGCAGGGCCTTGAGCACTGTGTCGAGAGACTGTCGGTCGCGGCGTTCGTGGATGCCGTGACCGGTGACCAGCGCTCCTTCGCCCGTCATATCACCAGCCCCATTACAGGGATTTCCGGGCCCGAAGAGCTGGAAAACGATGATGTCATCGTCGTTCCGGCAAAGGTGAAGGCGTCGACCCTGACCCGCACAATCGTTGCAGAGATGCTTCGTCCCGTTGAGGCGGATCATATTGCGGTCGAGGAGATCACGGTTGACACCCTGCATCTCTATTTCCGCCCCGTATACGCGTTCGAGTATGCCTGGCCCTCGAAACAGAAGACCGCAACGCTCGAGCTTGATGCGGTCACCCTGGATGTCCGGCACGGCGGCGTGACGCTGAAGCAGAAAATGCACGAGGTCATTTCCCACCACGACCTCTTCGATCTCGGTGCGGATGTCGTCGATCTCATCGTGCCGGGCGGAGGAATCGCCGTGAAAATCGCACGAAAAGTCGCGAAGAAGTGATGATTGTGGCCGGACCTGTAACGGAAGCGAGAGAGGCGACACCTGCAGGGAGGGTTCTTTGCTGCCTCCTCGCACTGGCGGCGCTGATCGGGGTGTGCGGGTGCATGACGGGCATCGGAACACCGGAGCAGGTGCTCTCCGGAACGGGGACTATCACGTTTGTTCCGGAGGACGGCGGTTTTTACGGCATCGTCACCGAAGGGGGAGCACGGTACCGCCCCCTGAACCTCGATGATCCGTACCGTGCGCCGGGCGTGCGGGTGATCTTTGCCGCGAAAGTGCGGACGGACAGGATAGAAATCGGGCAGTGGGGCCTCCCCGTGGATCTCATCACAATCCGGCCCGCCGATCCCCGTGCACGGGCTCTGAACGACTCGATATATGAGGGAACGGTCACGGAATTCGGCCGTGTTGTCGCTGTCGGGGACGGAGGATATGGAATTCTCGGTGACGACGGCACTGTTTACCTCCCCGATCATCTCGATCCGGAATATCAAAAAGAAGGATTTTATGTTGTCTTTTCCGGAAACCTGACCGATGTTAACAATGGTTCCGGCACAGGCGATACTCGGGTGGCGCTCCTCGAGATTGCCCCCGCGGAGACGCAGATGCCGCCCGTCACACAAGCCTGACGGCGGTGCCGTACGCAAGCAGCTCCGCCGCCCCGGCCATGGTTGCCGCTGTCGTGAACCGTACGGTGACGACCGCGTCCGCATTAAGCCGCTGTGCCTCGTTCACCATCCTGTTCAGGGCCTCCTGCCGCGAATCGGAGAGCATTTCGGTGTATTCCTGCAGCTCTCCGCCGATGACACTCTTCAGCCCGGACATGATGTCTTTGCCGATATGCTTTGACCGGACGGTATTTCCGAAGACGACACCGAGTATTTCCATCTCTTTTCCGGGTATTTCACTGGTTGTGGTCAGAATCATTGCGTTTCCTCCAAAATCCCTTCTATCATCGCTTCACGCCCCCTAAACGCAATCAGGGCGATTCCTATCACGATGAGGGGGACGGTGATGTACAGGGTGGCAACGAGCGGGACAGAGTATGCGGCCTGAAGAACAGGGATGAGAAGAACCCCGAAGATGATCAGTCCGATTCCCCATTTCACCTCACTCTGCATGAATTTCTTTTTGCACACCGGGCTGTTAATGGTTCTGGTGTCCGTGGCGGTGTGAGGAACGGTGCCGTAGCAACAATAAAAAAACATTTTTTATTCATGATATATAAAATGTATTCTTGTAACAATAATTCATACGAAATAGAAATTTCTTAATATTATTGAAACATTCTGTGTCTATTGATGTGATTATCATGAGAAGTAGCAGTATTTATGGACCTGGAGCAATGCTGCTCATCGTGGCGATAATCGCCGCCTGCGGCTGCACCGGTGCCGGTATCGCACCGGTTTCATCACAGGACGGCGGAGAGATGATAACAATTACCGATTCGCTCGGGCGGACGGTCACGGTGCCGAAAGATCCCGCATCGGTTGTCTGTTCGGGTGCGGGATGCCTGCGGTACCTCACGTACCTGCAGGAGCAGGACCGCATTGTGGGCGTTGATGACATCGAACTCCGGGAAACCATCTTTGACGCCCGCCCGTATTCCCTTGCGAACCCGCAGTTCCGCTCTCTTCCCATGATCGGCGAATTCCGCGGCGCCGATGACCCGGAAAAGATTGCCGTTCTGGCGCCGGATGTCATCTTCAAGACATACGTGGATTCGGCCGATGACGCGGACGAACTCTCTGCAAAGACCGGAGTGCCGGTCGTAGCGCTCGGATACGGCGATCTCGGGACGTACCGTGACGACATGTACGCCTCGCTCCGGCTGATGGCAACGGTGCTTGATGCGGAGGAGCGTGGCGAAGCCGTCATTGCATTCTTCGATGACCGGATCGCCGATCTCGACACGCGAACCGCAGACATACCTGCCGACCGGAAGAAAACCGTCTATATCGGCGGCATCGCATACCAGGGGCCGCACGGGTTCCAGTCAACCGAACCGCTCTATCCCCCGTTCCTCTCTGTAAACGCGAACAACGCTGCCGCCGAAGCAGGGACCACCCATGCGGATGTCGCGAAGGAAAAGATTGTCGAATGGGACCCCGGCATCCTCTTCGTGGACCTCTCCACCCTGCAGACCGATCCCTCTGCAATCGACGAGCTGGGCACCGATCCGGCCTACCTCGGGCTCACGGCCGTGAAGTCGGGGGAGGTCTACGGCGTGCTCCCGTACAACTGGTACACCCAGAACCACGGCTCAATCATCGCGGATGCCTATTACATCGGGACGGTGCTCTATCCCGACAGGTTTGCCGATGTGGATCCCGCGGCCGAGGCCGATGAGATCTATACATTCCTCGTCGGAGAACCGGTGTTCTCCGAAATGAACGAGTTATTCGGCGGGTATGTCTTCACCCGCCTCTCTCTCTCCGCATAAGGAAGGAAACACGAGTGACATGCAGTATTCACAGGCATACACCGTTTTGGCATATCCTGCCGGAACCCGGGACGTGATAAACAGTGCATCTGGCAGACGGTGAAATTCCGAAGGCATACCGGGAATATACCGCGAGGAAGATCTCGTGGTGTATTGCGGGGATGCTGCTCCTGCTCCTGCTGCTTGTCGTATCGATATCGGTCGGCGCCTGCAGGATACCCGTCGACGATGTTGTCCGTGCCCTGGTAGGCTTCGAAACACTGCCGCAGTGGCAGGTAATCGTCTGGAACATACGGCTGCCGCAGGCGCTCACCGCCGTGGTTGCGGGAGCGGGGCTTGCCGTGTCCGGCGCCGCGATGCAGTCGATCCTCAGGAACCCGCTCGGGTCCCCGTTTACTCTCGGGATATCGCATGCGGCGGCATTCGGGGCGGCGTTCTCGGTCATCGTCCTCGGCACCGGAACCATGCACAGTACGGGTGCCGATGCCGTCGTGCTCGACAATCCCTATATCACGACCATCGTAGCGTTTCTTTTCTGCATGATCGCAACCGGCATCATCCTGCTGATTGCAAACATCCGCGGTGCGTCACCGGAAGTGATGGTGCTCGCCGGTGTCGCCATCGGATCGCTGTTCACCGCCGGAACGATGTTTCTCCAGTATTTTGCCGATGACGTCCAGCTCGCCGCGGTTGTCTTCTGGACGTTCGGCGATGTCGGACGGGCTGACTGGAGCGAACTCGGGCTCCTGTCCGTGGTCACCCTCGCGGCAATCCTCTACTTCACCTGCCACCGCTGGAACTACAACGCGATCGATGCCGGTGACGAAACGGCAAAGGGGCTCGGTGTCCGCGTGGAGAGGGTCCGCCTCTTCGGGATGCTTGTCGCATCACTGATCACTGCGATCACGATTGCATTCCTCGGGATTATCGGGTTCGTGGGCCTCGTCTGCCCCCACATGGTGCGCAGGGTCATCGGCGACGATCACCGGTTCCTGATCCCCGGGTCGTGCATCGCGGGCGGCGTGCTGCTCCTTGCCTCCGACACGGCGGCACGGCTGATGCTTGCCCCCCATATCCTTCCGGTGGCGATTCTCACCGCGTTCTTAGGTGCACCGGTCTTTATCTGGCTGCTTCTGCGGGGGTACCGGCGATGATGCTCGATGTGAACGGCGTGGTATTCCGGTACCAGAGCCGTGACGTGATCCGGGACATCGGGTTCCGGGTCTCCCAGCACGAAGTGCTTGCGATACTGGGCCCGAACGGTGTCGGCAAGACAACGCTTCTCAAATGCATGAATGGCATCCTCCGCCCGAAGGCGGGAACGGTGCTCGTCGATACGGAGGACATCATGCGGCTCGGACAGCCCGAGATCGCAAAAAAGATCGGGTATGTTCCCCAGCGGTGCGAAACCGGCCGGCTCACGGCATTTGACGCGGTGCTGCTGGGCAGAAAACCGCATATCACGTGGAATGCATCCGACCATGACATCAGGCTCGTCGAAGCGGCACTCCGCCGGTTTGACATGGAGGCGCTTTCCCTCCGGTATATCGACGAACTGAGCGGCGGCGAACTGCAGAAGGTGAGCATCGCCCGGGCGGTCGTGCAGGAGCCGAGGGTCATGCTTCTCGACGAACCGACGAGCAGCCTTGACCTCAGGAACCAGATGGAGATTCTCCGCCTGATCCGCGAGGTGGTGCGGGGGCACCCCGTCTCCGCCGTGATGACCATGCACGACCTCAACCTCGCGCTCCGGTTTGCCGACACCTGCATATTCCTGAAAAACGGCACGATATATGCGGCAAAATCACGCGACGACGTCACGCCGGCCGATATTGAGGAGGTGTACGGCGTGCCCGTCTCCATCGAGACCTTTCACGGCCACCCGGTCGTCGTCCCGTCCGGGTGACCGGGAAACACCTTTTTTACGCGGTATGCCGATACCCCTGTATGCCCGTGCCCTATGACGTCGCCATTGCCCGGTGCGATTCGTATGACCCCGCGATCGTCAGGCAGGCGATTGAAGAAAGCCTAGTCCCCTTCGGCGGAATCGCATCCGTAGCGCGGGAAGGGAGCCGTATTCTCCTGAAGATCAACCTGCTTGCGGCGAAACGCCCGGAGGACGCGGTGACCACCCACCCGGAGATCGTCAGGGCGGTCATCCGCATGGTGCAGGAATGCGGCGCCGAGGCGATTGTCGGGGACTCGCCGGGCGGGCGGAATACCCCGGCCTCGTACCGGGCGCTGCTTAAAAAAACCGGCATTCTGGATGTTATCGAGGAGACCGGGGCGACCATGGCGTACTTCGACGAGCCCCGCATGGAACGGGTGTCCGACCGGGCGAGGACGTTTAAGAAATTCACCGTCACCTCGATGCTCGATGCGGTGGATGCGGTCATCTGCCTCCCCAAACTCAAGACGCACCAGTTCACCCTGTTCACGGGCGCCGTCAAACTGCTGTACGGGTATATCCCCGGCATTATCAAGGCCGAGTATCACCTGCACGCCGGCAGGGACGTCACCACATTTGCGGAACTGCTGCTCGACCTGCATGACACGTTTCCGCCCGACCTGACCGTCATGGATGCGGTGGTCGGCATGGAAGGCACCGGGCCCCAGTCCGGAACGCCGCGTCAGATCGGCCTCGTTCTTGCGGGCCGGAGCTGCCCCGCGATTGATTTCGTCGCCACCAGTATCGTCGGGATCGATCCTTTTTCCGTGCCGACGATCACGTGTGCGCTGGAACGTGGTTCCGGGCCCGGCGGCATGGAGGAGATACCGCTCCACGGTCCCCCCCTTGAAGATGTGCGGGTATCCGGCTTCCGGCACCCGGACGTGCGGGACCTCGGCCGGATTCCCCCCGCCTTCTTCGCCATTGCGGATCGTCTGCTTGCGAACCGCCCCGTGATCGATCCCGGCCGCTGTGTCCGGTGCGGTGTCTGTGCGGAAGACTGCCCGCCGGGGGCCATTGCATTTTCGAAGGGCAGCATACCCGATATCGACTACAGCCTCTGCATCAGGTGCTTCTGCTGCCAGGAACTCTGCCCCTCCGGTGCGGTGGACGTTAAAACGCCCATTCTCCGGCGGATCATCGGCTGAACCATTCCCTTCCACCGGCAGGTTCATGAACCGGCAGGCTGTAGTGCTCTGCAATGACATGTTCGGTGATCACGCATCCCGCCTGTGCCCTCCATGATCTGCCGGGACACCCGGAGTCGCAGGAGCGCATCGCGATTGCCTGTTCGGGCGTGCCTGCCGGCACTCCCCGTCGTGAGGCGCGGATGGCGACGATCGAAGAGATCCGCCGTGTCCACCTGCCCGGGCACATCGCCCTCGTCCAAAACGCGTGCGACTGCTGCCCGGATGGTGATGTCAGGTTTTTAGACCCCGATACCTACATTACCCGGGATTCCTACGAAATTGCCCGGTATGCGGCGGGAGCGGCCGTCCAGGCCGTGGAGCAGGCGCTCGGCGGCACGCACACGCTGTCGCTGATGCGTCCCCCCGGCCATCACGCCCTCCCGAACCACTCGATGGGATTCTGCATCTTCAACAACCCCTCAATCGCAGCGGCGGCCGCACTGACCTCGGTCGACCGGGTGGCAATCGTCGACTGGGACGTCCACCACGGCAACGGCACGCAGTATATCTGGTACCATACCGACCGCGTCCTCTACCTTTCCGTGCACCATGGCGGTATATTTCCCGGGAGCGGCATGCCGTGGGAGACGGGAGTCGGCCCGGGCGAGGGATATTCCATCAACGCCCCGCTCGAGGGCGGATCAACGGGAGCGGATTATGCGCATGTATTCACAAATGTGTTTCTTCCCGCGATCGTGCAGTACCGCCCCGAAGCACTGATCATCTCGGCGGGCCAGGATTCGCTGCATGATGATATGCTGGGGGGAATGGCGCTGTTTCCCCGGGATTTCGGGATGTTTACAACGCTTCTCACGGATGCCGTCCGCCTCCCTGCCGCCATCCTGCTCGAGGGTGGCTACAGCCCGTCTGCAGGCGAAGCAATCCGAGCCATCATCGATGCACTCGGCGGCAGCCGGTATGCCGTTCCCGCAGGGGCGCCGCACCCCGCCACCGTATCGCTCGTCCGCCTTCTGGCGAAGCGAAACGATTAAAACGCATTTTCAGGCAATATCCAGCGCCCGGAGTGTCTCCGGTTTCGGCACACCCTGTTCGTCCCACCCGCGTGCCGCATAATATGCCGGGAGGAGCTCGTCCCGTCGCCAGACTTCGCCGGCAGGCGGCCCCTCGCGGAGCGGAACAGTCAGGAAGCGGGCCGGAAGAGTGTCGTCGTCCCGGGTCAGCCCCGCCCCGATATTCCAGAGCTTCTGGAGGTTCCAGATGCGCTCGCCGGTCCGGAGCAGCCCCTTCGCGTCGATTTCCCGTCCGGTGACGGCAGCGACCATCAGGGCATACTCCGGCGCCCAGAGCACCCGTTCGGTAAAGATGCAGATCCCGGCCGCATCGATGGCGGCACCGAGATCCTGGAATTCCTTCGTCCATTCCGCCTTCCCCTCCGTCGTATACGGGTCGAGTCTGACGGGCGAGCCGATCACCTCCGCGTACAGCATATTCCCGTAGACGTGGCACCCGCCCCGGACGGAGGTCGCATAGTTCAGGCCGAGCCCCTGCAGCCCTCTCGGGTCATATGCCGGGAGCTCCTGCCCCTTCACGCTCATGGAATAGTCCGGGTGCCCGACAAAAGCCGCCGTGCGGTACGAGCCCTCGGCAAGGAGATCCCCGATACCCTCGCGATACCCGATCATCCGCACGATCCTGCCGAGCGCCCCGGCATCCCCGAACCGGAAACCGGTGTCGATATGGCCGTCTTCCGCGATCTCCATGGCACAGGCGATGGTGGATCCCGTGGAGATCGTATCGAGCCCGAGCTCGTTGCAGAGGTAGTTTGCCTCTGCAATCTTCGGGAGGTCGTCGATGCCGCATGCCGGGCCCAGCGCCCAGATGGTTTCGTATTCCGGCCCCTCGCCCGACACACCGCCGGATTCGGTGATCCGCCCGCACCCGACGCTGCATGCATAGCAGGGCTTTCTGCCTTTCAGCAGCGTTTCGGTCATCCGCTCTCCGGAGACGTTTTCCGCACCCTCAAACATCCCCTCCCGGAAGTTCCGGGTCGGCAGGATACCGAGCCCGTTTATCCGTGGCAGCACCCCCGCAGTTCCGTGTGTCCGGAGGCTGCCGGTAGTGAGACCCGTCTCCTTCAGGGTACGGAGGATCTGCCTCCCGACATCGCGGGCACGCTCCGGGTCGGCAACCCCGACCGTGCCGGTACCCAGCACCGCCACCGCTTTTACGTTCTTCGCGCCCATCACGGCGCCGACCCCGCCCCGTCCTGCGGCCCGTCCCCCGTCGTTCATCACCGCCGCCATCCGGCACCGTCGTTCACCGGCGGGGCCGATCGCGGCCACCCGGATCCCCGCCTCCCCCGTATCGGCGGCAATCGCCCGGGCGGTCTCCCCGGTTCCCATGCCGTGGTACGCGGAAGCATCCCGGAGTTCCGCCTGTCCGTCGATGTACAGGTACAGGGGGGTTGCGGAGGCGCCGGAGATGATCACGGCATCGAACCCCGCCCTTTTTAATGCCGTACCGAAAAACCCGCCGCTGTTCGCGGATGTCAGCGTCCCGGTGAGGGGCGATGCGGTGACCACGTCATACCGTGCACCGAGGGGCATGCCGCTTCCCGTGAGGGGGCCTGCTGCAAAAACGAGCACGTTCTCCGGAGCGAAGGGATCCGTCCCGGGCCTGACGCGTTCGCGCACCGCTGCAACGCCGAATCCCCGGCCGCCGAGATAGCGGTCCTTCCATTCAGGAGGAAGGGGCTCGTTCGAGAGTGTTTTCCGGGAGAGATCCACGGCGAGAATCCTGCCCGCATAACCGTCCGGTGGCATTGTACCGGCATATAGTCGCGATTCGCCCATAAAGTATCCGGCCCTGCGCCGTTACTTTCACCTCACCCGCACCCGGGGTCTTATCACTGCCGCCCTGACATCTCTGGTGGTGACATGCCATGGGAAGAAGTTTTGAGAGCATCAGGCTCGGAGTGAAGAACACGTCGGACCGCTGGATGCGGGCACGAAAGGCAATGAGAAAGGAGGACCAGGTATATGCGGAGCGAATTTCGGAGATGGCGAAGAAGCACGCGAGCGAGGGGTTCTATGCGTTTGACGATCCTCTCGAAGCGGCGGTCTTCTCCGTGCTTGTTGAAATGCTTAAAGAGATCGAACAGAAGGAGGACGGGGGTACCCGTCCCGCCGGCCGTGAAGGGCAGACATTCCTGCCCGTCCCTGCAGCCGACTGAAAAGTCAGCGGCCGCCCGCACCGCCACCGCCGAATCCGCCTCCGCCGCCGAATCCCCCGCCCCCACCAAATCCTCCTCCGCCGCCGGATGACGGCGGGGCGAAGGCGATGATGGGGACGAATGCAAGGTGCATATGCGAGTAGAGCGGGACGCCCGCATCGCGTACGGTGATGTTGAGGTCCTTCATCGCCGCCTCCACCCTGTCGCCGACACCGAGCGCCGTGCCGTACACGAGCCACTCGCCCCACATACTCATATCGTCGGGGGAGTACTGGCGGATGAGGGCAAGGTCAGAGAGGAAATGCGTAAATGCGTCCCATCTGAGCTTTTCCGCATACCCGTCGCCTTTCCATTGGCCGAAGAGAGTGGTCGGGAAGAGTGCGGCGATGACGACCTGGATGAGCACCACGGCATACAGCGCTACAGCCCCGGCAAGGATCTGCACTGTGCCCGGTGCGAGTACAAGGATTAAAATGACAAGGCCGAGGGGGATGGCGCCGAGGAACGCGAACGGGAGCAGCCGCTCCCGTCCCTCGACCACGTAGGTGCGGACGATCGACCTGTCGGCGGTACCCATGAGCGCCGTGAGCGTCTGCTGGATCCGCATCACCTCTGTCCGCGTCTGCAGCGAATCGCGGGCCGCCCCGGCGAGCGCCTCGAATTCGCCGGTGTCAAGCCGCCCGTCCGTTGCGGCGTTCGAGATGAATGTCATGACACGGCGTTCGTAGGCATCCGTCTCCGGGGCGTCGATCACGTGACTGTCCGGTATCGTGATGATCACGCCCTTCCCGCCCTCTTTCTCCTCGATCCGCAGCAGACCGCGGCGGTGAAGATCGAGCAGTGTCGCCTGAAACCCGTTTTCGCTGAAATCCCCTGCGTCGCCCTGAAAGAGCAGGGTAACCTGCCAGGGTTTCAGTTTCGGGTTCGGGACAAAACTGAGAAACTCCGGCACCGTCACGTCCGCTTCCCGCCCTGAACGGTACCAGAGCCCGGCAAGGAGGAGCGGCAGGGCAAGAACAATCAGCACGGCTAACGGTCCGAGGACACTCGCGGCGGTGAAGGGGGCGCTGTAAAGAGCATTGGCAGATTCCGTCTGTGCACGGACATCCGGGACGGAACGGGGAAACCCGTACAGGGAGTCCTGCATACCGGGAGCGAGCAGCAGTTCGATCTCGAGGAGGTCGTCCTGCGGTGAACTGCCTGTTATACGAATGGCATCTCCCGCCTGCGTGGTCGTGAGCAGGGGCGGGTGCGGGTAGACAGCCTCCACACCGCGGGCGGGAAGGGTGATCGAAACACGGCGGTACGGGATATGGCTGCGTGCGAACTGCAGGTTCAGGTGCACAGCATCGGCATCGTATTCAATCGGAGGAGCGATGCGGAACACATACTCCACGGTGTATGTTCCCGCACCGAAGTATGCGGGACGGTAGAGGCCCACCTCGTTTGCGAGGGCACGCTCCCGGACAAACGCCCGGGCGGAATCGTCCCCTGCACCCTCCAGTATGACCGTGCCCTGTGCATCTTTCGCATACCCGATCACGCCGGCGGGGACCTGCATCCCGATATATTCGACATGCGGAGAATCCACCGGTTCAAATGCCAGGGAGGCATCCCAGGTGCGGTAGAGCATCCGGTATGTTCCGGATGTCTTCACCTCGTAGGTGTACCGCTCGACGAGCGTCCCGTTTTCATGCAGCACCGCCTCGTAGGAGTCAACAACCAGATCGCCTTCGAGAAGCGATGGTATGACGGCCACGGCAGCGACGGCGAGTATGCCAAGGGCTGCGGTGATGGCTACGAGCAGTACAATCTGCCGCGTTTCGTTCACAGCCGGACTCCTCTAGAATGCAATCTCCGGCGGCTTTTCGATCTCCTCGGAGAACTGCAGGTACTCCATCTTCTGCATCCCGATGAGTCCCGCGACGATGTTCGAGGGGATGGTTTCGGTCATCGTATTGAGCTGCTGGGCGATATTATTGTAGGTATACCGCTGCCGCGCAATCTCGGCCTCGACCTCGCGAATGGATGCCATCAGCTCTTTAACCGTAGTCGAGGTCTTGAGATCGGGATAGCTTTCAACGACGGCAAGGAGCCTGCCGAGGATTGACCGTGATGCGGCCTCGACTTCGTTGAGGTCTCCCGCACCGGCCGATCCGACACTCCCCCGCATTTCGGTCACTTTTACGAGTGTCTCCTTCTCAAACGCGGCATAACTCTTCACCGAGCCGAGCAGCTGGGTAATCATATCAAGACGTTTCTTCATCGCAACCCGGATCTGCCCGAGCGTGGCTTCACCCGAGTTTTTCAGGCTGAAAAATCTGTTGTAGATGCTCACAAACCAGCCTGCCAGTACGACAAGCACTATGATTAGAACGGCAATTCCGATAAGTTCAAGCATATTCGTCACCGGACCCACGTACTTTCACCGGCCTGAGCGATTTTGCCCCGGAACCGGTGTGTATACAAGACTATACCGGCTGAAGAATGCATATACCTATCTGGAGATCCGGGGAGATGTCACTCCTTTTCCTGCATCTTTCTGAGCATCCGCATCTGAATCCCGCGGACCGCCTCGCCGGCCATATCGGCGACGACTTCCCGCGGGTCTTTCATGAGGCGCCGGAGATGCGGCAGCGCCCGCGGATCGCCGATCTGCCCGAGCGACCATGCGGCCTTCAGCCGTACCCGCCAGTCGTCGTCATCCAGCCGCCCGATGAGCGGTTCAACGGCACGCTCATCTCTCATCCGCCCGAGCGCCTCCGCAGCCCCCCACCGGTATGGCGCCTCGTCATGGTCCAGGTGTGCAATAAAAATCTTCAGGCGTTTTTCCTGTTTTTCGTACCGTCTGCCGGCTTTATCGTCGTCAGCTGTCATTCCCGTCACACCGATCCGCAAGGAGCACCCCGGTGCACTGCATGGGGTGGTTTCCGAGGCCAATTGCTTTGCAAATGTTGATATATACTGAAAAATACTCTACTATTACACGAAAAAGGTAAGGTTTTTCCTCAATGGGATTTTTTGATTTCTTAAAAGGCGATAAACGGACATTCGACACGAAAGATGTCTCCGAACTTATCGAGAATCTGCGCGAGGAGAAGGACCGCCCGACCCGGAAGGCTGCCGAGGAAGCCCTCGTCCGGAAAGGAAATTCTGCGGTGTATCCCCTTATCGGAGCACTGAACGACGACGACTGGCGGGTCAGGGAAGGCTGCGTCAGGGCTCTCGGGCAGATTGGTGACGCCCGGGCCGTGCCGCACCTCATCCAGCTGTTTAAGGACAAAAAAACACGTGTGCAGCTATGGGCGACAGATGCGCTCATTCTCATCGGGAAAAAGGCCATCGATCCGCTGACGACGGCATTGCATGATACTGACCGCCGCGTGAAAATGGGGGCGATTGTCGCCCTCGGCGAGATACAGGACGCAAGCGCGATCGAGGCGTTAAAAGAGCTTCTTAACGATACCGACGAAGATATTCGCTCCGCCTCACAGGACGCTATTGATTATATCCGGGAAAAATAACCTTTTTTCGGACGCTGGTTTTTCACACGACAACCCTTTTAACGTCCGCCGTCCCTGTTCGTTCATCCATGAAGTGATCCGGATGCCGTCCCGTCTTTCCCTTGCATTGATTGTCATTGCCGGTGGTGTCCTGATTGCCGTCCTCCTGCTCGCGGTACCCGGCAGCGATTCGACGGAAATCACCCTGTTGTCAGCGAAAGAAATCAGGAATTACGAGGGTGAGGATCTCTCTTCGATCCGTGATTTCCGGGAAAATTCCATCAGGGGCCCCCAGCATATCACCATCACTACCTATTCCCTCTCCATCGAAGGGCTCGTTAATCGCCCCCTCGAGTACCGGTATGACGACATTATCGGATCATTCCCGCGGTACGGAAAAGTCCTGACGCTTGACTGCGTGGAAGGGTGGAGCGCGACAATCTTCTGGGAGGGCGTGCTTGTGAAAGACCTTATCGGCCCCGCGGGCGTAGATCCCCGGTCCGACACCATTATCTTCCGTGCATACGACGGGTATTCGACCTCGTTTCCCCGGTCATATATCGAGGACAATGACATTATTCTCGCGTACCGGATGAACAACGTCACTATTCCCCCGGAACGCGGGTACCCGTTTTCCCTGGTTGCCGAAGATAAGTGGGGATATAAGTGGATCAAGTGGGTCACCGCGATCGAACTCTCCGACGATCCCGGATACCGGGGATACTGGGAGTCGCGGGGATATTCGCAGGACGCGGATATCAGCCGGGGATTTTTCGGGTAAGCGGAGATGCCATTATCATTTCGGGCGAAAACCTTCATATCAGGAGAGTCTCATGACGTTTTTCAACCAGGCGATCGAAACGATGGACCGGGGAGATCTCGATGCGCTGATTGACGACCGGGTCCGGTACACGATCCGGTATGCCGTCGACCATACGCGGTTTTACCGGAAATGGTTCGACGAACACGGGATCGACCCCCGCGATATCCGGTCGCACGAAGATCTCCTCGGACTCCCGGTGATATCCGGCGCCATGATCCGGAAACACCAGCCGCCGGAGACGCCCGCATATGAGTTTAAAAGTGCTCCCTGCCCGGACATCTTCACCATTCATGAGACATCCGGAACAAGCGGGACGCCCAAGGCATTTTTCCTGACATGGGACGACTGGATGCGGTACGCGGAAAAGTATGCCCGTGCATTCGTCTCGCAGGGTTTCGGCCCGGGGGACCGGGTGGCGGTATGTGCCAGTTACGGTATGAACGTGGGTGCGAATACCATGACGCTCGCCGCCCACCGGGTCGGGTTTACGATCATCCCCGAAGGAAAGTGCACGTTCCCCACCCGGGTCATCCGGAATTTCCGGCCTACCGGCATCGTCGGCAGTGTGTTCAAGCTCCTCCGCCTTGCCCGCAGGCTCGAGAAGGACGGAATCGAGCCGGCGTCCTCGGGTGTAAAGCGCCTCATCGTGGGGGGGGAGAGTTTTGCCGGGGAGTCGCGTGCCTATCTTGAAGAACGCTGGGGGTGCGAGGTGTTCAATACGTACGGCAGTACGGAAGGCACTATGTGCGGGGAGTGCACCCGACGAAGCGGCCTGCACGTCCCCGAGGACCTCGTGCATATCGATCTCTACGATCCGGCTCTGCAGCAGTTTGTGCGTGACGGCGAATGCGGTCGCATCATTCTCACAACCCTGCTTCCGGAGGGGGAGACGTCGGGCAACATTCTCATCAACTATGATACGGACGACACGACGGTGGTGGTATCCCGGGAGACGTGCGCCTGCGGGAGAACGCACATGAAAATCGGACCCCCCCAGCGCGAGGCCGAAACGGTATGGATTCACGGGTCACCGGTCAACCGGGTTGACATCGAACAAGGCGTCTTTTTCCGGGAGAACATGGAGTACCTGACAGGGGAATACGAGGCGTTCCTGTACGGAGGAGATACGGAAGGCGACGTCGTCATGCGGGTCTCCGTCGAATGCGAAGACCCCGGTACCTGTGATCGCCGCATTGTTGAAGAGAATTTTCTCAGGTCGTTCCTGTCAGGGAGGGATCTTCTCGCGAGTGCATACGCCGACGGGACATTCGCGATCCTGTTTCATGTTACACGACCCGGCGGCCTCGAACTGCACCGGGTCACGGGCCGCCCGAAACGGCTGGTCGATCGGCGGTGAGGAGGTTTAGTCGACCTGGAATTCTTCAGCTTCTTTTTCCAGGAAATACCCGAGCACGACCCTGATGACGACGACGGTCCCGAGAAGCAGGAGCTCCTCCTGTGTCGGCGCAATCAGCGTGGTGAGGATGTCCGAGGCGATAAAGAATTCCAGGCCGAATACGATTTTATTGGTGAATTCTAAGCGTATGTAGGTATATTTGAGCGGCTGCCTGAGCACTTCCCGCTGAATAATGCGTAACGATGCCTGCAAGCCGCCGTATATCGTGATGACTGCACCGACCAATCCGAAGAACGTGGCAGCATACTGGAAGATTTCCTCACCAAGCATAGGTGTGGATAGGTATCCTCCCCAAAAATATCTTGCGGGCCCATCATGATTCGGCCGGCCGATCCCGCCTTTTCGGCGAAAATGGGAAAAAAGGAGAGCCTGCCTCAGGCAAGCGCCGCAAGGCCTTTGAGATCCATGCCCGTGTTAAAGACGGTGAGATAGTTCTGGTTTCCGTTTTCCAGATTAATCCAGACGATAAACCGATCATTGATGCCGATGACCTGCGTATACACGTTCTCTGTTTTGTCATAGAACTCCCATGCGGGATATCCCTGCACTGTGATCTGCTTCCATGACATTTCAGGAGTATCCATAGTGACAAATGAGTCCCATGCCTGGAAATACCCGACCTCCATTCCTGCCGTGTCCTGGATGACGATATCCACGACGATCTCGGGATTGGTCTTGTGCGTGTATTCCCTCTGGGCGAAGCTCCATTCTCCGTCCGCGGCACTCATCGTCATACCGGTGGGGTCTTCGGCAATCCAGTTGGATGTCGGTGTCGGGAAGAACCGGTAAAGTTCGGTGTAGTGAACGGCACTGGCACCGGAGGGCCCTCCGGTACCCGTCTCGCGGGCAGTCGGCGCCATGGTCGCAGCCGGTGTGGCGGGAGTCGCCGATCCCGAGTCGCCGGAACACCCGGAGACCATGCAGAAACCGATAAGTACAGTCAATATCAGGGCAATTGTCCCAAATTTTTGGTAAAACGTGTTCATTACGAATGCACCCTAGCAACAAATTCATGAGATTTCGCTATAAATACCTTTCTATATTACAGGGGATGAGCGGTCCGCAGGATATTCCGGCACATCTCTTTGCAGGGGAAGAGCGGATCGGGTTGCAGGCCGCTGGAAATTCCTTTTTTCTGGTGAAATACCAATGTATTAAATATCTGCGGCTGCATTTTTCAGATGAGAAAGGGAATGTACATGCAGGATGGACGAAAACCAGAAACACGTCATTTTTCTTTGTTTTCACTCAGTCCGCTTCGTATATCAGCTATCTATGCGTTTTTCAGTGCGCTCTGGTTTCTCTTTTCGGCATGGATCCTTTTCCGGACTGTCGACGATACCGCAACGATCCAGTCGCTCATGAATATCAACGGACTCGTCTTTATCATCTTCACCGCATGGCTGGTCTTTTTCCTGACACACAGTTATGCACAGGCAATGCGCACATCACAGCGTGCCCTTGAGGATTCCGAGCGGCTGTACCATTCCACGATCGATTCCCTGAGGGACGGGATTGTCGTCGTGACTCGTGACCTGCAGGTGCGGATGTGCAATACGGTCTTCTCGGAAATAATCGGTGAGGAACCGGACAGGGCTGTTGCCGGTGCATCTCTCCCGGATCTGCTCGTCTCGTGGCCCACGGCCGCATGGGAGGGGATTGATGCGGTGTTTGCCGGAAAAGGAATGACAGAGGGAGAATTCGTAATCGAAACTTCTTCAGGCACCACCATCCCGGCTGAAATCCGCAGAATTCCCGTCATGGATAACGATAGTGTGACGATGGTAATCATCGTGATTCGCGACATCACGAGCCGGACGATGCTTGAAAATCTTAAAATGGGAATGTTTAAGGAAATGGAAATGAACACTCTTGAATTTGCACGACTCAGCGACCAGATAAGAAATCCCCTTCAGGTGATCCTCGGTCTCGTCTCCCACGGGGAGACGGAGACGGATTCGACCATCAGGGGACAGGTCATGGAGGTCGATGCACTTGTCCAGCAGCTTGACCGCGGCTGGGTGGAATCAGGCAAACTCAGGGAATTCATCACCCGGTATTACGGTGAAGACGAAATCACGGGCGCCGGGTAAACCGGTCCCTCCGGTCAATCCTTATATGTGTTCATCATCCCATCTATCATAGCATGAGCCCCAAACGCCTTTTCAAATATTATCCGGAGGATTTCGGTGAACCTCCCGTCGTCGTCCGCCATATGGATCTGACATTCGACGTCTTCGACGATCATACCCGCGTGCACTCCATCCTCTCCGCAGAGACCCGTGAAACACCTCTCACGACCCTGCAGCTGAATGCAAAAAATCTTGAGATTGTAAGCGTTGAATCAGACACGGGCGCTGTCAGTTACGAGTATGATACGGACGCGCACCTCCTCTCGGTCGTGTTTTCCCATCCCGTTCCTCCCCGCACATCATTCTCCGTTGAGACGCGGACGGTATGCAGGCCCTCATCACATGTGCTCGAAGGGCTCTATTACGATGAAACACCAAAAGGAGCCCCACCGCAGCAGATCACCCAGTGCCAGCAGTGGGGTTTCCAGCGGCTTGTCCCGTGTCTCGACGACATGACCGCAAAATGCACGTACACAACAACAATCATCGCCGACGAGCGGTATACCAATCTAATCACAAACGGAGACGTGGCAGTGCCGCGGCACCCGGTAAGCGGCGGACGGGTGGCGATCACCTATGAAAATCTGATCACTCCCATGGCCCCGTACCTCTTTTTCCTCGGTGTCGGCACCTATGCCACCTTTTCCCGCCCCTTCGAGTATCCCGGCGGCCGGAAGTTTACGCTCGAACTGCTGGTCCCGCCGGGTTCAGACCCGGATGCTGCGAACCGTGCGCTCGACGTGCTCGCCGACGCAATTCTCTGGGTGCACCTCTATACCGGCCCCGAATACCACATCGGCCGGGAGATTCGCGACAGGATATATGCGCTCTCGCGGAAACGCGACACTTTTATCAGGGATGGCGTTGATGCCGCCCTTCCGGTGCTCCGGGCATCGCTCGCCCGCCTGATGGAAACGATCACTCCCGGGTATACCTATACGGGAACCGTGTATCGCGAGATCGGCATGCAAAATTCCGATTTCGGGGGCATGGAGAATGTCGGCAACACGACAATATCCACGAACCGCATCATGCCTTTTACGCAGATGACCGACCCCGCGTTTGAGTATATGGTGAGCGTCAAGGTGCACGAGTTCTACCACAACCTGAACGGGTCGGAAGTGACCGGGTGGAGCCCCTTCGAGATCTGGCTCAACGAAGCGGTTACGGTACATATCGAACGAATGTACCACGCTTTCCTGTTCGGGGAGAAATACAGCAGGCTCCAGACGGTGCTCACCCTGCTCTCCCCGGACGGGGGAACGCTCTCCTATGATCGGGGGGCGGGCTCCCTTCCGATCGAACCGGACGGGTTCAATGATCCGAACGAACTCATCACGGGCGTCACCTACGTCAAAGCACCCGAATTCGTGCGCATGATCGAAACCCTCATCGGGAGCGGACGCTTTGCGGAGGGGCTTGACCTGTACCACCGTCGGTACGGGCATGGCAACGCCACCCGCACCCAGTGGATAGGTGCCATGGAGGAAGTTTCCGGGATGGATTTTACGGCAACGTCCCGCACATGGCTCAAGCAGCGGGGGTACCCCGAACTGCACGTGACCACGGATTATGATCCGGGTGCCCGCACGATGACGCTCCGGTGCGTCCAGCAGGCGACTATCGGGGATACTATCTGGGAGTTTCCCTTCGCTGTCGCCTGTGTCGATGCAGACGGGCGTGATATCGCAGAGCAGCTGGCCGTCATCCGAAAGAAGGAAACAGTCATCCGTTTTACGGACGTCCCGAAACCGGCGTTCGTCTCCGTGAACCGCGGGTATTCCTTTTACGGCATCGTGAGATACGAAGCACCGGAAGACGAGCTGTACCTGCAGGTACGAAAGGATACCGATATCGTTGGCAGGTTCCTCGCGTTCCACCGGATATGTGATCGCGAAAAAATGCGCCTCCTCTCGAATCCCGGGTCTGCTGTGTCCGACTCTTTTGCCGATCTCTTCGTTGAACTGCTTTCCGACGACACCCTGATGGCGACTGCAGGCGGGTATTTCCTGACGATATTCGAATCGGTTGAGGACGAAGAATTCTCCCACCGGTACCGGGATCTCTATGAAGTGCGGCTCGCAATCCTGCGTGCAATCGCACAACGTCATACGGAAACACTGCTGGACCTCTCTGCCCGGTACTCCGGCCGTGTTACCGACAACCCGGACATCTCTTCGCGGATTGCCGACATAAAGAACCGCCAGATCAGGAACCTCTGCATCGGAATTCTGGCAACACAGGACACCCCGGAGATCCACCGGCTGCTCAAGAAACAGTTCGACACCTCGCCGAACGCGACCGACAGGCAGGTTGCATTTGCAACGTATCTCACCTGTACCGCCCCCGATCGCGATGCCGTGTTTGCAGCGTTTTTAGAGGAAAGCGGGCACCATCCGGTCGCGTGGGAGGCGTTTCTCTCGGCCGTCGCCGGGTCGGGGAGCAGCGATGCGCTGGCACTCATTCGTCGGGCTGAAGCCTCGCCGTCCTTCAGGATTAAGCAGGCAAACGATCAGCGGGCCCTGTACGGCCGGTTTGCCCGAAACCGGAAAATTTCGCTCCAGACTGAGGACGGCAGGCAGTACCTGCAGGATGTCCTCATCCGCCTTGCCCGGGTGAACGAATATACAACGGTAAACGCACTCTCCGTCTTCGGTGACATCGACAGGATGGAACCGGTGTACCACGTTCCGCTCGTCGGGCTTCTCGTTTCGCTCCTCTCCACGGTTGACGAGCAGTCCGCCCCGAGTGTCTACAACACCGTACGGAGACTGCTGATCGGCGCTCCGGACGCGGTCCGGCGATACGAGGCCGAGAGCGGAAGGGTCATCACCGCAATCCGCTGACGAGCGGCAGCCGGAAACATGATGAAACGGAACGGGAAATCGCACCGAATAAAATTTATGTATCTGCATTGAGATTATCGAAGTACCTGGTTGCAATCCGATGTGACAGAGTAGCACGATGCAATCCGAAGTGTAAGAGTACCAGATTGAAAGGGGTGAATGACTGTGCAATCCGAAGTGAAAGTCCCGCTCGACGTTCCCGAGGACTACCGGGACATGTATCGTGAGAATTACCAGCTGATTACCAGAGGAACGGGGCGGCTGATGCTCTTTGCCGGCGACCAGAAGATGGAGCACTTAAACGATGATTTTTACGGAGAGGGTATTCATCCCGACGACGCCGATCCCGAGCATCTGTTCCGGATCGCGGACCAGGGCAGGATCGGCGTTTTTGCCACGCAGCTCGGCCTCATTGCGCGGTACGGGATGGATTACCCGGATATTCCCTACCTGGTCAAGATCAATTCGAAGACCCACCTTATCAAGACGGCCCAGAAGGATCCCTTCAGTCCGGGCCTGTATTCGCTCAAGGACGTAGTGAAATTCCGTGAATCCAGCGGCCTGAAGATCGCGGCCGTGGGGTATACCATCTATCTGGGCAGCGAGTCGGAGGCGGAGATGCTCTCGCAGGCGGCACAGCTCGTGTTTAAGGCGCACCGGCACGGGCTTGTGACCGTGCTCTGGATTTATCCCCGGGGTACCGCGGTAAAGGACGAGAAGGACCCGCACCTGATAGCGGGAGCGGCGGGTGCCGCAGCGTGTCTCGGGAGCGATTTCGTGAAAGTGAACGCCCCGAAGAAAGACGGCATATCCACCGCAGACCAGATCACCGAGGTGACCAAAGCCGCCGGACGCACGAAAGTGGTGTGTGCGGGCGGTTCCAGCGTGGATGCGGCGGCATTCCTCACACAGCTTTACGAGCAGATCCATTCCGGCGGGGCGTCCGGGAACGCGACGGGCAGGAACATCCACCAGAAGCCCCTTGACGAGGCGGTGAGGATGTGCAACGCCATATCCGCGATTACTATGGATGATGCGTCCGTCGATGAGGCGCTTCGCATCTATCAGGGAAATTAATTTTTTTCGGTGCAGCACGCTTCCCGCAGGACCTTTTTTAAAAATTGAATGTCGGAGGCAACCATGTCCCCCGACATGTTACCCGCCTGCCCGCATCTCCTGTCAGAGCCCGAGATATTCAAGCCCCGCCAAAATGGCGAGGATAAAGACCGCCACCGGGATGACGACCATCCAGGGATTCACCCCGAGCAGTTCAGGGAAGGTGTCTGCCGGAAAAGGTCCTTTTTCCAGGATTTTTTCGCTGAGCACCGGGTACAGTGCGGCAAAGAGGCCGGTGCCGATGAGAATGCCGGGAACACCCCCGACGAGGGCATCGAGTGCCCCCTGGCCGACCGCCCCTGCCACGGTTCCGGGACAGTACCCGAGGACGGCGAATCCGATGCCGAAGATGAGGCCGCCGATGACGGTCGAGCCAATCGCTCCCGACCGGACGTGGAGGGTCACCCAGCCCCATTCCTTCATCAGGTAGACACCGGGCATCCCGACCAGTACCGCCGCAAGCATCACTTTTACAACGGTAAAGTCAGTGAGCAGCAGCTGCCCGATGATAATGTTATAATCGGTCACTCCTCCGGTCTGGAGCAGGAAGCCGAACGCGATTCCCATAAACAGTCCGAGCACGAGTTGTGCCCGGGAATTGGTACGCAGTGTTTCAAACATCGCTTCCGCCTCCTTAGGCCGCCATCCCGTAGATGACTATCGCCGCTGCAATTCCACCGATAAAGAAGCAGATGGCCGCGACCCAGCTCGCGAGGGCAAGCTGCAGTGTTCCGGAAATACCATGTCCGCTCGTACAGCCGCCCGCCCACCGGGCGCCGAGCCCCATCAGGATGCCGCCGATGAGTGCAACGGCGACGCGGAACACGGGGTCGTACCCGAATGCATCGCCATACACAGAGGGAACCCAGATTAGTGCGAATTCCCCGGCAAGTACGGACGAGATAAAGGCGCCGATAATGATGCCGACCACCAGCATCCACTGCCATTCGATGGTGGGGAGCACCTTCTTCCAGTAGGGTTTGTCCCGGGAGGCAGGCCGAATAGCCGATTCTATCATGCCGAATGTCTGTGCAAACGCGGTCGAACAGCCGAGCGGTTTGTTCGAGAGCAGGAAGGTAAGCCAGCTTAAAACACCGATGCCCGCTCCCGCCAGATACGGAGTCCAGTCCATACTATTTCACCTCAGGTGTGAGTGTCCTTCGCGGCTCCGGCCATAAAGCCGCCGGCGATATAGCCGGTAATCCCCCCCGCAGCATTGGAGACATCTGCGAATCCATGCTGTTTGAGGATGCTGCTTGCAAGGCTCGACCGGTGGCCGGTGCGGCACATCACGATCACCGGAGCCGCCGGGTCAAGGTCGGTATGCCGGGAGCGCAGGTCCATCGCCAGGATATTGACGGCACCCGGCACATGCCCCTCTGCAAATTCCTCGGGAGTCCGCACATCCACGAGCACGACTTCCGGACGCTGCAGCATGGCATGCACCTCCGCGGGGGAGAGCTGGTGCACATGATCCGCCGCGTAGCCCGCGGTCACCCATGCATGCGTTCCGCCCGCAAGATAACCGGCGATGCGGTCGAGCCCGACACGCCGGAGCATCACCGCCGCGTCAGGTACCTGCAGGGGATTGTCCGTCACCAGCAGGATATCCCGGTCGGGAGGGATGACCCAGCCTGCGAATGTGGAGAAATTACCGCCGATATCGATGTGGTAGCTCCCGGGGATATGCAGCCCGCCGAATCCCGCATAATTGCGAATGCCTAAAACGACGGTGTTTCCGTCCCGCATCTTCTCATGAAACGCTTTTGGAGAGAGTGCGGGCACATCGGGGAACATAGAGAGCGGCGGCGCACCGTGCCGGTTGATCTCACTGCACCGGGAAAAATGATCCGGTGCGGGCGGCATATGGGAGGTCAGGGTCTCCGCAAACACCTCCGGATCGTCGATGCCGAGGGCCGGATTGTTGGCCCGCTCGTACCCGATGGTGCTCATTCGCATCGCCCCCATGGCGCGTCCGCAGAGGGATCCGGCGCCATGGGCGGGGTAGACGAGGCAGTCGTCCGGCAGGGTGAGGATGGCATGCCGCAGGCTCTCGAAGAGCAGGTGCGACAGCTCCTTCGCCCTGCCGGGAAAGAGATCGGGGCGGCCGACATCCCCGACGAAGAGGGTGTCGCCGGTAAAGACTGCCGCCGGCCCGTCACCCCGGGCGTGGTCGGTGACGATATAGACAACGCAGTCGGGAGTATGCCCCGGGGTATCCGCGACGGAGAAGGTCATGCGATCGAGTTCGAACGTCGTGCCCGTACGGACCGGCGTGTGGGGGAAGGTGCAGTGCCCCTCGGCAGGTGCGTAGATGGCGGCTCCCGTCGCTTCGGCAAGTTCGATATGCCCGGATACGAAATCGGCGTGGAGATGCGTCTCGAGAATATGGGTGATGGGCAGCCCGAGATCCCGTGCCGCTGCACGGTAACGGTCGATATCACGGCTCGGGTCCACGACTGCGCACTCTGTATCACCTGCGATAAGGTAGGAGCTGTGCGCAATCCCGGGGATGAAAAACTGCTGGATATACATTAAAACCACCGGTATGCCTTCTGGCACTCTGGTATTTAGAGATATAATATATAAATCAGACCGACAGCCACGACGATGAAAATGCCGGACATCACCCCGCCCGCCTTCAGGTAATCGGTAGTGTGGTATCCGCCCGGCGCCATCAGGAAGGCATTGACCTGATGCGTCGGGAGCATGAACGAATTCGAGGCACAGATCCCTACGAGGAGGACGAGCGCCCGGGGATCAATGCCGGATCCCTCGCCGATGAGGATCACCAGCGGAACAAGGAGGACCGTCGCCGCCACGTTCGACATGAACAGGGTGAAAAACGTCGTAAGCAGGGCGATTGCCAGCAGGACGACGACCGGGTGACTGCCGCCGGTGATGACCGCCAGCCCGTCTGCCATAAAAGCGGCAGTTCCGGTTGATTCCATAGCGGCGCCGAGGGGAATGAGGCCCGCCAGGAGAAACACCGTCCGCCAGTCGATTGACTGGTACGCCTCGTCAATGGAGAGCACACCCGACAGGATCATGGCGAGGGCGCCGGAAAGAAGCCCGAGTGCAATCGGGACTCCTGCAAGGGTCAGCAGTATGCCTCCACCGAAACAGAGGACGGCATATACCGCTTTAGAGGGGCGGGTGCCTTTCCCTTCGACCGGGGTGACAAGCACAAAGTTCGGATCGGCACCTATTGCCCGGATGCGGGGCCACGATCCGTAGACAACGATGGTATCCCCGGGGGTGAGGGGAATATCCGACATATTTTCGCGTTCCTCGCGATCGCCCTTCATCAGGACAAGCGGTTCCAGCCCGTATTTTTTCCGGAACGTGAGATCACGCAAGGTTTTACCGGTAATCCCTGCGCGGGGACGGACCAGAATTTCGGCAAAACCCGCGGCGTCCTCCTCACCCGGCAGTGCCTTCGGTTCGTATTTTTGAGCACAGCCGAAATCCCGTGCGAATGCCCGGGTATCCGCTACGGTGCCGAGCAGGAGGAGCGCCTGACCGGCGGAGAACGGTGTGAATCGCCATGGAGCATAGAAGATATCCTTTTTTTCTTCGATTGCCAGCAGGCTGATGTGGTACCGGGTCTGCATGGGAATCTCTTCGCGGGTGCGCCCGATCAGGGCGCTGTCATCAAGAATGGTATAGGTGTGGATAAAGGAGGGGAGCTGCCAGGTCTCAATCAATTCCCGTTGCGGGTGCCGGATGCCCGGTGTGGATGATACTGCAGGCAGCACCGAGGGTCCGAGAACAAGAAAGTACAGAATACCCGCACCAAGGAGGCACAGTCCGATGGGTGTGACGGAAAAAAAACCAAACGGTTCAAGCCCCCCCTGCCGGAGCAGATCGTTGAGCAGAATGAGCGGACTGGACCCGATCATGGTAAGCGTGCCGCCGAGAATCGCTGCAAATCCAATCGGCATAAGCAGCCGGGAGGGGGGTGTTCCGGTGCTCCGGGAAATTCTCAGCAGCGCGGGAAGAAACAGGGCGGCCGATCCGATATTCTGCATGAATGCCGAGACAATCCCGACAACCGCCGAAGAAAACGCGGTCAGTCGTTTTTCACCGGTGCCCGCCACCTCCACGATCTTCCGGGCAACGCGGTTCATAACACCGGACCGGTCGATCCCGTAGCCGAGAATCATGACCGCGATGATGGACATAACCGCATTTGATGCGAATCCGGAAAACGCGGTTGCAGGAGAGATGAGGCCGAGCCACGCAAGGGCGAGCATCACCACGATGGCAATGACGTCCACCCTGAGGGCTTCGGTGACGAACAACACCACCGTCGCCCCGAGCACGAGCAGCATCAGCGTAATCTGCAGGTCCATACCTCATCTCCTCCGCACCGGCTGCACGACATACCGTCTGCGTACGTCGTCATTGGATGGTCTTCCTATAAAAACGTCGGATGGATTTTCCGCCTACTCCGTGCCGGAGTACACCGTCCGAACCCTCCCGACGGTCCCGTCGGTCAGCCGGACCTTGATGCCGTGCGGGTGGAAGGGGGAATTGGTGAGTATCGCCGCGACCGTACCGCGGGTCGTGGCGCCGCTCCTCTGGTCCTTTTTCTGTACGACGTCAACCGTAATCCCGGCCCGTAGTGACTGTCTGCGGCGCGGATCGGCAGGTGGGAGGACGGGGGCTGTCATGGCTCCTCACCCACCTCGAGCAGGATCGGGCAGTGGTCCGATCCCATGATAGTCCCGAGAATCCGGCTGTCGCGGACACGGGAGGAGAAGGATGTATCGACGAAAAAATAATCGATTCTCCATCCGACATTGCGCTCCCGCGCCCGTGTTTTCAGGTCCCACCAGGTATACTGCCCTCCGTCGGGGGAGAATATCCGGAAGGTGTCCACAAAGCCGCTTGCAAGGAGGCTGTCGATCCATGCCCGCTCCTCCGGGAGGAACCCGGATCGTTTTTCGTTCTCTTTCGGGCGTGCGATGTCGAGCTCCGTGTGCGCCGTGTTCACATCCCCGCAGATGATCACGTGCCTGCCGGCCCGGACCCTTCGTACCGCTTCGGTTCGGCAGGCTTCATAGAAGTCCATCTTGTACTCCAGACGCTCCTTTGACGCCTTGCCGTTCGGGAAATAGATGTTCATGAGATCAAAGTCAGGATACCGTGCGATCAGTATCCGCCCTTCGGTGTCGAAGCGATCGATCCCGAAACCGTACGACACCTCCTCCGGTTCATGCCGGGTGAAGAGTGCAACCCCGCTGTAGCCCTTTTTTTCAGCGGATGAGAAATAGGCCCGGTAACCGGAAAGCTCCCGCATGTCGGAGGGTACCTGGTCGGCATGGGCTTTCGTCTCCTGGATGCAGAGTATATCGGGTTTCGTGTCCGCGATAAACGCAAAGGATCCTTTCTTCAGCACGGCACGCAGGCCGTTCACGTTCCACGAGACGATGCAAAGCGTCTTTCCGGAGTGTTCCCGTCTTTCCATCGCACACAACTCCTGCTATGGTTTCATGAGAATCGTCTGCGTTCGCATATACCGCCCGGGGGCATCCGGCCCGTTTTCCCTGCCGATGCCGCTCTCCCCGACTCCCCCGAACGGCACGTCGGGAGGAATTCTCAGGTGCTGGTTGACCCAGAAGATCCCGCATTCAAGCTCTTCGGCAGCCCGTGCGGCGGTGGGGAGGTGCCGGGTCCAGACCGATGCGCCAAGGCCGTACCGTGTGCGGTTTGCGAGCGCTATTGCTTCGTCAATCCCGGTTACGATCGTCACGGGAAGCACCGGCCCGAAGATTTCCTCGCGGACGAGTGCGGAGTCCGGGGACATATCCGTGACGAGTGTGGGAGTAAGGAAATGCCCGTTGCGAAGGCCCGGGTCATCCGGCACATCTCCGCCGGCAGCGAGACGGCCGTCACCCGTCGCCCGCATCTCCGCGAGGAGGTGCAGCAGCCGTGCCCGCTCCTCTTCGCGGTGGAGCGGCCCCATATCGGTGCCCGGCGCGAGGCCGTCTCCCACCCGCAATGCGCACACCCGCTTCGTAAGCCGGTCACAAAACGGTCCCGCAATGGCAGCGTCGACATAGAGCCTTTTCACTGCCGTGCAGGTCTGGCCGCAGTTATAAAACCGCCCCCGGACGGCACCCTCCACTGCGGCGTCGAGATCGGCATCGGCGCAGACGATCATCGGGTCGCTCCCGCCGAGCTCGAGGGTAACAGTCTTCAGCCCGCCGGATGCAAGCATCGCGATTCGTTTTCCGGTCTCCGTCTGCCCCGTAAATGAGACATGGCGGATGGCGGGGTGGCGGACAAGCGCCTCCCCTGCCTCGCTACCTGTTCCCGTAACGACGTTCAGGGCACCCGGGACTCCCACGGCGTCCTGCACGAGAAGGGCGATCTGCAGGGCGGCGAGGGGCGTGCTCTGCGAGGGCTTGAGCACCACCGTATTCCCCGCAAGCAGCATGGGCCCGAGTTTCCACGCCGGAATGAGTACCGGCATATTCCACGGAATGATCGCACCGCAGACTCCGAGCGGCTTTTTCACCACCGCCGCATACCCGTTCCCCGGGATTGTCGCCGAGGTCCCGGTGAGTGTCCCCGATATTGATGCATAATATTCGAGCACGTGTGCAGCGCCGAGGACCTCATTGTGTGCTTCCGCAAGGGGTTTGCCCTGTTCACGCGTGAGCAGCCGGGCGATTTCGTCCGCCCGTTTCCGGATCTCCTGCGCCGCAAAAAAGAGCCGTTTCCCCCGCTCCCGGGGCGGCACGGCAGACCACCGGTCGAACGCATGTCCGGCGGCATCGACGGCTGCACCGATGTCCTCCTCCGTCCCGTGCGGGACCCGGTCAATGACCTCTCCGGTTGCAGGATTCCGGACATCAAGCCACCGGTCCCCGGCTGATGGCACCCATGCACCGTCTACGAGCATCTTCATGGTGACAGTAGGGTGTGTCACCGCCCTATTTCCTTTCTCTCCCTGCCACCCGCACCGTGCACACCGGCAAGCCGGAAGGAGAGCACTGCCACGAGGGCAAAGGTGCCTGCCGCACTGCCGGCATAGCCCTGCACGGCACCCTGTTTTTCCGGCGTTTTAACCACCCCGCCTGCAGGCGCACGAGCGCTGCCCTGACGAAGAAGGAATACGACGATATGACCTTATATGCGTACCGCAGACGATAGGGAACAGGGAACAAAAACGTCAGAGTGTGGAGGACTTTCGATGCGGGTTAAAATATGCGGCATTACACGTGTTGAGGACGCGACGTATGCGGAATCGGCGGGAGCCGATGCCGTCGGGGTGGTAGTCTGCAGCAGGTCGCCCCGGTCCGTGCCGCTGGAGGTTGCCGGAGAGATATTCGACGCGGTGGGGCCTTTCACCACGACCGTGGCTGTCACCCATACCCCTGACCCGGATGAATTTAACCGCATCCTCTCCCTTCGCCCCGGCGCCGTCCAGATCTCCCACCCTTTTCCGGCCCCCCCGGACCGCTCCAGCCGGGTGATCCGGATGATCCGGGACCCCGGCGCTGTTCCGGCGGGAGGCGACGCCCTCCTCCTCGATGAGAGCCATGGCAGCGGGCGGCTGTATGACACGGTTGCCGCACGGCTTCTTGTCAGGGAATCACCCCTCCCGGTGATACTGGCCGGCGGCCTGACACCGGAGAATGTCGCGGAGGCAATCAGGACCATACGGCCGTATGCGGTCGACGTCTGCACCGGGGTCGAAATCCGTCCCGGTGTCAAGGACCACCGTCGGATTGACGCCTTTCTGAAAGCCGCGGGACGGCTGCAGGAGTAAAGGGTTGGTACGGGATCAGGCGTCCATCTCATCGAGAAACGGCATCAGCCCGATCAGGTATGCCTTTTTCTCAGCCGACGACCGCCTGCCGCACGACATGATTGTGATCCGTAGGGGAATTGCCTCGAACAGTTCGTCGGTGCTCTTCGGGTACATGGCGTATGTTTCCGTAAAAAATTTTAAAAAAGCGTCGATACGGATGAACGGCCTGTTCTCCTCGGGAATCCCGGCATAGTCCCGGAGATCGCGTTCGAGGTCGCCTTTCCGTGCAAGGTCCTCCTCCCAGTACAGGTATGCATCGATACCGTGCGTTGTGCAGAGAGCCCTGAGTTTCCGGATGTCGACGACGTCTCCCGCTTTCAGCCCGATTGATTCGCAGAGTTCTGCTGCGGCTGTGTCCGGCGTATCGTGTGATTCGTGCGGCATGGTGTTTCCGGGCAAATGGTTTGGTCCGGGAACGGATAAATGGAATTGATTGAATTCGTTTCCCACGGATTACGAAATATATTTGTAATTGAACGATAAGGAAAAGATACATTATACAGGAGGAAGAAAAAATGCCGGATTTCGGAAATCCATTTTCAGGTCTTGCACACGACCGCAAAGTAACCCATGAAGAGCTGATTCGGGCGATACGCTTCATGGTAGCGGCTGAATTCGAAGCCGTCCAGATGTACATCCAGCTCGCCGAATCGACCGATAATATACTCGCACGGGAAGTGCTCCGCGACATCGCGGATGAAGAGAAGGTGCATGCCGGAGAATTCCTCCGCCTTCTCAAGGAACTGGCCCCCGACGAGGAGTCCTTCTATGAGAAGGGGTACCGCGAGGTCGAAGAGGAGATCGAAAAACAGAAAAAATGAGCTTTTAGTGAAAAACTTCATTCATTCTTTTTTTTATTCCCGTTACCAGATCCGTCACCCGTTGACAGCTGATTGTCAAATCTCCTGACCGAGAGGTCGAGGTAATTGCTGTCTGTGTCGATCCCGATGAACCGCCGGTTCATCAGGCGTGCCGCAATTCCCGTTGTCGAACTGCCGGTGAAGGGATCGAGGACCGTATCGCCTTCTTTTGATGACGCGGCGATAATACGGGAAAGCAGGGCAAGCGGCTTTTGCGTGGGGTGTTTTCCATACCGTTTTTCCCCGGGTTTCGGCGCCGGAATGCTCCAGACGGACCGCATCTGCTTCCCGGATTTTTTCAGCGGATCGGTGCGATCCCAGTCGCCGTCCCTCATCAGGTCATACTGAAAGGTATGCCTGCCCTGCGGGCTCTTCCGTGCCCAGATCAGCGTTTCGTGGCTCGCGGTAAAGTACCGCCTGCTCAGGTTCGGGGGTGCATTCGGCTTGAACCAGCAGATATCATTCAGGATATGATAGCCCGCCTGTTGCAGGGCATAGCCGCAGGCATATATGGAATGGTACGTCCCGCTGATCCAGATGCTCCCGTTATCCTTCAGGACGTGCCGGCACGCCTCGATCCAGGTTCGGTGAAAGGAGAAATCTTCGACAATTCCCCTGCTGACATCCCATGCGCCCTTTTCTACGGGTGCCCGCTGCCCGGAATGGCACGTGAAGCCGCCGTTTGAGAGATTATACGGGGGATCTGCGAATATCAGGTCGACGGACTCCGGCGGGAGCTCAGCAAGGCAGGCAATGCAGTCCCCGAGGTATAAGAGTACGCCGTCGGCGGAATAGTAGGGAGACAGGGACAGGGAAAGCACCCCGGTTCAGGTTATACATCCTTTCGCCGGGGACGTATTAGTGTTTCCTCACCGAATCACCCTGTCGGCCTGCATCTTTGGTTACTTCGGGCGGAACGTTCGCGAGGGGCAGCGCCCGCTGTCGCGATCCCCATCCGTCGGGCCGTTGATCGTGCAGGTCCCCGTCGTTTCGTTTTTCGGCTCGTAATACAGGCAGTCCCGGCATGTGGGCATATGCGGGAGTATGTTCCGGCACACAAAATATATTTCGGAAACGGCGGCGGCAGGGTTTCCCGGGGGATGCCCGGTTATCTGCCCCGGCAAACGATATTCTCAAGTAGTATCTTCTCGTATCCTAAGCCACGTATGAACGGATGTTACAGTGTCCAGGAGATGATGCGGTTGATGGCCTCGAAGATCCGTTCGACCGCCGACCGGCTCTCCGACGACGAGATTGAACAGTTTTTACAGGAACTCCTTGCCGCACGGCGGATCTACGTGCTTGGCGCAGGCCGTTCCGGCCTCGTTGCCAAATCCTTCGCGATGCGCCTGATGCACCTCGGGCTGCAGTCCTATGTCGTGGGCGAAACCATCACTCCTGCCATGAAAGAGGGAGATACGATTGTCGCGTTCTCGGGATCCGGGGAGACGAAAACCGTGGCAGAACTCTCGGAGAAGGCAAAGGAGATCGGAGGGCGACTGTGTCTTGTCACCTCAAAAAAGGACTCTCGCATGGGACGCATAGCGGACTGCGTGGTGATCATCGAAAACCAGCGTGATGATGTGGAGGATGAATCCGCCGAGTTCGAAATCCGCCAGATGACCGGCGAACACAAATCCTTCGCTCCCCTCGGCACACTCTTCGAGACGGCCGCCATGGTCTTTGCCGACGCGATGATCTCGGCACTCATGGAGATTACCCACTGTGACATCGAGGACTTGAAAGACCGTCATGCGAACATCGAGTGAGGAGGAAACACGTTATGGTTACCTACCGCTGTGCCCGGCGAATCGACGGGATCGCCGAGTCGGGAATACGGAAACTTTTTGATGCAGGCGGGCCGGACGCGGTCAATTTAGGCATCGGCCAGCCCGATTTCGACACGCCGGATCATATCAAGGAGGCTGCAATCCGGGCAATCCGGGAGGGAAAAACGGGGTATACCCCGAATGCGGGCATACCCGAACTGCGCACCGCAATTGCCGATAAACTTAAGCGCGAAAACGGCCTCTCCTATGGTCCCGACCGGATTCTCGTTTCGGCCGGGGGGAGCGAGGCGCTGCATCTCGCGATGATGGCACTGGTCAACGAGGGCGACCGCGTGCTGGTGCCCGATCCCGGGTTCGTATCGTACGCACCGCTCGCTTCCATTGCAGGAGGGCGGCCGATCGGTCTTCCGTTCGACGACACACTTCACCTTGATGTGGAGGCGGCAAAGGAGCGGATGGACGGGGCGAGAATCCTCGTCCTGAACAGTCCCTCGAATCCGACCGGAATGGTCGAACCCGAATCGACCATCCGTGCACTTGTCGAGTATGCACAGGACCGGCACGTCACCGTCATCAGCGACGAAGTATACGAGCACTTCATCTACGAATCCCGCCATGTCAGCGCAGCGCGGTTCGGTGAGGACGTCATTACCATCAATGCGACCAGCAAGACGTACGCCATGACGGGCTGGCGGATCGGGTACCTCGCGGCACCGAAGGAGTATATCGATGCGTGCATCAAGGTTCACCAGTACTGCCAGGCATGCGCCACGTCCATCGCCCAGTATGCGGCGGTGGCTGCATATACGGGCGATCAGTCTCCGGTCGCCGCCATGCGCGAGGAATACCGGGCACGGCGTGACCTCTTCTACGACGGGCTATCCGCACTCGGGTATTCGTTTCCCCGGCCGGAGGGCGCATTTTATGTCTTCCTGCCGATAGAACGCGACCGCATACAGGAAGCCGTCGCAAAAGGCCTCCTGATTGTCCCGGGAAGTGCGTTCGGGAATAATGCGCCCGATTACGCTCGCCTGAGCTACGCGACCTCCCGCGAGAATCTCCGGCGGGCACTCGACCGGTTCGGTACATTATGAGGAATTACAATGGTCAGGGAACTTCTGAAAAAACTCGCCGATGCCCACGGGGTGTCGGGCTTCGAAGGCAGCATCAGCCGGATCATCCGTGACGAGCTGCAGGGGCATGTGGACGAACTGCGCGAAGACGCGATGGGAAACCTCATCGCCGTCAAGAAGGGGGACGACTTTTCAATCATGGTCGCATCCCACATGGACGAAATCGGCCTGATGGTCCAGTACATCGACGAGAACGGCTTCCTGAAATTCGTGCCCATCGGGGGATGGTTCGGGCCCGTCCTCTTTACCCAGCGGGTTATCCTTCACGGCACCAAAGGGCGGATCACCGGCGTTATCGGAGCAAAACCACCGCATGTGATGGACCCCGAAGAGCGGAAGAAGGAGATCAAGATCGAGGACATGTTCATTGATATCGGGGCAATCAGCGCCGAAGATGCGGCCTCAATGGGCATCGAGATAGGCACCCCCGTTACCATCGACCGCGAATGTACGGAGCTGGCGAACGGGCGGCTCACCGGGAAGGCTTTCGATAACCGGGTGGGAGTTGCGCTCCTGATACAAACGCTGAAGACCGTCACATCGCCCCATACGATTTACGGCGTTTTCACGGTGCAGGAGGAAGTCGGGCTCAAGGGCGCGAAGGTCAGTGCTTTTTCCTTAAATCCCGACTGCGCCATCGCCACCGATGTCACCATCCCCGGGGACCACCCGGGCGTCACGAAGAAGGAAGCCTCCGTCGAGATGGGCAAGGGGCCGGTGCTCGTGCTGGTCAGTGCGATGGGCCGCGGGCTTCTGGCCCACCAGAAGATGGTCTCATGGCTCCGGGAGACTGCCGAAACGGCCGGCATCCCGTATCAGCTGGAGGTGGGTACCGGCGGCAATACGGATGCGACCATCATTCACCTCGTGCGTGGCGGCATCCCGAGCATTCCGCTCTCCATAGCAACACGCTATATTCATTCGCCGGTCGAAGTGGTGGACACCGCTGATATTGAAGCGGGAGTCAGACTGCTCGGTGAAGCCCTGAAGGGAAAACCCGACCTGTAATACGATCCGGTATAGTCAGGGGATTTCGGGCTCTCCCCTCAAGTGCCTTGCATTGTATTATATTCTCCAAAGGGAATGAAATGTCATCGTAGTTCCGGTCGTGCACTAAGGCGTCGGCTTTACACCGTGGATCGAGGGGGAGGGAGAATCGAGGGTGTATACCATACTGGTAGTGAATGATTCACCGATGGTCGTTGACGTACTGATGGCCATGCTCGACCGGGGAGGATATCATCCGGTCAGCGCAGGCAGCGGTGAGGAGTGCCTCCGGCTCCTGAAGGAGACGAAACCCGACCTGATCCTTCTTGACGTGAAGATGCGCCCCCTGAGCGGGTGGGAGACGCTTCGGAGGATCAAGGACGAACCCGAAACGCGCCACATCCCGGTCGCAATGCACACGGGAAAGCACCTGACACCCGCGGAAATCCAGCAGTACGGCGGCCTCATCGAGGACTATATTCTTCTTCCGACAACCCACCGGGAACTCTTTGACGTGATCGAGTACATCCTGAACAAAAAAGTGCAGATAGAGCAGGAAGTCGAGATTGCACGGCGTGCCGGTGCGGATGTGAAACTGATCGAGGAATTCCGGTACCTCTCGGGAAGCGTGGATACCTTCCGGCGCCTCATCCGCCTGCTTGAACTGAGCTTGCGCACGGACGTCAGCATCCGGATCGGCGAGCACCTGATGAATGCGATCAAGAGCATGACAACCAGCGAAAAATGCATGGAACGGCGGCTTGAGGAGCTGAAGCGGCAGTTCCACGGGATGGGAAGGCGAGAGGGCGTTTGATAGTCTTCTTTTTTATCTTGGAGAAAAGACCGCCCGCATTATAAAATGTGCATACCATTTCACATATCAGATCATGAAAAATATTTCAATTTTGAAGAAACAGTGCAAGCGATCTGAAGATCAAAAGAATGAGGGAATATAACCCCCCCGTTTCGACGCCCCGGCCGGGACTTGAACCCGGGTCGAAAGCTCCGGAGGCTCTCAGGATATCCTCTACCCTACCGGGACTCTTCACTACTATGTGTTCTCGGGGTATAAAAAGACAAATGATAGAGATTCCGGCGCTCACCGTTCGCGCTGGTAGAGGTGCCAGATCTTGCAGGCCCCTTCGTGGCTGACCATGCACGGGCCGACGGGTTTTCTCGGCGTACAGACCTTTCCGAAGAGTTTGCAGTCGGTGGGGCTCGCAATCCCGCGGAGCACCCTGTCGCAGATGCACGCCGAATGCTTGTCCACGTGCCGGATTTCCAGATCAAACTTCTTCTGTGCATCATACCGGGCATATTCGGGCCGGAGTTTCAGCCCGGAATCCGGGATGACCGGGAAACCGCGCCATTCCACGTCGCAGGGCTCGAAGACACGGTACATGAGCTCTTTTGCCGTGACATTTCCTTCACGGCACACGGCCCGCGGGTAAGCGTTTTCGACTTCGTGCCGGCCGTCTTTTACCTGCCGGACGATCATGAGCAGCGCGAGAAGGATGTCCTCGGGTTCGAAGCCCGCGACCACCTGCGGGACCGGGAACGCCTCGTACCCTTCGTACCCGTCGACGACACACACGTGCCCCGGAAGAAGAAACCCGTCGAGTTTCGCCTCGCCCTGCTCGAGCAGCCATTTCATCGCCGGCGGAACGAGCCGGTGGCAGCTGAGAATGCTGAAGTTTTCCGGGGGCTCCAAAACGATTGTCGCGGCCACCGTCGGTGCCGTTGTCTCGAAGCCGACCGAGATGAATACTACCTCTTTATCCGTTTTTTCGGCGATTTCGACTGCCTTGTGGATGCCCTGCACGACGCGTACATCGCCCCCGCATGATTCGATCGATCCCCGGGAGCCGGGCACTCTCAGGAGGTCCCCGTATGTCGCGATGATACACCCTTTGTCAACGAGATCGAGGGTCGCATCGATCTCGCCCTGCGGGGTGATGCAGACGGGGCACCCGGGGCCCATGACGATCTTCAGTCCGCTGGGAAGGACACTCCGGAGGCCGGACCGTGATATGGACGCCTCATGGGTGCCGCATATATGCATGACGGTGATGGAGCGGTCCAGTGTCTCGTTCAGTGCTGCTATAATCTCGTTTCCGCGGGGCATGGAGTTCTCAGATACATCGCACTGCAGGATTCATAAGCATGCCGACAGGGGCATGATTGCCGGCCGCCGGACACGTTTTTTTAATCACATTTATTACCCTGCCTGTACCACAATGAATCCATGGCATCCCCCCTGATTGCGCTGGTCCTGTCGTTTTTCATTCCCGGCCTCGGGCAGTTCTATACCGGACAGCTTCTCAAGGCAGTAGCGCTGTTTGTGCTTGCTATCCTGTTTGCCGCATTGTCGACAATGATTATCGGCATCCCCCTGTACATCATCGTCTGGCTCTACAGCATGTACGATGGCTATACTGTGGCATCGGAATCGTAAAAGGGCTGAAAATCCCGGATTCCGGCCCGTATCCGTGGGTTTATGACCACGCCACGCCAATATTCCTGCCATGGCAGAGATATGGCTTGGTGCCATTATACTGATGGCAGGCATTTTCCTGTCATTTATCGCTTATCAGGTGTACCGCTGGCTTTCGGGCCGGGCGGATATGACGGAATCAAGTGTTGATGATATCATCGTACTTGCGTTTGGAAAACCTCTGATTATCGCGATCCTTACCGTGTCCCTGTACATCAGCATCGCGGTGACGGATATTCCGGAGGCGTATGGATGGCTCAAAGACAGCCGGTATCTCGTCACACTCTTTCTGTTCCTCGGAGCGTGGGTGGTCTCGTCATTTACACAGAATTTCATCGCTCTCTACGGGCGGTGGCTGGCGGCCCACACGGAGAGCGATCTTGATGACAAGATCATCGGGATCCTTGAGGCAACCGCCAAGTATATTATCTGGTTTATCGCCTTCCTGCTGGCGCTCTCCTACCTCGAAATAGATATCACCCCGCTCGTTGCCGGTGCGGGTATCTTCGGCCTTGCCATCGCCCTCGCCGCACAGGACCTGATCTCCAATTTCTTCGGCGGAGCGCTCATCCTTGTCGACAAGCCCTTCAAGATCGGTGACCGGGTAAAGATCGACGGGAATCTCGGGGATGTTCTCAGCATCGGGCCGCGAAGCACCCGGATAAAAACGCTTGACTACCAGCTTCTCACGATCCCGAACTCGAAAATCGCCAACTCCATCGTCACGAACTATGCGATGCCTGATGTAAAACTGAAGGTGAAGATTCCCGTCTCGGTCGCGTACGGGAGCGATGTGCGCCGGGTGAAGGACCTGCTCATGGAGATCGCGACTGAAGCCGCCGCGACCGAGGACTATGTCCTTGACGACCCCGCACCCAGCGTATACTTCCTCGAACACGGGGAATCGAGCCTGAATTATACCATGGTGATCTGGGCGAAGGCCTTCAACATGGCATGGGACGTCCAGGATCACATCAATTTCCGGATTGACGAACGCTTCCGCGAGGAAGGCATTGAAATTCCGTTCCCGCAGATGGACATCCATACGCGGTAACCGGATCTCTCCATTTTTTCAGTCCGTCGGGCAGGTCGTTGTTTTCTCCTCCCGGCAGCGGTCTTCCCGGATCTGGGGAAACCGCCGGTCGAGTTCTGCCCTGATGTCGTCCGGTGACCTCCCCTCCGTATCCATGCCGTGGATGATCCCGATGATGTAGAGCACGTCCGGGGTGTACAGCCGCTCTTTTCCGTCATCTCCCCATGTCAGGAATTCGTCGTAGATATCCGCATACGTGCGCACGGTCTCCTCCGGAATGCCCGTCCGCTGTGCAATATCCGGTATCCTGAAATATTCAAGCTTCAACCCCCATCACCAGCAGGGATCTTAATCGTGCAGGGTGAAAAAGGGTGCGGAGCGGCAGGGATTACACGGGGATCCACCAGGACGGTGAAAGAAATCCATGTTTCCGTGTCGGCACGATACCCGCGAGCGGCGTTCCGGATGTCCTCTTCGGCAGATTTTATACTGTTCCGGGGTATCATTTCTTTATGTTCGGAGTGTCCACCCACTGCCTCAGCCACGAACCTCTCGAAAAAGCCCTCGATATGCTCGCTCCGGTGACCGGTATCGTCGAGGTCATGGACGACGGATGCCACTTCTGTGCAACGGCGGAGCCGCTCGAAAGCTATTCGTTCGAGTATTTTCTCCACGCTCCGGCCCGGGGCGTCAATATTGCGAGTACTCTCGAGCCGATCCGGCGGGCGAGCGTCGAGGTGATCGGGCAGGCATTTCAGGTCGCGGGAGAGGTCGATGCGGATGTCGTCGTCCACCCGGGCTACTACACATGGGTGCAGGAACGGGAGCCGGCCATCGTGCAGATGCAGAAGTCGCTCGGCGAGCTGACACGGCGTGCTGAGGAGTCCGGGATCACGTTTTTTATCGAGAACATGCCGCAGTGGCACTATTTCTTCCTCCACTGCCCGGATGAGCTCCCTCTCATCGGCGGGCTGGGCCTTGCGCTCGACGTCGGCCATGCGCACCTGACCGGCTGCCTCGATGCGTTTCTCGAGTGCCCGGTTGCCCATTTCCACCTCCATGACAACGACGGCACGGAGGATTCCCATGCGGCGGTCGGTGACGGCACGATCGATTTCAAACCGGTGATGGAGGCCGTTTCGAAAAATTCCGCGATCCCGGTAATCGAGGTCGGGACGCTGGAGGGCGTGCTTGCGAGCATCGACCGCCTCGGCCTGCACCGGTAACGCCCGCGTTTCCGGCCCCGGAATCCGGGGAAACACTCCCTTCTTCTCATCCTTTTTCAGTAATGTTTTATACGTTGCGTGCCGACCTGTATGATGCACCAGCGCCTCGGTGGCATAGAGGTATTGCGCGTCCTTGGTAAGGACGAGGTCGCGGGTTCAATTCCCGCCCGAGGCTCTTCTCCTTTCTATTTTCACACACCCTGAGAGCCCCGCCACGGATGGCCGAATTTTATCGGTAACGCCAGGGGCGGATCAGGTGATTTTACTTTTTTCGGAAGTGCATGGCATATCTTTAAGCCAATCAAAAAGTACCGGACACGTGACTCCGGACAGGGAGTAATGATAGCGGAGCGTTAAAAAGATGAAAAGTCTGGCAATCTGTACATTCGCTGTGCTGCTGTTGGCACTGGTGCAAGGTGCTGCAGCGGTTGATGTCACCATGTATGAATGGGACCTGAATGTGGATGGCGCTCTCTACAGTGCGGGAGGATCCGGCTATCCGGCCGGGGTGGACCTTACCGGATTTGATCCTTCCACGGGGCTGGGAGTAATTGCCGTCCAGGTTAACGAACCGGGAACCCATACCGTTCTTGGATTTTTCGATGCTGAAATCGATGAAGCCGTCAACACGTTCTTTAACGAATTCGGAGACACTCACGGCTCCCCGGCTCCGGGGCAGGTCTGGGAAATCGATGAACCGGGGTATGTGTTTGGGGATATCCATAACAATTTCATACAAATGACGCTGGACAATATGAATGGTGTGCCCATTTCGGCTCCTGACGACGTAGCCATGGCGACGGGATGGCATCAATTCACCCTTGGAGAAGGGCAGGCGGCGACAATCCTTTTCTCTCTCTCGATGACGCCTCCTTCCTCGGGATTTTACCTTCTGCATACGGACCCGCAATCTCCTGCGACGGTCTATTTACAGAGTTCGCTCGCAATTGAACCCGTCTCCGTCTCCGTCCCTGAATTCCCCACCCTCGCACTTCCGCTCATCACCCTCATCGGCCTGCTGCTCACGGTCGGGGCAGTGCGGAGAAGAAGGTAACCAACTCTTTTAATTTTACCCCCGCAGCCTTTCTGGAGAGGTTCGTTCCGGTTCGTGGTTGATTCTTCTTCGCCATCGCCCGTATTCGTCCTGCATTTTTCGCCGTCGTGCGGGGCCTTGTTGTTTTCTTCCAGGTGCGTACACACCGATCAATATATCGGGGCCCGTGGTGCCGTATATCCTGTTTTCCGTGGGTTTGTTGGTTCTTTCACGAACGGCACCCGCTTAAATCGCGTCTGTGTGCGTCTGAGAGGGGAGTTTATAGAGAGAAGGGTGCGGGAGTCGGTTTCCACGGTGGGGGATCGCGAAACGGGATCGGATCCCGGGGGAAAAAAGAAGGGAAAACGCGGCCCTCCTCATGACGAAAGATGATGTTGATATCCCTGTGACAGATACTTTCATATTCCCTCCTGCACTAAGGGGAAACCATGAAAGACATTGTCGGCAGTAAGAAGATGGAAAATGGAATCGTGGTTTTCTGGGATGAGGGCAGTGAAAAAAAATTTGATTCCTTCAATTATTCCGAGCTCATCGACATGAGGATTAACGCCCTTGACCTTCTCGATGATTTCACCGCGTACAGTGTTGATGTAAAAAACCACACAATCATCAGTAAAAAATAAGAAGTGCTGCAAAATTCCTGCACTATGATGGGTATGCATCGCCTCTTTTTCCTTACCGTGGGACATCATATCCCTCGTCCCCCATCCTCAGGTCAGGAACAGTAAACGGGTAGAGATGCATTATTTTACTCAATCCGTAGATTATCGGACTGATTTACGTCTCTTAAAACTCTCGCATATACCATAGTAAGGCCTGCACCAGTAACCTCCCGGAGAGGGGCGTCAGGCCAAAAAAAGTGCCGGTGCCTTTCCCTCAGGTATCGCTTCTCACCATATACAAATCACAACATTTTTTATTTTATCATGATTAATAATGTTAGAAATTCGTGAAGGTGGTGAATCACATAGGAAGCAGTCCCACGGGAAATGAGAGAATCGCAGTAATGGAACCCGGATCGGATCCCTGCGACCTCTCGATGCCTGAAGAAAAAACCATCCCGCTGTTTCATTCAGGAGGGACATGTCATGAACGGTAATCCTGTCGGAGATGAACCATCCCTTTTTGGGATGCCCCCGGAAAAGGGGAGGTGGGTGCTCGTTGCCGTAGGCCTGATCATCAACCTCTGCCTGGGCTCCATCTATTCGTGGAGTGTCTTTGTAAAACCGCTTACCGATTATTACACCGGGGTGCTGGGACAGACGGTCACTGCAAATGACATCCTGCTGCCGTTTTCGGTATTTCTGGCATTCTTTGCACTTACCATGCCGTTTGCCGGGAAGTACATCGATATATACGGACCCCGGAACGTGACAATCATCGGAGGAGTACTGACGGGCCTTGGCTGGCTTCTCGCATCCTTTTCGACATCTGTTCCGATGCTTTACGTAGTGTACGGAATGATCGGAGGGATCGGCGTGGGCATCGCCTATGGGGTGCCGGTTGCCGTTTCAGCACGCTGGTTCCCCGACCGGAGGGGTCTTGCCGTCGGACTTACGGTTCTCGGGTTCGGATTTTCCGCGGTTTTCACTGCAAATAGTGCCGGATACCTCATTGCCGCATTCGGTGTGATGAACACATTCAGGATCTTTGGTGTCGCGTTTATCATCCTCACACTCCTGCTCGCCCTGCCATTGAAATTCCCCGCGTCAGGGTGGGTTCCGGGAGGATGGACACCCCCTACATTGAAACCCGGTGAGGAAAAAGCCTGCGAATGTAACCGGTCGATGATGCTCACATCCCCGTCATTCTACGGGCTCTGGGCCTGTTACTTCATCGGCTGTCTTGCAGGCCTCATGGCAATCTCGATTGCCAAACCGGTGGGCACCGATGTAGGAATCGAGACGGGTCTTGCCATCTTCCTTGTCGGGTTCTTCGCACTTTTCAATGGCGGGGGACGTCCCGTCTTCGGGGCACTTACCGACTCTGTTACACCCCGGAACGCTGCCATGATCTCGTTTGTCCTGATCGCTCTGGCATCACTCCTCATGTGGCAGATCCCCGTTGTACCGGTGTACATCCTTGCCTTCAGCATACTCTGGGGATGCCTCGGTGGCTGGCTTGCCATCGCACCGACGACGACGGGGAGTTATTTCGGGACCTGCGACTATCCGCGATGTTACGGGGTCGTCTTCCTCGCCTATGGTGCGGGTGCGATTGCCGGGCCGCAGCTCGCAGGATTCATCAAAACCTCAAGCGGATCCTATATCGGAGTGTTTCCCTACGTACTGGCCCTTGCGGTCCTCGGTTTTTTCATCGCATTCTTCCTGATGAAACCCCCAAAACCGGTACTCTGATTTTTTTGCACCCAGGCTTGATCGCCTGAGGAGGGTATGCACGCCGTATACCGATGTCATAGTCTGCAATCAGTCCTCACACACCCTTTCGATGATAATGACCCGTGGAGAGATGCAGGGGGACCCGGCATCTCCGCATCCAATAAGAAAAGGATTATTAATAAACCCTCCTTTTAATCATTAATCTCTCAAAAAGGATTTTCATGCCACCCGATCGCCTTTTATATATCGATGACGAACCCGCCCTTCTTGAGATCTGCAAGCTGTTTCTGGAAAAGGCAGGGGATTTTTCCGTCGATACAGCCCCGTCCGCCATGGAGGGGCTTTCGATGATCGAGAGTGGATTATACGATGCTGTCATCTCCGATTACCAGATGCCGGATATTGACGGGATCGAGCTTCTGAAGCGGATTCGGGCAGCCGGAAATACGATTCCCTTCATCATCTTTACCGGGAGGGGACGGGAACAGGTGGTGATCGAGGCCCTGAACAGCGGGGCCGACTTCTATCTCCAGAAGGGAGGGGATCCCCGGGCGCAGTTTACCGAACTGGCAAACCTTGTCCGCCAGTCGCTCAAACGGTACAGGGTGGAAATTGCCCTTATCGAAAGTGAGCAGCGTTATCGTGACGTGGTCGAGGATCAGACAGAACTGATCTCCCGTTTCCTTCCCGATGGGACTCATGTGTTCGTCAACGAGGCGTATTGCAAATATTTCGGCAGAAGCAGGGAGGATATACTCGGGAAAAAATTCACCCCCGATAGTCCGCCCGACGATCTCAGGGACGTGCGGATACTTATCGACTCTCTCACACCCGAGCATCCGGTGGGAAAAATGGACCAACGGGTCATCATGCCCGACGGGACAGTCCGGTGGCAACGCTGGATTGACCGTGCAATATTCGACGAAAAGGGAACACTCATCGAGTTCCAGTCGGTTGGACGGGATATTTCGGAAACAAAGGAGGTTGAAACCGCCCTCCGCAAATCTGAGAAAATGCTCTCCGATATCATCAATTTTCTCCCCGATCCGACCTTTGCCATTGATCGCGAGGGAAGAGTGATAGCATGGAACCATGCAATAGAGGAGATGACCGGTGTTGCGGCAGCGGACATGCTGGGAAAGGGCAACCACGAATATACAATCCCATTTTTTGGGGAACGGAGAAAGATACTTATTGATCTGATCTTCGCACCCGAGGAGGAGATCCTGAAACTGCAGTATCATAATATCATTCGGAGAGAGGGTAAACTGCTCATCGCTGATACGTCTCTCCCGCATCTGCACGGGAAAAAGGCAGTCCTCTGGGGAAAGGCCGCTCCCCTCTTCAACGAAAACGGCGAGATGTTCGGTGCAATCGAATCGATCCGCGATCTGACCGGCAGGCGAGAGGCCGAGGAAAAGGCCGGTCTTCTCGCCAGTTTTATCGAAACATCGCCCGCCGCCATCACTATCCATGACACGGACGGCTATTTCCTCTACACAAACCAGAAAAATCTGGATCTGCACGGGTATACGCGCGAAGAGTTTTTTGCGCTGAATCTTCACGACCTCGATGTACCGAAAGACACCGAACTCTATGATCAGAGGATACGTGACCTGATGGAAGAGGGCGAAGCTACCTTCGAAGTCTCCCACGTCAGGAAGGACGGAACGATCCTTCCGCTTCAGGTGGTGGCAAAACGCATCCGGTGGAGCGATCGCGATGTTGTCATGAGCATCGCGACCGATATCACCGAACGCAAACGAAGTGAAGAAGCACTCCGCGAGAGCGAGGAGCGATACCGGAGCCTTATGGAGCAGTCCTTCGAGGGCGTGGTTATTCATCAGCAGGGCCGGGTCATTTTTATCAATGAGACAGCCAGAGAAATGTTAGGTGCCGTAAACAATGAGAAATATATCGGGAAGCCTGTTCTTGATTGTGTCCACCCTGATTCGAGGGAGGATGTGAAGGAAAGGATCCGGAGCTTGAATGACAGTCTGAACCAGATAGTCCCTCCGCTTGAGGAGAAATTCATCAGGCTGGACGGCACGGTGTTCGATGTCGAAGTCATAGCGACGAAATATTTCTTTGAGGGGGAGCCCGCAATTCAGGTCGCCTTCCGGGATATTTCAGAGCGAATACAGGCGGAAAAGGAGCTCAGAGAGGCGAACAGGCAGCTATACCTGCTCAACAGCGTGACACGGCACGATATGGCGAACCAACTGCTTGCACTGACCGGGTATGTCAAGCTTGCCCGGGAGACCGAGGACGACCCGGTCGCTGTAAAGGATTACCTCGGGAAAATTTATTCCGCTGCAGAAGCGCTATCGCGCCAGATCGAGTTCACAAAGGCATACCAGAATCTCGGAGTTGTAAAACCGTTCTGGCAGAGCATCGAACGGTACTGTACCCAGACGACGGGAAAAACAAACATTTCCTGCGAATGCCGGGGCATCGAGATCTTTGCCGATCCGATGCTCCAGAATGTCTTTGCAAATCTCATCGAAAACTCACATCGCCACGGGGAACGTGTTACCCGTATCAATATCGAGTGCCATGAAAATCCGGAAGGGCTTTCACTTGTCTATGAGGATGACGGCACCGGCATTCCCGAAGAAAAGAAAGAAATGATTTTTAAACGGGGATACGGACGGAACACGGGATTCGGCCTCTTTATTGCCCGGGAAATCCTCGGTTTCACCGGGATGACTATCTGTGAAACCGGTGAACCGGGCGTCGGCGCACGGTTTGAGATCACCGTGCCGAAGGGAGTATATCGATACGGCGGACAATCGTGACGAGTGATCGCCTGCCGCCGGGAGAATATCTCTTTCCCGTTGTGGGACGGAGAGAGGGAGAATGGTGCCGTGCAGCCGGTGATGTCGGGAAACGCCACCGGAAACGAACAATTGCGGCAGATCCCGGCAGCTGTGGAACAGGTGGAAGGATAGTTAATCTTTTTCCGTTGAAATAACAATGTTCTTCTTAGTTCAGGGTGAGATACAACCGTTAAAGAGGCGTTATTGTGATGGAAGGCGATTTTCAGGATGTGACGAAGCGGATGTACATCGTCTTCTCCGGAAATATGTCGACCCCGCTTTTTATCGGGGTTGTCCTCCTCTCCGTCCTGTTCGGCCTTGATGTCGCGACTACGACCATGGTACTCTCGCTCGGTGGCATGGAAGGGAATGTGCTGATGAGCGGCATCGCGCAATTTCCGTTTCTTCATCTCCTCATCAAGGGAATCACCATGATCGCGATCACCCTTATTGTGAGGTGGGCGGATACTATTGTCCGGGGGATCGGGCTGTATCCCCTGTCGCTGGTCATCGTGGTATATGCCTTCGCCGTCGCCAATAATGTCGGCGTTCTCCTGCTCCTTCGCGGATAGGAGTGTCTTTTTCTTTGTGTCATACCGGAAAGACGGGAGGGATTATCTCTTCTCCCTCAAATATATATGCTGCATCGTGATGGTGATGACGAAGCCGGTTAAATCGCCAATCGCCATCAGATCTGCAGGTGTACCACAAAATGAACGATTCCTGCCACATTATTCCCCCGGCAATCTTCATAGGGGCGACCGGGTACCGGGGGCGGGGCGTCTTTGCAGGGAAGGATTTCACTCCGGGTGAAGAGATTGAGGTGTGCCCGGTCATCGTTCTCGACACACCCTCCGAGCGCTGCCACATCGACAGCACGCAGCTCTATGACTATTATTTTGCGTGGGGAGAAGGAGACGAGCGGACGGCAATCGCACTGGGATACGGGTCACTGTACAACCATTCGTACATGCCCAATGCCGATCACGCCCGGGATTGCACCGCGGGTCTTATCCGGATTTTCGCGTGCCGTCCGATCCGGAAGGGCGAGGAGATAACGATCAATTATACCGGAACTCCCGACAGCAGGGATCCCGTATGGTTTGTCATCTCCAAAGAATCCTGAACGTGGCCGGCCGGACACTCATAGAGTCCCGTTCCCGGTAAAAAAAGAGAGATGGAGGGGCGATGCCGGTTTCAGGGAAGAAGAACCCTGTCCATGACGTGGATGATACCGTTTGACGCGGTGATACGTGTTTGATTACCCGGGCATCCCCGATCATCAGATCATTACCCCCTCATTGTTACGTGCATATCATCATCGATCAACAAACAACACATTCATTCCCAACGGAAAAACTATTTATGTCGCGGTTCTCCTTCGGTACTCCACCCGGGAATCACCCGAACCAACCTTCACGATCCGGAAGGGCACGCATATGACAGAACAGAGTGGTCCGATCTTTTTTCATGTCGATATGGACAGTTTTTACGCGTCCGTTGAAATACGTGAGCGTCCTCTCCTTGCCGGTAAACCGGTTGTTGTCGGCGCAGATCCGGAAGGAGGGCAGGGGCGCGGGGTGGTAAGCACATGTTCATACGAAGCCCGTTCCTTTGGAATCCACTCGGGAATGCCGATATCGCAGGCATATCGTCTGTGTCCGTACGCCACGTACCTGCCTGTCCGCATGCCCCTGTACTCGCAGGTATCAGGAAATATCATGGCACTCCTGAACCGGCATTCGACAGAGTGCTGGCAGGTATCCATTGACGAAGCATACCTTGTCCCGTCCGGTGTAGACGATTACGGGGCTGCCCTCCCGGTTGCCGAAAAAATTCAGCATGATGTTGTTGCCGCCGAAGGCATCACCTGTTCAATCGGGGTCGGCCCAAGCCGGGTCGTGGCAAAAATAGCGTCGGGATATCAGAAACCCGCCGGGCTGACGATCGTGACACCCGGAGAGACGGCGCGGTTCCTTGCCCCCCTTCCCGTCGGAAAGATACCCGGGATCGGGGGGAAAACGGCGGCAGAGCTCCAGATTGCCGGAATCGAAACGATCGGACAGCTTGCGGAATGTGATGTACAGCAGCTCATGGAATGGTTCGGGAGATGGGGCATCGCCATGCACGAACTCTCCCTCGGGCGGGATATCCGTCCTCCCCGGCAGGGCGGGCAGAAATCGCTCGGCAGGGAAGTGACATTCGCGGAAGATCTGGACGACAGAGAGCAGGTGTGCACTGCGGCAACAGACCTTGCCGGCATACTCCACGAACACCTTGCGGCCCGTTCCCTCCGCTTCAGGACAGTAACCCTGAAAGTCCGGTTCGCAAACTTTCGGACAATAACACGGGCATTTTCGTTTCCGCGTTTCACGGATGACCCCGGTGCCCTGCAGCAGGCGGTGCGGATGCTGCTTGACGCGGTGCTTACCGGGCCGAAAGTCCGCCTTGTCGGCATCCGCCTCTCCGCGTTTGACTGCGACGAATCGCGGCAGACAACTATCGGGGATTATCTCTGACCGCCGGATGTAAAAGGAAAGTGCATTATACAGCTGCATAAATAATTTCAGTTTATATTTCGGCTGTCCCCCGGCATGCTATTCAGGCCATGTGCGGGATTATTCGTGCACACAGCCGGCGGAGGAGAAAATGTCAGCAAAGAAGATCCTCATTATTGAAGATGAAATGGTGTTTGCCATGGAGCTGAAGAAATCCCTGCAGCTGCTTGGATACACTATCGTGGGAGTGGCACGGCGTGGCGCCGACGGAGTCCGCCTCGCACGGGAGACATGGCCGGATCTGATTCTCATGGATATCCATCTTCAGGGATCGATGGACGGCATCGAAGCGGCAGAGAAGATCAATTCATTATACAGCATTCCTATTATTTTTCTCACGGCATACTCCGACGACGCCACCGTTTCACGGGTTATCCGGACCGAGCAGTACGGTTTTCTCACAAAACCCTTCAACGACCGTGAACTCTATTCAAATATCGAGATGGCGATCTCCCAGCACCGGACCCGGAAAAAATCACATGTCGATGCGACGGTCATCGATTCCATGATCTCCCTCGTCTCCGACCCTATCATCTCCACCGGGATTTCCGGACAAGTCACCCGAATGAACGCTGCGGCCGAGGAGCTGACCGGATATACACAGGAAGAGATGACGGGGAACGTACTCTGGGAAATGATGGACATCCGTTCCGGTGCGATTACGGACCTGATGCAGGATATTCAGAGCAACCGTGATACGGTGCTCCCCATTATTCACTGGCCCGACCGGATCGTCATCTCCACGAAACTTCGCGGTGAGGTGGCTACTGCCATTAATGTCGGGTTTATCAGGGACCCGGGGAGCACCAGCATCAGGGAACTTCTCTTCGTCTTCTCCCGACCGGACTCCTCCGTGCCGGACGCAATGACCGAAAGGAAGGATATGGCATAAGAATCACGGGAGGGGCTCTTTTCCCATTCCGCGAAGTTCCTCGAGGTACCGCTCTCTCCGGGTAATATAGGGCCCCGCATCCGTCCCGATTGGCACGTATTCCCATACGTTCCATCCCCGCCCGGCACACGCTTCCTTGGTTTTATCCGCAAGACCCATCAGAAATCCAAGGTGGATGTGGTGGCGCTCCTCCTGCAGTGACTCTTGTATCCATCCGACAATCTCCGGATCCTGAGTGCCCACCGAAAATACGGTCGATCCGTCATTTGCCCGCACAATACAGCGTTTTAGCCGTTCCTTGATCTCCTCGTAGCCGTCACGATCACCACGATATGCCCCCTTGACGAGACGCACGCGAACACCGTCTTTCTGCAGGTGTGAGAGATCGGCGGGTGTCCTGTCGAGATATGCCTGGATCGTCACGGTAACGGGGTATCCCTGCTTTCTGCAGAACCGGGCCGTCTGGAGAGTGAACGGCACCATCCCGGCTCCTTCCATATCTATCTCAAATCCGATATTCCGGCTCGCTGCCTCGCTGATAAGGGTCAGAACGTGCTCCCTGCAGAGATCGCGGTTAATAAGCGCCCCGAGTTCGGAGAGTTTCACTGATATCGCCGCCTGCAGCCGGAACTGTTCTATGGTGCGGATGAGAGCGATATTTTGTTCGAGCGCTGTGAACGTTGTGGATTCATCGGCTGCGTATTCGCCGAGCATATGCAGGATGCAGCGGATATTCTGCTCATTTCGTAACCGGCACCACGCGGCCGCCCGCGTGAGATCAGAAAGCGTCCACCGTGTTTCCTGAGCCACGGTGACGTCTTGCTACCGTATCCTTAAAAGGATATCCCCGTTAAGGGATCAGATCAGGTAATCATCACGGGAGATTTCGCAGGGAACAAACGCACCCTGATGGTACACCCGGACGTCGATCCGTTTCCCGGCGAGAAAGTCCCGCATGGCCAGATCATAGGTACGCCTGATATGCCGGAGTCCTTCGCGAGCGAACAGTTCCCCGGCGAGTTCATAAAAGGCAAGCTCCTGGAGGAGGACTCTCTCTTCATACGCCCGGGTTTCCCGGGCGATCTCACGGCACTGCTCTTCGGACAGGGGCGTGTGATAGTCACCATGGAGATCGAGCCCGCTGATCTGCCGCCAGTCCGAGACGCCCCGAACATCCGGCTGGCGCTGCAGCATATACGGGTACACGCGGCAGATGGCAGGTCGTGACGCGTAGATCCGGCACCGGTCCCCGTCTAAAAACACGCAGGACCCGTCGTGGTGCATCTTCAGCGAATACCCCGAAACATAAAAGCGGCCGTGCTGATCACAGAGCTCGAAATAGGGTGCAGGCACGAGTGCACCGGGATCCATCCGGAAAATCCGATCAGCATCATCGGAGAGGAGAAATACGTGATCGTTCATCTCCCGTGTGCAGCACCGTCCGCAGCAGGTGCAGGAAAAGCCGACATCGCGGATGATTGCCTCGAACTGCTCCTCCGGGTACGCCCTGAGGTCGGCAAGGTCCTGCCGGAGACGCTCGATAGTGCGGGCAATATGCCGTCCGGACATCTGTCACCGGCCCTTCGCAGGGTGCGAATTCTTCACGTAGGGCTTCTTAAGGAGCCACGCGACAATCTCGGAGCTGAGCTTCGCGTCGAACGTCGGCTCAATGGACTCGAGCCATAAAAAGAATCCCTTCATCCGGTGGTTCCTGCGGCTTTCAAAACGGAACCCGCCCGAGCGGTCGGGAATCATCTTCAGGTATTCCGCCTCCTTCTTCAGCCGGAGATAGACGATGGGCTCAAGGCTCGGGAGGTCCACCGCAATTACCACTTTCGCGTAATCGGATACCATATCCTCGCATGTCAGCGTACGCCCTTTGATCTGGAACGTCACCTCCGTGCAGAGAGTCTTGATCGCTGACGGATAAGGTGCCCCGAAAAGGACTTTTTTCACGAGAGGGGGCAGGTCCTTGCATACACCCGTGCCCGATGCACCCTTCCGGACGGCATCGAGAAGCCGCTCCCGGTGAAGATCGTGCAGTGCCTTGTAGTCATAGGGACGACGCGGCTGGATTTCCGGCAGTGAACGGAGTTTTTTATGGCGGATGGGTTTTCTCGGGTTTCCCCGGATATCCCGTATTTTCAGGAGACGTTTCAGTTCTTCGCATGTGCGTGTCACGACAAGCACGCTGTCCGGCTCTTTTATAACACGCTGGACAATCGAGGAGCGGGAGATATCGACCGACGAAAACAGGATGAAGGGTACGTGAACCTGGCCGAAAAGGTAGCCGAGGAGCCTTTTTTTGTAATGGACTTCGTCCTCGAGCGCCCGCAGGTCGGAGGGTGACGTCACGATCTCGGCAAACGCAACGAGCCCGTTGTAATCTACAAGCAGCATATCCACTTCGGCAATATCCTGCCCGTTTCCCCGGATTTTGACATCCCCGCGGTTCGAATAAAAGAGCCCGTTCTGGCCGAGCTTCACCTCCAACGGCGGAAAAGGCGCATCCGCACCCTTGCGGACAATCGTCTGTATAAAATCCGATTTCACAGAGATGTCAAGCATGATTTCATAGATAAGTGCCTCGTACCAGCGCCCCTCTGCCGCACGCATCTGGGAGATATCGCTGGAAAACAGGAGACGCTTTTCAAGTTTTTTGAGGTGGCGAATTGCCCGGCTTGCGAGTTCCTTAGAGGGTTCGACGGTGCCGAAGTTTGCCCCAATCCAGTTAATCATATTCATACAAACGCTCTCTATAAAATATTCGGACTGATATTCGGGTGCAGAATCCCCCGGGGGATCCGGAAACAACGCCTCTTCCGTATCATATCTGTCATTCCAGCACCAAAATCCTTCGTGTCAGGCTTTTATGCACCCGCTGTTCATAATGGCCCGCACACCGAAAATGGCGGAGCGCATACTCCCGGATGTCACGGTGGGTGACAACAACCGCCTTTCCCCCGGGAACCAGGACGCGACGCATTTCCCCGAGTGATTCGTCGTACAGGTTTTCAATGCTTTCTCCCCGGATGCAGACCGACTGGCCGTAGGGGAGATCGGTGACAATCGCGTCAACGCTCCTGTCCCGGAGCGGCAGGTCCGTCGCATCGGCCCGCACGAGGTCGGCATCCGGCAGATTCGCCCTGCATCCCGCGAGCATCACGGGATCCATATCACTGCCGATAACAGACACCCCGAGCAGATCCCCCTCGAGCAGTACACCACCCGTTCCGCAGAAAGGATCAAAGAGCCGCTCGCCGGCCGCCGTGCCGGCAAGGTTGACCAGGGCACGAGCAAGGATCGGCATCATAACGCCCGGATGGAAAAATGAACGGCGCATGGGGTTCCTGTATGCATAGCCCCCGCGGTCGATCCGGAAGAGTACTTTCCCGATAAAACAGCGGTCACCGGCGCAGACTGCCCGGTATTCGACGGCGGGCGAATCGAGTGACACAGGACCGGAAATCAGGGACCCCATGAGCCGTTCCAGGGTGAGCTGCGATTCCTGCATTGTCGTGTCATGCATCTTCTTCACCCGGGCGGCAAACGGCGTGTTCGATTCGAGACCAAGATCTCTGAGCAGGGCTGCACATGCCTCGCGAGTCGCCGGACATTCCCCGAGGAATTCCATGACGACATGGGAGAGAGAGAGCCGGCGGGCATCCTCCGGATCGGAGCACTCCAGAACGGCCACCTGCGTATTGCGCGCCAGCACGCTTCCGACGCACTCCAGTTCGGCGGCAGGAAGATCCGGGTGCTCACCCGATAGCTCAAAGAGCAGCCTCATCGCATATATATTGAACAGGATTGCTGAAATAGGTGCGCCATGAATCCCATACACGGCCGGAGCGGCATTCTGACCATGCCCTCATTTTACCACCCGGCGTTCGAAGATGCCTGCCGTTTCATCATCACCGACTATCGCGTACCTGAGCATGAAATCTGCATTTTCCTCCCGTGTTCGATGAAAAAACCCTTCAGCACGAGCCCCAGCCACAGGATATTCGATTCGGTGATCGAATCCCGGCTGCCGCCCGGTGCGGCGCACCGTGTCGTCTTCGGCACATGCGGTGTCGTCCCCCGTGAGCTGGAGAAGATGTTTCCGTTTACCCATTACCGGTACATGCTTGGGAAATGTACGGACGAACGGATTAAACGCGATTTTTATCGTATCGAGACGCCGCGGCTTGTCGGGTATCTCAGAAAGACCCGCGAAACATATCACCACAGGATTGCATATTGCCTCGGTGGATTCAGGAAAGCGATGATCCGCGCTTCGGAGGAGAGCGGTATCCCGGTACAGATCCTTCCCACTGATGACTGTATTCGCAGGCATCAGCGGCGCAATCTGACGTTTACCGACGGGAGCCTTCATATGGAGGCATACCTTCTGGAATTCGGTGAAGCTCTGGCCGCACGTGCCCCCTCGAAAAATGAAAAATTATGAAACCGATTCCTTGACCCGGTCAACAACGTCCTGGAAAAACCCTTTGCTGTGGGGGGGAACCGTATGGCCCTCCGAAGCGAGGAGCGCTTCATACAGTTTGCGCTGCTCTTCGGAGAGCTTTTTGGGAATGGTAACGCGGACCCGGACCAGCAGATCACCCGGCCGCCCGCGGCGCCTGACTCCTTCGCCGGCAATTTTAAGCGCTGTATTCTGCTGAACGCCGGCGGGGATCTTCAGCTCCACGTGCCGCCCGTCAATTGTCAAAATCTCGACGTGAGAACCGAGGACCGCCTGGGCGGGAGAGATAGTGACCGCCGTTTCGAGATTATCGCCAATCCGTGTGAAGCGTTCGTGGGGCGAGACATGGACTTCAATGAACAGGTCACCGCTCGGGGCACCCGGTTCGCCCGCCTCGCCGTACCCCTCCATGCGGAGCCGCATGCCGGTATCGATGCCGGCCGGAATATTCACGCTCACGGTTCTCCGGACCTGGCTTGTTCCGGTTCCTTTGCAGGTGTCACACCGCTCCTCCGGCACTTTTCCCCTGCCCCCGCACTCGCCACAGGTAGACATGCGCACGAACTGACCGAACGGGGTCTGGCTCATCCGGCGTTCCTGGCCGGAACCGCCGCATCGCTGGCAGGTACGCGTCTTGCGGGTTGTGCTGCCGGTACCGTCGCAGGTGGAGCAGGGTTCGGTATGAAGCACCTCGATATTACGTTCGGTTCCGAAAACGGCATCCTGAAGCGTGATATTTACACGCATGAGCAGATCTGCGCCCCGCTGGGGGCCACGCTGCCGGCTGCCGCCGAAAAAACTATCAAATATGTCACCGAATCCGGAGAAATCGGCATTGAACCCGCCGCCTCCGAATCCTCCGCCCCCGGAATAGGATCCCTTTGAGGCGTTCGTGAACGTGTCGTGCCCGAGCCGGTCGTACTGGGCGCGTTTCTGGGGATCGGAGAGCACATCGTAGGCCTCGTTGATCTCCTTGCACTTATCCTCGCACCCTTCCTCGCTGCAGACATCAGGATGATATTTCTTCGTCAGGGTGCGGTAGGCTTTCTTAATCTCCTTTTCGTTCGCATTTTTCGGAACGTTGAGGATATCGTAGTAGGATTTCGCACCCATCCCGTCACTCTCACTCATCTTTAACTTCGTAGTCGGCGTCTACGACGGTGTCGTCCGTCGCCGTGCTTTCCTGTCCGGGTGCGTGCGCCTGCTCCGCGGCCTGCGCCTGCTGGTATATCTTCGTGGTGGCAGCGAAGACCGCCTCGGTAAGGCTTTCCATCTCTTTCCGGATCGTTTCCGAATCGTCGTCCTCAAGGGCCTTTTTCACCGAGGTTACGCCTTTTTCGATAGTCTCGATATCAGCGGCGTCAATCTTGTCCCGGTTATCCTTGAGGAGCTTCTCCGCGGTGAAGATCGCAGTATCGGCGTTGTTCCTGAGTTCGATCTCTTCCCGGTTCTTCCGGTCCTCCTCTTCGAACTGCTTGGCCTTGGTGACCATATCGTTGATATCATCATCGGAAAGCCGCCGGTCACCCTTGATCGTAATCGCCTGCTCGTTCCCTGTCCCGTTATCCTTTGCCGAGACCTGGATGATTCCGTTCCTGTCAATATCAAACGTCACCTCAATCTGCGGGATACCGCGTGGTGCGGGGGGGATGCCGGGAAGCTGGAACTTTCCGAGGGTGAAATTGTCCTTTGCAAGGGCACGTTCCCCCTGGACGACATGGATCTCCACACTGGTCTGGTTGTCGGCAGCCGTGGAAAAGATCTGGCTCTTTCGTGTCGGGATGGTCGTATTCCGTTCGATGAGTTTCGTTGCGATGCCTCCCAGCGTCTCGATGCTGAGGGTGAGCGGGGTGACATCGAGAAGCACCACATCTTTCGTCTCGCCGGTGAGGACACCTGCCTGGATTGCCGCGCCGATGGCGACGCACTCATCGGGGTTGATCCCCTGGTCGGGGTCCTTTTTGAGGATTGCCTTCACCTTCTCCTGGACCAGCGGAACCCGGATGGAACCGCCCACCAGCAGTACGTGATCGATATCGGCATGTGAGACCTTCGCGTCCGACATCGCCTGCTTGACCGGGCCGATTGTCCTGTCAACGAGGTCTTCGATGAGCTGCTCGAATTTTGCCCGTGTCAGATCGATGTCAAGGAACTTCGGGCCGTTCGAGTCGGTCGTGATATACGGAAGGTTTATCGACGTTTTCTGGAGGGTTGATAGCTCCATCTTGGCGCTTTCCGCCGCGTCCTTGAGACGCTGCATCGCGATCAGATCCTTTCGCAGATCGATGCCTTCCTTCTTTTTGAATTCATCAACCATCCAGTCGGTGACACGCTTATCGAAGTCGTCGCCGCCGAGGTGGTTGTCGCCGGCCGTCGCCTGTACTTCGAACACCCCGTCACCAAGCGTGAGGATAGAGACATCAAAGGTCCCTCCACCAAGATCGTAGACAAGAACGGTCGCGTCCTCCTCCTTGTTAATCCCGTAGGCAAGGGCACTCGCGGTCGGCTCGTTGATAATCCGCAGCACTTCGAGACCGGCGATCTGTCCCGCCTCTTTTGTAGCCTGCCGCTGGGCGTCGTTGAAGTAGGCCGGGACAGTGATAACCGCCTTCGTGATCTTCTCGCCGAGATATTTCTCAGCGTCCAGTTTCATCTTCTGCAGGATCATCGCGGATATTTCCTGCGGAGTATAGGATTTATCGTCGATGGTGACTTTTTTGCTCGTCCCCATATCCCGTTTTATCGAGCTGATTGTACGGGTCGGGTTTGTTATGGCCTGCCGCCGTGCCACACTGCCGACAAGGCGTTCTCCGTCCTTCGAGAATGCAACGACGGAGGGGGTCGTTCTGCCACCTTCTCCGTTTGCGATGACGACGGCCCGGCCGCCTTCCATGATCGCCATACACGAGTTCGTCGTTCCTAAGTCAATTCCGAGCACTTTCTCTGATGCCATTATTTATTCCTCCTTATTCTTGCCTTGTGAAACAGCAACTTTTGCACATCTGATCACTTTATCATTCATCCTGTACCCGCGAAAAATGTCATCGATAACAATGCCCTCATCGACGTCGCTTGGCACATAGGCGATAGCCTCATGCGATGCAGGATCGAATGGCTTGTCAATACACTCGATGGGTTCAATACCTCGTTTCTGCAGTGTTGAAACCATGAATTTGTGAATCTGTTCGAGGCCTTCACGGAGCCGTGCGTCGTCTGAGGCGAGCGCGCGTTCAAGATTGTCAACAATCTCCAGAATCTCCACAGCAAACTGCTCAATTGCATAGGATATTCTGTTTTCCGTATCGCGGGCATTACGTTTTTTGAAATTTTCGAAATCCGCCGCGAGACGCAGATACCGATCGTTCAGGTCATCATACGACTGCCGGAGCTCGTCGAGTTCTGATACGGTCTCTTCCTCCGCCGGCACTTCGTCGGATACTTTCTCTCCGGAAGCGGCCGTTTGTGCATGATTTTTCTGCTCCGTTTCTTCCTCCATAGGATTCACCCCGGAGAGATACCTCTTCTCGGGCCTCTATATTTTATGGAATGTAGTTCTATATATAATTTATCAAAGTACAGTATAAACAAAACCCGATTTGGGTTTAAATTCAGATTATAGCCGCAATATTTGGTTTAATTCCATTTTTATTGAAAAAACGCTTTCCGATGACTTCATGCAGCCATATATGCGCATTTTTATATCACACGAAAGAGCCGCATCCCGGGAATGTGCGCTTCTCCGTCACGAAGACGCCCCCCCGCTTCCGGGACCACAGAGTGGTACGGTGTCTCACGAACGGGTTCTCTTATTGCCTGAAGGGGTATACTATTTTACTGAAATGCGCGAACCGGCGGTCAAAAAGATACTCTACTGGTGCGATACGTGCAACGTCCCCCTCATCGGGCGGAGTTGTGCCTGCGGATCGGAGAGCAGAGAGATCCCGCTCCTCCAGCCCTATGATGTGCGGCCGGCACCGGCTGCGGACAGGGAGCTCATCCGGAGGCTTATTCACGACCAGTTCGGTGATATCCCGCTGCCGCAGATCATACTCCTGAACAAAACCGGCGGCCTTGACCGCACCGATCTTGTGATTATGCACGGCGAGAGGTTCGGGTTGCTTTCTTTTGATCCTGTCGGGCGGATGTTTCACTTCGATGTCGCAGCCGGGGCGCTGCCGTACATCATCGCCCATGCGACGCGGGGCATCGTTGATCTCGGCACCTCGGGGGAGCGGCGGCGTATCGGCGGGAAACGCTTACGGCTTGACACCCCGGTGCCTGACGGAACGGTCATCGTCCGCTATAAAAACCGTTTCGGGACAGGTATTGTCAGGGACGGGCATGTCAGGGTGAAGGAGGTAGTGCAGGTCGAACCCCTGACGCGCCCGGACCCCGGCTGGGATGTGGCGATAGAGCGGAACCGCTATCACCTGAAAAATCTCGAGCGAAACGCCATCCGCACAATCAAAAAACACATGAACGACCGGCCGGTCGCGAACGTCTCGTTCTCCGGCGGGAAGGACAGCACCGTCGTCCTTCACCTCGCCCGGAAAGCAGGAGTGACCGGGGCATTTTTTATCGACACCGGAATCGAATTTCCCGAAACGGTGGATTTTGTGGAGTCGCAGGGAGTCGACATCATCCGGAAGGCAGGCGATTTCTGGCAGGCCGCGGAGAAGGCCGGTCCGCCCGGGAAAGACAACCGGTGGTGCTGCAAGCTCTTAAAGCTCCACCCGCTCAAAATCTACCTCAACGAAATCGGCCCGTGCGTCACCATTCAGGGCAACCGCTGGTACGAATCGTGGAACCGTGCGGATCTTGAGGAAACAAGCCAGAATCCGGCAAACCCGCTTCAGCTGAACATATCTCCGATCCGGAACTGGCGGGCGCTCGAGGTATTCCTCTATATCTGGTGGCAGGGCCTTCCGGTTAACCCGCTCTATGATAGGGGGCTTGAACGAATCGGGTGCTACCTCTGCCCCGCGGTGCTCGAAAGCGAATACGAGGAGATCAGGATCTTTCACCCGGAATTTGCACGCCGCTGGGACGAGTTTCTGGAGCGGTGGGCCGCGAAAAAGGGACTCCCCGACGCATACTGTGCGTGGGGCCTCTGGAGATGGCGGGCGCTTCCGCCGAAAATGCGCGAATTGTGCAGGGATAAGGGGATTTTCGTGAACGAGGACTTTACACTCCGTGCTGAGCCGGTTCTGAAACGGGAGACCGTTTCCCCGAGTGTACCGGAACCGGTTCCGTCACGGGACACTGAGGAAACAGGGGCATTCGCTGTGGACAGTGTGCGAAAGGACTTCCCCATCCTTGGTGACGTGATCTATCTCGACAATGCTGCGACGAGTTTCTCACCCGAACAGGTCGTACAGGCGTATGTCGAGTTTGAGCACCGCTACCGTTCCAATGTCGGCCGGGGCGTCCACCGGTTTACCCGGATCGCCTCCCAGCGCTACTGGCACGCCCACGAAAAGGTAGGAAAGTTCATCGGCGGAGAGAACGGGGTTACGGTCTTTACAAAGAACACCACCGAGGCCATCACCATGGTTGCCGGCGGTCTCGCGTGGAAGGCGGGCGACCGGGTTGTTACCACGATCCTCGAACACCATTCAAACCTGCTCCCGTGGCGGGCGCTGTCCCGGCAGGGTGTCGGGCTTCGGGTTATCGGAATCCATGACGACTTTTCCCCCGACCTCGCCATGCTGGAAGCAGCCCTTTCGGAATCCGTCCGCCTCGTCGCCGTAACCCATGCCTCAAACGCTCTCGGGGTCATCACTCCCGTGTCCGAGATCGCCCGGATCTGCCATGACCACGGGGCGCTCCTGCTCGTTGACGCAGCGCAGTCGCTCCCCCATCTGCCGGTGGACGTTACACAGCTTGGCTGTGACTTCCTCTGTGCATCGGGCCATAAGATGCTCGGGCCCACCGGGACAGGCATCCTCTGGATGCGGGAGCCGGTGCTCGAACCCACAATGCTGGGCGGAGGCATGGTCGAAAGCGTTACGGCTGACGGGTATACTGCGGTGGAGGGCTTCGGGAAGTACGAGGCGGGCACGCCCAACATCGCGGGCGGGATCGGGCTCGGCGCTGCGGTGGACTATCTTCAGGGAATCGGCATGGACGCAGTCCGTCGGCACGAAGAGCGCCTCACGACACGGCTCATCGACGGACTGAAGGTGATAGACGGGGTCCGCGTATATGCTCCTGAAAAACCCGAATCGCGGATCGGTGTCGTATCCTTTACACTCGACGGCATCCACCCGCATGAAGTCGCGCAGATGCTTGATGAGAATGCGGACATTCTCGTACGGTCGGGGTACCACTGCTGCCAGCCGCTCATGGAATACCTCTCGTTACCCGACGGCACGGTGCGTGCCAGTTGTGCTCTGTATACCACGGACAAAGAGATCGACCTGCTCATCGCCGCTGTCGGTGAGATCTGCCGCGGGATCTGACCGGCCGCCGGTTATTCGGGAGAGGCCATAAAGCCGCTGAGACGCTCCGGATGCGCGTAGACCGTCATCCTATCCCCGCGAACACACCCGATAACGCACATGCCGGTTTCGCGGGCGATGTCGGCCGCAAGGGTGGTGGCGTCAGCCGGCGAGGCGATCACGGGGATCCGTGCGACAAGGCATTTCCGCACCATTTCTGACGATATGAGTCCCGAACAGAGGGCACAGGCCGTTGTAAAGTCAACCCCGCTCAGGACTCCGTGCCCGATCACCCGGTCAAGGGCGTTGTGCCGCCCGATATCCTTTGCCCGGGCGACGATACCGCCGGCATCCGCGAGTGCCGCCGTGTGGACACGGCCGGTCCCGCGAGGGATCGCCTCTTCACAAAAAGCGGTGACTGCCGCGGCGGACAGGGAAAAACCCGGGGGTATTACGGGCAGTTTCCCCGTGTCAATAGAGGACGTGCTCCCCCCGCAACCGGAGAGAACGGTCTTTTTCGTGACGGCGGTCTTGAACGGGTTTGTCGTCAGAACGCTGATCCGGTTCTTATCTTCACGGATCGATTCGATCTCGCCGGCACCGGTGATGATCTGCTCGGTAAACAGGTACCCGGTGACGAACTCGCGAAGCCCGCCGGGACTCACCGTCGCGGTCGCCGTATGCCGCCCGTTTACGAAGAGCGCGAGCACCATCTCTTCCACGGCCTCACATTCTGACCGTTTCTGCCGGGTGCCGTCGATGTGGATGCAGGGTATTTTTCGGAACATGGGGATTGTCACGCGGGTGCCGGGTGGTTCGTGCACATGCCGCATCTCCCCGGAGCGGTGCGGCATGTCCGGACTCCCCCCTCAGGCGAACCGGAGGAGGTTATCCGGATGAATGCGGGTATACGTGTATGGCGTGGCAAATATAATAGTAGATCCACGTGCATATTTGTGGCTATGAAAAGGGCACTCCTCTCTGTGTGGGATAAGACGGGAATCGCCGGTCTGGCAACGACCCTCCGGGGTCATGGCGTTTCGATTCTCAGCTCGGGAGGAACCGGAACACTCCTTCGGGAGGAAGGCATCGACTTTACCGAAGTGTCCGCATATACCGGCTCGCCGGAGATGATGGACGGGCGCGTCAAGACCCTGCACCCGAAGATTCACGGTGGCCTGCTCGGGCGCCGCGGCATTGATGATGCGGTCATGCAGGCGCACGGCATCGAGGGAATTGATCTGCTGGTCGCGAACCTCTACCCGTTCGAATCGATGGCGGCACGCGGCCTGTCCCTCTCAGAGCTGGTCGAATACATCGATATCGGCGGCCCTGCGATGATCCGGGCAGCCGCGAAGAACTATTCCGATGTGGCAGTCGTCGTGGATCCGGCCGATTACGGGGTTGTCGGGGATGCCCTTGGACGCGGGGGCTTTACCGCGGAGGAGCGTTTACTGCTCGCCCGGAAGGCATTCGCGAGAACAGCCGCATACGACGCGGCGATCAGCAATTACCTCCACGGTATCGACAAACCGTTTCCCGACGTCCTGACGGTCCAGTTCGGAAACGGCCGTGTGCTGCGGTACGGCGAGAACCCGCATCAGCAGGCAGCCGTGTACGGCACGGCGGGCATCGCCGCACAGGTTCCGCTGCAGGGCAAACAGATGTCCTACAACAATTACCTCGATGTACACGCTGCTGTCGGACTCGTGAGAGAGTTCGACGAAACCGCCGCCGTCATCGTCAAGCACAATAATCCCTGCGGCGTCGCTCTCGGGGAAACACCGCATGCCGCATATGTCGCCGCACGTGAAGTTGATCCGGTGTCTGCCTACGGATCGGTCGTAGCGCTGAACCGCCCCGTGGAGATCGCAGTAGCGGAGGAACTCTGCTCGACCTTTGTTGAAGTCGTCGTCGCCCCGTCGTTTTCCGATGCGGCACGCACCGCCATGCAAACCAAAGAGAACATGCGGGTGCTGGAGCTTCCCCCGGCAACGGGGGGCGATGCGATCAGGACCATCGACGGCGGTGCTCTGGTCCAGCGGATTCCGCCCTACCAGGAACAGTGGCAGGTTGTCAGCGAGCGCGAACCGGAGGCTACGGAACTGCGGGCGATGCAGCTTGCATGGAAGGTCTGCAAGCACACGAAAAGCAATACGATCATCTTTGCAAACGAAACGGCAACCTTAGGTATCGGTGCCGGGCAGATGAGCCGCGTGGATTCCGCCAAGATCGCCATCCGGAAGGCACGAGGATCCCTGAAGGGATCCGCCGTTGCTTCGGATGCGTTCCTCCCGTTCCCGGACACTCTTGAAGTTGCTGCCGAAGCGGGAGCGACGTCCCTCGTCCAGCCGGGCGGCTCCATCCGCGACGCTGAAGTGATTGCAGCCGCGAACCGGCGTGACGTGGCGATGATATTTACCGGGATCCGGTATTTCCGGCATTAAACCCTGACGAGATCTGCATGGATATACGAGAAATGCTGAGCGAATCGCTCCGGTATACACGGGAAGCCCTCTGGGAACAGTGGGAGCGATGGATACTGCTCACCATCGCATCGATTATTTTTCCGGTTTTCACCGGCTATACCCTTGAAATCTACCGGGGGGCGGATCCCGCTCCCGATATCCGGGGATGGCTCCGCCTGTTCCTCGATGGCATCACAGTGCTTGTCATCACGATCGCGTACTCACTCCCGGTCATCCTCCTCGCAGCAGTGCTGGGCATACTGATCTGGCCCTCCACCGCATCCGCCATCGCATCCCTCGATCCGCAGGCGATAGCAGGGGCGGTTGCCATAACGGGATCGGGACTGATACTTGTCCTTATTCTCGTTCTCGTAATCTGGCTGGTTCTCACGCTTGCGGTGGTGCGGTTTGCCAGGGCCCGGCGCATCAGGGATGCATTTCACGTCGGCGCCATCCTCGGCCATATCGGCCGGATAGGCTGGCCCGAATACCTCGTTGCGCTCACCGTTCTCTGGCTCGCTTCGATGGTCTGGTTCGCCATCTCGATATGGGCCACCAGCGTGCCGGTGATCGGCTGGATCATAGGATTCCTGCTTATGCCTGTCTGGGGCATTTTTTCCGCACGGTTTGTCACGCTGGTCTACGAATCAGGAGAATAAAGTACGGGTGCGCTCCTGCACCCTCCGTTCCGGCATAGCCACTGACAACGGTTGGTAATGCCGAAAAGAACCTCATTTTGCCACTATTCGTAGGAAATATTTATATATAAAGAGGGCAACGGATGTATATTCATAATTAAGGTGATTTTAATGGAAATTGGAGCAATGTTAAGCGATTCCCTTGAGTATACGAAAGAAGGGCTCATGGGAAAATGGACGAAGTGGATCCTCCTCATCATCAGCGTGATTATATTCCCCCTGATTCTCGGCTATATGCTGAAGGTACTGAAAGGAACGACACCCGCCCCCGAAATTGACGACTGGGTCGGGATGTTCATCGACGGGATCAAAGTAATCATCGTGGAATTCATCTACATGATCCCGGTGCTGATCGTCATGTTCCTCTTCGTGGGCGGATCGGCACTCGGAATGGCATCGCAGGATTCCGGTGTTGCTATGGCAGCGATGGGAGCGGCAGCGCTTGGATTCTTCGTCGCCATGATCCTTGCCCTGATTATCAGCCTCATTGCAGTCATCGGACTTGTGCGGCTCGCCCGCACCGACAGCATCGGGGAGGCATTCAACTTCAGCGCGATCCTCGATACCATCGGACAGATCGGCTGGGTTACCTACATCATCGCACTTATCGTGCTGTACGTTGTGATTGGGGTAATTTCCTTCATCCTCGGCCTTATTCCCTTCCTCGGCATGCTGATCATGTTTATCCTCTACCCGGCCTTCTACATCTTCGGCTCACGGTATATCTCGCTGCTCTACGACAGTGCCGGCACAACGGCATAACCCTCCTTTTTTTGGATTTTCCCCGGTTTATATCAGATTCCCTTCCTGCATTCCCCGTTCAGGGCATGACCGGATAGTGACCCTCCCTTTCTCGGCAAGATATAAATACGCCCGATCGTGAATAGTAATGGGTGACAAATCCTATGAGGGATTGCTTTATTATCCGATAAGCTACGTTTTTTTGACACCACCCTTCGGGATGGTGAACAGACGCCGGGCGTCTCCCTGACTCCCGCGGAAAAAGTTGAGATTGCTGCCGCCCTTTCAGATATCGGCGTGCATGTCGTTGAGACGGGTTCAGCCGCCGCATCCGAGGGTGAACGCGAGGCCATTCGCCTGATCGCGGACGCCGGGCTTTCCGCAGAATGCTGCACCTATGTCAGGGCACTCCACCATGATATCGATCTTGCAGCCGATGCCGGGGCGGATTCCATCCATCTTGTCGTACCGGTCAGCGACCTGCATATCCACCGGAAAATGCGCAAAAGCCGCGAGGACGTTCTCGCTATGGCTCTCGATGCCGTCGGGTATGCCAAGGAACGCGGGCTCATCGTCGAACTGAGCGGAGAGGATTCATCGCGTGCGGACCAGGCGTTCCTCTCCGAGGTCTTTTCGCAGGGGATTTCCCACGGTGCCGACCGGCTCTGTTTCTGCGACACGGTCGGGCTATTGACGCCGGAGCGGATCGCGGAGATCATTCCGCCGCTCTGCATCGCGCCGCTCAGCATCCACTGCCATGACGACCTCGGGTTCGCCCTTGCAAACACCATCGCCGCCCTTAAAGCCGGGGCTTCCTGCGCTCACGTCACCGTAAACGGACTGGGTGAACGTGCGGGAAATACGGCACTCGAGGAGCTGGTGATGGCACTTGAAATCCTCTACGATGTCCGGACAGGCATTAAGACACAGGAACTCTACCACCTCGCGACGATGGTCTCCCGGAAAACGGGAGTCGAGCTGCCCACCAACAAGCCGATCGTCGGTGCCATGTCCTTCACGCACGAAAGCGGCATCCATGCCCACGGCGTCCTGAAGGATGCACGGACATACGAGCCGATACCGCCTGAAATGGTCGGAAGACGGAGGAGAATCGTGCTCGGAAAGCACTCCGGGTCGGCATCGGTCGAGGCGGCACTTCAGGAAATGGGGTATACGTTCGAGACCTCCCAGCTCAAGGAGATCGTGCAGCGGATTAAGAAGATGGGCGACGAGGGGCATCGCATCACCGATGCCGACCTGATGGCCATCGCCGACGCTGTCCTGATGCTCGAATGCAAACCGGTCCTCTCCATGCGGCAGTTCACCGTCGTGAGCGGCAGCAATGTCGTTCCCACCGCTTCGGTCACGCTTCTCGTTCACGGCAAGGAAGTGACGGGTGCATCGACCGGGACCGGGCCCGTGGACGCCTCACTCATGGCACTCCAGAAATCAGTCGCCGAGGTAGGGGACATCCGGCTTGAGGACTACCATGTCGACGCCATCACCGGCGGAACGGATGCCATGGTGGATGTAACAGTTAAATTGAGGAAGGACGGAAAGATACTTACCGCGCGCGGTGCGAGAACGGACATTATCGCCGCGAGTGTTGAGGCGGTTATCGCCGGAATGAACAGGTTACTGAGGGAAGACAATGAAAACCGGAGCAAGGATACTGATTGAAAGTCTGCAGCGTGAAGGGGTGAATACCATTTTCGGATACCCCGGGGGGTCGGTACTCCCCATTTACGATGAACTCTACGACTCGTCAATTCAGCACGTCCTTGTACGGCACGAACAGGCAGCCGTCCATGCGGCCGACGGATTCGCCCGGGCAAGCGGGAAGACCGGTGTCTGCCTCGCAACCTCGGGCCCTGGTGCGTGCAACCTTGTGACGGGGCTTGCAACGGCATACATGGACTCCATCCCGGTCGTCGCGATCACCGGGCAGGTGCCCACATCAATGCTGGGGAACGATGCCTTTCAGGAGTCTGACATCACGGGCATTACGTTGCCGGTTACGAAACACAATTATCTTGTCAAGGACGCATCCGATATTTCACGCGTCGTGAAGGAGGCGTTCTACATTGCAGGCACCGGCCGGAAAGGGCCGGTGCTCATCGATCTCCCGAAGGATGTGAATACAAGCCAGCTGTCCGTTCAGGAGGAGGAGCCGGGCCCCGTCGTTCTCAGGGGGTACCAGCCGACATACCGCGGGCACGCACGGCAGATCGAAAAGGCGATTGGCCTGCTTCGTAAGGCGGATCGCCCCGTTATCTACGCAGGAGGCGGTGTGATCGAATCGGAAGCGTCGTGCGAACTCCTCGAACTTGCCGAGCGGTTCGGCCTCCCGGTGACCACCACCCTGATGGGTCTCGGCTGCATCCCGTGCGACCACACGCTCAATCTCGGCATGCTCGGCATGCACGGCACAGAATACGCTAACTACGCCATCACGGAATGCGACCTCCTGCTCGCCATCGGGGTCAGGTTCGACGACCGCGTCACCGGCAGGATCGAGACTTTCGCGCCCCATGCGAAAATCATTCACATCGACATCGATCCCGCTGAAATCGGCAAAAACAAGCCCGTTATGATCCCGATTGTCGGGGATGCAAAGGCGGTCCTCGGGGACATGCTTCATCAGCTGGAGAAACGGGAACAAAAAGGGCCGTGGCTTGACCGGATCAGGACCTGGAAAGAGAAGCATCCCCTGAAATACCGGGATGACGGGCTTCTGCACCCGCAGTACATTATCCAGGAACTCAGCAGCCTGCTGGACGGCAACGGTATTATCGTGAGCGAAGTCGGGCAGAACCAGATGTGGACGGCACAGTATTACTGCTTTAAAGAACCCCGCACATGGCTGACCTCAGGCGGACTCGGAACCATGGGATACGGGCTTCCCGCCGCCATGGGAGCACAGGTTGCCTGCCCTGAAAAGACCGTATTCGACATCGCCGGTGATGGCAGCATCCAGATGAACATCCAGGAGTTCGGGACCATCGCGCAGTACAATATTCCGGTCAAGGTTGCCATCCTCAACAATATGTACCTGGGAATGGTCCGGCAGTGGCAGGAGCTCTTTTACGACCGCCGGTACTCCTCCACCGAGCTGCCGTCCATCGAATTCGTAAAGATAGCGCAGGCGTACGGGATCGAGGGGATGCGGGTTGATAGTGCTTCGGATGTGCGGCCTGCACTTGAAGCGGCAATCGCACACGACGGGCCCTACGTGCTGGACTTCAGAATCGAGCGGGAGGAAAACGTCTTCCCGATGGTGCCTGCGGGTGCCGCCATCAATGAAATGATCGGGGGGCACCAGCAATGAAGGAGCATACGCTCAGTGTGCTGGTCGAAAACAAGGCAGGCGTGCTGTCCCGCGTCGCGGGACTGTTTTCCCGCCGCGGCTTCAATATCGAGAGCCTTGCCGTCGGCACCTGCGAGGAGCCGAATATGTCCCGCATCACGATTGTCGTCATCGGGGATGATGCGCACCTCGAACAGGTGAAGAAACAGCTCAACAAGCTCATCGACATCATCAAGGTCTCCGATATCACGTACCACGACCACGTGGGCCGTGAACTGGCGCTCATCAAGGTCAATGCCGAAGCAGGATCCACCCGTGCGGAGATCATGCAGATTGCGAGCATCTTCCGGGCAAAGATAATCGACGTGGGCACGAGAACCATCGTGCTCGAAGTGACCGGAAACCCCGATAAGATCGATGCGCTCGAAAAGCTCCTCCGGCAGTACGGGATCAAGGAACTGGTACGCACCGGACGGGTTGCGATCCTCCGTGGTGCGAAAACCGTGGCCAGTGAAAAGTAACCGCTGCCGTTACGGACGCGAGGGGGCAAAACCATCATGTTAATACGGCGCATGCTAACATATAACATGGTACAATGTTTGGTCTACCTGATATCACGGTTCTTTTCGTCGGGGGGGCGGTTGCCCTCTCATTTTTCCTGCTGATCCTCTGGGGACTCCTCTTCCGGGAGGAGGTCTGATGGCTGCAGATCCTGTCACGCTCGGTGTCCTTCTCCTCTACTGCATTGTCCTTATTGTAATCGGGAGCTGGGCATCGAAGAAAATCCATAATACGGAGGATTACATACTCGCCGGCAGATCACTCGGGTTCTGGGTCTTTACCATCCTGATTGTCGCGTCCATCTGCAGCGGCATGACCCTGCTCGGCGTGAGCGGACTCGGGTACGCACTCGGGTGGCCGACGATATGGGAGCAGATCTTTGTCCCGCTCTCGGCGGCCTTCGCTATCATCCTCTTTGGGGTAAAACTCAACAGCGTGGGCAAATCCGAAGGGTATATGACCGTCCAGGATTATTTCGCCCACCGGTTCGAGAGCCCGCGTACCCTGCGGGGGCTGAGTGCGGTAGCAGGGATTATCGTCTCCCTCATCTATCTCGTGGGACAGTATACGGCAATCAGCATCATACTCGTCTGGCTGTTCGAAATCCAGCACTGGCAGGCGCTCCTGATTGCCGGTGCGGTTATTACCCTTTACACGACGATCGGGGGGCTGTATGCCGTTTCATGGACGACCCTGTTTCAGGGTGCCATCCTGATCTTCGGGGTGATCATCATGGCCCCGCTCGTCATCCTGCGTGCGGGAGGGATGACCCATGTGAATGAAGTGTTAGGTACCGTGAACCCGACCTTCGTCCAGCCGTATTTCCCCTCCGGCTCCCCGGCGTTCACACCGGAATTCCTGGTCTCCTTCGGGCTGCTGCTGATTATCGGGCTTGCCTGCGCGCCGCATGTAATCAATAACGTGCTCGCGGCACGGGAGGCGAAATACTTCCGCTGGTCTCCGGTGATCGCCTTTGGGATCTACGCCGTCGTGATGTTTCTCGTCAAGTTTGCCGGGTTTGCCGGTCGCGTTCTCGTCGAGGAAGGACAGATCATACTCCCGGGAACCGTGAACGCACAGGACTTTATCTTTGTCTATGCCGTGGAGGCGGCCTCGCCGAATGTTTTCGTGTGGTCGTTATTTGCCGTCATCGTGCTTGCCGCCGTGATGTCGACCACCGATCGGCTGATGCTGACCGTAGGCACGATGTTCGGCTGGGATGTGTACCGCAACATCCTCAAACCCGGGGCGAGCGACAGGGAAGTGCTGCTCGTGAGCAAGATCGCCGTCATCGTCGCTGCCGCAGGCACGCTGATTCTTGCCATCAATCCGCCCGAAATGCTGGCCTGGCTGATATGGATGGGGATCGGAGTGATGCTTGCCACCTTCGCAGTACCGCTCCTTGCCGGTCTCTACTGGAGGTCGGCAACAACGGCCGGGGCGATTGCCAGCATGTCCGCAGGACTTCTCTCCGCGGGATTCTTCGGATACTGGCACCAGTTTGTCGGAGCGCTTCCCGTCCATTTCAGCATGTATGCCCTCGCCATCTCGTTCGTCGTGATGGTGGTCGTGAGCCTCGTCACCCGGAAGAATGACGACGATATCCTTGACCGGACCCGGACGGGATGGTTTATCCAGTCCCGGTGAAACCCTTTTTTTGTCCAGTATCTATTTAAAAATCAGGCAACTAACCTATTCATCGTGAAATGGGCGGTACTCGGCGGCGGACTGACCGGAATTACTCTTGCGAACCTGCTTCTGAAGCACGGGCACGAGGTGGTGGTCCTTGAAAAGGAAACGGAGATTGGCGGCCTCTGCCGTTCAATAACCGAATCGGGCTTTACCTTTGACATCGGCGGGTCGCACATCATTTTCAGCCGCGATACCGGCGCCCTCTCCCTGATGCACGACGCCCTCGGGGAGAACCGCGGTGAGAGGGATCGGAATACGAAGATCTTCTATAAGGGCCGGTATATCAGGTACCCGTTTGAAAACGGGCTCTACGAACTGCCGAAAGAAGACTGTTTCTTCTGCATCAATGAATTCATCAAAACGCTCATCGCGGTTGAAAAGGGTGAACTCCCCCCGCCCGAAACCTTCCGCGACTGGATATACTACACGTTCGGCAGGGGGATCGCCGAGACGTACATGATCCCCTACAACGAAAAGATCTGGAACTACCCTGCCGACAGGATGAGCCTTCACTGGGTGGACGGGCGCATTCCCCGTCCCCCCGTCGAGGATGTGGTCCGCTCGGCAATCGGGATCGAGACGGAGGGCTATACCCACCAGTCACACTTCTCCTACCCGGAAACCGGCGGGATCGAGGCGCTAGTCCGGGCACTCGCCGCACCGCTCGGAGACCGCGTGAAAACGGGGTATACGGTGCAATCCGTCTCCCGCGCCGATGACGGATTCCTGATCTCCGACGGGGCGAAGACCGTGCGGGCGGACAGGTGCATCTCCACTATCCCGCTCCAGGCCCTGCTCCCCGCTCTCTCCGATGTGCCGGACGGGGTTGCCCGTGCTGTCGCGGACCTGAAGTACAACTCGCTCTGCTGCATCTGCATCGGCGTCCGGGGCGAGGTGCCGCCGTTTTCGTGGCTCTATGTGCCCGAAAACGATCTCGGCGCCTTCAACCGGGTCTCGTTTCCCTCGAATTTCAGCACCCGTGTGGCGCCGGAAGGCCATTCCTCCATCCTCGTCGAGATCACCTACAACGAAGGCGATACGATCTCCCGGATGACCGACGAAGAAATAACCGGACATGCCCTGAAAGGCCTTGCTCTGATGGGAATTGCCGCAGAGAAGGACGTGGCCTTTACGAAGGTCGTGCACCAGACCTATGCGTACGTCGTCTACGACCTCGGGTACCAGGAGACCATCAGGACAGTCAGGGATTTCTTCGCTGAGCGGGAGATCGATCTTGTCGGGCGGTTCTCGGAATTCGAATACCTGAACATGGACGGGTGCATCAGGCATGCAATCGACTTCGTGCGGGGACGGGCATGAAGGTGAACTTCTTCGTCGAGGACATGCTTTTCTTCAAGTATATCGGGTGTGCCACTGCCGCACGATCCCTGTTCCACTCGCTCGGAGGGCGGACAGATATCGACATTGCGTACAATAGCCGCGGCGGGCCGTTCGATCTCGTGCATTACCATACGTTCGGGCCGTTTGCCCTCTTTCACAAAAAGCGGCACAACGGGGTATCGGTCCTCACCGCCCATTCGACACCCCGCGTCAATGAAAACAATATTGCGTTCAGCAGGTTCATCAACCGGCAGTATCCCCGTATCTACGGATCCTTTGACCACATCGTAACGATCTCCGAATCCTGCCGGAAAGAGGTCGAGGCACTGGTCCCCGGCGTCCCTACCACGCTTATTCCGAACGGTGTCGACCGGGATTTTTTTATCCATGATTCCCGCCGCAGACAATCGTTTCGGGAAGCGTACGGGATTTCCGACGATGCGCAGGTCGTGCTGACCGTTGCCCAGCAGACACCGAGAAAGGGGATATACGACATCATGGCGTGCGCACAAAGGCACCCCGACATCACCTGGGTCTGGGTCGGAGGATTTCCCTACGGGATCTTCTCGAAGGAATATTTCGCAATCCAACGGGCAAAACGCGCCTCAGGGCCCAACATGATCTTCACCGGGTTCGTACCCGACATCCGGGACGCCTACAGCGCTGCCGATATCTTCTGCATGCCGTCCTATGCCGAGACGTTCGGGCTCGTCATCCTCGAAGCGCTCTCGTCCGGGCTTCCGGTTATAGCCCGCGACATCCCCGAGTTCCGTGAAATTTTTTCGGATGACCTGATGTATTTCACCGATCCCGACGGGATATCCGAGCTCCTCGCCGATCCGCTCTCTCACCGCCGGTATAGAGAACACGCCCGTGACGCCACGGAGAGGTTCGATATCCATGGGATTGCCGAACGTCATGTCGAGCTCTACCGCGCCCTCGCGGACGGGTGAACGGAACTTTAGCAGGAGCGATGCCCAATCCACCGCATCCGGAGAATCCATATCGCAATCGCGCTCTTCACCGGCGCCGGGATAGGTGCGGTGCTGATGGGTTTTCGTCTCTTCGGCACCGCGACCCCGCTTATTGTATTCGGCGTCATCTGCCTGCTGGCGCTGATCGCGCTCGATTACCTGGTCTGGGTACGGGAGAGCTGAGGGTGTAATCCGTGAGGCAGGAATTCCTCCCGGGCCGTCGTTGCCGGTTTTTATGAGGATAACCCTTATGTAGGCGTCCCATCAACATGATTCAAATAAAAGGCGTGTAAAAAAACCCCGGCAGGAAAAAACACCACGCCCGCGTCCATGCCGAGTAACGATTTCATCCATAGGACCAATCTGACATGACGATTTCCGTTGTTATCCCGACCTATAACGAAGAAAAAAATATCGAGAAGTGCCTTGAGTCACTCAGGAGGCAGAAGTTTTCTGATGATGACTTTGAGATCATCGTCGTAGACGGCAACTCAAAAGACGCAACCCGTGAAAAAGCCGAACCACTTGCGGACCGCGTTATCATCCAGACAAGCAAGAAGGTTGGCGGTGCACGGAACGACGGTTTTAAAATCGCCTGCGGACAGATCGTGGCAACCACCGACGCAGACTGCATCATTCCTCCTGACTGGCTCTCGGTTATCCACGACTCGTTTTCGAGGCACGGAGATCTCGTGCAGCTCTACGGCACGGTATATCCCCGGGAGGAAGGGGTGAAACACCGGATATCTCTCGGGTGTGCAAACACGTTCTCGCGAATCGGGTATCACACCCGGACGCTCTACTATACACTCGGCTGCAACACGGCATTTGACCGCGAAGCATTCCACGCCGCCGGGATGTACCACTGCATCGACGCGGGAGACGACCTCGAGATTGCCCAGCGGATGCGGAAAATCGGGCGTGTCATGCTGAATCCGAGGATGCGGGTGCAGTTTTCGATGCGGCGGTACGAACAGTTCGGGACACTCAAATCGCTGTCCGAGTGGGTCTATATTGTTGCAAAAGGCGGAAATTCGGAAGAGATCTCGTATTCCCAGCGCCGGTACAAATAATATTCCGGTGAGGGCGCACCTATTACCCCGTTTGCCGGCGGGGACGGTAATTTCTATAAAAGGGAAGAGGCATACTTCACAGCATGACCGTCGAAGAAGATGCGGTAGGGACGGTTGCCTCGCTGATGGCGCTTTCCGCCCGGACGGCACCGAAATCGAAAGGAACGGATGTCATTGCCATCATCGTTGTGGGCCGCGACCGGCTGGGCGTGCTTGCCGACGAAATGCGGGCATACGGTGAACAGCACGGGGTCGGTTTTTTTCTGCGTGATGCGGAGAATGTCGCCAACAGTGATGCCTGCGTTATCATCGGCGCACGGGGCGGGGAAGTGCTGGGCCTGAACTGCGGCGGATGCGGGTATCCCACGTGCCAGGAGATGAGTGAGGCATACCGGGATCCCGCTCACGGCGACAACACCTTCGGCGGTCCCAACTGCGTTCTCAGGATGGCAGACCTGGGAATCGCCGTCGGCTCTGCGGTCAGGACCGCTTCCCTTCACAACGTCGACAACCGTGTCATGTACTCCGCGGGCGTCGGTGCACTCCGTCTCGGATGGCTCGAAGACTGCTCTGTTGCCTTCGCCATCCCGCTCAAGGCTTCGGGAAAGAATATTTACTTTGACCGAGCACACTAGGACATTTAACGGAGAATTAATCCATGCCTACGCTTAAAATCCGGGGCGGAGACCTTGATCTCGTCGAATATGAGTTCAATCCTTTTTTTCCCGGGGAAGAGATCTGGACTCCGAAACCAGAGAAAACGTATACCCTCACGCCCCGGCAGGGGACGGTCACTGTCACGACTCCGGCCCGCATTCACCTCAGTGTCCTGGATATGAACCGGTTCGCTCCCGACCATCCGGGCGGTGGCGGAATCGGATTTGCCATTCAGGTCTACTGTTCGGCTGATGTCACCTGTACGGAAGGGGAGACTGAGATCGAGTACTCACGCGAACCGATCATCCGGCATTTCGTCGAAGTATTCAAAAAAGCCGTCGGCTATACCGGAGGGTTCCGCATTGTTGCCCGGGATCACGAGCATAAGCATGTCGGCCTCGGTTCGACCGGTTCAATCCTTGTCTCGGTGGTGCACGGGATGAACACTGCTGTCGGATCCCCGCTCAGTTCGGAGGCGATCCGCATGCTTATCGGTAAAAATTATGTCGAGGAGACTGACGACGGGCGGGTGACACACGGGTTTGAAACCGGCGTCGGGCCTGCTGCGGCGACGTTCGGAGGCATGGCGGTAATGGGCGACGAGCTTGCCCTTGCCTGCCATTACCCGTTTGCGCCCGATAAAAACGTATACATCGTCATTCCGCCCACGGATGTCTCATCCGCCGGCGAACATGAATTTGATCTGCTCATGAACAGGGCACGCACCCTCGACTACCGCGATCGCGAACTCAAGGCATACCTGATTCTCATGGATTTCATCCCGGCGCTGTTCCGCGGAGATGTCACACAGATGGGCGATGTCATCTGGGAAATCGAATTCAGGGGCTCAAAACGTGCCGAAGTCGAGCATCACAGTTTCGAGATATACCACCTGATGAGCCGCCTTCGGGATGCCGGACTGGAGTTTGTCGGAATGAGTTCGGTCGGCCCGTCAATCGCAATCGTTACCGGGCGGAACGAAGCGGAGATGAGGGAGATACTTTCCCCAATGGGCCTGACCTTAGCGCTTACGACACATGTCGACAACGACGGAATGCAGATCCGGACGTAAAGGCCGGGAACCGAAATGAGGATATATCTCTCAGGCTCCGGCCGAAAAACGGGAGGGATACCTTCTCCCGCCTCCCCTTCGTGTCATACCCGGAACATTCAGCGGCGAACCCGGGCGTAGGAATACAGTTATGTTCAGTAAAATACTCCTCCCAACAGATTTTTCCCCCTATGCGGACCGGACAGTGGCGTGTATCGGGGATATGCGAATACCCGGCGACATTATTCTGCTCCATGTGCATACACCTCACGCATCATTGTCATCGCTCCTCTCCGGCAAATCCGCCGCTTCCGAATATCAGGAAGCAGAGGCCCTTCTCGAAAAGCAGACACTGTATCTTGAGAGCCGCGGGAAGACCGTGAAGAAACGCGTGGAACGTGCCGACAGGGACCGGACGGGGCGCACCATTCTCGCCGTCGCACGCGAGGAGGAGCCGTCACTGATCGCGATGGGGGAGCGCGGACGGGGCTTTATAGAAGGGCTCCTTCTCGGCAGTGTTTCTACCGACGTCCTGCGCAAGGCCGTGACAGATGTGCTTATCATGAAATACGGCAGATCGGACGAGACGGAACTTACCCCTTTTACCGAGCACCTGTGCACGAAAGTACTCTGCCCGGTTGACTTTTCACGCCCCTCGGCGGAAGCCGTCACAGTCGCCGCCTCGCTTCCCGGAATTGAACATCTCATCCTCCTTCATATCATTTCGAGTGCGGAGAACCGGGAAGAACTCCGTCTCCGGATTTCTCACGCGGAAGAAACCCTGCATACACTGGAGCGCGAACTGAAAAAGACCGTACCGACAGTGCAGCTCATCATCAGGTTCGGCAATCCGGCCGATGAAATCGCCGATGTTGCCGAGGATGAAGACGTCTCCCTGATTTTTCTGGCGCGGTACGGAAAACAGGACTATACGACAAATGTCCCCATCGGGAGCACTGCTGCCGAGATAGCCCAGTCGGTGCGAAGGCCGGTATGGGTGATGTTCCCCCGCATCATCCTCTGTATCGATGTCAGGGAACTCGACCGCGATGAGTTTCCGCTGGTCGAGGAGATCTGGGAGCATTACCACAGCCAGAAGACGGATCCCGCCACCGACCGGATTTTCGGGGTGTTTATCGAAGACACACTCTCCGCAGTAGCGCGATGCCGGCGCCATCCCGACGGGCTCGAGGTGGACGGCGTGTTCGTACCGGAAGAATTCCGGGACCGGGGGTATGCCCGGAAAGCGGTTCTGGCGCTGGTGGAGGCATGCGGTTCCGAGGTCCTGTACATGCATTCGACACTGGAGCTCGTGGCGTTTTACCGGACATTCGGGTTTGTCCCGATCCCGGAGAGTGAACTGCCTCCGACAATCAGGGACCGCTTTGCCTTCTCACTCGGCGAACTGGAAGGCTCGAATGTCCGCCCGATGAAACGCATGCCGTAAGGCTTTTCCCGGGGCGTCCCGTATATGGCTGACGGTAATCATGGCATTTGACATCCAGAAAATCATCAGGGTAGTATGGGACGCACAGGGATACGGAAATGTCGCCGTCTACCGGGACGGCACGACCCGGCAGGTGCAGGCGGACTTTGCGCCGGCTGAAGGTGAGGATGTGCCGGTGGCGATTCTCAAACCGATGACACTCGTTTCGGAATTTCCGATGCTGGATCATGCGCTCGGAAACCGTGAACTGATCGCGAAAATAGAAGCGCTGCTCGGCTGATTTTTTAAAAAAATTATGATTTTTCCAGCATTGCATTGATCGAGCGTGCGGCCTGCTTGGCGGCACCCATGGCCCAGATAACCGTTGCGGCGCCCGTGGCAACATCGCCTCCGGCATAGACGCGGGGCACTGATGTCGCCCCGTCCTCGTCGACGACGACGTTGCCTTTCTTCCCCCGTATAAGCCCGGGAATCAGGCTGACCAGCAGCGGGTTGGGGCCCTGTCCGATCGCTTCGATGACGACGTCGACATCGAGAGTGAACGCACTTCCCTCGACCGGCACGGGTGTCGGGCGGCCGCTCATATCAGGATCCTGCATCTCCATCCGCACGCATTCGATGCCTGTCACGGCAGGGCCGCCGAGGATCCTGACGGGATTCGCACAGCAGAGAAATTCGACGCCCTCCTCGCGGGCGTTGGCGACCTCGGCATGCCGGGCAGGGAAATCGTCCTCTCTCCGCCGGTAGATCAGATAGACTTTCGCCCCGAGACGGCGGGCGACCCGTGCGGAATCCATCGCCACGTTGCCGCCCCCGACCACCGCCACCCGGCTTCCCCGCACTATCGGTGTATCGAACTCCGGAAACCGGTCGGCGTGCATCAGGTTGACCCGGGTAAGAAATTCGTTTGCCGAGTATACGCCGCCCAGCTGCTCTCCAACAATACCCATGAAGAAGGGGAGCCCGGCACCGGTGGCAAGAAAGACCGCATCATAAGCGAGGATATCTTCGACCGGCACGCTCCTCCCGACAAGGTGATTGAGGTGCAGGTCGGCGCCGAGGGCGAGCACTTCCTCGATCTCACCGGCGACGATGTCTTTCGGGAGACGGAAGGCGGGTATCCCGTATGTCAGGACGCCGCCGGCCTCATGCAGGGACTCGAAGATCGTGACGGCATGGCCCGCCCGTGCACATTCCGCGGCGGCGGTTATCCCGGCAGGGCCGGAACCGATGATAGCGACGCGTTTTCCGGTCGGGGGGGCGACTGCCGGCGGGATAATCCCCTGTGCCCGTTCCCAGTCCGCAACGAACCTCTCAAGCGCCCCGATGCACACCGGCTCCGATTTGATGCCGAGAATACAGACGCCCTCGCACTGGGACTCCTGCGGGCAGACACGCCCGCATATCGCAGGAAGCATGTTCTGGTCCCTGAGAATCGCTGCTGCCCGGCGGAAGTCCCGTTCCGCCACGGCGGCAATAAAACCCGGAATGTCGATGCAGACGGGGCATCCCCCGACACAGGCGGGTTTTTTGCACTGGAGGCACCGCTGTGCCTCGACGACCGCTTCTTCTTCCGAAAGTCCGAGGTCCACTTCGCCGAAATCCCGGAGCCGCTCGTCCGCCGGCCGTTTGCTCATTCGTGCCCCTCTCCGCCGCACCGGCACTGGTGCTCGTGATAGTGTTCGAGTGCACGGCGTTCGGAATCACCGTAGATCCGCTGCCGCTGCATCAGCTCGTCGAAATCGACCTCATGTGCGTCGAATTCCGGTCCGTCCACACAGGCGAACCGCGTCTCGCCGCCGACGGTCACCCGGCAGGAGCCGCACATTCCGGTCCCGTCCACCATAATCGGGTTTAAAGAGACGAATGTTTTGATCCCGAACGGGCGGGAGACGCCCGAGGTAATCTTCATCATGATCGCAGGCCCGATAATCCAGATGGCGTCGATCGTCTGCGTGGAAAGCCTTTCCTTCAGGATGTCCGCCGGAAACCCGTGGAAGCCTTTGCTGCCGTCGTCGGTGCACACGACCAGTTCGTCACAGGTCTCTCTCATCTCGTCTTCCAGGAGGAGAAAACCGGCATTCCTGGCTCCGATAATGCCGATGACGGTGTTGCCGGCCTCTTTGAGCTCGCGGGCGATAATGGGGGTGCAGGCGATTCCGACACCTCCGCCAATCACGACGCAGGTTCCCCATTTCCGAATCTCCGAGGGGCGGCCGAGAGGACCGACAACGTCCCTGATTGATTCTCCCGGCGACATCGCGGCAAGCTGGGTCGTCGTTTTTCCCACCGCCATAAAGACCACGCGGACAGAGTCCCCGTCCGTTGCGGAGATCGTCAGGGGGATCCGCTCCCCGTGCTCATCGATTCTCAGTACCAGGAACTGGCCTGCACGTGCATGACGGGCAACATGAGGCGCATGGATCCAGAATTCAAAAATATTATCGGCAGTTTCCGCCGTTTTTTCAATCCTATACACCGCGTTTCACTCCAAAAAAATCACACTGCCGCTGTAGCCGGGCACGTGCTGGCCGTGCGCTCACACCGGAACGGAATTCTACGAATTCTGTCAGAATTGTTCGGGGTGAAAGAATAAAGAGGTTTCAGTCGGGGATCACACGACGAACACCGGATGCCCGGATTACGGGCTGTCCGGGGCGAATTTGTGCACCTTTCTCACTTTTGCGGCGACACCGTAGGAGCTTTTGAGCATCTCCCGCGCCCCCATCACGGCGCGGCCGGTGGCGACGGCCAGATCGCCGGTGATGAGCACTTCGTCGCCTTCACGGATGGCCGGATCGGCATCGACAATGCCCGGGGCGAGAACGTCACCTTTCGGCACGAAATTGTCGATTATAATGCGATATCCCTCCGGAATCAGGTCCCACCCCGCAAACGTGGGGCGGAAGAATCCGGTGGCCGGGTCAAGGCTGAAGAGCTGCTCTTTCCCCCGCACTACCTTCTGGTTCATCCACTTCCCTTTCAGCATGAGACCGCGGGTATCGATGTCCGCACCGAACTGCCACGAGAGACACCCGCGGATGATGTCGGGGACTTTTCTCCGCTCCCCCTCGAGGGCGGCACCGAGGGCGTCGAGGGAAGCGGCATCGGTCGGATGCCCGCGGCAGGTACACTCGATCTCCATGCCGCACCGGGCAGCGGCATCGGCAACGATATCGAGGCTCCCTCCCTCCACGTGGGCGAGGACCCGCCGGTACCGGTGGCGCCCGAGGTAGGCGGCAAGCGTACTCGCAATGAATTCCCGCTCTTCGCGGTCCCAGTATCCGGTGACCGGGATGTCGTAGTGTGCCGCGGGATAGAGGCGCTCCAGCTCGCGGGGCACGAGGCCCAGAGGCGAGGTCATGATCACCTCGTGGGCACGGTCGCGGATTGCCGTCCTGAACCGGAGGTGGCTCCGCGACCCGGAATAGGGCTTTCTCGCGGAGCAGGGCAGAATAACCGCGACATCGGTCCGGTATGGGACATAGCGCCCGGTCACGCGGTCGGCAAACCTCCGCACCTCCGGCCGCCGGAGAGACTCTGCGGTGTATGCCCGGAACTGCGCCGTACGGACGATCGGGATTGCGGGCTCTATAAAGTCGTATGCCCCGTCGAAGAGGCGGAGCAGAGCAACGAGGGGGGCATGCGCCCGGCACCGCGTCTCGATGAATTCCCGCAGCTGCCCCCGTGCGAGGAACCGCGTCGCAACGGCAATCTCGCGGGCGAGAGCAAGCCGGTTGTGCATGCCGAGGTCTCCCGCCGCACATCCGCGGCACGGGCAGCCGCCGCCCCCGAGCCATTCCTCCGCCGGAAACTCACCCTCGGGCGTGCAGTAGAGATCGCGGGCGGTCATCAGGTCGACCGCGGTGAAGTCGAAGAGATCCAGTCCCGAAAAGATAAGGAACGCAACCGTCGAGGGAAGTGCCGATGCGGGTGCGTACCAGACAGTGTCCGGCTGCACCCGCTCCTTCATCTCCTGCAGCCATCGAACGTAACGGCCGGGCTGTCCGAGTGCCGTGTGCCAGTTCCCTACCATCACCACATCGCCTGACAAGGCGGTGCGGGAGGAATGTGGATGGACCGCCACGACCGTCTCATAGTCGGGCAGGTACTCTTCGACAAACCCTTCAGGAGCAGAGAGGGGCACATGCGCATGCTTCATCCGGGCTAGATCGGCGAACCGCTTTTCCGGGTCGATTACAGCCGGGAGGGAGAGCGGCTCTTCCGCCGTATGGAACACTCCCGCCCGTGCCAGTCCGTCCCGGAGACGGATATCATATCGTGCCATACTGCACCCCTGTATCTTTCAGCTCCTGCTCGAAAACCGGCAGCCAATGTTCCCCGGCAACGACCGTGAATGCCGACTCACGGTTCGCCTCGACAAGGCGCCGAATGCCAACACATCCCGCCCTCACCATATCCCCGTCCCATTCGGGAATTTCACTCTGCCCGACCGGGTAGGTCTCGGAAAGTTCGGGGGGATAGGGACCGAACGGCGGCTTGAACCGGAGTACCGTGTCAAATCCGTCCCCCGGCGGGGTGTCCTGTTCCGTACAGGCGATCATGACCGTTTTTCCGACCGGAATCCGGTCGACCGTCCGGTGGTACCGGATCACCTCGGTTCGCCCGCAGCTCTCGCTGCCGCGATAGAAAAACCGGCGTTTCGAGACGCGGTCCTGCGCTACGAGGTCGGGTGCACGGGTAAGCAGCCGCCGGTAGCCGGAGAGCAGGCGCGGATGGTTCCGGCACCGCTCGTCCACCAGCTCCCAGAGTGTCCCGTCCTGAATCGACTGGCGGATGCGGGCGATCTCGGCAAGGGTTACGTGCAGGTTGTGGAGGGCGAGCAGGCGTTCGCGATCCGGCGAATCACCGAGTTCGCGTGCGGTATGGGTGCGGCAGACCTCGCAGGCGCAGGGGAGTTCCGCGAGTTCGCCAATCTTCAGGCTGCCGTGCGTCGTCATGTACCGCCCCTCCCGGGCGTACAGGGCATAGGCAGCCGAATCAAAGACATCGCATCCCATCGCCGCGGCGAGCGCGAGCATGGACGGGTGGCCGGCTCCGAAGAGGTGGACACAGGAAGAGGGGAAGAGGCCCTGCTTTGCGGCGAGCACGACATCGACGAGGTCCCGGTACCGGTAGCTCTCCATGAGCGGGACGACCGCACCGACGGGGCAGAAGGTGATGCCAAGGTCCCGTACCCGCCTGCCGGCCTCTTCGCGGAGGTCGGTGAACCGTCCGCCCTGCACCGGGGCCGCGAGGTGGCCGTCGTCGATGACGGTCAGCGCTTCCCGTATCCTCTCCATCGTGATATCAAGCTCCGCCCGGGCATTCGGATATTCGGCGCCCGGCGGTGTCGCGATATCCATCGGCACGATGATCTCGCTGCCAATCGCCCGCTGGAACGCCACGGTCTCTGTGTTCGTGATCTCCACGTCGCCGTAGACGGACTGCTGGAAGGCGCCGGAGTCGGTCATGATAACGCCGTCGAAGTCCAGCACGGCGTGGAGGCCGGATTCGAGCGCGGCGTCGCGGAACCGGCTGCTTTTGTAGAAGATGTAGGCGTTTGTGATCAGCGCCTCGACGCCCATCCGCTGCATCTCCTTCGGTGTGATGAGCGGTATGTGCGGGTTGATCACCGGCAGCAGCACGGGGGTCTTCACGGTCTTCGACCCGACCCTCAGCTTCCCGCACCGGCCGGCAATGTCCTTGTGTAGTACTTCGAAATTGATGGTCATGGTATCATTCGTGGAATATCTGCCCCTCAAAGGTCAGCACATCGATATCGTTTCTGCGCCAGCAGCCCGGCGGAAGGCCCGCTTTCCGGCAGGTGTGGTCGAGAAAGGTCGCCGCATCCCACCCGTATTCGGTTGCGACCTGGGGAAGGAGAAGCCCGCCCGTTCCCCGTCCGGAGACGATAAGCCCGTGTCGGCCCGGGATGACTCCTGCGGCCCGGTCCTCGGGCGCACCGTTAAGCGGGGCGGGCACCGTCAGCACGGTGACTTCGATGGTGATCCTCGGGAGTTCGGCTGCAGTGACGGGGGGAAACCTCGGATCGCCGGTCGCCGCTGCAATCGCCGCTTCCCTCACCGCTTCGCCGAGCGGCAGCACCGGGTACGGGTAACCGATGCACCCGCGGAGATCCCCCCCGGTTGTGAGCGTCACGAACACGCCGCGCAGGTCCGCGAACACCGCTCCCGACGGCGGCAGGGGCGCATTTCCTCCGCCGATACGCTCCTCCAGCGTCTGCCGTGCGAACCGCACCGCATCCCTTCCCTCCTCCTCGGACAACAGCTCCATTACACGTAAATATCGCGCCCGCGAAATATAATAGGAGAGGGAGAGTGCGGCCGACGGTGGCAGGAATGCCGCTGAGGAAAGTCCCCCCACCTACCGGCCACGCAGCCGCACGCAAGTGCGGGTGGCGAGAGTCACGGCTCTGGCACAGAAACGACACGGCCCTTCCCGAGCGATGATGCGGACGACCGCTGAGCGGCGACGGAAGGGATTCGATGGAACGGTGAACCCCTGCGGGTGCAAGCCAGAACAGGGCATAGGGACAGGTCGGTGTCCGCCCGGGTATGGCGCTTAGCTGAATGCCGCACCGAACAAAAGGGGGCTTACTCCTCCCACTCCGCTTTGGCTTTTGATCGTTCCTGTTTGGATTTTTTTTGGTTCAAATTCGATCCTTCGCACTTCACTGGCGAATTATAGTTATATCGAAAAATGCAACCCCAAAATCGTGAAAGTGACATCACTTTTCTAAGGGGCGATACACATTTCCTCAGTGTTACAATCATCACGAAAGGTCATACTATATCAGGCTTCACATCGGCAGTTGCAAGCGTGGACAGATGAATAATCAGAAAGTGTCTCAATAAAAAAAAAGATTATTTCTGCCGGATCTGCACGAACAGCACGGCGAGCAGGAAGCCGATGAGACCGATTGAGGGAATGAGCACCGAGGGGAACTCAGGCACTGGCACTTCCTCGCAGGCATCTCCGATTCCGTCCCCATCACTGTCTGCCTGATCAGGATTTGGGACACTAGGACAATTGTCGCATTCATCACAGATGCCATCACTATCTATATCGGAGCAGGCTCCACCACCACAGGTACCACCAAAGTCAGCATGGGCATTAAAGACATCATCTTCAATAAAAGTGCCCTGAAGGACACACGTTCCGTCAATTATTACCGTTACCGTTCCTCCTGCCCAATTCTGTGGAGCTCCTCCAGTTACTGGATTATCGTCGTCGTCGATATTACACGTCCATGTTTCACCGGGTGCGAATCCAGTGAAATCAACCGTCAATTGCGGTGTTCCAAACCCGCTGACGACAGCCGTCATCGGTCCACCTACAGCGCCGCAAGGCCCAAAATTATCGAAGAACGCAAGGCCAGTACTTCCGAGGCCAGTGATGTCAATCACCACTTGAGTGATTTCCGATGAAGGATCATCGGAATTGAATGTGACTGTAGGAAAACTCTGGCATTCCCCTCCAAAATTTCGATCAATCCGGCCACTTATCGTTGCAGCCTGAACAGATCCAACGATCATCATCAGGCCAATACACAAGACTATCCATCTTTTCATGTTCACGACTCCTTGATGCAATTTCCTGTTGCTCTAGATCCCAAGAAAAAATGGTAACCAGTCACCGTCATTAGGTGTGATGCAATCCCTTAGAGCAGATATTCTCTAAGTCTTAGAATATATAATTGTTTTTATACATTATACTTTTATTTAAATGTAAGCCATATAATAATCAAATATGCACTACTATCAGAAGGCAGGATTTTTTCGTCTTTGAAGAAATTGAACGGCTTTATCTGGTGCGGCCAATTTTGGTCTTTATTCAGTCCTTTAAACCGTTTCAGGACGTTGGAAGTGCTCACCGTCAGGCGTGCGATGGTATAGAGGTTGCCATACTTCTCCTCGATATCACTGGCGGCCACATGCCCGTAATGTAGTTTCAGAATATCCCGCCAGATCTCCCCTTGCCAGTCCTCCGTGTTAGTGGGGAAGGGTTGGTCAGGTGGCCGAGGCCGTGGAGTTTGTAATCTACCACGTCTATTTTCCCGTTCCCTGCTAAAAGCCTCGAAGGCAGAACAGCAGATGAAGGCTCTCGGGGTGCAGGGAAAAATATTCTGAATTAAAATTAATTTCAACATTACAGCCTGATCCCGATCAGGATGTACATTTCAAAAACCCGATCGCGTTTTGGGCCACAATGCAGTTTGCATGGGCCCGGCTGCCGCAGCTCTGGGTAAAAAGCGGCCGGAGAACAGCATCGCGCTGGCGTTCGATTACAATTTTTTGGCTTTGGAGAAAGGCATAAAATTTATAATGTTGGAAATAATCTCATTCTTTATATATGGTTTCCTGTTATTCCGAACGGATTTTAAGTTCGGCAATCATCCTGTTTTTGATTTGCCTGTTTCTATGTAGTGCCGGATGCGTACAGGATTCTCATGTATCAACAAAGGTCACACCTTCATCCGTTGGTGATAATAGCACCGCGTTGGCAACACAGACTCCCGATCAGGAATTATCCGTTGTTCCCACCGGCTCTGCGGGATCAGACGTGGGTATCACCCTCAACTCCGTTATACGAACGAAGAATATCAACGGAGCCCGTCCTCTCGAGGAAAATGTTTATATCATCACTGATCTGACCATCGAAAACCGGGGAAATGCAAATTTTTCCTTCGAGACCAATTCGATCATTATCGGGCCCCGCAGACCGATTACCGAGAAGCTGTATGATAAACTGGACAACCCGTTTTACTGGGGAACCATACAGCCGAACGAGATACGACGCGGTGAAGTTGTGTTCGGTGTCCGCGAGGATGCCCGGAACTTAATTCTGAATGTCTTTAATGCCCGGGGCACGACTATCTATACAAAAGAACTGGATGAAGGTCCTTTAACCCTCTATTCGGCTTTGAGAACAGAGTATCTCAGGAATCTTTATAAAAATACGGATTTCGATGATGTCATCGACAAACTCTATTCCCCGCAGCTTGCTGCGGAATATACAAATGAAAAATTCAGGTTTTATGATGACAACAGCTGCCATGGGTATACCCCGGAACAGTTCTTTAAGGCAGGGAAGGGAGATTGCAGTGATTTCGCAGGTTTCTTCGCATACGTATTGGAAAAACACGGCTATGATGCAAAGAAGGTCTCATTCAAATATTTCAATAATGTGAAAATATATCGGGGACATGTCGTAGCGCTCTTTACCGATAAGGATGGTCAGCTCAAGTATGCCACGACTCCCGATTTCAGGATTTTTAGAAATGTCAGTTCAGTTGAGGATCTGATTGCCCAGGAGAAGGTACGATTAGGGATTAAGGAAATTTATGGGACTTATATGATTCATGCGCCTGATTCATCGGATGTATGTCATTCCAGTCCCGGTACGTCCGGCCAGCCCGGCTAGTTCATCGAATCCCATTCGAAAAATTCAATAATCAGATCATTGACGTCGTCATCTCTTTCCACCCCGATTATGTGGCCCGTGTCAAGCACCTCGAATCGGATATCCGGTATATTCCGGGCCATAACGCAGTTCGCGTAAGCCCGGCTACCACAGCTCCGGACAGAAAAACGGCAGAACTATTATTCCTGTGGATGGATAATCACTTTGAGACTCCCGTCCCGGTGCCGGGCAGTCAGGCGAAAACCTTCAACCGTTTCTTGTAATGGAAAAACATGGGTTATCATATCGGCCACATTAATCCTGTTGTGCTGAATCCATGCCAACGCAGTTGTCAGATCATGGAAATCCGCGGCATAGGAATGGGTAATCGTCACCTCTTTCTGCCACAGGTTCCAGAGATTTATTTCGGACTGGATGTCAGGATTCGTGGGAGCAAAAAAGAGGATCGTGCCCCCCGGGGCGACCGCTTCAAGCGACTGTTTCACACAAACGGGAACCGGTGCGGTCATAATAACGGTGTCCGCCCCCACCCCGCCATTTAATTCTTTAAACCTTCCGGCAACATCTTCCGTTCTAGCGGAAATGGTTGCATCGGCACCGAATTTTTTCGCTATCTCCAGCCGTTCCGGACTCGGGTTCGAGACGGCAATGAACCCCGCACCCTGCAGGCGGGCCGCCTGAACATGCAAGAGGCCGGTTATGCCGGCGCCGATGATCAGGACCGATCGGCCGTCACCGGTCGGGGCCCATTGCTGCCCCCGCACCACACAGCCAAGGGGTTCGACAAAGGTTCCCGCATCAAAAGAAACCGAATCGGGAAGGCGCAGGATGCCCCGGTCCACGTTGATCGCGGGCAGCACGACGTATTCCGCAAACGCCCCGTAGGCCTGTTTGAATTTTGTTGTCTGCAGCGTTGTGCAGGCGGTCGTGTGCCCGCGGATGCAGGCATTGCACGTGTTGCAGGGGACATGATGCGTCACCACGACCCGGTCTCCCACCTGCCATTTCGGGTCGACGCCGGCACCGACCTCTGCAATGATCCCCGTGCATTCGTGTCCGAACGCCCCGATACCGCCGGGCCTTCCCGCACGCCGGATCCGGTACCATTCCATGACATCCGACCCGCACACGCCGCACGCCATGATCCTGACCTTGATCTCACCCGGCCCGACCGGGATATCGTCGACGTCCTCGATGCGGACGTCGCTGTTCGAGTAATAGACTGCCGCTTTCATTCCGTGCCCCATGGAGAGTACATGTATAAATGAAGTAAAAAATTAGTCGAGCTTGACTGCACCGGGCAGACAGGCGTTGTAGATATCCAGCGCTTCCCTGACGGTGTGGTTGTCGTGGACGATTGCGTGGATTGCCCGTATCATGCCGATAGGATTGTCATCCTGGAAAATATTTCGTCCGAAATCGACGCCCACCGCACCCGCCTGTATTGAGTCGTAGGCCATCCGGAGAGCATCGGGAGGACTGGAATACTTCCCTCCCGCAACGACGACCGCAGTCGGGGCAACAGCGTCGACCAATCGGGAAAATTCCTCGCAATAATAGGTCTTGATAATCCGGGCCCCGGCATCCTGGCACATGCGGGATGCAAGTGATAAATAGCGCAAATCCCGGGCCATGTTTTTCCCCACGGCTGTGACTGCCAGCACGGGAATCCCGTATTTTTCGGCCTGGTTGATCATATCGGTTAGATTGAGAATAGTCTGCTGCTGGTTGGCAGAGCCGACATAGACGCTGACCGCGACACCGGCTGCGTCCATCCGGATGGCTTCTTTGATGGTAACCGTGAGCTTTTCATCACTCAACTCATCGAATAAAACGCTGTTTCCCCCGGTAACCCGCAGCATAACGGGTTTCGATCCGAGATCGTCGGGCGCGATATTGCTCCGCACTGCGCCGCGTGTCGTCATCAGGCAGTCGCAATAGGGAAGGAGTGTTTTTATCGTGGTGCTCATGTTGCGCAGGCCCGTTGTCGGCCCCTGGAAATAGGGGTGGTCGACCGCAAGCATCACGACCCGGTTATCTTTCGGATTGATGATCCGGTTCATCCGGCTTTGAATGCCAACGTCAAGATATGCGTTTGCCATGGGAATACCTCACGGGAAGTAATGATAATCACGGTGAAAAAAATGTTGGGATTATTTTTCCTCCGGCCTGACGATCAGGTATCCCTTCTCCAGCAGCCAGTGGTGAAATTCATAGGTACTATGCAGGCAACCGGATGCGCAAATCGACCGGATTTCTTCATATTCAGGAGATTTTTCCACGTGTTTATTTAAAAGCAATTGAATCGGGCATTTCACATCATGACAGTATTCCCGACGCTGATACCCGATATAGCCATCTATCGACTGCATAATTGATTCTTGGAAAAGAAATGAAAAAGGATTGCGGTATTTTGTCATATTCTGTGATGCACCATTACCATTCACAGCTTCGAATACCCGGGTATATCGCGCTGAATTGGTGAGGTTCCTCTAACCCAAAATCCGCTGTATTATATTCCAGAGGAATTCCGGGCCGGAACGCAGTTCTCGTAGGCCAGGCTGCGGCAGCTCCAGGTAGAGAAAACGACCGGAGAACAGCATCACGCCGGGTTCGATCTCGAAAGGGGGATCGACGGCGGCAGGATCGCAGGCGTGACTGAACCACGGCCGTACTATCCAAAACGGCTTCGGAGCATATGCAGGGAAAGCATAAAAAACAAAATATATATTCTCAACACTGGTTAGGTCTTCCATGGAGGATGAGAACGATACCCCCTCCCGCATCCTGCGTGCTCTCCGGTTCCGGCCGAAAGGCCTGACTATCACGGAGCTGGCCAAACAGATCAAGGCGACCCGGAACTCGGTCTCAAAACACCTCGAGATCCTGCAGATCGCCGGCAAAGTGAACGTCCGTGCCGTCGGGAATGCGAAGCTCTACTCGC
>JAFGNT010000020.1 GCA_016926855.1 Methanomicrobiaceae archaeon | reverse complement strand
GGGAGGAAGAGGGAGATGATGTTTGAACGAGATCGCGATTTCACATCGTCCTGATTTCCCCCTGCCGGGCCCCGACGCCACTACTCCCTATCCCCCGGGCCGGCACACCCGCTCCAGTTCCCCGAACAATCCGTCGATATCAGACACTTCCGGGGCCTGGCCGACGATTTTATCGTACAATGCCGTGGCCCTGCCGTCCGTGTGGTCCAGCTTTTTCAGGTTTTTGTCGGGGTTGAAGAAGATGACGGGCTTTGTGCCGAGGAAGGAGGCGGCCGCTTCGATATTGGGATAGTTGCCCTTTCCTACGTTGACGGCCACGAGCACGATGACGTCGGCCTCGTCGCAGAGCCGGTAGAGCTCCGTTGTTTCATCGGGCCCGATGGCGCTGAACGGGGGTGCGGAGACGAGATCGATCTCCATGAGGGCGGCCGTATCGTAGTCCTGGTCGCCGTTGTTGAGGACGCCGGCGCTGACCTCGTAGCCGGCAGATGCGAGCGTGGAAAAAACGATCCTCCCCCGGCCCTCTCCCGAGATGACGTGGACCCGGCACCGTTTCCGGTCCCTGTCCGCGGCCGGGAGGGAGAAGGAAAACTGGTACCTGCCGGCTTCGGGGAGCTTCTGGCGGATGGCGAGCACGTCGAAGACCTCCTCGATGGCGTGCGCCGAGAGCACCCTGTCCGCATCGCCAGAGGAGACGATGCGTCCTCCCTGTGTCAGGACGATGTCGTCGCACCACGTCGCGGCCAGGTTCATCTCATGGAGAATGCAGATGACGGTGATCTCCTTCGATAGCCGGGAGAGGAGCTCCATCAGGTCGAGCTGGTGCCTGATATCGAGATGGGACGTGGGTTCGTCGAGCAGGAGGTACTTCGGCTTCTGGGCAAGCGCTTTTGCAATCATCACCCGCTGCAGTTCGCCGCCCGAGAGCTCGGTGACCTTCCGGTCCTGGAACCGGAGCGCATTCGTGTCTCGGAGTGCATCGAGAACGATGCGGTGGTCTTCCTCGGTCGTGGGCCGGAAACTCTTCCGGTACGCTATCCTGCCGAGCATGACATAGTCGTAGACCGGGAAGGCAAACGGGCATTCAATCCCCTGCTCCACGACCGCACGCAGGCGGGCAAGGTCGGCAGGCCGGATCCCCCCGATGTCGTTCCCGTCGTAGAGCACCGTTCCCGCGCCGGGATGCAGGTAGCCTGCCATGACCTTTAAGAGGGTGGTTTTTCCGCACCCGTTCGGCCCGATGATCCCGGTGATGCGGTGGTCCCGGCAGGTGACATCGATGCCGTTTAACACCGTCTTTTCCGGGTAGTACCCGAAACTCAGCCCCTTAATCTCGACCGGCACCTACAAAACCCCCTTGTTTTTTCTCAGCAGGTAGAGAAAAAACGGCACCCCGCACAGTGCCGTGATCACGCCGATCGGAAGTTCCGCCGGAGCGATGACAACCCGTGCCGCGATATCGGCAAGCACCAGAAACACTCCTCCCGCGAGCAGCGAGACCGGGACAAGGATCCGGTGGTCCGGGCCGACCGCGAGCCGTGCGATATGAGGGATGATCAGGCCCACGAAGCCGATGATGCCGCTCACGGCCACCGCCGCGGCGGTGATGAGCGAGACCAGAACGATCAGCAGTTTTTTGAGCATGACCACATCGACGCCCGCATACATCGCCGACTCCTCGCCGAACATGATCGCGTTCATCTGGGGAGCGAGGTACACGAGAATGAGGGGCACGACAACGGTAAACGGAAGAATAATCCAGAAATAGTCCCAGCCCCGGCCGCTCAGTCCGCCCATCATCCAGAAGAGAATCTGGTGCAGGTTCATCTCCGCGGTGAACAGGATGAACGAGTTGACGGCCGACAGAAACGCCGCAATCGCAATTCCCGAGAGGAGAAGGGTAGTGACCGGGACCTGGTTTCCCATCCGCGCGATACTGTACACGAGAAAGATTGTCCCGAGGCCGAAGAGAAACGAGAGTACCGGAAGCGAGTAAAACCCGAGTCCCAGAAATCCGCCGCCGGCGATGACAATTGTTGCGCCGAGTGCGGCGCCGTTGGATATTCCCAGAAAATAGGGATCCGCCATCGGATTTTTGAAGAGGCCCTGCAGGACGACACCGCTGGCCGTCAGGCAGACGCCGACCATCGCTGCGATCAGGGCTCTCGGGAGCCGGATTTCGGTGACAATGATCGCGTCGGCGCTGCTCCACCACGGGATCTCGCCCGTGAGCGGTTCGGCGAGAATGGAGATGACCGTGGAAACGTCAATGCCGGAGACCCCGATCATGACCGACAGCACGATGGCTGACACGAGCAGGATCGACAAAACTGCCGTTGCCGCCAGTGTCAGCCTGCGGTGATACATTCGTCGAACATCTCCAGGGCCAGCACGATCCTCGGTCCCGGCCGTGACACGACATTTTCATCAAGTTCGTACAGCCGTCCCGACATGATCGCGGGAATTTCGGAAAATACCCCTTTTTTGAGAAGATCCGCCTTTATCGTATAGGATCCGCTTCCGTGCCCGAGAGGCATGAGGATGATGTCGGGACTGCGGGAGATGATGGCTTCCTCCGATACCGCAAAGTACCGGGTTTTATCGTGGAAGATGTTGGTTGCTCCGCAGAGCGTGATCATCTCGTCCTGAAGCGTGCCCGCTCCGGCGACATACATCGGAACTGCCGATACGATATACATCACCTTCGGCGGCTCGGCGGCACGGGACCCGTTTGAAACGGCGGCGACCCTCTGCCGCATCGAGGCAACCAGTGATTCGGCACGCTCTTCGCACCCGAGGGCCACTCCGACAGACCGGATATTGTCGTAGACATCATCGAAATTCTCCAGCTGATATGTCAGGACCGGTATGCCGAGCTGCGCCAGCTGGGCCGTAATATCGGTATTGGTGACCGTGGATGCAAGGACAAGATCCGGTTCGGCCCGGATTATCGCATCGATGCTGAGCGTTTTCGGCCCTCCCATCGAGGGAACGGACACGACCTCGGCCGGGTAGTTGTCATAGTCGGTCCTTCCGACAAGTTCTATGCCCGAATCCGGTGTGTTCAGCTCGTAAAATATCTCGGTTTCACTGGGCGAGAGGGAGACCACCCGGTGAACATCGGCCGGGACCTGCACAGGTATTCCGGAAAAATCCGTGATGGTTATCGTCGTGTCTGATGTGTTTCCCTGGTTTCTGTCCGGTGAAACACATCCGGCTATCAGCATAAGTGCACAGATGAAGAGTAGAGTGAGGGTGGCTCCCCGTGATCCCATAGTGATGGTTTGCCCTCTGAACAATATAATTTTACTCAATTCAATTTTTCTGGAGCCCTGTCCTGGGGAAACCGGATGGTTCTCTTCGCCGGAGACCCTGTCTGCCGCCGGCAGGTTAGTCGGGGCGATGTCGTTATCCCTTCCTTCCCGCTCCACTCCTCACCGTGTGTCGGGCCCCGGTTTCCCTCGCGATCCGGCATCGTACTGTTACACATCGATGAACATGCCGATTACCGAGACGAGTGTCGTCCTCCCCGAGATGCGGTCGTGCACAAAGATGTCCGCATAGCCGTTCGTATCGCCCTCTACCAGATTGTCGGCCTTCGAGACGAATATCACGTACCGGCCGTCCGCGGAGATATCGGGGGCCCCCGAGTCGCCGTTCCCCTGTATTCCATCAGACGCGACCGAGACGAGCGTGGTCGTTTCGCTCTCCGTGTCGAAGACAAAGACATCGTCCCTGCCGTTCGTGTCGCCGGGCGTCAGCGCGGCGGCTGATTCGAATGCGATATACCGGCCGGTTCCGGAGATCGCGGGTGCACGGGACCATCCGCCGGTCGACCGGGCGGTGATGCTCTCCGTGCTGCCCGGTTGCCGGTCGTAAACGAGGATCTCGACGCCGCCGGAGGCTCCCGAAGCAGTTGTTTCTGCAAACGAGCGAAACACCACGGAGCCCCCGTCGCCCGATATGGCGGGGGAGATCGACGAACTCTGCCGCTGCACACCGGCGGATGGCACCGGGACGAGTGTGGTTTCTCCGCTCGTGCTGTCGTACAGGAACACGTCGCTCTCTCCGTTCTCATCGCCCGTGACGAGATTATCGGCATTTGAGGCGAATACAATCCATCGTCCGTCGCCGGAGATCCATGAGGGGAAGGATGCCGCGTTTGCCTGTGTTTGGTCCGATGCCACCGAAATCCGGGTCGTCAGGCCGGTTGTGCGGTCATGGAGGAAGACGTCCAATACTGTATTCGTATCTCCCGGAACCAGATTGTCAGCCCCTGATGAGAAAGTGACGTACCGGCCGTCGTCGGAGATGACCGGATCGATGGTCCGGTCGTTGGCCGGTGTGCCGTCGGACGCCCGTGACACCACGTCCGCCTGCCATGTCACCCGGTCGATGACGCAGATATGGTGGAACGGATTTTTCCCGTCCGCGGGATATGAGGTCTTCGTGAGCGGGGCGATTGCCTCGAATGCCACGTAACGCCCGTCTCCGGAAAGCGAGGGGTACAGGAAACTCGAGTAGGTCTCCCGAAGATCCGTCATGTTTATGATACTCACCGTCTCGCCGGTCTCGCGGTCGTGGATGAGGATATCCCCGGGAGATCGCACCCCGCTGAGTGTGGGGATGTAGTCGCCCGCCGTGACAAACGCCACATACCGTCCGTCTGCAGACACGGATGGGTAATCGGCCCACCCGTCGAATTGCGTTCCCTGTACAACCTCCTTCGGGAGGATCTCGTCCTCGCCCATAACGCACCCGGCAGCGAGTATTAGGGCGAAGACTACCACGATCCAGATATCAGTTTTTGCCATATTCATCACGTTCGGAAATCCGGTGGAGCGGGGGAATCTTCCCGGGTGGCCTCACAGGGCTGTATTACTCTTTCGCCTGCCATTAAGCCACCGTTCTGCGATAGCCATTATTCCGGGAAGGCTCGTCATCGCACCTCCCTGCGGAGAGGCGGCGCGTGAGTGAATAGATTTCAGTATCCAATCGGCCCCCTCATTATAATCTCGCATCAGGGTATGGTATTGAGTGATTATAATCATGCAAAAATACCTGTTTTCGAATGACTATAACCCTGCAATAATGCATGTTTTCGCAGGGTTATAATCCTTCAATTCTTCAGGGTGACCTGATTCGCACATCCCGTTACGATTAGATCTGTCTCATCACACTATCGGCCGGGCCCACCGGCGCCATCTTTATCCGGGAAGTGCACCCATACGTTTCTGATGGCACCGAAACGGCTGGTTCGCCCGAAGGATAATCGCATGATTGCAGGCGTCTGTGCGGGAATCGGCACCTACCTCGACGTCGATCCCAATCTCGTCCGGATTGTCTGGGCCGTGCTCTCGCTCGGCAGCCTCGGGACCGGAATTCTCCTGTATATCGTCGTATGGCTCCTCATGCCCGAGGACGACGGGCCGTCGGGGCCCATTGACGCGGAATTTACGGTAAAGGAAGAATAAGAGCCCTGTTTTTGTGGGAAGGATGAGGCCACGTGTACCGGGAGTAGGGGGCTGATACTCCCGGGACTGTCGTATGCGTATAAAAACGGTTCCGGTGGTAGTCGTCGGGCCACGATCCTCCGCGGGCTCCCGGGACCCGGGTCAGGGGGATCATGAACAGGGAATGAATCCGCATCGGATGGCCCAAAACAGCGCAACACCCACCAGTATTTCAAAGACAAGTAGTTTAAATGCAAACTTCTGGTCCATTGTATGATAGTGAATAAAACTGGTTATATATTAACCCCTTTGTGGTCACTGGGGGGTGGAATCCCGCCATGCACTGCGGGACGGGCCTGTCTGCATCCCGGCCCGGAGCACTATGCGTATTCTTCAAGGATCTTAACAAAACCGGTTTTTCTCTGGCAGTATCCTTCCCTGCACAGCGAATCGATCGATGTCTCGAATTCGGCCGGGTCGAGCCGGACGACGGCCAGCGCGTCCTCGGACGGGATCCAGTAATCGGCCCCGAATGTTTCATAGAGGGTAAAATACAGCTTTCGCGCATCGCCCGACAGCCGGTATGCCTCTGAAATTTTCAGGGGCGTGCCGTGGATCTTTATGACCCGGTGGTGCATGTCGAGCAGCAGTCCCACGCTCTGCTTCACAAGCGTGTCCTCCACCTCCGAATTATGGTGCAGCCGTGCCAGGGATGCGCTCAGTTTCGGAATGGCATCGCCGAGGTTCTGGTTGTAGGGGGCCCGCCCGCCTTTTTTGACATCGTCCCGGAGCTCGTAGATCGCATCGGTGATGATCTGCTCGGCTCTCGCGGAGGGTTCGGGTTTGAGGAGCAGGGAATCCAGCATGTACGCGGTAACGATGGCGTTCTCTTCCTGCAGGGTCTTCCGGTAGCCCCGTAAAAATGTCCGTTCATCGGTCTCCCCGATTTCGAGCGGGATGTCTGCAATGGTTTTTTTGGGCTTCAGGATGGCAAGGCTGATCTCTTCGCTCCCGTCACCCTGCCGCTTTTTCTCCCGTGCGGAGATAAAATAGTAATAGGGTGAATGAATCGCCCGGAATTCATCCGGGATGACCGCCAGGGAATCCGTAAAGAGGTCCCACTGGAATTTCTTTCCGAAGACGGCGGTAGTGATACCCCCCGTACCGGTGACGCCCGGCGGGGAGGAGAGCGCATAGAGTGCGGAGCACGTGGCAATCTGGTGAATTATATCCTCCTCTCCGCGAATGAGATGAGTGAAGTGCTGTACCACTTCTTCGTGGTCCAGTATGCGTCTCTGTGCCGCGAGGGGAGTTGGATCGAAGGGTTTCCAGCTGTCTATCGTTTTTATCGAATTGTTCGCCCCGGTTTTCTCGTTCCAGATCTCCTTTTCGGAAACGACGTCGACCTCCGCAAAAATATGTTCGGGCGGCGGTGAACAGGACTCCGCGAAGTAGATTGTCGCCGGATCTTTGTTTTCGAGAAAAGGCGAGGCAAGCAGCTGGAACAGTTTTCCGTCATTAGAGTAATGGATCACGAATCCGGTGTCCGCATAGGCGTCATTGAAGAGCATCTCCCGTTCCACGACCGACAATTCCGCCCCTACCCACCGGTCATAAAGAGCCATCGAAGGATGATTCTTCTTACGGGATATTAGTCTTTGTGGAAATTTCGCGGTATCCGTGTCCCTTACGGCATTTCGTGCTCTTTTTTCACCCGTTTGATCCGGTCCCGCAGGTAAATGGCCCGTTCAAAGTCAAGATTGTCCGCCGCTTCCCGCATCTGTGTCTCCAGTTCGATGATCAGGTTCGGGATCTCGGTCTTCGGGAGGTGCTTCGTGTCGGTGATGTCGACCTCCTTCTCGCGGATCGGCTTGACGATGCTCTGCGGCGTGATGCCGTGCTTTTTATTGTAGGCGATCTGGAGGTTTCTGCGCCGTTCGGTCTCCGCCATGGCATTTCGTATCGAATCCGTCAGTTTATCGGCGTAGAGGACGACGTGCGCATCGGCATGCCGGGCGGCACGCCCGATGATCTGGATCAGGCTCCGGGCGTCCCGCAGGAATCCCTCCTTGTCGGCGTCGAGGATGCCGATGAACCCGACTTCGGGGATATCGAGCCCCTCGCGGAGGAGGTTGATGCCTACAAGCACGTCGAATGTCCCGAGGCGGAGCTGCCGGATAATCTCCGTCCGTTCGATGGTCTTGATATCGGAGTGGAGGTACCGGGTTGTGATGCCCTGGTCCGCGAGGAACTCCGTAAGCTCCTCCGCGAGCTTCTTTGTCAGCGTCGTGATCAGCACCCGGTTGCCGTTCTCGATCGCACGCCCGATCTCCTCCATCACATCGCGGGTTTGCCCCTCGATCGGTCGGATCTCCACGGAGGGGTCGACAAGCCCCGTCGGGCGGATGATCTGCTCGACAATCCGGGCCGAATGTTCGCGCTCGTAGGCCGCCGGTGTCGCGGAGACGAAGATTACCTGCCGCATATAGTTCTCGAATTCATCGAATGTCAGGGGCCGGTTGTCGAGGGCGGACGGGAGCCTGAACCCGTAATCGACGAGGTTTCGTTTCCGCGAGTAGTCGCCCCGGTACATCCCGGTCACCTGCGGCAGCGTCTGGTGGCTCTCGTCGATAACCATCAGGAAGTCACGGGGGAAATAATCGAGCAGGCAGTAGGGTTTCTCGCCCGGTTTACGCCCGTCGAAATGGCGCGAGTAGTTCTCGATACCCTTGCAGCTCCCGGTCTCTTCGATCATCTCGATGTCGTACCGGGTCCGCTGCTCGAGGCGGTGCGCCTCGATCATCCCGAGGCCCGGCAGCACTTCCTCCAGTTCCCGCTCGATGGAGGCGAGCGCCCGCTGCTTCTCCGACTCGGGGATCACGAAGTGCCGTGCGGGATAGACGTGGAAATACGGCATCCTTTCGTTCGCCGCACCCGTCATCTTGTCGATTTCCGTTATCCGTTCAATCTCGTCCCCGAACAGCTCGATACGGATGATATCGTTGAAATAGCCGGGGATCAGGTCGATGGTGTCCCCTTTCACCCGGAACCGGCCCGGCATGAGTTCGATGTCGTTTCTCTCGAACAGGAGGTCGATGAGCCTCCCGAGGAGCTCGTTTCGCTGCAGGCGGTCCCCGACGGTGAGAGTAAAGCCCATGTTCCGGAAGTTTTCCGGGTTGCCGAGGCCGTAGATGCAGGAGACCGATGCGACCACGATCGTATCCTCCCGCGAGAGCAGGGACGCGGTCGAGGAGAGCCGCATCTGCTCGATCTTCGGGTTGATCTGGGCGTCCTTTTCGATATACTGGTCTTTCTGCGGGAGGTATGATTCGGGCTGGTAATAGTCGTAGTACGAGACGAAGTATTCGACCCGGTTCTCCGGGAAAAACTCCCTGAATTCATTGTACAGCTGGGCGGCGAGGGTCTTGTTGTGCGCGATGACGAGGGTCGGGCGCTGGATCTCCGCGATCACGTTTGCGACCGTGAAGGTCTTCCCCGATCCCGTCACGCCGAGCAGGGTGTTTCGGCGCCCTCCCGCCCGGATGCTGTCGACAAGCCCCCTGATGGCATCGGGCTGCGATCCTTTCGGCTCGAAATCGGAGACGAGGCTGAATTCCGTCATGGAATCACCTGCTTTTTCCTGAGCAGCCGGTTGTAGGCGATCGCGAACCGGTGCGCCTCGTCACGGATCTCCTGTATGAAGAGCGAGGCCTTCTTCTTTTTCGAGAGGGGAAGCGGGATCGACATGCCGGGAATATACACTTCCTCCTCGCGTTTTGCAATCGCGATGACCGGGATTCTCACCCCGACCTCCGTAAGCGCTCCCGCTGCCGCCGAAAGCTGCCCCTTCCCGCCGTCGACGATGATCAGGTCGGGCATCGGGGCACCCTCGTCGCGGAGCCGCCGGTAGCGCCGCCCGACCACCTCGGCGATCGCGGCGAAATCGTCGATACCTTCGAGGGTCTTGATTTTAAACCGCCGGTACTGCCGTTTGTCCGGCCTGCCGCCCCGGAACTGCACCATCGACCCGACCATCGCCGTGCCGGCGAGATGCGAGATGTCGAAGCACTCGATCACCTCCGGCGTTTCGGGGAGGCCGATGGCTTTTTTGAGCGCCTCCTGTTTCAGGCGGTCGCCGAAGAAACCGATCTCGATATTCTTCTCCACGAGGTCGAGCAGTTTCTTCTTGTCTCCCTGTTTCGGGACGGTGATGGCGACCTTCTTCCCCCGGATATCGGAGAGATACGGGGCGATTGCGTCGTCGACGGGGTGCGGCAGGATGAGTTCGGCCGGCGGGTCGTTTTCCGCGTAGTACTGCACGATGAACTCCTCGAGCAGGTCTTCCCGCTCGTCAAAGACGTACTCCTGCTTGTCCGAGAGCGTGCCTTTAACCACGTGAAAGAGCATCAGGTAGACATGGCCGTCCCGCACGAGATAGTGAATCACGTCCTCGTCGTGGCGGACGTCCCGGTCGGCCCGCTGCCGCTTCTCCAGGTGTTTAATCGCGGCAATCTGGTCGCGGAGCTGCATCGCCTTTTCAAAGTCGTCCCGCTCCGCACGCCGTGCCATCTCGTCCGCGAGTGCGTGTATAAGGTCCGCCCCGTGCCCCTTCAGGACCGATTCGGCGAGCCGCACCTGCTCCGCATAGGCCTCCGGGCCGGTTTCTCCGGTGCAGGGCGCACTGCAGGTGCCGATATGCCTGCGGAGGCAGGCACGTTTGGGCATTTTCCGGCAGGACCGGAGGCGGAATGTCTTTTTCACCACGTCGAGGACATAGTCGCGCTCCCGTGCGGATACGAACGGCCCGTAGTACGTGCCGGTGCGGGTCTTTTTCCGGGCAATCCCGATGCGGGGGAATTCGTCGCCGGTGAGATGAATATAGGCGAAATTTTTGGAATCCTTCAGGTCGATGTTATACCGCGGCTGGAACCGCTTGATCAGCGTGTTTTCGAGGATCAGCGCCTCGACTTCGGTGTCGGTGACAATCACGTCGACCGAACGGGCGGCACCGACAAGCATCTCCGTCTTCGGGTCGTGATCGCGTTTCTGAAAATAGCTTGAGACCCGTTTTTTCAGGTCCTTTGCCTTCCCGATATAGATGACCGTCCCGTCCGCATCATAAAACCGGTAGCAGCCGGGGAGGTGGGGGAGGGAGGTCGTGTCGATCATACGCGTTTCAGCATCGGGGCAAGGAACTGTCCGGTATAACTCGCCGTATCCGCCGCGATATCCTCGGGCGACCCGGTTGCAACAATATAGCCTCCGGTGTTGCCCCCCTCGGGCCCGAGGTCGATGATGTGGTCGGCGGACTTGATAACGTCGAGGTTGTGTTCGATGACCACGACCGTATTGCCCTTTTCCACGAGGTCGTTGAGGACGGCGATAAGCTTTTTGACATCGTGGAAATGCAGGCCGGTGGTGGGTTCGTCGAGCAGGTACAATGTCCGTCCCGTCGCCCGTTTGGCGAGCTCGCGGGTAATTTTGATCCTCTGCGCCTCCCCGCCCGAGAGCGTGGTCGAGCTCTGTCCGAGCGTGATATACCCGAGCCCCACCCGGCAGAGCGTCTCCAGCTTCGTCCTGATGGCGGGGATGTTGGCGAAGAGCTCCATCGCCTCCTCCACGCTCATGGCCAGCACGTCGGCGATGGATTTGCCCTTGTACTTCACCTCGAGCGTTTCCCGGTTGTACCGGGTCCCCTTGCACTCCTCGCACTCGACGTAGATATCGGGAAGGAAGTTCATCTCGATCTTGATCACCCCGTCGCCGCTGCAGGCCTCGCACCGGCCCCCTTTCACGTTGAACGAGAACCTGCCCGGTTTGTACCCGCGGATTTTCGCCTCTTTGATTTCGGCAAACACCTTCCTGACCTCGTCGAATACCTTCGTATAGGTGGCGGGATTCGACCGCGGCGTCCTCCCGATCGGGCTCTGGTCGATCACGATGACCTTGTCGACCTCCTCGTCGAAGCGGATCTCGTCATACGTGCCCGGTGTGTCACGGGACCCGTAGACCTTCCGCATCAGCGCCTTGTAGAGCGTTTCGTAGATGAGCGTCGACTTCCCGCTCCCCGAGACGCCGGTGACGACCGAGAGGAGACCGATCGGGATCGCGGCATCGATATTTTTCAGGTTGTTCTCCCGGCAGCCCGTAATCCGGATGAATCCCCCTGCCTCGCGCCGGGTCGCAGGTACGGGAATCGAGAGAGTGCCCGCGAGATACCGGCCCGTGAGCGATTCGGGATTCGCAACGATGTCCGCCGGTGTTCCCTCGGCGATGATTTCGCCGCCGTGGAGCCCCGCTCCCGGCCCCATGTCCACGACATAGTCGGCGTGGCGGATCGTGTCCTCGTCGTGTTCGACGACGATGAGCGTGTTGCCGAGGTCACGCAGCCTCTGGAGAGTCTCGATCAGTTTGTGGTTGTCGCGCTGGTGGAGCCCGATGGAGGGTTCGTCCAGCACGTAGAGGACGCCCATGAGGTTCGAACCGATCTGGGTTGCAAGGCGGATGCGCTGCGCCTCTCCGCCGGAGAGGGAACCGGAATTTCGCGAGAGGGTGAGGTACCCGAGCCCGACCTGTTCGAGAAATGCCAGCCGGGACCGGATCTCGCGCAGCACAAGCCGGGCAATCTCCAGTTCGCGGTCGGTGAGCTGCAGGTCCGTAAAGAACCGGTTTGCCTCGGTGACGGGGAGATCGGTCACGTCCGTGATCGACCTCTCCGCGATCCTCACCGCAAGCACCTTCTCCTTGAGCCGCTTTCCCCCGCAGACCGGGCAGGGAGAGATGCGCATGAACTTCTCCAGTTCGTGGCGGCGGTACTCGGACTTGGTCTGGTGGTACAGCCTGTCCGCCTGCGGAAGCAGCCCCTCCCACTCCCCGGTGTAATTCCAGTGTGCGTCTCCGTTTTTCATCCGCATCGCGAAGCGGATCTTCTCGTCCGAGCCGTACATGAGTATCCGGTACTGCCGCTCCGAAAGATCGCTGACCGGGGTGAAGATGTCGAACCCGGAGTGTTTTGCAACCGCGGCAATGTACTGGACGCGGTACCCGTCGAGAAAGTTCCGGTAGAGCGCCACCGCCCCGTCGGAGATGCTTTTGGAGGTATCGGGGATGATGAGATCGGGGTCGAATTCCATCTTTATGCCGAGACCGTTGCACTCCTCGCAGGCACCGAACGGGCTGTTGAAGGAGAACATCCGCGGCTGGAGCTCCTCGAACGAGATCCCGCAGACCGGGCATGCCAGTGTCCCGGAAAAGATCTTTTCCGTCCCGTCTTCACAGAGCACGATGAGGATGCCGTCCGACCGGGCGAGCGCTGTTTCGCATGCCTCGGTAAGGCGCGACTGCTCGGCGGTGTCCAGCCGGTCGACCACGATCTCGATATCGTGTTTCTTGTATCTCTCGAGCGTAATCGTCTCATCGGTGCGGTGGATCTCCCCGTTCACCCGCACACGCATGTATCCTTCCTGGTTGAGGTCGCGAATGAGCTGCTGGTACGTCCCCTTCTTCTGGCGCACGATGGGGGCGAGGAGGGTGACCATGCCGGTGCACTCCGCCGCAATCGATTCGGCAATCCTGTCCGGGGTCTGCGACTCGATCCTGATGTTATGAACCGGACAGTGCGGGATGCCGATGCGGGCATAGAGCAGCCGGAGATAGTCGTATATCTCGGTCACCGTGCCCACCGTCGACCGGGGATTTTTTGAGGTCGTCTTCTGCTCGATCGAGATTGCGGGCGACAACCCGTCGATGCTGTCGACGTCGGGCTTGTTCATCAGGCCGAGGAACTGCCGTGCGTACGCGGAGAGCGATTCCACGTACCGGCGCTGCCCTTCGGCATAGATGGTGTCGAACGCAAGCGTCGACTTGCCGGATCCCGAAACACCGGTGATAACGATAAGGGAGTCACGCGGGAGCTGTAGCGTGATATTTTTCAGGTTGTGCTCCCGGGCACCCTTGATGACGATAGTGTTCATTGTTCCGTGCCGGTATACTTGTCCGCCGGACTACATAGAGATACGGACAGTACATAAGCATCATCATATCCACCGGGCGCGGCGTGCAGGAAACCGGCCCGTCACCCCGGTGGCTGGGTTACTTATTTGTACCGGGAGGTTCTCTTTGGGAGAGAGGAGAATGCCGATGGAGAGCGAAGAGCGGAAGTGCGCGATCGGGCAGGCGAAGAATCGTTTAATCCACGAAAAGAGCCCGTATCTTCTGCAGCACGCATGCAACCCCGTTGACTGGTACCCGTGGGGGGACGAGGCGTTTGCACGTGCGGAAGCAGAGGACAAGCCGGTTTTCCTCTCGATCGGCTATTCCACATGCCACTGGTGCCACGTGATGGCGCATGAGTCCTTCGAGGACGAGGAGGTCGCCCGGCTCCTCAACGAATCCTTCGTCTGCATCAAGGTCGACCGGGAGGAAAGGCCCGATATCGACCAGGTTTATATGCGGGCCTGCCAGGCGATGACGGGGAGGGGCGGGTGGCCGATGACCATCATCATGACGCCCGACCGGCGGCCGTTCTATGCCGCGAGTTACGTTCCGAAGGAATCGCGGTTTGGCATGATCGGCCTTCTCGACCTGCTCCCGATGATGCGTGACCTCTGGGAGACACGGCGGGATGAGGTGCTCGAATCCACGGGTAAGATTGTCGAAGCGCTCCGCGAATCATGTATTTCTCCCGAGGGTGCCCTTGACGACGGGATTCTTGCCGATGCCTGTACGTTATTTGACTACGAATTCGACGAGGCAAACGGTGGTTTCGGACCGGCACCGAAATTTCCCTCCGCCCCTGTCCTCCTGTTCCTGCTCAGGATGTGGAAACGGACGTCCGACGACGGGCTTCTCCACATGGTCCGGCACACGATCGAGGGGATACGGCGGGGAGGGATATTTGACCAGGTGGGATTCGGCATCCACCGGTACGCGACGGACGAGTCGTGGCGCATCCCGCACTTTGAAAAGATGCTCGCCGATCAGGCGCTGCTCGCACTCGCGGCCACCGAGGCGTTCCAGGCGACCGGAGGGGCCTTGTTCCGGCGGACGGCGCAGGATGTGCTTACGTATGTACTGCGGGATCTGAGAAGCCCCGACGGTGCGTTCTTCTCGGCGGAGGATGCCGACAGCGAAGGGGAGGAGGGCCTGTTCTATCTCTGGACCGCGTCGGAACTTGAAGCGGTCCTCGGGAAAGAGAACATTGCCTTCACGGCAGATGTCTTCAACGTGATAAAAGGGGGCAATTTTACCGACGAGTCATCCCGTATGAGGACAGGCCGGAACATTCTCTATTTCGACGAGCCCGAGGAGACGCTTGCGGCCCGGTACGGCATGAATATGCCTGCATTCCGGGCACGGCTGGAGTATATCCGGCAGACACTCTTTTCCCAGAGGAGCATGCGAGTGCGCCCCCACCGCGACGATAAAACCCTCACCGACTGGAACGGCCTGATGATCGCGGCACTTGCGACGGCATCCCGGGCGTTTGACAACCACGAATATCTCACTGCCGCAGAGACCGCGGCTCGATGGCTGCTCACCGTTCTGAGGGACGGAGAAGGCCGTCTCCTCCACCGGTACCGCGAGGGTGAGGCAGCGATCGCCGCAACGCTTGATGACTATGCCTTCATGATATGGGGGCTGATTGAGCTCTACGAAGCGTCATTCAAACCGCAGTACCTGACGGATGCGATTGCGCTGCAGGAGATCTGCATCGGGCACTTCTGGGACGGAGAAGCCGGGGGTTTCTTCTTTTCCGCGGACGACGCCGAAGACCTGATAATGCGGATGAAAGTGAGTGCGGACGGCGCCTATCCGTCCGGCAACGCTGTTATGTTCAGAAACCTTCTCCGCCTCTCCCGCCTTACCGGCGATATGGCGTTCGACCAGCGTGCCGCAGAGCTCGCGGATGCGTTTTCCGGTGCGGTAATGCAATCGCCGACCACCCATGCGTTCTTCCTCTGCGGCCTTGATTTTGCACAGGGACCGACAAAAGAAGTTGTTGTCGTCGGCAGGCGCAACGCCTCCGACACATCCCGCATGATCGATGCCCTGCATGCCGCCTTCCTTCCCCGCACGGTCGTCGTGTGTGCGTATGCGGGGGAATCCGAAGAAATAGGCCGTATCGCACCCTATGTCCGTGACCTGACCATGATCGACGGCAGTGCCACGGCATATGTCTGCTCCGGCTTCCGGTGCACCATGCCGACGACCAGTGTCGAGGCGATGGTCGGCCTGATCCGGCAGATCGAGAGCGAGTGAGCGGACTCTTTCCCGCTTACTGCTCCACCGAAAATCCCGCCTGCTGCCACGCCCCCATGCCGCCGAGCAGGTTCCACACGTGGTCATGCCCCGCTTTTTCGAGCAGGCTCGCGGCGGCGTTGCCCTTGAATCCCGCATCGCAGTAGACGATGATCTCACCCGCCGCCGGGATCTCCGCGATCCTGTCGGGGAGTTCCCCGAGATAGACGTGCCGTGCGCCGGGAATATGCCCGACCGTCTCCCATGCCTCGATTGCACGCACATCCAGTATGAACGGAGAGCCCGACCGGATCTTCTCGTGCGCCCCCACGGCGTCCAGCAGTCCCACGGATGCGATCGCACCTCCCGACCGGAACCATGCGGGAAAGCCGTTTGCAAGGTAGCCGATGACGTTGTCATAGCCGAGCCTGATGAGTGCGCTCACGATTTCGTGGAGGCCGTGGTTATAGTCGTCGATGAGCACGATCGGATCCTCGTACCTGATGAGCCAGCCCGCATAGACCGGAAGAATTTCGCGGGGCAGGCTGAGCGATCCGGGGATATGGGCGCCGGCAAATCCCGTCACCGACCGGATGTCGATCATCTGGACGATCCCGGAGCGGAGCTGTTCCACATCAGCCGCGGAAAGCGCCATGGGTTCGGGGAGGTGGCGGAGGCGCGGGGCCCCGTTTTTGTTCAGCTCTTCCATCTTCCGGAAGTAGGGCGGATAGTAGTGGTGCTCGGTCGATTTTGCCCGGATAAACTCGTCCCGTGTCATGCCAAGCAGCGGATTCGCCGTCTTCTCGAAACCGATGGTGGTGTATTCACGGTCCGCGATGTTCGTCCCGCAGACCGAACCGGCCCCGTGCGCCGGGCAGACGATCACGCCGTCCCCGAGCGGAAGGATTTTTTCAAAGATGGATTCATAGAGGAGCGTCGACATCCGGGTGCGGTTGTCCGGGCCGTAAAAGTCGGTCCTCCCGGCATCGCCTGCGAGGAGCGCATCACCCGTAAAGACCATGAGCGGTTCACTCCCGGGTTTCTCCCGTGCAACGACGGAGAGGCTCTCTTCGGTGTGCCCGGGGGTTTCGATCACGGTGAGTTCGAGTTCGCCGATCCGGAATTCGTCCCCGTGAAACGCGCTCCTGCCGTATGCGAAATCAAGCTGTGCTCCGTGGTAGATCTCCGCCCCGGAGAGCGAGGCGAGTTCCTGCGATCCGATGACATAGTCCTCGTTTCTGTGCGTTTCAAAAATGTGGGTGATACGCATGTTGTTGGCACGGGCGATATCGAGGTAGACATCGCAGTCCCTGCGTGGGTCGATGACGGCCGCTTCGTTGTTCGATCCGATAAAATATGAGTTGTGAGCGATTCCCGCAGATTTGACCTTCTCAATCAGCACGATGTCTTCCCCCTGCGATATAGCGGATGATGGATGTCACACCTTATAATCCCTGCCCCGCGGGGGAGAGGTTGCCCGGAACCGGTGAAGACTATGCGGTATGGCGGGACAGGATCCTCTCGCAGGTGCAGTTGTTTCCCAGGTGGCATACGGCGAGTGCCGTGCACCGGATCATGCAGGGGAAGACGGACCTGTGCATGTCGGCACCCGCTTCCCCGTATCCGAGGGTTATATGCGGGGAAAATCGTTCGAATGCCGCCTTCGCCGGGTATCCTGTACAGTAGTCCAGCGTGAAGGGGGTGACTGTGCCCCCCGGCTCACGGGCGACCATCTCCTCTGTTGCCCGCGGGAGGAAAAAATGCTCCATGCTCCGCATGATTGTCGTATGGAGCTCCTGCAGGCGTGCCGTCCGTTCGACGTTCAGGCCCGAGACCCGGTCACCTGCGTCGGTGGTGACGGTGACAATGTCATCGGGGAAGATTTCGAGGGGGAGTGCGTGTGCCGCACTCTCATCGAGAAATGTGCGAATGGCAGGCAGGTCCTTTTTTAAGACGGCGCCCATGGCCATCGAGATGTGGGGGATCGCCGTCTCCTTCCCGAGCCGGAGCGTTTTATTCCCGGATGTCGCGTTTATCGTCCGGTTGATGAGAATAATCGCCTCGATGACCGGGTCGGACGGAATGAGGGCGATATCGATCGCAATGGCGGGCCCGTCAGTCATGGGCGATCGTTCATATTTCCTGATGTTCACCGTTTCGCTTTGTCATCCAATCCCTGACGCGACCGACATCCGGTAAAACAGGAGTGCGTTTGCAAGGCTGACTCCCGCAGATGCCATGAAAACCCAGAAAATTCCGAATGAATCCAGTATCGCCCCGAAGAGAGGCGGTGCGGTAATCATGCCGATGCTCATCGCCGTGTTGAACGCCCCCATCGCCGCACCCTGCCCTGTTTTCCGTCCTGCGATGGTGACGAACGATGTGGCGGCGGGAAGGGCGATTCCGCTCCCGAAACCGAAGAATAACGCCAGTGCCAGTATCGGAAGGAAGCCGTCAAGAAACGGCAGGATGATAAGCGCAACCGCGTCGATCAGGGAACCGATGACAATCAGGTGTACTTTGTTGTACCTGTCGGCAAGTTTTCCGCAGGATCGCTGCAGGAAGGCGGTGGAGAGAACGCTTGCCGAGATGATGATGCCGATTTCGGTTGCGGAAAAGCCATGATGGACGATCGCGCCGTCCGGCAGGAGTGCGGGCGCTGCCACGAGGAGGGGAACGAAGACCATGAGGGTGCCCCGCCCGAAGGCATGGGCGACGCGGAAAAAGAGCACCGGCCGGAGCATACGGTTTTTGACGGTCTGCAGCAGGGAAGAGCTCTCTTTTCGGCGCCCCTCGGCCTCCGGAAGAAAAATGGCGCAGATAGCGAGTGCAAACGCGGAGAATACCGCCATCGAGAGGAACACGGCATCCATCCCCATGATATCCCGGATCACGCCGCCGAGGAGCGGCCCGACACCCAGCCCGAGAAACATCGAGATCATAAAGGTCCCCATGTATTTTCCCTCCTCGCCCTGTGGCGAGAAGTCGGCGGCATATGCCATCGCGACCGGGATGACCATTGCGGAGGCAAACCCGTGGAGCATCCTGACCATCGTGAGGATTTCGACGCTGGTGGCGGAGATGTACGCGACCGAAATCAGGGTATATAACAGCAGGCCTGCGAGCAGAAACAGGCGCCGTCCCTTCAGGTCGGAGAGCCTTCCGATGATCGGCATGAAAATGGCCCGTGACAACGCGAACCCGGAAAAGATGATCCCGATCCAGAGCCCGGTCGCACCAAGGCTTTCCGCATAGAAAGGAAGCAGCGGCACGATGATGCCGAGGCCGAGGGTTGCGGAGAAGACCGAGGCGAAGAGGACGGAAAAAATCCTCTTCGGAGACGCATTACGCCTGCCGGTATGAGGTTCAGGGGGTGTACCGGGGGGATGGGAACTCATCGTCGTCTTTCCTCTGTTCTGACCAGTATTTCGGTGCAGGGGTCAAAAATGCATGGAATGTGATGATCTTTCCTGTTTATCGGCAATCGTTGAGAATGATACCCGGATCACACAGCGTGGAGGGTGGTTCCGGGCCGAACCAGTTTCCTCCCCGGTACATGTCCCCGGAAAGCACGGGGCGGGAATGCCAGCACTCGAGGTGCAGCATGGCGGTAATTCCGTTTCGGACAAGCTCCCTGATATAGGCGGGAGCTGTAGAGGTCACCCTGCCGGGATGAATCACCCTGCCGATATGCCCGAGGCACTCTCCTTCCCGGACGGAATCGCCCGCTCCGACCGTGGTATCGGCAAGTTCCGCGTACCGGGCGATGCAGGTTCCCGGATGGTCGACGAGCACGAACCACGTCCTGTTCCAGTAGGGGACCCATGCGGGATCGGTCTGGACACCGGTTTCGATGACGGTCCCGTCCGCGATGGCGACGACCGGACTCCCTGCCGGGGCACGGATGTCGATCCCGCAGTGCCGCCGGTCGCCGCGGTCTTCCCCAAACGAGCCGGGTTCGCCTTTTCCGGGCAGGGTTTGTGCAGGGCTGTCCGGCACCGGCCATGTGACCATGATCAGCAATTGAGGTCTTTTACGAAAAAGAGTCGCAAAGGTTTTCCCCGTCGCTGCCGGAAGTGTGTTCAGGTGATGTGATGATCCTTGGAATTCTCTCCGATACCCATGACCATCTCCCGCTCGTCCGGACGGCAGTCCGGTTCATGAACGCAGAAGGGGTCGACCTCGTGCTCCACGCAGGCGATTTCGTCTCCCCGTTCGTCATCCCCGAGCTCGCGAACCTCTCCATGCCGGTCGTCGGCGTGTTCGGGAACAACGACGGTGACCGGGCGCTTCTGCTGGCGAAATGCGCCGCGGCGGGAAACGTGGAGATTCGCGGGTACTTCGCAGAGATCGATGCGGACGGATTCTCGGTAGCCCTCTCCCACGGGCATGAAACCGCACTGCTCGGTGCGCTCGTCCGGAGCAACGCTTTCGACGCCGTTGTCCACGGCCACACGCATGAGGCGGGGAGTTACACTGCGGGAGAAACTCTCGTCGTCAACCCGGGTGAGGCGTGCGGGTACCTGACCGGCCACGCAACGGCTGCGCTGCTCGATACCGTTGCCCGGACGGCACGCATCGTGCACCTGTAGCGGCACCCGGTCAGTCGAGATACTTCCCGGGCTCCGCCTCGAATGCCGTCTTGCATCCCGGCCCGCAGAAGAAGTATTTCTTCCCCTTATAAACGGTCGTGAACTTCGCCGTCTCTTCGTCGACTTCCATTTTGCACACCGGATCGATTGCAATCTTCTTCATGGACGGTGTCTCCTTCCGCGGCAGTCCGGCCGCAGTCATTGCTTCTTTCCGCACCGGGGGTATATAGGTCCTGAGCATCAGCGAGAGCGACACCACCGTCACCGAGGAGAGCGCCATCGCGAGCCCGGCGAGTTCCGGCCGGAAGGCGATGCCGAAGAACGGATACAGGACACCCGCCGCGACCGGAATGAGGGCCGTGTTGTAGGCAAACGCCCAGAAGAGGTTCTGGCGGATGCGGCCCATCACCTTCTCCGAAAGCTGGATCGCCGCGACGACGTCCCGGAGGTCGTCGTGGATGAGCACGATGTCCGCACTTTCGATCGCCACATCCGTGCCGCTCCCGATCGCTATGCCCACGTCCGCCTGCGCAAGCGCCGGTGCATCGTTGATGCCGTCGCCGACAAACGCCACCGTCTCCCCGCCCTGCTGGAGGCTTCTCACCTCGCTCGCCTTCTCGTCGGGCAGCACTTCTGCAATCACGCGGTCGATGCCCGCTTCGCGGCCGATGGCAATCGCGGTCCGTGCATTGTCCCCCGTCAGCATCACGACCTGGAGCCCCATTGTCCGGAGTGCCGCGATTGCGGGGGGCGTGGTCTCCTTCAGCGTGTCGGCGATGGCGATGATTCCCACGATTTCGCCGGAGAGGGCAACAAGGACCGCGGTCTTCCCCTCCTTCTCACGCTGTTTGATCACCTGCTCGAGGCTGACAGGAAGGAGGACCTCCTGTTCCGACATGAGCATCCTGTTGCCGATGAGCACCGGCTTATCCCCGACGATCGCCGAGACGCCCTTCCCCCCGAAGGTGTCAAACTCCGTGGCTTCACCCGGTTCGATTCCCTCCATCGCCGCCTTCGCGACGATCGCCTCTGCAAGCGGGTGCTGTGATCCGTGCTCGACGGTTGCCGCAATCCCGAGCAGTGCACGATCCCCGATGCCGAATGTCTCGATATCGGTGACCTGCGGCTTTCCGCGTGTCAGTGTTCCGGTCTTGTCGAAGACCACCGTTGTGAGCCGTTCCGCGATCTCCAGCGCCTCGCCGTTCTTGATCAGCGTTCCGAGCTCGGCACCCCGGCCCACTCCCACGGTGACCGCCGTCGGCGTGGCCAGCCCGAGGGCACACGGGCAGGCGACTACGAGGATGGATATGAGCACCGTCAGCGAGAAGAGCAGGGTGCCGCCGAGGAGGAAGTACCAGGCCGCGAATGCGGCGATCGCGATGGCGAGCACCACCGGGATGAAATACGACACCGCCGTGTCCGCGATCCGCTGGACAGGGGGTTTTGACCCCTGCGCCGCCTCGACGAGCCTGATGATCTGCGCAAGCACGGTGTCTTTCCCGATCTTCGTCGACCTGACATGGAGCACGCTGTTTCTGGTGATGGTCCCGCCGACGACCGACATGCCTTCCGTCTTGAAGACCGGGATCGGTTCGCCGGTGATCATCGATTCGTCCACGGAACTGCCGCCCTTCACCACCACGCCGTCGACCGGGATCGTTTCACCCGGACGGATGATCACCACATCGCCCACGGCGAGGTCCGCGACCGCGACCTCCGTCTCCTCCCCGTCCTTGAGAACGGTGGCGGATTTTGCCTGCAGGCCGATGAGCTTTTTAATCGCATCCGACGTCCGCCCTTTCGCCCGGGCCTCAAGATACCGCCCGAGTGTCAGGAATGCCGCAAGCATGACCGCCGTCTCGTAGAACATGAAGTTCTGGGTGAGGACGACCTGAAACGTGCCGAGCACCGAGGAACCGTATGCCACCCCGATGCCCATGGAGTACATGACGTCCATGTTCAGGGTGCCGTTCTTCATCGCCCGGTACCCGGCACGGAAGATCGGGTACGCGAGGTAGAGGAATGCGGGGGTGGCGATGATGAACATGAAATACGGGAGCGGAATGGGGGTCGGGATACCGAGGAGCATGATGGCCATCAGCGGGAGCGAGACGCCGAACCCGATGATGATCCGCCACATCTTATCCCGGAGGTCTTCCTCCAGCGCTTTCCGTTCGAGGTCTTCGGTGTCCTCCCCCTCGATTCCGAGGTACCGGTACCCGGCCCCCTCGATCGCGGCCCGCATCTCCCCGACGGTGGTCACCCGGGGATTGTATACCACGTACGCACGCTCCGACCCGAGGTTTACCGTGGCGGATATGACTCCTTCGAGCTTTCCGAGGGCTTTTTCCACCGTCATGACACAGGTGGCGCACGTCATCCCCCCGACCTTGATCGTCACCTGATCGTTCACGATTCCGTAGCCTGAGTCCTCGACCGCTTTTTCAAGATCGGAGATGGATACACGGTCGGGATCATACTCGACCGTCGCCGTATCGCCCGCATAGTTCACCCGGGCGCCTGCGACACCCTCGACTTTCGCGAGTGCCTTTTCGATTGTGATTGCACAGGTGGCGCAGTGCATGCCGGTGACTTTCAGGTCAGCGGTCCGTGCCGTCGCGGGGTCTGCCGGCTTTTTCGGCGGGGTGCCGGATTGTACCTTCACGGTCTGTTCCGGTGTCGGCGAGGGCCGGTTGGCTCCTCCGGTTTCCTGCGGACCTGGCTTCTCGCCGCCCGTGCCATGTTCGTGCTCATTGTCGTCCATCGTATGCTCCTCCGTGTGAGTTACCAGGGTGAAATCCGGCCCACGGGTGCCCGATATAGTCTTGTAGTGTGCACATAATCCTAATTCGTATAAAATGGTATCCCCCGAATATTTTGTAGTTTTCCAGAGGTCTGTGAGGGTATTTGGGAAATGCGGACGAGAAAACCGGAGTTTCGCAGGTCTCCTAGTCTTACCCCTTAGCACGTTAAAATGGGTAAATAATACGGGGATTGCCACCCAGCCAGTTTACGGGAATTGATTCTCCGGCACCGGAACAATTGCAGCAGTTCCCCCTGGCACACTATAGAGCGTTACGGAAATCATCGAATATCTGAATGAAAAGCTTGTAAACTGAAGATCTTCCTCAAATTTTCGGTATCGAACTGATTCCATGAATTTCTGCGTGTTCGGATTCCAATGTTCTCCGGTTGAGAAAAACAAATTATATGTTCCACCGGGAATTTTATAAATTGTATATTTTTCACCGCTACGCAGATAAACCACGTATTTATGATGCGAGCCAAGTGTGTTATATTGCGAATCTATGAGTATGGCCTGGACGTCGCGCAAACCCTCGCTGTTGTCGATCTCTAACTGATTGGATTCGATTACCCGAGAATTAAAAAAGCGATTCCCGGAGGATGAAAGCAAGCTGGTAGCTGGGCGCATTCTATCGCAGAGTGCATAGAGTTCTGTCCGTGCTTCTTTGTGGTCTGGTGAGAGCGTAAGAATCTTCTCATAACACTGGATTGCCTCATATGTTGATGATGATGATAATATTCTTGCTTTTCCAATCAAAGCATCCAACCGACCTGGGCGCAGGGCAAGAGCCTCATCATAGTACCCAAGCGCCTCCTGTCCTGAGGAAGCATCTCCGAGAGCAATATATGTCCGGCATTTTCCT
>JAFGNT010000019.1 GCA_016926855.1 Methanomicrobiaceae archaeon | reverse complement strand
GTGCGCCGATATCTGTGGTCCGGTCAAGTTCGTAGGATGCCGATTCATTGTTCGAAGGTACGAAGCCGAATGTCTCGCCCTCCGTGAGGGTGACGCTGCCATCGTGGATAATCTCAGGTTCGACGGGTGCTGCCTCCGCTCCCTCCCCGAACGCGTAAAAATGGTTGTTTTCCGCTCCGATGTAGAGGACGCCGTCGCTCACTGCCGGGGAGGAAGAGTAGAATGCTGCATAGGTGCCGCCACCGGCCGAAGGCAGGGTGTAGCGCCACACCTCCGTCCCTGTCGCGGCGTCCACGCCGTAGAGTTTCCCGGTCTGCTCATTGGTGGCGAAGTAGATGATTCCGTTCGCCACCACAGGGGAGCAGTCCACTTTGGCGCTTGTAAAATGCCACCCCGGGCTTCCGGTATCGGCTGCAAACCGGTACAACCCGTCTGCTGCTCCCGCGTAGAGGAAGTTGCCGTCAAGGGCGGGGGTCGCAAAACTCGCATCGATATTCTTATTCCAGACCTCGCTTCCGTCTGAGGCGCAGAGTGCGTAGAGCGTTTCGCCGGTCGTGACGTAGACGATGCCTGCGCCGATCACCGGCGTGGACATGATCGTCCTGTCAAGGGTTACATTCCATTCTTCGCTCTGTGCGACCGGGTTCACGCAGAAGAGCGTGCTGTCGTTGCCGGCGAAGTAGACCAGTCCTCCGGCCGCAGCAGGGGAGGTGAACTGCGAGACACCGCCGCCGGTCGCAAAGGTCCATTCGAGGGCCCCCTCAGGGGTGAAGGCGAAGAACGTTCCGTCGCTGCGGGCGGTGACCATCACAAGGCCGCCGTCAACGAGCGGGCTGCAGGAGAGGCCGAAATAGGAGTTGGAATCGACCATTTCGCTCCACAGCGTCGACCCGCCGGCACTGTCGATGCAGTAGAGGCGGTTGTCCGTTCCGCCGATAAAGATCTTCCCGTCCGCGATTGCGGCGCCCGAGACCGATCCCGTGCCTGTGCCAAGCGGGTTCTTCCAGATCTCGGCTCCGGTTGTTGCGTCAAGGCAGTAGAGGTACATCTCTTCGCCATCGCCGAAGTCCATGTCCGGCCATGTTGTTATGTATACCCGCCCGTCGGCGACCACGGGAGAACCGTCCGCCCACTCAGCGGTAGTGATGTTCCAGAGCTCAGCGTCCGTTGCCGGCCCGTCACCGGCCGTCAGGCCTGTACGCTGTATGTCGGCATGAAACATCGGGTAGTCTGCCGAAACTGGAATGATTACAAACACTACAAGCAGAATACCGATTATCATCTGGTGCCATGTTTTCATTGTGACTCAACTCCATATAATTTAAGTTGAATCAAGTGTACTTTATAACAAATAAAAATGTTTTTATTTCATTTTTTTGGATTTGTGGTATCAGCACCGTGTTATCGTCACGTGGGCAGGAATCTGTCCGTCCCCGGCGTATCATTGCTTCGTTTTCGTTTTCATGGTGAGAAGATGTGTAAGCAGCTCTTCGTAAGACCCGGCGATGCGGGCACCATCCGCTTTCAGCGCCGCGATAATCCGGTCCGCCTCCCCCCCGGTGAAATCCCCTGATGTCTTCTCTACTTCCTCCTGCTCGACCATGATGATACGGTCTCCGGGATACCGTGTGAGGATCCTGATATTGTCAATGTTGCCCGGGCCGACGGGCATCGTGGTCACCAGCACGGCATCGGCATCAGAAAGCCGCTTTTCAAGTTCCCCAAGGGCGGGAGGACTGACCTGGCTGAAGGGGGGTACGGACACACACGGGATGTCGAGCTCCTGTGCGGTTGTAAAGTCCGAATCGTTGACGCAGAGGACGCCGGTTGTGACCCGGTAGCCCTTCCGGTGGAGGAGGTACATGATATCGGTGCCCGCCCCGCCCCCGCAGATGAGATGGATCTTCAGGTTGCCTCCGGCCGGGACAGGCTGATCCACGATCGGGATGACATAGGGTGCGCCGGTCATAGGGTTGGTCCTGATGAGGACATCGATCCCGTAGACATCCCGGATATTTTCACGAGTCAGCACCTGCGCGGGTGTGCCTATGCTCACGATCCGGCCTTCGTTGAGCAGGATGAGCTCATCACAGTAGTGGGCGGCGAGGTTGAGGTCATGGAAGATAGCAACGACCGTCACGTCGCCCTTAAGACTGGTGATGATCGAGAGGATCTCCATCTCGTGGCTTATGTCGAGGTGGGAGGTGGCTTCGTCGAGCAGCAGGATCTTCGGCTGTTGGGCGAGAGCCCGGGCAATGATAACCCGCTGTCGCTCCCCGCCGCTGATCTCGTTGATGGAGCGGTGCCTGAACCGGAGGGTGTTGGTCAGCTCCATGGCATGGCGGACGATTTCAATATCCGCCGGTGTCTCGGAGGAGAACCGGGTGAGATAGGGGTGGCGCCCCATCATCACGATATCCTCGACGGTGAAATCAAAGGAGATGTTTGTCTCCTGGGGAACGACGCTCACCTCGCGGGCGAGGTCACGATATGAGAAACTGGCAATATCCTTTTCTTCGAGGAAGATGGCGCCTGACTGGGGGGTGAGGGTTCTGCTGAGGGCTTTTATGAGCGTCGTCTTTCCCGACCCGTTCGGGCCGATGATGCCGAAGAACATCCCGTCAGCCACGTCGAACGAGATGTGTGAGAGGATCCTCTCGATCTCGTCATACCCGACATCGATACCATCAACCGTGATCATGCCTTCATCCTCCTCCTGAGCAGAAAAATAAAGAAGGGAGCTCCTACAAACGAGGTGATGACTCCCACCGGCATCTCGTTTGCAAAACTCCGGGCGATGGTATCAGCCCAGAGCAGGAAAAGTGCGCCTGCAATCATCGACGAGGGAAAGAGCACCCGGTGGTCGGGGCCGACGATGAGGCGCATGATGTGGGGCGTGATGAGGCCGATGAACCCGATGGCACCGGCGATGGAAACGGCGATCCCGACGATGAACGAGGAGAAAAAGAGGAGGATACGCTTGAGGCGCTCGACGTTGACACCGAGGTGCACCGCCTCCTCCTCTCCAAGCGAGAGGATATTGAGGTCGCGGGAGTAGGCGTAGAGGATGACGCACCCGATCACGATGAGGAGGGCGATCCACACGTCGGACCACGAGATGTTCCAGAACCCGCCCATCAGCCAGAAGATGATCTGATGAAGGCTCTTTCCCGCTGAGTACATGAGAAACGAGAGGAACGCCGAGAAGAACATGGAGAGTGCGATACCGGAGAGGAGGAGCGTCTCCACCGGTGCCCTCCCCCTGTGCATCGCGAGCATATAAACGGTGAAGGTCGCTACCGCCGCACCGATGAAGGCAAATACGGGGAGAAATAATCCGCCGAGCAGCACGATGGAGATCGCAGCACCGAGGGACGCGCCGGACGAGGTGCCAATGATGTAGGGATCGGCCATCGAGTTCTTGAAGAGCCCCTGCATGGCGGTGCCCGCCAATGCAAGCCCGCACCCGACGAGGAGGGCGGCAATGACGCGGGGGAGGCGGATATCGAAGAAGATCATCCCTGCGGTGGGTTCCTCAAGGATCGATGCGAGCGAGAGGCTTGTGGGGCCCATGGTGACGGTGATCAGCAAGCTCGCCAGCAGAAGGATGAGGAGAGTGGTGATGACGAACGCGTTTCGGTGCTTCATGGTCGGCCTGACATCAGAATTTTTTTGATTCTCATTCACTACATTCGTCTTTTGCTGCCCTCGCGAGGGATGCAAGGTAGTCTATGCTCTCATCAAATGCCTCTATATTCGCCGTTTCGATGATGAGGGTTGCATCCGGTGGGATTGATGCGAATACGCGTTGGAAATCGATGGTGCCCGACCCGCATGCGGCATGGTCATCATTTTTGCCGTTGTTGTCGTGGAGGTGGACATGGACGGGTGACGATGTGGCGAGGAAGGCCTCGAGATTGCCGTTGATGTGGGCGTGGCCCACATCAAGTACGAATCCAAGGCCCAGTTCCTCGAGCCGGTCAAGGAGCGAGGGGTCGCGGAAGTGGCAGATATCCCATGATCCAAGATTCTCGATCGTGAATATCACCTCCCGCTCCGCCTGCAGTTCCGCGAGGTCCATAAGCGAACGGTCGAGCGCCCGTGCTGAACGCTCCATCCCGGATCCGTACACCGATTCGCAGTAGCCGGGGTGGATCACGAGCCGTTCGGCGCCGATATCGTTACAGCTCGCGGCAACTTCGTCGATCACCTCGATCGATGCTTTCCGGATCCGCTCATGGTGGCATGCGATGTTCATATCGGCGCAGGGGGCATGGACGGTGTACCGCAGGTCGAAGCATGCACATACCTCCGCGTTTCGAAGGAGGGAGTGGGTGGTATCCGAGAGTATCTCCGCGAGGGTTGTCCGGGCGGCGATCTGCTCAAGCGCTATCTCAAGTGTATTGTTAAAGCAGGCATAGGTCGAGCATCCATAAACCGGGGATGATCCCGTATTCGGCATCACGTGCCCCCCGAACCTGTTGACATGAGAGAAACATAGTTACTGATCTGATAAATAAAAATTGATTTAAGTCCAGTTCAATTGAACAGCCTCCTCCGGCTGCAAAGCCCGGATAGTGCCGGTATTATGAGTTCAAATTGGTATTCGAATGATTACCTCTGCCATGGATGAATCCATGCAGAAGGAGTGCGGGAAGCAGATCGGGGCTGTACCGGGATTAGGACCCGATCGGTAAGGTGGTCAGGTCCGGGATTGAACCGATCGTGTCCGGTCGACGGGACAGTAAAGAGTGGCGGCCGGAACCCGCGGTGATATGCTATGCCCCGAGATAGGCGGCTTTGACGTGTTCGTCCTCGAGCAGCTCGTCGGACGTACCCGACCCCACAATGCGCCCGTTCTCCAGCACATAGCCGCGGTGCGAAATTTCGAGTGCATTCCTGACGTTCTGTTCGACAAGGAGTATCGTGAGACCGTCCCTGTTCAGGTCCCGGATCGTATCGAGCACGGTTCCCACAAGTTTCGGTGAGAGCCCGAGGGACGGTTCATCAAGCACAAGCATCCCGGGCGCGGCCATGAGGCTCCGCGCAATCGCCAGCATCTGCTGTTCTCCGCCGGAGAGCGTACCGGCAAGCTGGCCTTCACGCTCATGGAGGACGGGAAAAAGGCTGAAAATCCTGTCATAATCCGCCGTCTCCTTCGATGTTGCGAATGCACCGAGTTCAAGGTTTTCACGGACCGTCATTTTTGGAAAGAGTTCCCTCTTCTCCGGTACAAGGGACATTCCCCGTGGGACGATCGTAAAGGGGGGAAGCCCCGTAATATCCTCTCCCCGGAATGCGATTTTTCCCGATGCAGGCGTGTTCAGCCCGAAAAGTGTTTCCACGACGGTGGTTTTTCCTGCGCCGTTTGAACCGAGAATCGTCACGATCTCTCCTCCGGAGATATGCAGGGAGAGGTCCCATATGACATGGAGATTTCCGTGATATACATCCAGTCCGGCAACGTCAAGCACGAAAAGCCACCCTTTATTGAGCGTAGTTTTTCCCGAGATACGAATCGATGACCGCCTGATTGCTGACAATCTCCGCGGGTGTCCCTTCGGCGATCTTCTCCCCCTGGTCCAGCACGACAATCCGGTCGGATACTCCCATGATCACCCGCATTACATGTTCGATCATGACAATCGTGATCCCCCGGTCCCGCATCTTTTTAATCAGGTGGATTGCCTCTGTCCCTTCACTCGGGTTCAGGCCGGTTGTCAGCTCGTCGAGGAGGAGGATCTGCGGTCGTGACGCCAGTGCCCGGGCAAGCTGGACTCTCCTCAGTTCGATCATATTCAGGTGCGCGAGGGTCGTGTCATGTTTTTCCGGGGGGAGTCCGACGAATGTCAGGTGCTCCCGCGCCTCCCGTTCCGCATCGTCGCGCCGGACGCGGTGATGATTGCCGAAAAGCGCACTGACCGTCACGCCTTCGCAGGCTGTCAGCCCCGGGAAGAGCTGGGCGTGCTGAAATGTCTTGGAAATCCCGGCTTTACAGATTTTGTCGAGGTTCATGCCCGTGATATTCTTATCGTTAAAATATACGGAACCGGAATCGGGCCTGTAAATACCGGATATGATATTTAGAAGCGTCGTTTTACCAGCGCCGTTTGAACCTACGAGCCCGAGAATCTCGCCTTTGCGGACAGTGAGATTCACATTGTTGACCGCGACCAGCCCGCCGAATTTTTTCACAACGCCCTGCACTTCGAGCATGACCCTCCACCATGTCACTTTTTAGCATGACATATGTTAACATATGACACTATTAACTTATTGGTGATACAGACGGATGGCGGCGGCACCCGAAGATCACATATCCCGGCAGGAAGATTACCGGAAAAACGGATAATCCGAGGGAGTACAGTTCTCCTGCCTCTACCGGATACCTGATTCGGACACGAGTTCCGTATAGTCATCAAACCAGAGAGCGTCCGGGTTTTTCAAAAAAATCATGAATTTTCCGAAATCCTCAGATTCGGCAGCCTGGTGGAATTTAAAGTAAACATGCTCTTCATCGAGACCGACGACGGATATTTTCCCGCATTTATGTGACAATGCAAATGTAGCGCGTTTGGCAAGCCCGGAACACTGTGCCTTCGCACGCTCGATTGTCAGGTATGCTTCCTCGACGGGCACGACAAAATGGCGGTTTCCGAGAGTCGGTCGGCACTGGAACACGTAATATGGCGCCACGCCGATAAAAGACAGCTTTCTGAAGAGTTCCGCAAGTACATCCGGGTCGTCATTTACCCCGCGAAGGATCGGTGTCTGGTTTGCGAGAATTGCCCCTGCTCGCTATAGCATATCGATGCTCAGAACAGCGGCATCGGTCAGCTCCCGCGGATGATTGAACTGCGTGATCACGTACATGCGCCTGTCGGGCATGCTGTATTTCCGGATCATCGCGGTAAGTGTGGGATCATTGATGATGCGGAACGGATAGTACGCGGGCATTTTGGTACCGATACGAATAATACGCACATGATCGATTGCATGTACCTTTTGCACTATTGCCTCGAGCCGTTGGGTGGAAAGATACAGGGGATCACCCCCCGAAAGCAGCACATTGGTAATCTCCGGGTGCGAGGCGATATATGCCAGATCCGGCCTGATATCCCGGACAATTTCCCTCCCTTTTTCAAGGAACAGGCGTTTCCTGAAGCAGTACCGGCAGAAGCCGCCGCACATGTCGTTTACGAGAATGAGTGCTGTCTGGTCGTATTTGTGCTCCAGCCCGGGAGCGACCACATAGCGGCTTTCCTCGGAGGGATCGAGTTTTCCCCAGTCTTCGAGCTCTGCGGTATCGGGGATGATGATACGCCGGATGGGATCGTCCGGGTCATCCCAGTTGATAAGGGAAAGATAGTAATCGTTGGAGCGGAACGCAAACTTCTCTTCCACGCGTTTGAGTGCTCCACGCTCCTTTTCCGTCAATTGCGCGATTTTATCTATGCGATTGATATATTTTTTTGAATATATTACAGGTAAAAACACAGGAAACATCGTATTCCGGATTTAAATATGTTAGTAAGGACCGTGTGCACTTCTCAAAAAAAACCCTTACATTCCTGCATATCCAAAAAAAACGGATGAAATCACATTATCGGAGGGGTGCCGGGCCCGGCCGCTTCCTCATGTAACGAGCCTTTTCTTCATGAGGTGAATGGCGAGCAGGAAGAATACGGCCGTTGCGAGCACTATCCATCCGAGGCTCACAAAGATGAAGGGTGAAAAGTGAGTGAGGGTCAGCGAGCGGGTGACCGTTACCACGTGTGTCAACGGCAGGAGAGCAAGGGCGAGATACCGGACCGTATCCGGCAGCACCGAGAGCGGGAAGAAAGTTCCTGAAAAGAGAAACATCGGCGTGATGAAAAGGAACGACGGGTAATTGAGCTCATCGATGCCGGGCGTCAGTGCGGTAAAGCACATGCCGATGCTCGCGAAAAGGAGCCCGCCGGCGAAGGAAAACGGGATAACGAGGAGCGAGGCGGGAATGTCGACGACACCGAAGACGAGAAGGATGAGGAGCATGATGGAGACGTAAATGAAACTCCGCGTCGCACCCCACAGGAGTTCGCCCGCGATCACCTCGTCGATCGTGAGGGGGGTTGCCACCATCGCATCAAATGTCTTCATGTAGTACATTCGCACGAACGAACCGTAGGTGCACTCGAAGAAGGCGGTGTTCATGGTTGAGATCGCAAGCAGTGCCGGGGCGATATAGCGGATATACATAATGCCGTCAATCTCCCCGACGAACGAACCGAGCCCGATGCCCAGAGCGACGAGATAAAGTACCGGTTCGAGCAGCGGCGGCAGGAAATTCACACGGTACGTCTTGAAAAAGACATCCCGGTTCCGCCGCCAGACTGTCCACACCGCCCGCGAGATGTCGGGAGTCAGGAATGATCCGGGTCGCATGTCAGTCCCTCAGTTTCCGGCCCGTCAGCCGGAGAAACACATCCTCAAGCGTCGCCCGGCGTGTGGATACCCTCCCGGGGTTGCACTCCTCAAAGAGCCGCCGCGCCACCTCGCGTGACTGTTCCGTCATCACCTCGACCATGTCGCCGATTACTTCGTAATCCGCTCCCATGGCATCAAGGCAGGCGATCACCTCGGGTGTCGGCTCCGCCTCGACGATCTCGGTTCCTGCATGCTCTTTTACAAGCGCGTCCGGCGCCCCTTCGACGAGGATCGAACCGCCGTCCATGATGAGGAGATTGTCGCAGAGCCGTTCCGCCTCTTCGAGGTAGTGGGTAGTGAGCACAATCGTGTTGCCTTCTGACTGCAATTCCCGGAGCTTCTCCCAGATGAGATGGCGTGCCTGCGGATCGAGTCCGATGGTCGGTTCGTCGAGGATCAGGAGCTGCGGGTTGTTGACGAGCGCCCGGGCAAGAAGGAGCCGTCTCTTCATCCCGCCGGAGAGCTGTTCGATCCTGACGTCCCGTTTCTCCGTCAGCTGTACGAATGCGAGCAGCTCCTCGATCCGCCGTTCAGCCTCCCGTTTAGCAATGCCGAAATACCGGGAATACACGAGCAGGTTCTCACGGCAGGTGAATTCGGGATCAAGATTTGTCTCCTGCGGCACCACACCGAGCCACTGTTTGATGGCACGTGGCCGGACTTCCGGATCCATTCCGTACACGGAGAGCGATCCGCCGGAACGCGGGGAGACGCACTGGATCATCCGCATCGTTGTCGTCTTTCCCGCACCGTTCGGCCCGAGAAACCCGAATATCGTGCCGGGCTCCACGTCGAAACTGATGCTGTTCACGGCAGGTTCCGTGCCATAGTACTTCGTGAGATTCCGTGCAGAAATGACGGGTGGTCGGGGTGACATCGGTAGAAAAATGATTGATGGCGAACCGGATGAAACCTTCTGTCGCCTGAATTACGGATGCCCACATTCCATGGCACGGCTACGCCCGATTCTCAGGCGGCCCGCACCATGGCGCCATCGTTGTTCGCCCGTGTGCGGGAGATCACCACGTCTGTCTCTCCCAGCATTTCCCGTGCCGAGCACTCAATCTCACCGAGTCCCGTATCGGCAATCGCATAGACGGTCGGTCCGAAAGAGCTCAGTCCCGCACAGGCTGCCCCGGCCTCCCGGAGGGTGGCCAGAAGTCGGGGAATCAGGGGGGGCTGGAGAGAGAGCTCCACCCGCTTAAATCCGATATCCTGCAGGCGGTTGACACCGGCACCGAAGAGATCGAGGTCACGGTCTGCGATCCCGGGAAGGATCCGCATGACCAGCTGATGGCAAATCTCCTGCACCTCCTGTCCGGGGATAGGGCAGTACTTCTGGAAAACATCCCTCTCGCGCCCTCCGTATATGGTTTCCGGCAGGTGCGGTGTCGCAAGCAGTATCTGCCAGTCCTCCGGGAACGGGTGGCGTGCAATCACCGGGGGGGGGCGGGCGCCTTTCGAGAAAGAGGAGGGGAGGAAATTTTTTTTCTCCCCGTTTTCACCGTAACTATGGCCTCCGTCAACGAGGAATCCACCTGTTGAAAAGGCGCCCGTTCCAATCCCGGATGTCCCTCCCCTGCCGGCCGTGAGCGCCATGTCCCTCACCGGCACGGACATCCCGTAGAGGTCGCACAGTGCCCGTATGGCGGCAAGCGCAAGGGCCGTCCCGCTCCCGAGCCCGATATGCGGGGGCGGGGAGCGGTGAATGGTAATCGATGCCCCGCCCTGTACGCCGAGATGGGAGAGCAGTGCCCTCGACACCTCCTCCACCCTCCGGGTTGCGTCCGGATCTCCACCCCGGACGGACAGATCGGGTGACGCCCGGGCTTCAAGGAGAGTGTCGGGGTGGTCGAGGGCGACCCCGATGCCGCCATCCACCCTTGATAGTCCGCCGTGGAGGTCGATTAACCCCATGTGAAGCCGTGAGGGTGCTTTTACCAGAACACGTGATTCCCCTGAAAACGAGGAGAGGGGAAAGACCTCCTCTATATGGATGAGGGGGGCTCCGTTGTGGATAATCTGGTACTTCCGCCGGAGCAGGCGATCGGTGTCTCCGATTCCGAATACGCGGGAGAGTGCGGGATCCGGCTTTGTCATCATCACGTCCAGAAGTTCCCTGCGCCCCTCGATGAGGTATTTTTTCAGGATTTTTCCTATCGGAATGTCCGCCCGCATCAGGTCGTTTTGCCATTCTGCCCTGAGCCTCTCGAGCGGGGCATCCGAAACGGCATAGATGAGGACATCGCCTGTCTCGGAATCCTGCAGTTCCACGACACGGTGATTCACCGCCTGCCCCGGCGCGACATCGAGTGACGTGCTGCATTCGCTGTCGGCGGATATCACCTCCTGCGAGCGTGTCCTGACAGCCACCTCATGGCCGCTGACGGCCTCCAGCAATCCCGTTACTGAGCCATCGGTCGTGAGCAGTATTTTCTGGAGAGGTGAGAGTGGTCCAATCTTTTCTTCGATTTCGGAAATTTTCCCGAAAAATGCGTCGTGTGCCATGTCATCCCTACCCTGATCCTGATTGCGGCCTTCTGTACAATGAATGTATGGGAGCGCGCATCAGGCCTCGCATGAACCCCGGAGAATCCATTCCGCGTCGGGATATCGGATGCATTTTCTGGGAGAGTACTGTCCCGGAAAATAATGTTGTCATATTCGCGACAAATAGTTTATGTGGTTGCAGGATGCACTATATACAAATCGGGGGATATTTGTGGACACACCTTTCGCCGTGCTCGCCCGGATAATTACCAACAGGCCCTATGCTGTCGCAGGAGCGATTGCTGCCATATTTATCGTGTCTATCTGGGGGATGACCCTGCTCTCCATGGAGACCGGCACGGACACATACATGGACAAATCCACCGAGCGGGGCATGCTCCTCGACAAATACACAGATACGTTCAGCACCGATATGGTCATGCTGGTCATCGAGGCGGACGATGTCACAAATCCGGCGGTTCTCGCTTATATCGATCGCGTTGAGACCGATATCAGAAACGAGCAATATATTGCCGGCATATCAAGCATCGTTGATCTGATAAAACAGATAAACAACGGTGAAGTCCCTAAATCACATGCCGATATCATCCGGGCGAAGGAGTTGCTGCCCCCCGAACTGCTCGAACGGTACCTCCCCTCCGAACTGCTCACCATCAGTGTCATTACGCTCGAACCGGGCGTCTCCTCTGAAGTCCGGAATTCCGTAATCGACAACATCGATGCCATACTCCGGCTTTCGGATCCGCCTCCCGGTATCGGCGTAACGGTAACGGGTGATTCGGCATTCGAAAAACAGATGGGAGAGGAGATCGGGGCCTCGATGGGTGTGCTCATCGGAGCCGCCATGCTGCTTATGATCGTTGCGGTCGGGCTCCTCTTCTCTCATGTCCGGTACCGCCTGCTGCCCGTTGCGGTCGTGGCCGCCGGCCTGATCCTTACCTTCGGCATCATGGGGATTGCCGGAATTTCTATCAGCATGGTTGTGATCGGTGCCTTCCCGGTGCTCATCGGGATCGGCATTGACTATGCGATCCAGTTCCAGACCCGGTTCGATGAAGAGTCGCGGAAATCTCCCGGGCCCGAAGCGATTCTGACGACCCTCACCCGGTCCGGCCCCGCCATCCTCTTCGCAATGATCGCGACGTCTCTCGGGTTTATCGCGATGTACGTCTCTCCCGTGCCGATGGTGCAGGATTTCGGGCTGACCTGCACGATCGGTGTCGTCTCCTGTTATATCGCCGCACTGGTAATCGTGCCGACGTTCGGCATGCTCATCGGATACCGGCCGAAAGAGGCTTCGGGTGCGGAAAGACGGGGCGCGATGGATATGTACGATTCCTTCCTCGGATCCCTTGCCCTGAAGATCGCAAAAAATCCGTTGCCTGTGATCCTTCTCCTCGGTTTTGTCGCGATTGTCGGAATCCAGCTCGATCAGACGATCCCGATTAATACCAATGAAGACACGTTCGTTCCGCCCGATATGCCTGCTGTTCTGGACCTGAAAAAAGTGACGCGGACGATGGGATCGACCCAGACGCTCCCCGTTTATGTCCGCGGGGCGGGTGTCCTCGATATCGACACGCTCAGCTGGATTAAAGAGTTCTCCGAATATGAAGTATCCTCAAACGACAAGGTTACCGGTGCGACGAGCATTGTGACGTACCTCATGCAGTACAATGGCGGGGTCATGCCCGCCACCGACTCGGGTGTGCAGGAGGTGCTGGGCCTCATTCCCCGGGAGACAAAGGATGCCTATGTGAGTGGCACGATGGATACGGTCATCCAGTTTTCTCTCGTGGATATGGAAAACGAGGTTGCGCTCTCGCTTGTCGACCGGATTGCAAAAGACATCGCATGGAAAGAGGCACCTCCGGGAATCACCGCCTCACCGACGGGACAGCTCGACATGTTCACCGCCCTCATCGATCAGATCAACCGGGGAAAGATCCAGATGACCCTCCTTGGTTTCGGGCTGATATTTGCATTTCTTCTGGTGGTGTACCGCCGGCTGCACGCGATCTCGCCTTTGATCCCGATCATGATGATTGTCGGGTGGAACGGGATGATTATGTATATCCTCGGCATCGATTACTCGCCGATGACGGCTGCACTCGGCTCCATGACAATCGGTGTGGCCTCGGAATATACGATCCTGATTATGGAGCGGAGCATGGAGGAACGGGACCGTGGCCGGGATGTCTTTGAATCGATCCGCGAATCCGTCCAGAAGATCGGGACCGCTGTCACCGTGTCGGGGATGACGACGGTATTCGGCTTTTCGGCTCTCCTGCTCTCCTCGTTTAATATCATAAAGAATTTCGGCGCCGTAACCGTGATTACCGTCGGTTTTTCGCTTATCGGTGCCATCATCGTCATGCCTGCAGTGCTCTCCCTGATGGGGGGGGAGGGACGGCGTGGGAAAGCAGATGCCGCCGCCGACCCTGCCGGATCAGAGGGAGCATGACGGCGGACAGGGACTACATGCACTGCGCCATTACGGCGGCACGCAGGGGAATTTACGAGGGACAGACGCCATTCGGGGCCTGTATAGTCATTGACGGGGATGTCGTTGCCTGCGACCATAACCGGGTCTGGGAACAGGGCGACAGTACGGCGCATGCCGAAATTCTCGCCATCCGGAGTGCCTGCCGGGCGCGGGGGAGCATCGATCTCTCCGGTGCGACGATCTATGCCACCTGCGAGCCCTGTCCGATGTGTTTTGCCGCCTGCCACTGGGCGCGGATCGGACGGATCGTCTCGGGCGCCTCCATCAGGGATGCACGGGATTTCGGGTTTCACGAACTTCGCGTATCAAACGAGATGATGGCACTGCTCGGGGGAAGCGCAATTACCCTGGAGGAGGGAGTGTGCAGGGACGAATGCATCGCACTCTTTCGGGAATGGGCAATTGATGGGCGGAGCGGGCCGTACTGAGAGGCGGCAGGGACGCTCCGCTCCGGTAATAAGCAGTGGATTCGTATAATTGTCCGGGGTATCGGCTATATCAGGGACATCATTTAATAATAATCGTCGTATTCTTTCATTTTACTCTGGCTTTTCCGCCCTCTGTTATCGGAATGGCGATGGTTACGGTTGTTTTTCAGTTTTTCCCGGGAACCTGCCACATCCCGTTTCTGGCGCCGGTATTCCTTCTCCAGAAAGAAGTCTGAACCATCGTAGACAGTGTCGTAGGTATTTCTTTTTCCCACAATGTCAGGTAAACCGAATAAAAAAATAAATTTTTCGATGGAGGACACTGCCGCCCTGCCGCTTCCGGATGAAATGGCCGGATGGTCCCGGTATCAGCGGGATGCGTCGCTACACCGGCACCATCCGATCGTGACCGCCATGGATGCGGTTATGAGTGCCATGACGAAAAAGGCTGGTGCAAAGCCGGATGTCTGCGCTATAATTCCCGCTATAAACGGGAGCAGTGTCATTCCCGCATAGGTGGCTGTCGTGAAAAGGCCCATCAGTGCCCCCTGCTGCACGCCCATTGCGCCGAGATAAGCGAGCTGCGCATTGATGACGAATCCCGCCACCCCCCCGATGACAGCGAACACCAGGAGTACCGCATACAGCCCCATTGACGGTGCCAGGAAGGAAAGAATGACCGCCACGGCCATGAGAAGCGCCGATATCCGGACGGTTTGCACCGGTTCGAACGACAGGCGCGATGCGGCAAGTGACGTCGCAATAGTTGCCGCATTCATCATCCCGATCTGGATGGAGAGGAGCGAGGCAGATTCACCGGTAAACTCCGGATAGAGAGCGGTGACCACACCGGTGACCCCGATAAGCACAACGTTGGAGATATACAGCCAGAAATGACCCCGGAATGTCTCTTTTAGATGCATAACCGGGCGTGTCTCCTCCCGCACCTCGGTAATATACCCGCTCATGAGCAGCGGAATGGTTGAGAAAATAGTGAAAAGAACGACACCCCCCGTCGCACCCATGCTCATTTCAAGCCATCCGGTCGCCAGGAGGCCGGTCAGGAGACCGAGATTGAGGGCGGCGATAAAATGTCCGCTCATGCTCCGGTGATTCGGCTGCGAATTTATCCACGCAAGTGCGGACGGCACGAACAGCCCCGCACCAATTCCCTCCAGCGTCCGGGCGGCGAGAACCGGCAGGATGGCCGGGAAGAGTATGATCAATATCCCCGATATGCACGTGAGCAGCAGGCCGAGGCGGATCAGGGGAGTTTTTCCTATCCGGTCACTTAACAGGCCGGCAGGGAGAACGGTGAGAAACGCACCGAAAAAATAGGCGGAAAAAATAGCCCCCTGAAGAGCGGGTTCGGCTTCTGCAAAGGCAGGGAGGACGGGAACAATAGCATTGGAGAGTGCCATCACGCTGAAAATGCCGAAGAGCAGGGGGATGCGCTGTTTCATTTCAGACCATTCGGTAGGTTTCGAGGTTCATGGGTGAATGTGTTTCAATGCGGAAGCGCTTATAGATGGAACTGGCCAGATCGATTGTCTTGTTCTCGTCACCATGGATGGTAAATATTTTCTCGGGCCGGGGATGCAGGTGCGTCACATAGTTCATGAGCTGTTTCCTGTCAGAATGTCCCGAGAAACCGTCGACGGTGACAATATCGAGATTAACCACGATTGTCTCACGCCTTCCGGTCGGTATTTCGCGCCACCCTTTCTGAATCCTCCGTCCCATGGTTCCGTCCGCCTGGTACCCGACAAAGACAAGCGCGTTGCGCTCGTCGGGTGCAAGGTTTCTGAGATACTCCATGACCGGCCCGCCGTTCAACATACCGCTTGTCGTGATGATGACGCAGGGGTCGGCGTTCATGACCTCCTCGCGGACTTTGGGTGAGTCCACCTGGACAAAACAGTCGGAGAGGAACGGGTTCATCCCTTCCCTGAATATCTGTGTGCGCAGATCGCTGTTGAGGTATTCGGGATAGGTCGTGTGGATGGCTGTCGCCTCCCGGATCATCCCGTCGAGATAGACCTTTACTTTCGGAATTTTCTCGAGCCTGATCCCTTCCTCGAGTGCAAGCATCACTTCCTGCGATCGTCCCACGGCGAATGCGGGGATGATGACCTTGCCTCCGCGCTCGACGACACGGGTCACTGTTTCGTAGAGCAGTTCTTCGGCGTCTTTCCGTGCGGGCTGCATATCGCCCGAGCCGCCGTAGGTGCTTTCCATGAAGAGCGCCTCAAGGCGGGGGAACTGTACCGTGGCAGGCCCGAAGAGCCGTGTTTTGCCGTAATTGAAATCGCCCGTGAATGCGATGTTGTAGAGGCCTTCCCCGATGTGGAAGTGGGCGATCGCAGACCCGAGGATGTGCCCGGCATTGTGGAAGGTGAGTTTTATATCGGGTGCGATATCGGTCACGCTGCCGTAATTCAACGTAATCGAATGCTTGATGTACTGCTGGACCTCCGTCGAGGAGTACGGCACGCGGTTGTTCTCCTTGTTCATGACATCGATGTAATCGAGCTGGAGCATTGTCGAGAGGTCGCGTGTCGCCGGAGTGCTGTAAATAGGCCCTTCGAACCCGTACTTGAACAGCAGGGGCACGAGTGCGCAGTGGTCAAGATGGGCGTGGGTGACGACGACGGCGTCGAGTGAGGTGAGCGGCTGGATCTCGGGGACCCCGAGGTAGGGAAATCCGTTTATATTGCTGGGCTTATCTCCGCAGTCGATGAGTATCTTCGACTCGGGAGTCGAAAGCAGAAACGCCGCCCGGCCCACTTCCCTGCAGCAGCCGAGTGTCGTGACCCGCACCCAGTTGTCCTTGCGGGTGATGTCGCGGTGGATGCGCTTCCCGATGGTCCTGAGGAACTCTTTTCGTTCTTCCTTGACCGAGCGGAGAAACTGGCGGATCTGTTTTACCGTACTGCTTTCGATGGGAGGCGTCCGGACAACCTTTGGCGTCCATCCGATCTCCTTGGTGATCTCACGGAGCGTGGCACCGTTCTTCCCGATCACGACACCCGGCTTTTCGGCCTCGACAAGGACTTCGCCGGTGTCGGGATCAAAGAAGATATCGGTGATACCGGCGTTCTCCGGGACGACGGCACGGATAGTTACTGCCGCCCGTTCGGGATCCTCGAGCACGTTCGGGCGGACCACGATGCGTTTCCGGAGATCCCGGGCAAGAATTTTAATAAGGTCGGCCTCGTCGGCGAACTTCTTCGGGTCATTGGTATAGATGACCAGTTCCGGCCCTTCGAATTCGACTTCCGAAATCGTGATCCCTGCGGGTATTTTCGTAGTGATCTTTTCCTTAAGATCCTGTAATCGCTCCTCAATACGCATTAAAATCGTCCTCAATAAAAAAAATGTTAGGTGGTTGTCTGAATCTGGCTTTTTAGAAGTCCGGGTAATTTTGTCTCTTCGTATTTTTCCCGTGTGATAACCACGATGCTGATATCCTCTCCGGACCCGACGTCACGGCGCATTGCCGACTTCAGTGCCCGCACCGCGAGTTCAACAGCCTGCTCCTCGGTCATATCATGCGTGTACCGGTCTTCGAGCACGCCGTATGCAAACGGTGAACCCGAGCCGGTGGCGACAATATCGTTCTCACGAGACGCGCCACCCATTGCGTCCACCGAATAGACGGAAGGCCCGGACTCGTCTATTCCTCCGACAAGCAGCTGCACGTAAAACGGGAAATACCTGTTCTGGTTAAGGTAGTTGGAAAGGAGAGTCGATGTGGCACCCACCGATATCGGGCGTCCCCTGCGGACCTGAAAGAGGTTGCATTCAACCCGCATGAGCCGGGCAAGCTGTTGTGCATCTCCCACGCCTCCCGCAGTCGTCATTCCGATACGATCTGCAATCTGGTATACTTTTTTGGCTGTTTTGCTTGCAACAAGGTTGCCCATTGTTGCCCGTTTTTCGGTTGCAAGCACAACTCCTTTATCAAAGACAAGTCCGATGGTTGTTGTCCCTTTATAAATTTCATTGGAATGTTCAGGCATTGGATTCCTCCACCACGATTTTAGACGCTTTAAAGATAATAAAAGGCTTCTGACTATACAATGATACGATTATCTATAAGTGTTGTTGTTATTTAATTTTCTGACAGATGGGAAAATGTATTAGATACGGCAGGTATCAAAAACCCCGCCCGACACAGTCGATTCGGGGATGAGAACCCGAATCAGGTTCCTGTCGAAAAGCATCGAAACGAGTCGTTTGTCGCCGTTAATCACCGGCAGCTGATCGATCCGCCCCCGCCTCATCTTCAGTGCGCATTCGCTGATCGCAGAATTGACGGGCATGGCAACGACGTCGCGTATCATGGCCGCCTTTGCCGGCTTGTCGGGAAGCTGAATCCGGGATATTCCGTAGGATATGGAGTGCAGGTCACGGATGCTCTCCCATGTCCATTCGTCATCGTCGGTGCCGTTTGAAAAATCGCTTACCTGTACCGAATCCTCGATGCATGCATGCCGGATCAGGTCGCGTTCGGAGATGATGCCCGTGAGCTGCGATTCTTCATTGAGGATTGGAATTGCATCAAAACCGGAGATCTCCATGATTCTGCCGATAAGGGGCAGCGGCGTCTCCTCCCAGATAGCGAAGGTGTGGGAGGTGAACCGCGATTTGATCTCCTCCTCGATCTTCATCTGTGCGATGGCCCCGATCAGGTCCGCGATACTGATCAATCCGAGGAGTTTACTGCCTTCCACGACAGGAAGACGGCGGATATTGTGCTTTACCATCACGATTGCCGCGTCACGGATAGTGGCGTCGGGGTGAATCGTGATCGGGTCAGGTGTCATGAGCAGCCCGAGCTGGGTTTCATCCGGTTTCCTGAGCAGATCCTTCCGGGTAATGATGCCGACAAGATTTCCTTCTTTTAACACAGGGACACCGCTGATGCCTGTCCGTTTCAGAATTCTCAGCACATCGTCCCTGTTCCCGGGAATCTCTACGCAGACGACGTCGCCCGTCATGTGGTCGCGGACCGGCTTCATGTCTGTTTTCGTGACTATAATCTCACCACCATCGTTGAAACAGTACTGTTCCGGACGACGTGGGCCGTGACGCTTCCGAGCAGGAGCCGATCAATCTCGCTCTTGCCGTGCGACCCGAGAATGATAAGATCAGCACCGATCTCGTCGGCGAGTTTAAGAATCTCATTTCCTGCGTGTCCCTGTTTAATATGCGTTGTGAGCTCTACACCTGCCTGTGATGCAGTCTCCCTGCTGGTGTCCATTGTCAGGTTGCCTTCGCTTTCAAGCAGGTTGTAGATAACCTCAAGCGTATTATCGATGGGGATGGAAGAGAGCATACCTGTCTCGATGACATAGACTGCATGCATCTCTGCATTCCACACTTTTGCTTCATCAATGGCCGTCTGCAGAGATTGTTTACTTACATCCGAGCCATCAATGGCGACTAGGATTTTATGAAACATTGACAATCCTCAAAAATTAGATTCAGTATATTGTTTTCTACCGCATACTATAAATTATTCGTCCAACAAGCGCCGGACTCATGCGTTTCACAACCGTTGTGAGCGGATCACGGCTGTACCGGAGATTTCCGCGCATGGGATCGATCGTGAAAAAAGCAGCGGGGTTCCCTTCGGAAATGTACTGGGGAGTAGTGAATAGTGCCGATCCGGCGATAGCCATGCGCAGGATATCGGCGGGAGGAATACGGTAGATAATTGCGGTAAAAGCCATTTCCTGGAACATATCCGGCTGGACGAACATCACATTGTCTGTTCCGAGCAGGACCCGGCACCCGAGGTCCAGCATTCGTTCGATCGGGGGATGTGACCGTGACGCCGCGACACCAAGCGACCAGTTCGAGCGCGGGCAGACGGCGACCGGTATTCCCTCGTCTGCAATCCGCCTCAGGTGGGTGTCGGTTGCATGCGTGCAGTGGACCAGCAGATCGGGCCCGAAGGAGAGGGCTCCCTCAATATCATCCGCATCTTTTTCTCCGGCATGGAATGCAACGAGTTTTCCCTGCTCTCTCGCGCATGCAACAGCCGCTTCTATTCCTGAGTCCGGCCGGTAACTCGGAACTCCCACCCCGTCGGCGACCCTCTCGCCCCCGTCGCGCCCGAAGATTACAGCGTGGCAAGCCTGCCCCTCCGCAGCCCCGGCGAGCAGGGACACGCCATCGGCGCCCCCCTCCCTGAAATCGGCAAATCCCGTTGTCGCGGACGCGATCATGCTCAGGATCGAGGAGCGCATCGCCTCCCGAACCTCGGCAGGGGCCGCAGCGGCTAACAGGCGGTGCTTCAGCCCCGCAGGGGGAGCGACGAGGGCCGCAAGGTCACCGGATGCGGGGACGTCCAGCGCGATAGTGTCGGCAAGGTGCGTGTGCGCATTGAAAAAGGTCGGGCAGATCCAGGGCCCGTCCCGGGGGGTGGTTTCCTCTATGGAGAGGATTCGTCCCTCCCCCACGGTGATGGCGACATCACGGAGAAGGAGATCCTCCCCGATAAACGCACGCCCTTCCACGACACAATTGACCGGCACAGGTTCCATGGATGCTGATTTATATATGGAGACTCCCACATTATAGGTATATGGCAAAAAAAAGTGGCGGTCGGTTAATCTCGTCGGCGGGTCTTGTCACGTATTATGAGAGTGAGGACCGCCGTTCATTCCATATCAGTCCTGTCGCGGTGCTGATTCTCGCCGGAGTGATCGGGCTGATCACGCTTGTTCTCAACACTCTGCTCTAATCAGAGCGGATCCTGCATTTTTTTCAGTGCATTCTGTGTAATATCTTCGTCCTGGCTGAAGTACAGATTGTCGTGCCCCTTCCAGACCGGGCAGTTCCTGATAACGACTGCGGGAACCCCGCGGTTGCTTTCGCCCATAACAAAATTGGCGAATCCTGCAATTTCATCCACAACGGCCTCTTCCGTGATCTTCAGCACATGGCCGAAGAGGTCGTGGTCCCCGCGATAGTCCTGAATAGCCGGCATTCCGCTCCACCCGATCGCGATCCCTGTCTGCCCGCGCCGAAACGATCGGCCGCAGGTGTCCGTGATGATGACCCGGATATCTTCTCCTAAGATGGCACGGATTTCTTCCCTGACTTCCTCTGCGGCTCCGTTCGGGTCAGGGGGGAGCAGGATCACCATCCCGTCCTCTACATTGCTCTGGTCCACACCGGCCCGGACTCCCACGTGGCCGTGCGGGAGGCGGGTCAGCAGAAAGGGGTGGTCGAGCAGGACGTCCGTCGACTCGTCGAGCACCGCCTGCATAAACCGGGGATCTTCTCCGCATGCCGCTCCTATCCGGCATGCCTGCGCACCTGCCTCAATGGCGGCGAGCGGGCGTGTATATCCTTTGGACTTTGAATATACCGACGAAGCGAGGCAGAGAATATCGCCGTCCTGCAAGAGGACGCTGTCACAGATGAGCGACGGGAGATTATCGCCCTTGCGGATGAGGGGAAGGCCCTCGACAGGGAGTATCTCGATATGCATACGTATAGAGCATCAGCAGCTTCACCCCCAAAAATCTTCCCATAGAGCCTTTATTCACGAGGAGTATACCGTTCCGGCCGGACGGGTACACGGGGTCCCACCCGGGAAGCAAATAATACTACAGGAACCTAAAAACTTTCCGGCAATGGTACATTCCGCATGCCCGGCGGCGATTCGTCCGCGGGATTACACACTCGAAGAGCTCGGTGCGTTTCATGCCCATACCGGGCCCTTCCTCGTTCTGGGTTACCGGATCGGGCGGTACGTGCGCGATCATTTCTGCGACGATCCCTTTCTCCTGCGTGCACGGGTGTATTGCCCCGCCCGTTCACCCGAACGGTGCATGGTCGACGGAATTCAGGTGTCGTGCGGCTGCACGCTCGGCAAGGACAACATCGTGGTCATCGATGATCCCGACGTGCGGGCGGAATTCGAGGCCGGGGGAAGCGTGCTTGTCATCCGGCCCCGTCCGTTCCCCCGGCCGGATCGCGATGTACACTACCGGGAAAACCTGGTGCGCTGTGCTGAAGACTTTTTTGTCAAACCTGATGCGGACCTTTTCCGTGTCAGCAGGCATGACACAGGGTAACATTCTTTACCTGACATGACGTACCAATCGAATGCTATGTATATGGTAATTCGGTGTACGGGTTGCCGCACATTCACCTATGTCGACCGGTTTCAGAGATGGAAACTCTGCCCGGTCTGCGGCGCGGTCATTGATGTGACCCGTGCACCGGCTTACCTCGACGTACCGTCACACAACGAAGCGGAGACGCTCGTGCAGAAACTCGAGAAATTCCTTGACGAAACAGGGAAAAGCGATCTCAACCGGGATGAGAAAGAGCGGTTGAAGACAGAATATGCACGGTGGGTTCGCAGTCAGGTGTAATAAAAAGGGATTACCAGCGCTTTCCGCATCCCGGACAGACGATCGTGATTTTTCTCCCGCAGTGGGGACACCAGAGACCGCCCCGTTCCGTGGAGGTCATCGGACGTCCGCATTTTTTACAGAAAATCTCAGCCTCATAGCCACAGATATGCCTGACCATTATTCCATATATTGATAGTTCCTTATAAAAAGGATTCCTTTTCCACGATTTGCGATATCGCCTTTAAAACGGGCGTACTCGATTCCGCCGATCATTTCGCGTCCCTCTTTTTGAAATGTCGGCATCATGTCCCTGACGGTGCCGTGAACGGTACAGGTGCCACCTGTCATATTCGGAACTGCACGCATGGTGTTGCCATGGATGACAAGTGTACCGTCATGCATATCCGATCCGGCCATGTCTCCGGCGTCGCCGTGGATGATCACGGTCCCGCCTGAAAGTGTCTCGGCAGCGAAATTTCCGGCATCGCCGAATACTTCGAGCGAACCGCCCCGCATGCCCCTCTTCTCTCCCCGGTACCCGGATCCGCAGTAATCGCCTGCGTTCCCGTGGCAGACGATGCTGCCTCCCCGCATCTCGCGCCCGAGCCACGCGTCCGCATCACCAAGGATTTCGATAATGCCGCCATCCATGAAATTTCCGCAGTGCATCCCGATATTGCCCTCTATCAGGATTTTCCCGCCGTCCATGTACTCACCCACCCGTTTAATCCGGGAGCTGTCGCCGCGGATCACGATCTCGATCTCGTCGGCTGATTCGGCGGTGCCCTCGACGGTTTTTGTAAAGACTTCATCAAGCGGCAGTTCCTTGTTCCCCTTCCAGACCGAAAGCTGCTCGTCGGGGTTTATGAAATGTTTCGGGACAATTGCCTCCGCCTCGATCGGGAGGAACGGTTTTTTCCGGTCCCTGACCACCAGAGTGACCCTCATATCTCCGCCTCCGTTTCGATGCAGCGGTTCCGGGGCATATACGAGTCCTGTACCGGGTAATTGCTCATGCGTACGGTGTAGTAACGGTTGAAATTCCGGACGAACTCCTCGTTGTTCATGATATCATGCTCTTGTGACACCCGTGGGTTGACCCAGTATGTCATGTTCGTCCCGTCCACGAGGCATTCGCCGCGTCGGCATACAACGCGTCCGCGCTTGATCGTGTACTCGGTCCGGGAAAAGGCGCGGATGATCGCTTCGTAGTCCACGGCCGGATCTACCGTATCGATGGTGACCGGATAGATCGCCACATCCGCCTCGGCGCCTTCTCCCAGATGGCCCTTTCCCATCCCGGCAATCCCGAGCGCCCGCGCCTGCGCCGCGCGGGTCATCACGGCAATATCATGCCAGCCAAGTTCGCGGTCGATCGAAGGGAGCGCCACCCGGTGCTCCAGGTCGGGGTGCACGGTCGCACATTCGGCGTCGCGGTACCTGCTGCTCATCAGGAGGGCGATGATCTCGGGGTATTTCACGAACGGGGCACCGTTCGGGTTGTCGGTGGCGAGGATGCACTGGTACGGATCGCGGACAAGAAGGGCGAGTTCGAGCCCGATCGCCCACATGATCGAGTTGACAAGGTTTTTTCTGTTGTAGTAGACGGGAATTATTCCGGAACCGGTTTCACGTTCCACGTCGTGATTGCTCCATTTGTTGTGGTGCAGGCGGTAGAGGTTGAACTCCATCGGCCCGTCGGCCGTCATCGTCGTGGTTTTCCCGAACATCACCTGCCCCATGTCGATGACGATCTGCGGCTTTGCGTTGACGGATCCGGCCACTTCCTCGGCCTTCGAGCAGAAATCCCTCCATGTCGAACCGCCGTAGGAATGGAACTGCACATGGGTCGCGTAGAGTGACTGGCGGTCCGGGTTCAGGTCGCGGACCAGATCGAAGGTATCGAGGGTGCAAGCATAGTTTCCCGGTGTTCCGAGGTTGTTGCAGTGCAGGTGGACGGAATGCGGAAGGTTGAGCATTTCGTTCGCCTCGATCAGTGTCGTAATGATGTCGGCGGGAGTGACCTCGAAATGCGGCACGAGATCCCTGATACAGGTGAGGTTCTTTCCCCACCCCCATGCCTCCGTTCCGCCGGGGTTTGTGAGTTTCACGGCGAATCCTTTGGATGCTGAGATGAACCAGGCAAGGATGGCCGCGGCTTTTGCGACATCCCCCTCACGTACCGCATCCATGATTGCCCAGTTCCCGTCGAAGAGGACGTTCGCCATCATGTCCTGAAGCGGGGTGTAGTTGAACTCCTCGTGGGTGTGGCGCGCCTCTAGCGGGGCCATCGCACCTTCAAGCAGTGTCGTGTACCCCATCGCGCTGTACCGGTAACTTGTGCCGTAGGTCGTCGGCACGCTGTACCCGGAGGTCGAGTGCATGGCACCGTGGCGTTGCGTCCTGCCGGCACGCATATCCTCGGGGCTCATGTACCGCCCGAAATTTACTTTCGTCCCGCAGACATGGGTATGCGAGTCAATGCCTCCCGGCAGGGTCAGCATCCCCGCCGCGTCTATGACCTCTGCCGAGGACTGTACCGACTCGACAATCCTGCCGTCGCGTATCGCGATGTCCATGACCTCGCCGTTTATCCTGTTGAGCGGATCGATGACACAGGCGTTTTTTATCAGGAGTTCGGTCATCTGAGTTTTGCCTCCTTCATGCGGTCGAAGATTTTAGTCAGGATCTCCGTATCACTGGGGACGGTCGGTTCAAGCACTTTCTTAACAAAAATGGGAACGCCGTCCATCCGGTAGGCTGTCCCCTCGGCGTCGATCCCGGTTATTGCGGACGGTATCTGCACGTCACAGACCGATGTGGTCATGCACGGGCACGGGTCGATGACCACCGTCGGGATCTCCGAAAGGTGCTCCACGCACCGCCGCGGGAAATGCGCAGCCGGATCGCTGCCGATGATAAGGCAGGCATCGCACTCCTTTCGTGCAAGGGTATCAATCGCCGTGGTTTCCCCCGGGTTGTAGAAGGCAACCCCGCGGCAGAAGTCAACCGCGTACGGGTATCCGGTCATCCAGGTAAAGACCTCGTTTGACCCGTAGACATTCCAGTGCCCCCGCATCGGCGTGATGGTGAATTTTGTGTGGCGATTGAGTTCGTCGACCAGTTCGATGGCGTTCCTGATGTTTTTATATTTCCCGCGTGTCATTGTGAGCCCGAGACCGAAGAAGACCGCCCCGAACGATGCCTCCTTGCAGAGCGCGGCAACCCGCTCCAGCTGCGCCCGCTTCACACCGGCGACAGTTGGGGGGACAACAGCGCCTTTTCCGCGCACGATTGCCCGAAGAGCGCTGAGGACAGCGAAATCACCGCCGGGTTTGATCCTGATGAACTCATCGGCTACCTTTGCCGTCTCCGTTTCCCGCACGTCGACGACGATGACCGTGCGGTTCCGGAACGCGTTATCCAGGAAATAACCGTCCGCATAGGTGGTATACCTGCTCATATGCCTCGGGTGCGCTTCAATCGGGTTGGATCCCCAGTATATGACGAGATCGGCACGGTTCTTTACCTGCCCGAGCGTACACCCCGGGTGGCCCACTTCCTGTATGGCGAGAATGGAGGGGCCGTGGCAGACGGATGTGGTGCTGTCGATAATCCCCTCAACCAGTTCCGTCATATGGACACCGATGCACTGGGCTTCGCCGTGCGTCCCGCTCCATCCGAACAGGAGGGGCCGGTCGGCAGACAGCAGCATGTCGACGGTATAGTCGATCGCCTCGTCATACGTGATTGTCTTCCATCCGTCAGGGGTGCGCCGGATGGGATCCTTCAGCCGGTCTTTTCCCATGAACTTCGCGTTTCCGAGGGTGCACCCGTTGTCGACGGAAATGACCCTGTTATTCTCAACCGTCACCGTCAGGTCGTCGCAGAGGCAGCCGCAGAACGGACAGACAACATCATCGATTTTCATAGCGCAGGCCTCCCATCTCTTCCATCAGTTCCCATGCGATTTTTTGCGGCAGGTCGGTCGGTTCGATCTCCACGTTCACGTACTTGAAGTCGGGCATTCCGGACGAATGAGTGTCCGGGGGAGTGATGTGGTTTGCAAACGGGCCGTACGGGACAAATACCTCTCCTTCGTAGAGATCCTCCGACTCGCGCACGGTGAGTACGATAGTCCCCCACTCGCTCGTCACCGCCACGCGATCGCGGTCGTCAATCCCAAGCCCCATCATATCGAAGGGGTGCATGAAACAGGTTCCCGTCTCCTCGGAGTATGTCCGGCCTCCCTTGCTCTCGATATGCCTGCCCTGCGTGATCGTCCTCCCGGTGTTCATGACAAACCTCATCGGACGCCCTCCTCCTCTGCCCCGGCGGCTGCGGAATCGGGTGACACCCCTGCCCCTCCTTCCAGCTGTACCGCCTCGATAATCCGGGCGACACGGATCGCCTGGTTCGGGCATGCCTCTTCACAGGTCTTGCAGCCCGTGCACTTCTCTTCATGCAACACCCGCATCTCACCGTCCCTGATGCGCATGATCACCTCATCGGAAACTGCCGTGCCCGTTGCCGAGAGCTGGGGGTCTTCCTCCTTATTCACAGGGCAGGAGACAGAGCAGTTTCCGCACCGCATGCACTTTGCAGGGTCGATTGAGATCCGGTAATACGGCAGGTAATACGTCTCCTCCCGGTGTTTGGAGTCGAGGATCCGCCCGCTTGCAAGCACATCATCGGGGCAGATCTCCACGCACAGGCCGCACCGGAGGCAATGGCCCGGATAGACCTGCGGTTCCCAGCCTTCGCCCTTTTTCAGGACCTCGATGGCACCTTCGGTCGGGCAGATCATCATGCAGAGCAGGCAGTGCGTGCACTCCTTTCCGGTCAGTTCAGGATACCCCCTGAAATGGGGTGGAGTGACAAGCGGAGCGGTTTTTACGAAGAAAAACCTGCGGAGCCATTCCGCACGAAGAAATTCACGGATGTACCAGATGATCGATGTGGTCATGGCTATCTCTCTGTACAGGCGACACAGGGGTCGGCACTGATAAACGTGGAGGTGACATCAGCGGCCGATGTAACACCGGTGAGCATGTAGTGTGCGCACGCTTCGATGTTCATGATCGACGGCGTCTGGACGGATATATCAACAATTCTTCCGTAGTCATCTGTTTTTACGAAGTAAGTCAGTTCACCGCGGGGCGCTTCGCCTACGTAGGTCGCTTCCCCGGCAACGACCGACCCGCCGCCGCGGATCAGGCCCTCCGGGAGCATTTCAAGGCATGTCTGGATCAGTCTGATACTCTGTCGGACCTCATCGAACCGGACCATGATGCGGGCGTAATTATCCCCTTCGGTGTATACCACGGGCTCAAATCCGAGTTTCCTGTATGTGGGGTGGCGGAGGCGCATGTCCTCCGCGATTCCGCTTGCCCGTGCCGTCGGTCCGACTGCATGTGCCTCGAGTGCCGCTTCCCGTGTGAGGATGCCGATCCCCCTGCTCCGGAGTCCGATGAGCGGACCGTTTTTAAACATCGCGGTAAACCGGGCGATCTCCGTGTCGATATGGGTGAGCGACCGTTCCAGTGTCTGTCTGTCTTCGGGCCGGAGATCAAAGCGCACGCCTCCCGGAATCATGTAGGCGCAGGTGACCCGCGCTCCCGTAATCAGTTCGAGCATGTCCATCGCGGTCTCCCGGAGGTTGAGGAGATACATCGCGAGTGTCTCGTGTTCGATGGTGTAGCAGTAAGAGAAGTTGGCGAGGACATGACTCTGGATGCGGTCAAGTTCGTTGACAACCACCCTGAGGAGCGCAGCCCGGTCCGGAACGGCTATGTCGCTGAGCTGCTCGACTGTTTCGATGAATGTCATGTTATGGATCACCGAGCAGATCCCGCAGATCCGTTCCGCAAGAAACATCACTTCCTGCCACGGGCGGCCACGCATGATGCGTTCGATGCCCTTCTTGACGTACCCGAGCTCCACTTCTGCCGAAAGCACGAATTCCCCGCGTGTTTCGCATTTAATGCGGGCGGGCTCCTTGAAGCAGGGGTGCAGGGGGCCAATGGGAAGCGAGACGTCAACCACTTTTTTCATGCCTTTTTCTCCTCGTAATCCTTGAAAACAACCGGGGCAAGCGAGAGCACGGCATTCAGAATCTCGGTCGGGCGCGGCGGGCATCCCGGCACTTCGGCGGCGATCGGGATGTGTTTTGCCACGGGGGGATCGACGAAAGATCCCCGGCGGTTGAAGACGCACCCCGATATCGGGCAGTTGCCGATAGCGATGGCAGCTTTCGGTTCCGGAATTTTGTTCCAGATTGACTCGAGTTTATCCTCCCACTGTGGTGTGAACGCACCGGTTATGAGGAGGATGTCCGCCTCCCGCGGGTTGTTGTGGACATAGATGCCGTACTGTTCAATGTCATACCGGGGAGCGAGCACGGCAAGGATTTCAATATCGCATCCGTTGCAGGACCCCACGTTGACGTAACTGACGTGGATCGATCGCGACCGCACGGCATTTTTCATCGACTGTATCATACTCATGTGCGTAACATCTCCCTGATGTTTTGGAGTCCCTCTGATAGTGCCTCGTCTTTTGGGGTGCCTTTTCTGATCCGCTCTTTCGCATCCGCGCAGATGCGGTCAATTGCCTGCGGGTCCGCGAGGGGGACGTACCGGGAAATCAGTTCACATCCCAGTTTTCTTTCCGTCTCGTCCCCTGCGTCGCCCGTCGCCTGCCATACTTCATAGCGTGCAGGCAGGTTTTCAAGCAGGATCATATCCATCCGCTCCATCATCATCCGGAGCACCTCCTGTTTCTTCAGCCCGTAATGCCCGGCAATCGCGGCCGCCACTCCGTTATGGCGGGCGCTCGTGAGTATGTTGTACTGCATCATCCGGAGATCTTTTTCGTACAAAAAGTCTCCCATCAGATGACACCTCCGGCACGCCCGAACGCATACAGTGCAAAACAGAGGACGCAGACCCACAGCACCCTCATCTCGGTCTTTTTAAGCAGGCTCTCGTCCCGCGCGAGCGGGAGAAGGGAGACGGCTGCTGTCAGGGCGGCGACAGCACCCGCCTGTAGCCAGAGTCCGGTTCTTCCGATCGCCTGCAGCAGGATAACACCGGCATAGAGGGCGGCACCCGCCCAGAGGATTCTGTGTATCAGGTTCATGCGATCACCACTACTGCGACGAGGTATACGGCAACCAGAGCGGTGGCAAGGCTCTGCATTGTCACGGTGTCGTACGGAGAGAGCATCGGGCAGAGTGCGCAGACAAACGAGAGCGACAGCAGCAGGAGCAGCATGAGAACAAGCACCGCCGCAAAGGGAATTCCGCCGATGAAGATAAGCACGAAGGCATAAAGGAGCACGAAGGTCTTGAGTGAAAAGGCGACATCCAGAGCGGCTCGCCAGACGCCGAAATGCTCTGTCCTGTTGCCGCTCACGATCTCCTTGGCTTCGATGATGGCAAAGGGGCTGTAGTGCATCTTTGAAAGAATCACGATATACATCGCTGCCGCTACGGGGGGCATGAGCAGGAGGAGGGGGCCGTTTGCAGCCTGGTAGGCAATGATGTCGGAGAGCTGAAGTGACCCGGTGACGAAGTAGATGGCACCGATCGTGGCGAAGAGCGGGATTTCCGAGGCTGCTGAGATGACGGACCGTATCGCCCCGAATTTGCCGTACGGCGATCCCGACGAGAGGCCGAGACCGTGCTCGACGATCTTGTGGAGCATGTAGATGCCGAAGAGCATCAGGATGCTTCCCTCGAGGAGCAGGATGAAGAGGGCTGCGCTCCAGATGCCGAGGGCAACGAGTACGACCGCCACGAAGAGCACCTCGCTTGCGGTTGCCGGGATCCACGTCTCCTTGAAGGAAAATTTCAGGGAATGAAGGATCTCCTGCCATATCGGCGGCCCGGGACGACCCTGTATCCGTGCGATTGCCTTCCGGTGGATGCCGTGAAGGAGCAGGCCGGTGAATACAGCAAACAGCAGAAAGTCGATCATGTCAGTACCCGATAAACGGAATGTCTCCCTCGCCTTCCGACGCGTTCCACCACAGTCCGAGAAGGACGACAAAGAACGGGAATGCAACCACGATCAGCAGCCCTGCACCCCACAGGGGGAGCATGTCCAGTGCGGCAGAAGCCCCTGCTGCGATACAGATAGCGCCGGTGACACCCGTTCCCATGGCAGCATTTCCTTTTTTCATCACAATCACATCGATAGAACGATCTCCACAACACGCAGGAACAGGAGCAGCGAGCTGACATGGATGATCAGCACATACGGCGCTCCGGGTGCGCGGGTAATCTCCGCCTTTGCCACGTAGAAGGGGGCCATTCCCTCACCCATCACCCCCAGCACGAGGAATGCCTTTGCAATGAGGGGTACGGCAATTGCACTGCCGAAGAGCTCCCACATACTCAGGGTTCCCGTCGTCGCGAGGATGATTGCCGCCCCGCCGAAGAGGGGGACGGTCGCTATCATCGCCACGATCCCGTACTGGAACGCTGCATTGAGCACATGACGGTTTTTATACGCAGCAACGATTCCGATGTTCGTTATGCCCACCATGGAGGTGAAGAGCGTAAAATTAAAGACATCACCGGAAACCACCGCCCCCAGCGTCGCGAGCCCGCAGGCAATCGCCATAAACCGCTGGAATTTCAGCTGTTCAGGCTGGATGTCCTTGGTATAATACGCATCGCCGCCGAAGGCGATATCGACCTGCCTCTCCGGCCTGCTCACGATTGCGATTACCGTGAAAAGCACGGCAAATGCAAAGAGCATCGCCGTGTAGGGGCTGAAGTAATTGACGATATCGCCGAATTCAATCACATGGAGTTCGGCACCTCCGATGGCGGGAACGGCAAGGCTATTCATTATGGCCACCCCGCATCGTGCCGACGAGCGACATCTTTCCGGTCACCTTGAGGAGGATTGCACCGCCGGCGGTCATCACTCCGAACAGCCAGTACTCCGGAAGGACCATGAAGATGAAGAATGCGAAAATCCAGAGTGCCCATGCATACCCGCTTGCTGTCTCGATAACAGCAAATCGTTCGTCATGCCCCCGGCACATGAAGTAGAAGATGGCACCGACACCTGCCAGTGCACCGCCCGAAAAGCCCGAGAGCACGATCCCGTAGAGAACAAGCGCAAGCGACATGATGGCGGGTGCGCTGTCCATGACTTCGATTGAGAGCGGGGAATACCGCGGACGGGAAAGAGACTCTTTTACCAGGAACACTTCGGATATGGCCATCAGTTCGGAAATGCCGACAACGAGCCCCGGTAGGATCAGCGCTTCGGCGAGATCGGTTGCGACAAGAGCGATGAGCACGAGCGCGAGGATCTCTGCAAGATCGGTGAGCAGTATGCGGTGTAAATCGTCCTGTTCACGGAGTATGGCATAAAATGCCACAATCACGCTCAGGAAGGCGATGCCGAGACCGGCAATGTACACGGCATCCATCAATCCTTCCTCCTGAAGAGGTATGCGGCGATGGTAAACGCCACAAAAAGGATGCTGGTCTCGACAACCGTATCGAGACCCCGCGTATTGTAGAGGATCTCATCGATAATACCGCCCGGGTGCGAGACGATGGTCGTCCCCAGGTGGTGGGATCCGTCCGCCATAAACTGTGAGAGCGGCGTTAAGTATGCGGTAACATAGCCGAGATACGGGGAGTTGTCCGGGTACTGCGCATGCACGGCTGTCGTGTTGAACGGCGTTCCCCCCCTGTCGTAGGGATCCAGCGGGCTGGAGCGGTCGATATGCTTCGGGTAGACCTGCACATCCTCGTACGCGAGGAAGGGAAGGCTTACAATGCCGATTATGGTTATGATGATGACGAGCAGTGCATAAACGCCTGCAAGGTAATCGTAATTCGACAATGCCCGGGAAATCCGGCTGATGATCGATCCCTGCCCTTCGGGTTTCACACAGGTCCCCTCCGTTCGAGAATTCTCACAAGAACGAATGTGGATATTCCGGTGACCGCAATAAACGTGAGGAGTGCAAGCATCTCGTCAAAGGAGAGCATGATGAGCAGGAGACCGAATGCAGGGATTTCCAGGTTTATAAGCCGGGTCAGGTATGACCGGTCCCGGGGGAACGCAACGGCGAGGACTCCAATCGCAAGCACGGCGAGGCCGAGGATGAACTCCGCGTTCATGCTTCCTCCCTCCTGCAGACAAGCAGGATAAAGATCGTCGTCACCGGCACGACCAGCGCAACGGCAATCGCAACATCAAGATACCCGCGATCCGCTATAAAGGGGACGACACCGCCCGCGATAACACCGACGGCTATCAGCTTTGCAAAAGGATCCCGCTCGATCGCTGCTCCTGCTGCGCCGATGAGTGCAATAGCGCCGAAGATTGCGGCGAAGATATCAATCACCCGGTTTCTTCCCTCCTGCGTAGGTACTGGCGATAGCATTCGATTCAAGGGTCGATCCGATAAAGTATGCCGAAGCGGCAAGAATGGCAAGGGGATGCGGGATGAGAAGCGCGATGGAACCTGCCACGGCAAAACCGAGCACATTTAAGTAGGGGAGTTTCCGGAGAGTATTTGGCTCCAGTACGATCCTCGCTGCGGCGAATAATCCCACGAGAGCGCACACGGCAAGCGGTAACTGGCCATCAATCAGGTCCGCCACCCCCACAGCCTGTCAAGGAAAGTGCTTGAACGGGCATGCGATATTCCCTGTACGGAGAGGATGGCAAGCACCATGCCGGCAATAAAGTGCTCGGGTGCAAATCCCGCAAACGATGCGCCGTAGATCACACCGGTCGCAAGAACAGCACCGGTCGTGCCTGCATAGCCCGGGTCGTGGCAGATGCGGTTGCCGATGAATACGAGCACGGCAGCCGCAATGCCGCCCGGAATTCCGGCAATTGAGACGCCGCACGCGGCCAGGAGCGTTCCTGCGGACGCATCGGGGGAGCAGACGATATTGCCCATCATATACCCGCCATGCAACGCACCGCCTCCCTTCGCAATCGCGGTGCCGATTCCCGTCGCCCCGCTCACGCCACCCTTCTCGGGCAATCTGAATATGAGATCCACCGTCACGAACAGGACTCCGGCGATAACAGCGGCGGCAAAAATGCGTGCGATCTCAATGAGCATCTCGCGTCTCCAAAGTAAATGAACTTCGGGTGAATCTATTGCATAAAGGTTTTCATTAAGACATTCTTATCCGTTTTGTCACTATTTCCATGCTTTTTTGGAGTGCATCGGAAGCGCATCGCGAAATTCCCTGCCACCCCGAATTGATAAAACGGCTATATGGCTACGAAATTACGATAGGGTGAATATTTATTAATTACTGTCCGGTTGCCGGGGAATTTCAGGATTGATCGTCCGGTCTTTCCGGTTGAGGTTCGCGGGCCTGGATGGGCGATACTGCATGCACTCCGGATCCCGATCGTCGTGGCGGGAGCAAATGTAAACCAAATCTTATTACTAAATTGAAAAAGTAAATATTTTTCTATATCGCGCGTGGGATGGGGGGCCGGTCGAACCGGGCATTACCTCCGCCCGCCTGATATCGACAGGCGCGATTGGCGAGGTTTTATGACGAATCGGGCGAATGGGGTACAGGTTACCCATGTCCGTTGAGCTGACCCGGATCGATGTGCTGACGTTTGTCCTGATCGGGGCCATCATTGTCGCTACAATACTGGCATTCTGGCCGCTTTTAAGCGTCATCATCCTCGCGATGTCGATGGCGATAGTCATGCTGCCTTTCCACCGCCTGCTGTGCACACGGCTTCCCTCTTCCGTGTCCGCTGCATTATCAACGATCCTGATAGGAGTGTTTCTTTTCGGCTCCCTTGCCTATATGTTCACGATCATCTACCAGAACAGCGATTATCTGACGCAGATTGTGGGAAGCATCATTGCATCGGTCCAGTCGCTTCAGGTCGACTTTATCGAACTCCCCGTTGCCATCCCGAGAGAGCAGGTGGCCGAATGGCTCAGGGACCAGATCGGAAATTTCAGCGATTATATCTCCGGCATCATCAAAGGGATTCCCTTTCTCATTATCCAGCTGATTATTTTCTTCCTTACCCTGTATATCGCCATTCTCAAGGGAGACGATATCTGGAGCCAGGTCATGGATCACCTCCCCGACCGCATCAGGGATTCGATCTCGAAGATGACGGAGATGGTCGTCAATACGCTCTATGCCATTTACGTGGTTCATATCGCGACATCGGTGCTGACCTTCATTCTCGCAATACCGTTCTTTTATTTCCTGGGATTCGGGCACGTGATCTTTTATTCGCTGATGGCAGCGATCTTTCAGCTTATCCCGATTATCGGCCCCTCATTCCTCATGGTGTTTATTGCGATCTACTCGATCTCCATTGGCGATTACCGGAGTACAGCTGCCGTTGCGTTAATCGGGTACCCGGTTGTCTGCGCATTCCCCGATATCTATCTCCGTCCGACGATGATGGGGAAGAGGGCCTCGATACACCCGGTCCTTATGTGGATAGGATTTTTCGGCGGGCTTGCCGTCATGGGCATCGTGGGATTCGTTCTCGGCCCGCTGTTTATCGCGCTGGTCGTCTCCGGGTACGCGATTCTTATCGAGGAGCTTAAGCAGGCGAAGACCAGTGAAGAAGAAAAAGGGAAAACCTCCTCTTAGGCTGAAGGCCACCGTCGTTCTGCTTCCGGACAATGCGTGTGCTTATAATATTCGGACACAAGACAGTGTACCCGGATTGTGGGGCGAGGGTTGCCGAGCCAGGTCAAAGGCGATGGATTTAGGGTCCATTCTCGCAGGAGTTCGAGCGTTCGAATCGCTCCCCTCGCATTTTTCCGTGATGTGACGTCCCGGTATGCGGAGATCCATCACCCGGCTTTTATGTGCCCTGATCTGTCAGGCGTCCGCACTGCTGTACACGGACATGCAGCTCGCGGACACCGTCCATGAACGGCGAACGGTCCGCGAGCAGGGGGGTTACAACCGGTTCGGTTTCCAGAACCTGCACGGCAAACGGCAGATAGATTATCGACGTGAAGGGACTGTCGGCGCCGAGCATCTCCTCGACTTTCTTCCGGTCGGCTTCGGATCGTACCTTATTAACAACAAGGTGAATGAAGGGAATGCCGAGCTGGTGAGCAAGTGCGGCGGCGTGGAGGGCAACATGCATCGCATTAAATCCGGGTTCTGCCACCACAATCGTCTGTCCGAATCCTTCTGCAAGGGCCCGGCCGAAATGTTCGACCCCTGCCTGAGTATCGAGCAGGATAACCTCCCCGCGGCGCAGCCTGATAGAGCGGATGACGCTCTCAAGGAGGGCGTTTTCCGGACAAAGACAGCCTGTGGCGGCCTGTATCACACTCCCCATGACAAGCACGGAGAGCCGGTCGGTGATCGTGATGCCGAAACGATCAACAACATCCGAGACATTCGGATTGAGGGTGAGCATCTGCCCCCACCCCGCCCCGGGACGTGCGCCGGTCTTCTCCTCGATATAGGATACGTTCTCTGCAAGGGGAACAAGCTTTTCCGCCTGATCCCGTGGGTATCCGAGGGAATACGCAAGATTCTGCTGCGGATCTTCATCAACGGCAAGGACGTGCCCGCCGTCGCGGGCATACAAATGTGCCAGCAGTGCGGTGAGCGTCGTTTTGCCGACACCACCTTTGCCGGTGATGACAACCCGCAGTCCGCCTGCGTCGTCGCCCCGCCGCTCCCGGAAGGTATCGGCGGCCGACAGGATTTTTTTTCTTCGTTCAGCCGGGGACTGCTTCATCAGATCCCCAGGTTCTGGCGCTTGTGCCTGATATGCGACTCGAGCAGGTCTGCTGCCAGCAGCGGGTCCGGTTCGACGGCAAATGATGCATTCACGACTCCGCAGAGGCCGTTCGTCAGCAGGTTGGTCACGTTTTCGCTTCCCGTTATCTTCGGCATGACGCCGAGCACCGTATACACGCCGGATGCGACAAAATACGAACCGATAGAGACCGCCTTTTGCGAATACCATTCGGGAGCGGCGCCGCCAAGCGGTAGCTGATCGATCCCGACATCAAGTTCGTTGGCAAGCGCTGCCGCAAGCACGAGAATGCGGGAACAGTCGACACAGGATCCCATGTGGAGCACCGGAGGAATATTCAGCGCCCTGCAGACCGATGCAAGGCCGTGACCCGCGAGATCCGCCGCCCCGGGCAGGAGGAGGCCGGCCTTCCCCGATGCTATCGCAGCGCATCCCGTCTCCACCACGAGAATGTCACGCTTGATCAGCTCTTTTGTGAGGGTCACGTGCCCGAAGTCATGCTTTACCTTGGGATTGTTGCACCCGACAACACCAACCGCGCCGAGTATCTTTCCGTCCGCTATCGCCTCGATCAGGGGCGCGAATGTGCCGCCCAGTGCTGTCTGTATCGCCTCGACGGAAAAACCCGTAACGGCCCTGATGGGTTCGCCGGGGATGTGCACGTTCTCGGCGAGCCGGTTCGGATAGTTCTCGACAGCGAGGCGGACGATGGCCCGTGCCGTCTCCATGGCGGATTCGGGATGGAACGGGTAGTGCAGCGACCCCGGCACCCTGGATTTCGGGCTTGTGGAGACGATGTGAGTATGGTAGCAGCTTGCCGTCCGCGGCAGGGAGGGGAAGATGCACTGGTAGTCGACGATCATCACGTCAAGCGCCCCGGTAGCAATGACAAGCTCCTGGTTGAAGTGATTGCCTGCCTGAGGAATTCCCTTGCGCATCAGCAGTTCGTTGCCTGTGCAACAGAGGCCTACAAGATTAATCCCCTTCGCACCGTTTTCCGTCGCCAGTGCAAGCAGTTCCGCGTCCTCTGCCGCACGCACGATCATCTCCGACAGAACCGGGTTATGGCCGTGGAGCGCTATATTGACATGGTCTTCCTTCAGGACACCCAGGTTGACCGACGAGGTGTTGATCTCGGGTGTTCCGAAGAGAATGTCCGAAACTTCCGTTGCCATGAGGGATCCGCCCCACCCGTCGCTCAGGGCGGTTCTCAGACCGTGCAGAAGCACATTCACGTAGTCCGCTCCGACACCCATATGAATCCGGTGCATCGCTTCCACAACTTCGCGATCCACGCTCCGGGGTGTGATACCCGCACTTTCCCATATCTCCCTCGTCTTCTTCGGAGCCCTCTCTGAGAACCGGATGGAGTTTTTAATCGTCCCGAATTCCTCGAGAAGGGCAAGCGAGACATCGCGCGCTATCTCCAGATCCCCGCGGGTTCCTACGGTTATATCGAGTTCAAGGGCGATACGTCTCAGTTTTTCGGGATCTGTTATCGTATACCCCTGCGCCGTCCCTTCGGACGTCTTATACATCGTCTCCACAATCTCGCGGCCATGGTCCGAATGGGAGGCAGCCCCGGTTGCGAGCGTGTCGAGCAAATTCCGTGCCACAATGAGGTCGGCGTCCGCTCCGCAGACGCCCCGCAGGCGGTGATGGTCCGGGATGATCCGGCACGGCCCCATGGCACAGCGGCTGCAGGAAACCCCGCTGGCGCAGTAAGAGCAGGGAGGCTGCTGCATCTCGAACCGGTCCCAAACGGTCTCGATCCCCGTCTCGAGAGTAATCCTGAGCATTGGTTTTGCGGTTTCATCGATTGTCCTCTCCTCGACCTTCTCCGCAATCAAGGCCGGATTTAAGAGTGACATCTTTGATCGTTCAAGTATCGTGCAGGCAACCCTGCTGTGCACATAGTCCCCGTCCTTCTTTGTCATAAAACAAAAATCCCCCATGAAAACAATGTGTGGTAAGCAGTAGATACGCCTTCCCGGCAATAAATGATCTGGCGATGCAGGTGAAGAAACCCGTCCGGTACACAGCACTATGATGCGTTATATGATCTTTTAAGGCGCATATAGCCGTGCGTAAGCCCGGCATGGAGATTACCGTTTACACGCCACCATCCGGGGGTATCGGAGAAACCGGAGTCTGTCGTATCCGGAAGAAATTCGAAAAAAATATAATTTCATACCTATACGGGAGTATATGTCGCACATCCTCGATTCGCTGACGCACCAGCACCCGTGCATCGTCGAAAGTACACCTGTTCCCGTAGTCACCCATGGTGCGGGCCTTTCCATTCCCGAATACCGTATAAAACCCTATTTTATCGTGGCGTCGGTGGAGATGGGCAATACGACGACGAAGTGCGTGCTCACCGGCACAAACCTTGAAACAGGCACCACATACATCATCAACAAGACGGTCTTCAACACTCGCGATGCACGCCTCCCGAAGGAGGGTGAGGAGGTCATCGCCGCATCCCTTGTCGGCCATCCCGTCTCCCGTGAAAGCGTTGCCGAACTCGCGCGTAATGTCCTGAAACAGTGTCACGAGGAGGCGGGACTGCGCATTGACGAGGATCTTGACTATATCGTGCGAAGTACCGGGATGAATGCCGCATGGCATACGCCGCAGCAGGTTGCGGGCTTTATCGGAGCGATTGCCGATGGCTGTATCCAGGCCGGGGCGTCCCCGAGAAAACTGACGCCGCCCCTTTCAAAAGACTACCTCCCGAAAAAGCTGCAGGCGTTCAGTCTCATGGACAAGGTGACGCTCAGGGAAACCGTTGCAGGGGTCATCCCACCCTCGGCGATCACGGGAGAGGACCGGATCGTCGCAAACGAAATGGAGGGCGTCCTCGCAATGGCCGGCATCAAGGACGGGGCACTCGCAACCGGGATCGATTTCCGCAATCCCTGCATGGCACTCGATTTTGGAACCACGGTGGACGGATGCATCACGGGAGAGGTTTTACCTGATGCGGACACCCCGTTTGCACTGACAACCGGAAGCATCTGCGGACTTGGCGGCGCAGTGGCGGATGCGCTCGCCCGCGGAGCACCGTCCGTGGATAACGAAAAAGGGACCGCCCGCGATCTTTTCGGCGACACGCACATACCCCCGGTGCTCACCGGGGGGGAAAAGTCGGCGGTAAGGGACTATGACGACCGGATCGCGAGCCTTCTCACGATCGGGGTAGTGCCGCAGACGAGAACCACATTCGGCGGAGTTCCGGTGGATCCGAAAGCCGCCTCCGACCAGGGCATAGTACTGATTGGATGCGACTGCGGAACCGATTTCAGCGACCGTGAAAAACTCAGGGTGATTGGCGCCGAAATTTTCGAAAGCCATGGTCCCGCACGGCTTGCCGAGGTTGTTGACCGCGTCTGCACCCGGATAGCACTCGGAATTATTGATACGGCCATCGACGAACGGCTGGTCACTTCGCACACTGCCATCGGCTTCTCGGGACGGGCTGCATTATCGGGCAGAAAACCCGAATACATCTTCCGCGGCATCAGGGAGCGCAACCTCTTTGATGATCCCTACAACAATATCATTTTTGTCGAAGACGGGCTGGCGCGGGGTGCATCCCTCATGGCCCGGTGCATGTGTTCTCTCGGCCGTCCGCAGCGCCCGATCGGGGGATGCCGGGGAGGCCCGTGCATCCTCGGGAAACGAACGCGCATCGGGTACTAAAGTGCTCACGGTTCATCCGTCCCCTTTCTTAAAAAAACCCGGGGTCCCTCCCTTTTTTTTCTGTCCTTCGGAAGAAATGCCACCCTATTTATCATACCGTGCCTGATATTCCTGTTCATGCGAACGGATCCGACCCGCCATGATCTGCTGACACCGGCCATCCTCGGTATTTTTTTTCTTGGCATCACCATCATACTCTGGCCCCTGATGAGTGTCCTCATCCTGAGCATGTCAGTCGCCGTCGTCTGCCTTCCCTTTCATCACCGCCTTTCCCGCCACATGAGTGACGGTGCCTCAGCCGCGATGACGACAACGGGCCTGTTTCTGCTGCTTGCCGTGGTGGCATCAGCAGTGCTGTTCCTGCTGTATGATAACGCGGGGATGCTGCTGAGCATCCTCACCAACTTTATTCACGCGATCCAGGCACTTCTGCAGGACAGCCCCTTTGTGTCACGCTTTGCCGATGAAATCGCACGTGCCCTGACCTCGCTCGTCACCTTTGTCGCGGAGTACATTTCAGACCTCGCCCTTGCACTGCCTTTTCTCCTTGTGCAGGTGATCATCTTCTTCTGCAGTTTCTACCTCTATATCCTGAAGGGGGAGTACCTGCTCGGGCACGTCATCCGGAGGCTGCCGGACCGGACATACGCCGCGGTCCGGAAACTGACGCATATCACCGGCGACACCCTTTATTCCGTCTATATTGTCTCATTTGAAATTTCGGTCTATACATTCCTCGTCTCAATGCCCGTCTTTTACCTGCTCGGGTACGGCAATGTCATCCTCTTCTCGCTGCTCGCGGCACTGCTGCAGCTGATCCCCGTATTCGGCCCCCAGATCCTCCTCGGCCTCCTCGCGCTGTATGCACTCTCCATCGGGGATACGAGCGCGGTCCTGTTTCTCGTCGTCGTCGCATATCCGGTGATCTCACTCTCCGCGGATTTCTTCGTCCGCCCCCGCCTCATGGGCAGGAGGATGGCCATCAACCCGGTACTCATGATGATCGGGGTTTTCGGAGGGCTGGCGCTCCTCGGGGTGATCGGATTTATCCTCGGCCCTCTCTTCACGGCGCTCGCCGTCTCGGCCTATGAAATTCTTATGGGGGAGACCGAGGAAGGGGAATTAAGCGCCTGAATTCCCGGTTTCCACCGCGATGCTGTCCGGTGAGACCCCTGTGAGATGCAGGGCCGCATACATCTCGGTAAGTTTCCGCATGACGTGTACAAGGCCGTTGGCGTTTTCGAGGATGGAGAGGAGTTCGATGACGATACTGTCGGCGACCTCGTCGTCCCGGGTGATAAATCCGAGTTGTCTCAGGTAATTCGCGTTGAAGTTTTCCCGGAGCAGATTATCATTCTGCTTGATGTCATCCCGTGTTTCCGGCAGCATTCCCGGAAACGGAACACGCAGAACTTCCATATTCCTGTCGAAAATGCGGTACGTCTCATGGATGTCCGCTTTGAGTTTCGGCGGAACCGAAGAATCGCTGCGGGCTATCCGGCCGGAGGTCTCTGCAAAGTCGTATGCCCAGTCGCCGAGACGGACGATCAGGTTTGACATCCTGATAAAAATCACGGTCTTCTTTGCATCCCGCTCATTCAGGTGCCGCCGGGACATTTTTTGCAGCGCACGCTCGATCTCGTCGTCAAGGTACACCGAGAGTGCTTTTAATTTGGCAATCTTCTGCCGGACGTCGCGTGAGTCGTGATCAAGGAGGCGCACAGAATCACCGAAGAGCTCACGTGTGATGTCGAAGGAACGTATGATCTCCTTCTCGATCAGCTCGAAGCTCTCGGTATTGTCTTCGGGAAGATCGCCGGTCAGATAGAGTGTTTTAAGCAGGACCTCACGCTCTTCGCCGGGCACCACCCGTTCGACAACACGCGCAAATTGCCGCATGAGCAGCAGGAACAGGATGGCGGCAATGAGGTTGAAGAAAAGGTGAGCATTTGCCACCTGTTGTGCGCCGGTACCGCCGACGAACTGAACCAGTGACTGGAACTGGGAGAAAAACGGTATGATGAGCAGGACTCCGCCGAAATTGAAGAGGAGATGGGCGACGGCAGAACGGCGGGCATATAAGCCCATCGTCGCCGAAGCGAGTATCGGTGTGGCGGTCGATCCGATATTCGCCCCGAATATCAGCAGAATTGCATGGGGGAGCGTTATTAATCCACCCTGAGCCAGCACGACGACGATGCCGGACGTCACCGAACTCGACTGGACGAGAACCGTAAAGAGAAATCCGGCCAGAAGAGCGAGGGGAACCGATGAGAATCCGGCGAGCATTCCGATTATCTCGGGATCGTTCTGGAAGGGTGCGAGTTCACCCGAGAGAAGTGACAGGCTGAAAAACACGAGTCCAAAGTAGAACGTCGGTTTTCCCAGGAATTTATACTGTTTTCCGACGAGGCTGATGATGAATCCGAGGAGGATGAAGACAGGGCCGATTGATGTCAGCCGGAACGCAACGAGCTGGGCGGTTATTGTCGTGCCGACATTGGAGCCGATGATGATGCCGAGGCTCTGGACAAAGGAGATGACGCCTCCGTTTACAAGCCCCATGGTAATAACGGTTGTAGCGGCGCTGGACTGGATGATCGCGGTGACGAGCGCTCCGAGCCCTGCGGCTTTCAGGGGTGTCGCGGTGAGGGTTGCAAGCACCCTGTTGAATTTGCCTTTGGCGACGGCGAGGATTTCCTCGCTGAAATGTTCGATTCCATAGAGGAACAGAATAATCCCCGTTACCAGTGAAAAAGCCGTCTGCCATGGAATCATCCTTATCTTTCCTCCACATCCGGATACCGGCGCTTTGGTAAATACTTGCACCTTGGTGTATTAGAACTCCTCTCCCTGGTTCCCGGGTGCGGCAGGGTACAATCCCGTTTCCTGTGTCCGCCCGGAACCGGCTGATCCGGGGTTTTTTTAATCCAGTTATACCGTTCCGTTTGATGAACTGGCAGGGATATCCGCGTTTTTTCAAAAAGGGGATGATTTTAACCGCGCAAAACCATTTTAGGCTTGAATTTTGCGATTTATTATCAAACGGCTGTCAAATAGGCTGTATTTGCGGTTTTTTTGGAAAAAATTAATGTTCTGTCCTTTTTTTTTTAAAAAAATCTGATTTTGTGATTAAAATTAAAATTTGTCTAAAATTTACCATTTTTTTCGTAATCGAAGGATGTATCATGATACAAACCTTTAAATTCTCAATTATTGTTTGTATTTTGCATGATAGATCTTCCCTCACACAAGCTGGAAGGCATACCTTTGCCCGAACTGAAATCCGACGATGAAATTATTGCACGATTCAAGGAATCTGACGCATGGGGACTGTACACCAGCGTTGATCTGAAGAACTGCAATCCAGAGATCATCAGGAACGCGGAAAAAATTCACAGGTTCATCGTTCTCCTCTGTGATCTGATCGACATGAAGCGATTCGGGGAACCCCAGATCATTCATTTCGGGCCGAACGAGCGTGTTGCCGGCTACTCGATGACACAGCTGATCGAAACGTCCCTCATATCGGGGCATTTCGCGAATGATACCAATGCAGCATATCTTGATATATTCAGCTGCAAGGAATATGCGCCGGGCGTCATGGCGGAGTTCTGCCAGAGATACTTCGAGGCGGAATCGATGACCACCCATGTCTTGCTCCGGGAATAAAAAACCCGGATCCTTCTTTTTATTTATCCTGTCAATTATTCCCCTCTGAACGGGGTGTTGTCTCCGGATTTCGTGCGGGATCGAGGAGCACTTCATGTGGAAGACCCCTGAGGCCGACCGCTGCAAGCGCACCGATAATCCCCCGGTTTCCTTCCAGATCCACCCCGGATGATTGTGCAACAGCCTCTGCCTCCTCCCGGGAAACAGATGACTCCCTGGCCTTCAGACCGAATGCCCTGAGCGCGGGAGAGATAGTGAAACCCCGCCTGATCGCGATGCCCCATTCAGGGGAGAGCGATTCGTCGGCCACAAAGCGGACAGCCGTTTCCCTGATCTGTGAAAGCAGGCCGGGTTCGGCGGCGAGTTCGATGTAACTGCACGAATTGCCGGCCGTCCGGTAGGAGCAGGAGGGATCGAGCATGGCAACACGGTGGCCGATGGGGATAATGCCCTCCATTTTTCCGAGGAACTGAAGCAGGCCGAGTGCAAGGGCGAAGGTAGCACCCCCTTCGGGCGAGTCGGTATCGTCGATACCGATAATGATATGCGTGAGTGCCCGGGTGACTACGTCACCCTCCACCACATGCCCCGTCTTCTCCACGGAGATATGGACGACCCCTTCCGCCATTGCCATCATATCGGTGAGGGAATAGGCGGGCCCGCCTGTACACCGGATCCGCTGGACGATATACCCGTTGTCTTTCCGGACACCGATGACGCCGACGGCAGCCGAGGGGTACAGCCCAATGTCCGCCCCCTTCTTACCGATGGTCGCATATTCGTGCAGCAGCATCCCGTCTCTCGATACGTCCGAAAGAACGCCGCCTGCCTGCCGGTGGTGGAAGGCACAGAATGCCGCACACCCGCCGCTGCGGCATTCGTGAAAAATCGCTACCATATCCCCGTCGACTGTCGTGAATATCCGCCTGCAGGCCGTGGAGAGCATTGCGCTTGAAGCAACATACCGTGCGGGAGTCCTCCCCCGTTTTTCCTCCTTCTGGACGAGGCATCGTTCCTCGATGAGGCGGTTAATCCAGTCCTGGACCGTGCTGCGCGGCAGCCCGGCGAGATCGGCGATATCGTTTATGGTGAAGTATCCTTTATCGAGCGTCAGCTGACGCATTATTTTAAGGAATTCCCGTCTTCGTTCAAGTACGCTTGACATGGTGATCCCTGATGAACAGTACATCGGAGATGATCGCACTCGCCGTTTCGGAAGAACCGGCGCCTTTTCCAATAAATGTCACCTTTCCCGCCATGTCGGTGTCGACCATGACGGCGTTTAAGGTGCCGGAGACAACAAGGGTGTGGCTCTTGGGAATGATGCGGGGGGACACCCGGAGGATCTCCTTCCCGGGAACGATCTCGCCGATAAGGCGGATCGTGCAGTCCTGCCCTTCGGCAAGTTCGAGTGCATCCGACGTAACGGCGTCGATTCCGGTTGTGTCCACGTCGTCGAGTGTCGTGGAGAGCCCCCAGACGGTATTTGCAAGAATGACAAGTTTGATGGCCGCATCAATTCCTTTTACGTCGTATGTCGGATCTGCCTCGGCATAGCCAAGTTCACGGGCCTCGAGGAGTGCCTGCTGGTAGGTGAGGCGTTCGTCCGCCATCCGGGTAAGAATGTAATTGCAGGTGCCGTTGAAAACGCCATAGATTCCCCTGATATCGTTGCCGGCGAGACCGTTTTCAAGGGCCTGCATGATGGGTATCGCACCGCAAACCGTCGCTTCATACCGGAGCTGGACGCCGTGCTCATCGGCAAGCGTCCTGAGCGCATGGTATGCACACGCAATGGGCCCCTTGTTGGATGTAACCACGTGTTTTCCGCGCCGGAGTGCCGCCGTGATATACCCCAGAGCCGGTTCACCCGTGCGTGCATCGGTCGGCGTTACTTCTATGAGCAGGTCATAGTCCGCGGAGGTGATGATCTCCATTGCCGAGATGCCCTCTTCTCCGCACATGCCCGTTTCACGCTTCCGTTCAAGAACAGCCCGCATATCAATTCCTGCAGGATCGATAATCCCGCTTTTTGAGTCGGCGACACCGCTGACGGTCAGATCAAGGTTCTTGTGCACGATGGCTTCGGCAATGCCCCTTCCGACGGATCCGAATCCGATGAGGGCGATTCTCATGCGTGATCCTCCATGGTTTCAATCATAAGGAGCTGCTTCTGCCCGGCCACATCGCGCAGGATATCGAGAGCCCGGTCCATGTCGGCTTCGCTGGCTGATTTTATCGTGATCTTGGCCGAGGAAGGCTCCGTGATGGCCGGCATGACCATGTGGAGTTCCGCCACTTCCGCAAAGCCGGTTTCATCAATCCGGTCGACCGTATCGGTTAAATCCGTATGGATGAGATGGCCGATAAGGATGATGGAATGGCGGATAAGCAGGCGTTCTTCTCCGATGCGGAGAATAGTAACGCCCTTGGAACGGATAAGCCCGATGAGTTTTTCAAGGTTTTTTTCCGGCAGCTCGAGCATGATCTGCACGTCGATAGTGCCCGAGAGATGCTTCGGATCATGCTGGTGTATGACGGCGATGATGTTGCCGCCCACCTCTGAAATCGGTGTCAGTGCCGCCACGAGCTGTCCGGGTGCATCCTTCATTTCGAGTTTCATCGATACCTGCATCACAGCCACCTGACAAGAGATTGAACGGCGGTGCAGATAAGCCTTCTATACACTCCGGCTGATGGTCCCAAATCCGGTCGCCCGACCAATATATTCTTGCCGCATTGCCGCCAATTTCAGATAAAGAATCCGGGTGCAGTCTGACGGAAAAGAGATGCGGGACCGGAAGAGAATATCCGGGTGTCCGGGAGCATAACCATGACGGGAAAAAAAATGACGGGAAAAAAAACCAGAATTATTGCATGCGGAAATCCCCTCATGGGAAACGACGGTGTCGGTCTTGCCGTAATGGACTGCCTTCTTACGGATCACCCCGATCTCGATGCGGTGGAGGGAGGGCTCGGCGGGCTCGGCCTTCTTCCGCTCATGGAGGGGTACGATCGTGTCATCATCATCGATGCGATGACAGGATACGGCAGGAAAGGCGATGTCCGGGTATTTCGGGAGCCTCCCGAGTCACGTTTTTTCCCCCTGTCGCTGCATGACATCGGCGTCGTGGAGGCGCTTGCCGTAGCGAAAGAGATTGGGTACACGACAGAGGTGGTCATCATCGGCATTGAGGGCGGGGTGATTGACACCTTCAGTGATAAGCTGGATCCCGAAGTCCGGGCGGTTATCCCCCGTATCTGCCGCATGGTGCTCGAAGAACGTGAAAAAGAATAGATCCGGGTTTTATACGGAACCCGGTGCGCCGGTAACGATTTTTATCGCCTCGGCAATCTCGGGGAGCAGTTCGCCGGGTATACCCATGACCATCTCATTGTCGGCTATTCCCGAAAACTTGCGGGAACCATCGCACCCCATCGAGAAGTTGACTGCTCCCGTCATATACGGCAGGGCGACGGTATCGGCGCAGACGGACTGGATGCCCGACATCGAGGAGTGTATCCGTCCTCCCGTCTTATAGAGGATCGCCTGCGCCAGCTTCAGCATTGCACGGGGCTCGGCGATAACGAGCACGACATGCGGGTCGAATGGTGTTTTTTCGAGCGGGGCGTAGACCGTTGCCCATGTTGTCCCGTCCAGGCTGCCCGGTGCATGGACATGCGGGATGTTCCCGATGGTACGCATGCATGCAGCCCAGCTCTCGAATTTTCCCAGCTTGTAATAGAACTCTCCTGACTGAAGAGACGGACTGAGCGTTTTCAGCCCGAGGGCCCAGCCCCCGCCCATGCACTGGTGCCGCTCTGATGTTGCATAAAATATTTTACCTTCCTTTCGTGCGATGGTTGCCATCTGGCAATGCCGCACAGACTCCGGAATCTCTGAAATACCGTCGGGTATCCCCTCGCGGGACTTCGCGAGCTTGATGGCGACAGGCGACCCGTCCAGTCCCAGATACTCCGTAAATATCCCGGCTATCTCAGCATAATTCAGTTTTTTTCTCATTTCATCCTGCATATACAGTCCTCCGGTCGAGGGAGGTCCGTGAAGGGGAAATCTCCCGGACGACGCCCCTCGGGCATATCACTGCTCTGCATGATGACGGATAAATGTAGAGGTGCTTACAGCCTGCGGAGTTTACTGTCGACCTTCGTAAAAAAGTTCGTACCGACATCGATGAAAAGGGCGGCTTCGTTTGATTTCTCGATTCGAAGAACGGATCCCGTGGCGAGTTCGCAGTCCCGCTGTCCATCAAGAACGAGGTGAGCGGGTTTCGTGCTCTCCAGCCTGATCTCGAATCTCCTGTCATAGCTGATCAGGTGCGGGCGCGAGGAGAGGAGATACGGTGCAAGCGGCACGAGTAAAAATCCCTCGATGCGTGGATCCACGATCGGTCCGCCCGCGCTCATCGCGTATGCCGTTGAACCCGTCGGGGTGCTGATGAGTATTCCGTCTGACCTGAACCACTCCACCTCGATCCCGTCGATCAGCACCGTAAACCGGAGCATCTTCGCGGGCCGTGTCGTGACGATCACCGCTTCATTGAGCGCATCTCCCAAATGGGTGCCGTCAAGCGAGAGAGTAATTCTCATCCGCTTTTCAACCTGGTACCCGTTGTCCCTGATATGCGTGAAGAACGCCAGTGCATCGGAGGGTTCGAGATCCGTGAGGAAGCCGACTTCGCCCCAGTTGATGCCGATCACGGGAATCTGCCGTCTCATCTGCTGGACGGTGAGGAGGACCGATCCGTCTCCTCCTATGACAACAGCGATATCGGCACTGAAATCAGCAAAATCCATTCCCGGCATGCCGAGCGATGCCCCGGTCCCCGTCTCGAACGCCACTTCGAAGCCGAGGTCCCCGAGATCCCGGGCGAGTGACGACGTATAATTAAGAACTCTTTCGTCATCAAGCCGTGAAATCAGAACGACTTTCATACGTTATCCCTACCGCAGGTACTCGATTACCTTCTGGTGGATGACACGGTTCGTGGCAACAAGGCACCTGCCCACGGTTACTTCGTTGGGGAATGCGATGGTCTCACCGTTCAGATCGCTGACCAGCCCACCCGCTTCTTCGCACAACAGCATGCCCGCCGCCGCATCCGTAACCCGCAGGGTGTCCCGCAGGTCGATGAACCCGTCGAGCCTCCCGCTTGCTACGTAACACAATTCGAGTGCCGAGGCGCCGAAGAGTCGCCACCGGCGTATTTTCTGTCCCAGTCTCAGGACGGTGCCCGGGTTGAATTTCCTCCCGTAAACGCTGATGGCACTCTCCTCAAGCAGTTTTGTCGGGGATACCCGCACCGGTTGTCCGTCGAGATATGCTCCGTGCCCCTTTTCCGCATAAAACGTCTCGCGGTGGCCGAGGTCCCGTACAAATCCCCGGGTGATCGTCCCCTGTTCTGCATAGGCAATGGAGAGTGCGTAAAAAGGGATCCCGGAAATGGCATTGTAGGTGCCGTCGATCGGATCGAGAAACACCGTGCCGCTCCCGTCTCCGAGCCTGATGGTGCCGCACTCCTCGCTCACGAGGGTTTCGCAGAGGGCGTTGTCGCGGAGATAGGACACCACGATATCTTCAGCGACCTGATCGATTCGTTTCGTGGGCGTTCCGTCCGCTCCCATTTTCACATACGCTCCTGATGCGGGCGTACCTGCCATTCCCGCAATTCCGTCCTCAACGAGTCGGGTGATCTCCTCACAGGAACGAAGAAAATCCATCAGATCAACTCTATCATACATCTCTTAGGGTTGAATTTATTTAAGTTCATTGAGATATGATATGAGAGACTGATTACTATGAAAGAACAGACCGAAGTGGGCAAGCTCAAGGAAGGCAGGTATGTGGTTATCGATGATGAACCATGTAAGATTCTTTCGATCTCGGTCTCAAAACCGGGCAAGCACGGTGCCGCGAAGTCGCGAATGGACCTTGTTGGTATTTTTGACGGTATGAAGCGCTCGGTCGTCAATCCCGTGTCGGCCAAGGCCTACATTCCCATTGTCGAGCGGCGTAGTGCCCAGGTTATCTCCATATCCGGAAATACCCTCCAGCTGATGGATGTCAAGGATTTCGAGATGTTTGAGATGGAAGTGTCCGACACTATGATCGGCAGCATCGAGGCGGGCAAGGAAGTACCGTATATTTCATCGATGGGCAAGAAGAAACTGGACATAAATTAATTTTCTCACCTTATTTTTATGCACTCGTTGTCACCCCGCCATTTTGCCGATGCCGATGCTCCGTATGACGCTGCCCGGTATGTGCTCTTCGGGGTGCCCTACGACGGAACCACTTCGTACCGCTCCGGAACACGGGGCGGTCCGGCGGCAATACGGGAAGCATCTCTCAATTTTGAGTCGTATCTTGTCGATTACGACCTGGACCTGGCCGATGTGCCCGTCTGTGATGCAGGTGACATCGAACCCTTTTCGCTTCCTGATGCGGTCGTCGCACAGGTGGAGGATGTCGTGCGCGATATCTGCCGTGGCGGAAAGGTTCCCGTTATGATCGGCGGGGAGCACAGCATCACGCCGGGTGCCGTTCGTGCGGTTGCGCCCGAGTGGTATGTCGTCTGCGATGCCCATCTGGATCTTCGCCCTGAATTCGGGGGAACCCGGGATAACCACGCATGTGCCTGCCGCCGTGTGTATGATGCCGGTGTGCGAAATATCGTCATTATCGGTGCACGGAGCGGTACACGCGAGGAGTATGCATTCGCACAAGACCTGCACCTCTACACCGCGGATGAGGTCAGGAAGCGGGGGATGAGTACGGTTGTGCGTGAGGTCGCCGGGATTGTCGGAAATGCCCGGACGTACCTCTCCATCGATGCGGATGCAGTCGACTGCTGTGCAACACCGGGCCTCGGGACACCCGAACCCTTCGGTCTGTCGCCAAGTGATCTCCGCGACCTTGTTCGTGCACTGGCACCGACCGTCGTCGGATTCGATTACGTGGAGGTCTGCCCCTGTGATGCAGGTCAGACTGCCGCAGTGGCTGCCCGCATTATCAGGGATTTCATCGGATGTCACTTCAGACACGGGCGCGAGGAGAGCCTTTTATAGACTGCATCACCCGGAGGCGTCCTCCGCCTCCCCTATCGGGCAGGCCGGAGTCCGGGTTCGAAGAAAAGTCGGCATTCACGAAAGATACCGGGTTGGCACCTTGATTTCCATGCTGTAGGACTCCACGAAGCTCGTCGTGATAATAAAATAATAACTCCGCTCGCCTTCGTAGAATTTTTCGATCCACGGTCGCGGATCGTTCGTGCTCCATGTCGCGGAGTCGAGGAGACCGGGATTGATGATACGCACGAAGCGGTTGGGATCGCTGACGTCCATGACCTGAATGTTGATGCTCGGAAAGACATATCCCGGACCGACACTCTCCGTCACCGTATAATGAAGTTCCCAGTACGGGAAGGGGATGGTGATTATTTCGGTTGTCCCGCTCCACTTTCCGTCGATAATCGCATAGGTCGTGAGATTGAGTTTTTCAGGGGGTGCCTGTCCCGGGATGCCTGCTGTCGGCTGCGGCTCGGGAATGTCTATGTGATAGGTAGCCGGATTAACAAAACTGACATCGCAAACCGTTCCATCCCATATGGGTGTCTGTGTGGGTTCCGGTGTCGGTGGCCCGAGGATCGGTGTCGCCTTTGGTGTGGGAATAACCTCCTCGCCTGTACTGGTGCCCGGGATAAATGCGTTGTCCTCACCCTGCAACACCGGCTTTATGACAAGTGCGACAATAAGGACGAGCCCGATGGCTACGACCACAGCAAGGAGATCCCGTTTCTCCATACGGAATCTGTGTGCGAGATGTATTTGAATATTCGTATTGTACATCGGTATTGATTATCAATAGTGATTAAATTTAGAGATAGCTATATATAGTATTGCTTGCTCATATCTACGTAATGAATATTGGAGGGATCCGGTATTCATCTTTATGGAGGCATTGCAATGCGAAAAATGATGAACACGGATGAAGCATTCACCGGCCTTGAGGCCGCCATCGTGCTGATCGCCTTTGTGGTGGTCGCAGCGGTCTTCTCATATGTCGTGCTGGGTGCCGGTTTCTTCACAACTCAGAAGAGCCAGGAAGTAGTGTATACGGGCGTCGCGCAGGCAAGTTCC
>JAFGNT010000018.1 GCA_016926855.1 Methanomicrobiaceae archaeon | reverse complement strand
TGACGGCACCCGTTGCGACGACGGGAACGCCTGCACGGTCAACGACGTGGTGATGGGAGGTGTCTGCGAGGGCGGAGAGCCGGTGGACTGCAACGACGGCAACCCCTCAACGGAGGACTGGTGCGATCCGGAGATTGGCTGCCGGCATACCGCCATAGAAGATGTCTGCCCCCGGGGCTGTGAGTGCCTCACCGAGGCCGAGGCCGACGCCAAATTCATGAACTTCGTGCTGTGCCTGGACAATCCCTGCGGCTATTTTACCCCCGCCCGGGGTGATCCGGTGCCGAAGTACTGCTACCGGAGTGCGGAGTAGGTGGGGGTCACCCCTTTTTCCGCTCGATGACCATCTCGCAGAACTCATCACCTGCACAGCGTGAAAACGGCACGGAAAGACCGAATTCAGGGTTTAAAGCCTCGATGGTGGTTACAAGATATGCACAGCATGCTGCACGGATGGTCTCGGGGGCCGCGAGCTCCTGAAACTCCTCGCTGTACAGCGGGCAGCGGGTAAGCCGGATGATGGCCTCTTCTGAAAATCCTTCGATATACGGGGTCTCAAACTCCGGGCCGAAGAGCATGACCGAGATCACCCCGAGTGTCTGGATAATTTCCCCCGCATCCTCCCTCGGCATGCTGTGATCGCTGGCGATGCGGCTGATTTCGTTTGCCAATGCATAAAACGCATTGGGAATTGGTGTCTGGTCCTGAATCTGAACCTGCTTGCCCACAGCGATGATCATTCTGGAAAGCGCACGTGTCGCAATCTGCCACCGGGCCTCGATCGGGAAATCCTTCATGCGAAGCATCATTCACCCCCTCCTGCACCACGGGGGTACGTCCTGGTGCCGTGGAGTTGCACACCTATCCACGGATGACTATTTATGTGTTCTCTGGTCCGGTGATTGGTGTCGATAGCCCCGTCCGGTCTGCGCGAGCCTGCGCTCTATTTTACCTGCAGAGAGACGCGGACTCCGGTTGCCCGCGTTATCTACTCCATCTTCCGTTTGATGACCATCTCGCAGAATTTATCGCCTGAACAGCGGGAGCGCGGTTGTGTAAGGGTGAACTCAGGATTTAAAGAATTAATGATGGATTCCAGATAGGCACTGCATGCCGCGTGGATGATATCGGGGCTGGCCGACGCCCAGAACTCCTCACTGTACAGCGGGCAGCGGGTTATCCGGATGACAGCCTCATCGGAAAATCCCTGGATATATGGCGTTTCAAATCTAGGACCGAAGAGTACGTTCGAGATGATCCCCAGTGTCTGGACGATTCCCGAAGCATCCCCCCGGGGCATGTCGTAGTCCTGGGCGATCCACCGGATCTCATCTGCCAATTCATAAAACGTATCCGGAATTGTTGTCCGGTCCTGAGCCTGCTTTCCTTCGGCAATGATCATTCTGGAAAATGCACGGGTGGCAATCTGCCACCGTGTATCGATCGGGAAATCCTTTACCCGAAGCATCATTCACCCCCTCCTGCACCGCGGCGTCACGTTCTGGTTCCGTGGAGCTGTTCACCTATCCACGGAGGACTATTTATGTGTTGCCCGGTAGCGGAAACGTGAGGCACGAGACGTCTCAGAGGGTCTGATTCAGTGTCGTATGGCTGCTGCAATAGTCCCTGATTTCCCGGACAGAAAATTCCATACACCCGGCTTCCCCTTCGAAAATAATCCTGCGTTTGAAGGAATTCCTCAGAATCTCCGGGTGGTCGTCACCAGCATCGTTCCGGCCCGCTCATACATCCTCACGGTCAGCCTGTTCCTGCTGCAGTTCATGCTTGATCTGCCCTATGAGATGTGCGAGAGTCGCCACATCGGTTCTCCTGACGATGACTTTGGCCGATTCAAAAACATATTCTGGCGATTTCCCGGTGAGCGGCTGCCGGGAGAAGACCACATCGGTTTTATGCCGGAGGAGCAGTTCGGCCGCACGGAGCCCTTTTTGCTTCTCCATCTCGCTGGCAGGGTTTGCAAGGAGCTCCGTGCGCTGAAGTGCCCCGTCCTTCACGCTAAAATCAAGAAGGGCAAACCAGGCCGCCTCACCGAAATGAGGGCTTATCGTGCCTTCCGGGTCACTGAGTGGTACGGCATACCGCAGGGACAGCCGCTCCTCCGGTTCGTAATGAATGACCATTCGCTCCACGTTGGGGACAAGATCCCGGACGCTTGTTGCAATCCTTTCGCTTGCCAGATTTGCCTCTTCAAGGTCGGTTTTTTTCATCACCACACGGGCCTCGACAAAGATATACCTGCCCGAATTCCTGCCGGTAAGTCCTTTGATGCCGGTCACGATGGGATCCGACATAATCGCAGCCCTGATGGCATCCCGTGTTGTATGGTCGATCGATGCGTCGAGGAGGGTGCGCATGCTGTCTTTCAGGATGCCCCAGCCTGAGAATGCAATGAATCCGGCCACGATGACGGCCGCATAACTGTCAACAGGAATGCCGAAATACTGGGCGAGGACGGCAACAAACACGACCGATGTCGAGAGGACATCCACCCGGTGCTGTTTCCCGTCTGCAACAAGGCTGGGGGAGTTGTGGGTGGTTCCCACCCGCACCTCGTAGGTTCCGAGCAGATAAGGGACAGATACAAGTGCAGCAACGGCAAACAGGACCCATCCTCCGAAGGGCTGCCCCATCCCTTCTCCGGTGAAGGCCTCGACCACGATCTCCCACGCCGTGAAAAAAACCAGAAAGGCGATGATGACAGAAACGATGTTTTCGACCTTGTAGAGGCCGTACGGAAATTCTTTACTCTTCCGTGATGACAGCCAGATGCCTGCAAGGAGAGCGACGGAAGCAAGCACGTCGAGGAACGAATGAATCGCATCGGCTTCGAGTGCAAGGCTTCCTGAGATTCGTGAAAGAACCAGTTTAATAATGACAAGTGCGGCATTCACGGCAAGCGAGTACCAGGCAACCCTCCGGATGGCCGCGTCAGCCTCCTCTCCGGTTCCGAACGAATTGCCTGCCGGACTGTTCTGCATGCAGATCTCCCGTATCCTTTCTGTACCCGGCACTATCTGATAACCGTTGTGGAAAAGCCCTTCACCGGGTGTGACGCCCACTTCATTTCTCCATCGCCTGTTTTCGCATCTCCACAGGCATCTTCTCAATGGCATACCGGAGTGCCGTCCGGGGCATCTCGTGCTTGTGCCGCATGACGTATGCGAAGATCTCGTCGCGGTGGCTCTTGCTTGCTTCCTTGAGCATCCAGCCGTAACCCTTTTGCACCATATCCTCGGGATCCTTCAGCAAAATATCCGCAATCCCGAAAATCTCCTCGAGAAATTTACCTTTCCGTGCGGGCAGCACAAGGGATACCGCCGCTCCCCGCCGGATCCACCTGTTCCCGGATCGGGCCCAGCTCTTCAGCCGGGAAAGAAACTCCGGGTACTGCTCGATAAAAGAGCCGACGGCGTGGTTGCAGAGGGTGTCGCATTCCGCCCAGTTCGAAACATAGTGAGAGAGCCAGCCTTCGAGCACAGAAAAATCACCGGGTTCGAAGCGTGCGTGGATCCGGTGTGCCCAGTCGTACGCTATGACTGCCTCCTCGAAGTACCCGGACTGCAGGAGCTCCTCGCAGAGAGCGAAGATCCATTTCTTGTCCCCGCCCCGGATCTCACGGAAGTACTGCTGCGAAATTTTCCTGACCGGGGAGCTCCTGACGCCGTGGAGCTGCACATTCTCCTTAAAAAAGCGTCGGGAGCTTTTTTTCGTCTCTTCATCGGCGTTCACGGCCAGATCCTGCCGGATCCGGGTGATAATCTCGGAATGCATGAATGACACCAGGGAGTGATGATTTTCCCCGGAAGGCATTAATGGTGATGTTTGCAGGGTGAAAAACCACCGCCTCCTGATGGGGAGCGTCCCGGATGGAGGCGCCCCATATCCCGAAATTCCCACAGCTGTCAGGCATATCTTTATCAGTCTACAGGGGAAGTCACGGCGTATATCATCTGGAGGTCCGAGACCCATGAATAGGAAATTCCGCATTGATGCAGAACGTCTGAAACGTTTTGAATTTGAACCCGTGAAAGACATCAGGGCCCGCCTGAAAGCGAGCCCGGACCTGAAACGAAGGCTGGAGGAAGACCTGCTCGGAACGCTTGAGGAAGAGGGTATTGTCATCGACGACGCCTTCCTGCGGAAGGTCAGCGACCAGTGGCACGCCCGGATCACAGCCGACACCCGCTCGGTTATGGACGGAATCCCGAACAGCAGAAAGCCCTATTACCGCATGATCCGGGATGGACAGCCGGTGAAGGTCAGGGTGACCATCGACCGGGAAACCGGTGCAATTACCACAATACCCCGTGAGGGAGAGCCATGAACACCGGCGGCTATGATGTCGTCGTGGAACTTCACGAGGACCTTCTCAACACATTTCTAAAAGTCGCCTACTGCCTCGGGAAATTCCCCGTGTTCGAGGGGGTATATACCCTTCCCGTCCCCGATGTCCCTCCGGATCTCGAAGAATTCATGGAGATCGGGTACCGGGTCTCCCTTGCGAAAGAACCGTCCTTTGAGGTCACGGATGCCGGAGAACTGCAGATAACGGTTCGCGGGGAGACCATTTTCACCGTGCTCGGGGCGATTACGTTTGATCTCGAAGCCCAGTTCCGGATAGCCGCCATACCGGCATTTGATCAGGCAACGCGCCAGTTCAGGGTGGAATGCGCGATGGCAGCCGTCGAGGACGTGGAACTGGACAACCAGTACCACCTGCCCGCCCCCGTGCTTGAAAAACTGAACCAGATCCTGGCCATTGGCATGGAGGCCTTCCTCACCGGGGAGGTCACCACGATCGAGCTCTCGCCCGTCATTTTCTCGGCGGATCTCCCCTTCATGCCGGCGGGGGAGGCATATAAACTGCCCATCAGCCTCGGTGCGACCCGGGTATTTCCGCCCTCCGTCACGAGCGGAGCGGTGAACCTGCTGGGATATACCGGGGGGAGTGCGGCGTCCGTGACCGACTTTACCAAAGGAAATCACATCGCCATCGGGGTGAACGAGGCTGCCATGCATCGCGTCTATGATTTCTGGTGGGCGCACACCACGCATCCCAAGACTGTCACCGTCATGGGCTCCTATGATTATGATCCGCCTGATTTCGTCGATTTTATAGATTCTCTCCTTGACTGGGGTACCGCGGTGCTGACCCTCGGTCTGGTAGACACGGATGTCGACCTGGATCGAATCTGGATCGACGCCGGCGCCGCAATCGGTTTCTCCAAGTTCACCTTCGATCTGCTTCCGGGCAACACCGTCCGGCTTTCCGGGTCGGTAACGCTCGATATATGGGCGGAAGTCTATATGCAGATCACCACCACCACCGAACTCTTCTGGGGGCTCTGGGAGGTTGACCAGACCACGAGCACCGTGAAGCTCTTTGATCTGGAGGCCAACGGGATCACCGTCGTGATCGATAATGCCGAGGGCGTTGTCACCCTTGATCCGTCCCGCCGGCTCATGGTCGATCTCACGGCCCTTGATATCGACATCCCACTTCCCTGGGATGTACCGGAATTCATCCTCGACTACATCGTGGACTGGGCCGTAAACAGCATCGTTTCTGAGATGCCCCCGATCGTGCTCTTCCCGGCGATGATCGAACAGACGCTTCCCGGCACCTCGGTATCGGTTTCCGTTGCCGGTGAAACACTGGAAATCAATGAGACGGAGGCACTCGTATCCCTGAATATCTCAACCTCGGGAGCGGATACCTATGCGCCGTATATCGCGAACGAAAACACCGGAGAGGTCCACGTGCGGGAATGCGAATGGGCCCACCGGATTGCTCTCCGAAACCGCGTCTATTACTGCACTCTTGAGGATGCCATTGCTGACGGGTACAACGGGTGTGCATTCTGCCTGCCGCGATACGACACGGGATAAGGATATCCGGAAAAACCGGATATCCCCCGGTCTCCCTTTTTACCGCGTGAGGGAATCCGCATCCAAAAAAAGCCTGTCTCAGGACTACGCATCACCGGGCGACAGGTATTGCCGGTTTTCTTTCCCAGACTTCCATGCCGTTCATATCCGTATACTCGATCGTTTTCGGTGTGAACGTCACGACCACATACTCCGGGTTGTCCGGCGTCTGGAAGTACGCCTCTTTCATCGGATTCCAGTACTTCTTCTTCGTCGCCGGATCGTCCTGCACCGCCGCTGTCGCACGGATGACCACGTAGGGGTCCGTATATTCTCCGCACGACCAGATGGAGAGGGCGACATTCGGATTTTCCCGGATCTGGCCGACTTTTCGCGAGCTTTTCATGGTCGCACCGACGAGCCTCATATCGTCGTAGCCTTCGAGCGACATGAACCGCACCGCCGGCATGCCTTCATCGACCGTGGCCACGGCGGCCACGTGAACCCCTCCCATTACCTGCAGGATCTTCTCTTCGAGTTTCATAGACAGTCACCGTCTGCTCACTTACCCATGCGTCCTGATAAAGTGATCGGCGGCAGGGCAGACGTGTGAATGCAGGGAGGGTCCCCGTGTGATTCGGAGACGAGAGTGACGTGAGAAATTCCCGGGTGATGAAATCCATACTCTTAGATATTTCCTGTCTGAAGTACTCATGAGTACTCAAAGCCAGCCGGGAGTCGTTATGCAGCTCAATTCCAGACAGCAGGAAGCGGTCACCACCACGGGCATCCAGTGCATTCTTGCCGGACCGGGATCGGGCAAGACACGGGTTATCACGGAAAAGATCGTCCACCTCATCGAACAGGGTGCAGCCCCGGAAGAAATTCTGGCTCTTACCTTCTCCAACAAGGCCGCCCGGGAAATGGCGGAGCGTCTCGAAAAATCGCTCGGAACGGGGGGCAGTGAGATTGCCGTCCATACGTTCCACTCCTTCTGCCGTCAGGTGCTTGAGGACAACGTGCTCGATTCCGGGATCAGCTTCTCCTCCGGCATTATCAACAGGACGAACCAGCTGGTCTGGGGCCTGCAAAACATCGACACATTCGGGTTTGAGAACATCGAGGTGGGTAACAATGCACCCCGGATTATCGAGTCGGTTATCGACGGGATATCCCGCCTCCGGGATGAGCTGATCACGCCCGCGGAGCTGGGTGCCTATCTTCGCGAAAAGGAATGCCGCAGAGATGAGGATTGTGACAGGGAAGAACGCCTCTTTTTTGGCAGGCTCCGCGATCTCCTGCGTGTATACGAGGCATATGAGCGTTTCAAACGATCGGCGATGCTCCTTGACTTCGATGATATGATCCACGAAACGGTACATCTCTTTACGCGAAAACCGCACATTCTTGCTCTCTATAAACACCGGTACCGCTATATTCTCGTCGATGAGTTTCAGGACACAAACTACGCCCAGCTTGCCCTCATCAAACAGCTCGCAGGCGATCAGCTCTGTGTGGTGGGGGACGACGACCAGACAATATACCGCTTTCGCGGCGCGTATTTCGGGAATTTCGACGATTTCAGCCAGTCCTATCCGGATCACTGCGAGACGCTCCTCGATGAGAATTACAGGAATTCCGGAACCATCCTGGCGGCCGCATTGCAGCTGATGGCGCATGTTCCCGGACGGGAGGAAAAAGCGCTCGCAACCGCGAATCCTGTGGGCGAGACGATCATCGTCGCCGAGTGCGAGAATGAAGATGCCGAGGCTCATTATGTCCTTCAGGAGATCCGGCGCCTTCTGGAAACGGAAGTATTTGACCGGGAGGAGGGGCACAAGCGGCAGTTCCGGTATCGCGATTTCGCCATTCTCTGCAGGCGGCGTGCCGAAGGGGTGAAGTTCTCTCAGTTGCTGAAGAGCCACGGCATCCCCTGTGAATTTTCCGGTGAGATTGCCTTCTTCTCCATGCCTGAGGTGCGGGATATGATGGCATGGCTCAGGGCTGTTACAAATCCCCTTGCAGCCGGCATCTCCTTAAACAGGATCATGAAGGCGGGCGGTGTTCCGGAGGCAGTCGTACAGACCATCAATGCCACTGCCCGGGAGGCGGCGTGGGGTGTCGGTCATTCCGACGGCGTCTTTGAGGCCATGCAGACAGCAGACGAGGTGGCTCCGGAATACCAGCCCGTTGTCCGGGAGCTTGCTCAGTCTGTCGGTCGGCTCATCGAAAAAAAGGACAGGGAAACGCTCTCAGGGCTCGTCTACGAGGTGATGATGCGGACGGGTGCCCTGTACCGGGAAGCGCTCGGTGACGACGACGGCAGGCACCGGCAGGTGCTCAACAGGTTCTATACACTTTCCGGGGATTACGAGTCGATTACGAAGGATGCCAGTGTGGATGACTTTCTGGAGTACCTATCGTTGCTCTCTGATATGGACGTGGATGTGTCCGAACCAGCCGATACCGATGCGGTGCAGATCCTGACCCTGCATAAGAGCAAGGGCAAGGAATTTCCCGTCGTCTTTCTGGCGGATCTTTCGGAACGGAAATTTCCCCTCCGGTACCAGGAAAAGCCGTTCTTTGTCCCCCGGGATCTCACCCGCGGGCTGGTTTCGGAGGTGGACGAGAAAACCCTCCACCTGCAGGAAGAGCGCCGGCTCTGCTATGTGGGCATGACCCGTGCAGAGGAGCGTCTCTATTTCACCCGGGCAAAGATATACGGTGACAACAAGCGCGAATCCAAACCCTCGGTCTTTTTAGAGGAACTGGAGTATACACAGAACCCGCTCATCACGGTCATCGACGTGCCGGCAGAGACGCAGGAAATCCCCCTTCGGGCAAAAAATGAACTGGAAGTCGCAAAACATGCCCTGCAGACCCAGGCCATCCGGGCTGTTGTCGACATGCGGCTCGGCACCGCCCTGCAACGGATGATGGACCTTGAAAAGATACGGCTGCTGGAAGAAGGGGAGGATATTTCTGCATTTGACAGGAACGTGTTCCTTTCCGTCCCGGAGGCACCGTTCACTCCTCCCCCTGCAGGAGGGAATGCGTGCGGGATCGGCCCGGACCACGGTTTCTCCGCATCGGCCCTGCAGACCTACGAGACCTGCCCCCTGCAGTACAGGTTCAGGCACGTGCTGTTCATCCCCACAGAGCCGAAGTCCTACTTCGGACTGGGATCGGTCGTGCACACGGTCATCGAAAAACTCTCCGCTGATGAGATGAAAGGGATCGCACCCACCCGGGAGCGTGCCCGTGAGATGCTCGATCGGTTCTGGTCACCGAAAGGCTACCAGTCCCGGAAGCACGAGGCGGAAGACCGCGCAAAGGCGGAAATTCTCCTTGATACTTTTCTTGGCTGGCACCTCATGAACGGCAATTCCCTTGCAGGCATCGAGGAAAAATTCCTGTTTGCCTGTGAAGGCCGCACCATGAAGGGCTATATCGATCGTATCGAACGGACACCTGACGGCGATATGGTTGTCATCGACTTCAAAACCGGATCGAAGCCGGGCTCTCTCACCCGCAATTCCGTGAAAGAGAACATCCAGCTCAATCTCTACTGCCTTGCCGTCCGGGACCGGTACGGTAAACTGCCCCGCCGGGCTTCGTTCCTCTTTTTAAATGACAATAAATGTGTGGATTACTTCCCGGACGACGAGAGCATTGAGCTTTTTAGGCACAAGCTCGCCGGGATGATCGGCGCCATCTGTGCGGGTGAGTTTCCGGCAACTCCGTCGTATTCGGCCTGCCGCTTCTGTGATTACACGCCGCTCTGCGACGAGCAGGAAAAAGAAACCGGGTGACTATAATCATCCGGAACCGGTTGACGCAGACCTTTGGAAAGTGCTCCCGGGGTTACTCCCTTGGACATCCTTTCATTTTTCGATGGGAATGATCCGCACAATCCTGCCGTGGCGGAAAATCGAGATCCTGCCGCCGCTCTGTGAAACAACAATTCCGACAGCACGAGTGATTTCCGTAATCGCCGCAATGGATGCATGGCGGGTACCGAATCCTTTCGGGATGGCAATATCATGGGCATCAACCGAGATATAGCGTGCCGCTGCCTCGACGAGACCGTTGCCCCTGATGACAAACGCCCCGTCGAGCTGGGCTAACTCCTTGATGGTTTCGCGGATATCCGACCGTGAAACGGCCCGTGTGGCCGGATCATGGCCTTCGAACGGGTTCAGGATCAGCTGGACGGAATGGGCGAGCACCTGATCTGCATCACCGATCAGGAATGCTGTGCCGATCACCCTGCCTTCACGCCCGTCCCGCGAGATCTCAGCGGCGATTGAATATACCGCCTCGAAGATATCATAGGAGATATCGGTATCCTCGATGATAGTACTCATCCACGCGACGGTTGAGAGAGGATCATCCGGATCACTTTCCCGGTCAGTAATATCATTGCCGATTGACAGCATCTCCACCAGATCGCCATGCTCATCGCGGATTGCGTGATTGCTCCATGCTATCCAGACCCTTTCACCGCTCTTTTTCATGTTTTCATTGACATTGAATTCGTACTGCTCGGGATTTTCCATCACCTGCAAAAGCATCGAATCCAGATCCCTTCCGCTTCGGGATTTTTTGGGAAGAATGCTTCCTACAACTGCCTTACCGGTAAGTTCATCCGGTGCGTACCCGAAAAATGTCTCCCCAAACCGGTTGATGAACCTGAGCTTCCCGTGCGGATCAATCCGGAGAACGATGCTTTTTGCATTGTTGACAAGATCGTAACAGCGCAGTTCGCTTTTTCGTAAGAGATCCTTCATGCGGGAATATTCGGAGATGTCCTGACCGGTCACGATCGTGCCCAGAGACGGATGTTCCGGGTCGATGGAGCGGGAACGGAGGAGGGCGTCGAACACCGAGCCGTCTTTCTTTTTAATTGCTGTAGCTGCGGTGTTCCATCCCGTCTCATCACTGACTCCCGCGATAAGCTCGTCGATACGCGGATTTTCTCCGCTCTCCGGAAGCAGCATCAGGGGATCCGCATTAATCAGTTCATGCTCGTCGTACCCGAGCGTTTTGGCCATAATCTCATTGATCCAGACGATCCGACGATTTCGCACCACACACGTCGGGATCGGCGATGAGGCTATAACCGCCTGCATGATCCGGTTATCTATCCTGAGGCGCTCTAAAGTCCGGTGTCGCTCTATGAGGGCGAGGCATCCGGAGAAAAAATCCTGATTCAGGTGCTTGCCGTCTCTGTGTACGGTAACCACGGACTGTGCACCGGAGGCCAGGGCCTTTCCCGGCAGGGCAGGATCCTTCCTGTCATCCAGAAGCAGTGCCGGTGTCTCGATGCCATGATCCCGGATCTGGCCGAGGAACCGGATGGCGTTCATATCCGTAAGCTGTGATCCTGTAATAATCAGGTCATACTGGTGTGTTCTGAGCTCATCAAGGGCATCCTGTCCTGAACTGACAGAGGTGGAGGCAACCTCCCGTAGAGAGTGCAGAAACGTCTCCACTGCAGAAAGAGAATGGTGATCGCCATCAGCGAGAAGGAGTGCGGGCATCGGGTTCATGACAGGATTCGTATCACGGAGGTATCATCCTCCGGCCTCTTCAATCCTTGTGTCACCGGAAAGGTGAGATCCGGCCGCCGCCTCCACACCGCCGGTGATCCCGGCGATGCCGGAGTGCCCTGCCACAGGACTGAAATAGAAGCATGGAGTAGTGAACAGAAAGGTGATATCATGAAACAGGCACGGCTCATTCGTCCGGGGGATCCGGCAAAGAATTTCTCACTCAAGGATCAGCGGGATAAAACCGTTGATCTCTATGAATATGCAGGCAAACGGGTGCTCCTTTCATTTCACCCCCTTGCATGGACGGATTACTGCGCCGCCCAGGTGACATCGCTCGAAGATAACCGGGAGACTTTCGAATCGGCGAATGCCGTCGCTTTTGGCATCAGCGTTGATTCCCTTCCCTGCAAACGGGCATGGGCAGAAACGCTTCGAATCACCCGGACCCCGCTCCTGTGTGATTTCTGGCCTCATGGCGAGGTTGCCCGGCAGTACGGCATCTTCCGGGCAGCGAACGGCTTTTCCGAAAGGGCGAATATCCTCATCGGCGAAGACGGAAAGGTTGCCCGGGTGAAGATCTATCCCGTTCATTCGGTGCCCGACATCGGGGAAGTGATTGGCTGGCTGCAGGGAATGTAGGGAATCAGGCCCCCTTTAGGTATTGGATACTGTTGCAGGTGGTGCACTCGCTCTCCGGTGCGGCATCAGGAAATGCCTCCCAGTGAATGGTGGCCCCGAGGGCGATTTTATACGTGGAAAGGATGCGGCAGGGCAGGAAAAGACTTTCACGCCAGTCGTCCGTTTTTTGCGGAGTAGACGCCGCTGTGCAGGTTGTGCACACGTCCCCCCCGGTCTGTTCATCTGAGGACTCGAAAAAACCTCTTGCATCGGGGGGGACGTTTCCCTCCCGGCAGAGATTCCCGTGCCGGTCAGCCGCAATCACGCCGAATTCTATCTCGTACGTCAACGGGGGGGTGACGTAATCGCAGGTATCGGCAAAACATACCCTGAGCCGGCCGCCGTTTGCCCATAATTCTATATATGAAATCCCGCTCTCGTCAGATGCCGTTACCCTGTACTCCACCCGGTCGCCGGGGGCCCAGGTCTCCTGCTGTTTACGGATTGTTATTGACGGGGGGGTGTTGTCGACATAATCCGGATCAGCCGTCGGAGAAACGGAAGGCGATTGGAAGGAATACTTTGGCTGTTGTTCCGTGGCATAGCCACGGGGTATCTGTTCCGCGTCACAGGGCAGGGATCCTGAGGCTGGTGCCTCATCCGGAATCATGCAGGGACAAACGGCATTGGCTGCCCCGCAGAGCAGTACTATGGATGCGGCCGCAATGAACAGGATCGTGAAAAATTTTTGGGAGCAGTTCATCATATTCTCCTCAGAATAATAAGGGAATGTGCATAGGAATGATAAATATAATCACTGATCAATACCTCTGCCGCACCCGATCCTCAAACACGCCTCTCTTTTACAGAGTCTAATGAAACGATCCTGATCTCAAAGGAGATTATCGGTTTCTGAAATCTTTCGGATTTTTTAGTCTGAGATGATTCTCCTCAAAAAAACCGGCCGAATCCCAAATCCGTTCAACACACACGCAAGTGCATAAACTACAACCAGCCTCACCCTCCCCACCTTCAAAAACCGGCGCGGTGAGCTCAGAATAACCCGGTCGACCTGCACCAGACGCCCGTGCCGCTGTGCTGACCGGCAGAATTCCACATCCTCCATGTAATGAATCGGCTCATAACCGCCGGACTGTGAAAAAAACTCTTTTTTAATAAATATCCCGAAATCTCCGAAGAAAATTCCCGTATATTTCGCGAGCAGATTAACAATCCCGCTCGATAGGACAAAGAAGAGATCAGGGTCCGGAAACGACTGCCGAAACGCACCGCCCACAACGCCATCCGTTTCGCACGTCTTTTTTATGACGAACAGGGCATCATCCGGTATCGTGCAGTCGACATGCAAAAAAAGGAGGATATCCCCGCGGGCGACTGCCGCTCCTGCATTCATCTGGATACCCCTGCCCGTCGGAGCCGTGAGGAGTGTCAGGGGTGCCGGGAATTCCGGGCGGCACTGCTCGATTGCCGCAACCGTCCCGTCCGAACTCCCGCCGTCTGCGACGATCAGTTCGAAATCTCCCTGCATGTGGGCAAGATTGTCAAGAAACGGCCCGATGACTGCCTCTTCATTCAGGACCGGCGTGATGATCGAGATCAGGGGCATCGGGATTGCTCCCTCCAACATATCATCTGAATAGCGGAAGCGCTCGTCACATTTATTAGTTGACATGCAGAATTGGCGGTTATGAGGATCGATTACGAACGGGTAATGACAGCAGGATTCGGCGTGCTGATCCTCGGAGTTGCCTGGCTGGTCTTCTGGCTGGGCCCTGCCTTCCCTCTCTACGAGGGTGATGTGCGCTGGGCTCATAACTTCGCGTTTGCGCTTATATTCATCATCGTCGGGCTTGCTTCATGGAAACGATCAGTGTCCTCTGGCATTATCGCCGTCATCGCATCTTTTCTTATGGTCCCGGCCGAACTCGCCTTTTTTTCGGGCGAGACGGCAACCGGGATTGCCGGTGTATTTTTTGCGTTAATGCTTGCTGTCATTGTGATTGAGCGGCAGACGGGGAAGGACCTCGTCCGACCACCCCCGCGGCTGAATGCCTGGCTCAGGATTCACCTCCTCACCCTTGCATACATAGGAATTGCCCATATGCCGTTCATCTCCTTCCTCGTCCGCCGGTACGCCGCTGATCCGTTCCTTCTCTCTCTCCGTCGAACACGAACCCTCGACGTCGATCTTCAACGCAATGCTCGTCATCCTCGTCATCCTCGCCATCATGGAACGATACGTGAAAACCATCGGGAGATTCCGGGTGTCCCGGGCCGGCTTTTACTGGGCGGTGCTGATGCTCCTCCTCCCGCTTGCATCTATTGGAATCTTCGGAGAATGATCACGAATGTCTATATTGTATTTCACACATTTCCTGTATAGTAATCAGGCCCGTACTGACATCGGCAGGGGGGGGCGTCGGTAAGATGGCTGAACCCGATTCCGTGGTCAGCGGAGGGTGCCTTCACCCCGATTCGTCGGAAGTCACCCGTTTTTTTGAGGAATCAAAGGTGTACTCGGTCCAGATCGAGTCGTGTCTTTCCTGTCCGCAGGGCTGCCGGTACTGCTACGCGGCAGCGGAAGACGCACCCTCTGCGGAACTGCCAAAGGCGAGTATAATCCGGCTTCTTGACGAGGCGGTGGCACTGGATGTGCGTGCTATCGACTGGCTGGGCGGAGATCCCCTCATGAGAAGCGACTGGTACGAACTGATAGAGGCAGCACAGGGTCGTGGCCTGAAAAACAACATCTGGACGAGCGGCATGCCTCTCTCCGATCCTCTGGTTGCAGAACAGGTTGTGAAAGCCTCAGATGGCGGTTTTATCAGCGTTCATCTCGACACCCTCGATGAGACGATCTATGGAGCCCTCCACACGGGAAATCCCGCGGGGAAGATCCGTGCGATTCTCGAGGGGGTGGAGCATCTCCTCAGGTGTGGCAAGAATCCGGACGAGATCATTAACTGCATCACATTTACCCGGCCGCTCGCAGGAGAAGATGTCGAAAGAACGATACGATTCTTCGCTTCCAAAGGGATCCGGACGTGCCTGACACAGATCTGCATGGCCGGGCTCGGGGCGGAGCACCCGGAATGGGTCCCGACACCTGATGAGATCCGGCATGCCATCGATGTCCGGGACCGGGTGAATTATCCCGGATCACCTCTTTCGATGAGCACGATGGATGTGAACAAGTTCTACTGCAGCGGGATTGTTTGTGTAACGGTTGACGGGGATGTGACACCCTGTTCTGTTATCAGAAAGAGTTTTGGAAATATCGGCGAGATGCCGTTTCGGGAGATCATCAACAAAAACCGGCGAGAGCTGACGTTTGCACCGCTCCGGAACGGAGAAACGCCCAATAAATGCACGACCTGCCAGAACAAGCCTGTCTGCTGGGGGTGCCGGGCGACGGCATATTATACGTCCGGGGATATGATGGGGGAGGATCCGAACTGCCCCTACACAACAGGTGGTGATACACATGATTGAGAGAAGACAGGATGTCACGATCGCTGACGTGACCGGGGCATACGCCGGAGCGGTTGGCGAAATCTGGGAAATGGTAATGGGAGAAGAAATCCACGTCGGGGGCGGACATTCGACAGATGAACTCGCACAGAGGGCCGGTGTGACCGCAGACGTCCACGTCCTTGATATCTGCAGTGCGCTTGGGGGTCCGGCACGGCACCTCGCCCGGACGTATGGATGCCGGGTTACCGGCCTCGATGCAACACCGGAAATGGTGGCGGAGGCGGCCAGAAGAACGGAGTTGGCAGGCCTGTCGGGGCGTGTTGCCTTTAAATGTGGAAATGCGCTTGATATACCGTTTCGGGCATCGACATTCGATATTATCTGGGGGCAGGATGCCTGGTGCTATGTGACTGATAAAGAGAGGCTGATTTCCGAGGCCGCACGCGTGATCAGACCCGGAGGTGTGATTGCTTTTACCGACTGGATCCAGACGGGAGTTATGTCCGAAAGCGAGTGGGAGCATCTCGTCTCCTTCATGATCTTTCCCTCGCTCGGAACGCTTGAAGGGTATGCGGGGCTCCTCCGGGAGAATGGGTTTCTCGTATCAGCCGCAGACGATTTAAGCAGGGACTTTGCCGACCATTGCCAGGCGTACCGGGACACGCTCGAAGGAGATCTCCGGGTACCGATCATGAACCGGTTCGGGTCGGATCTCTATCAGGCGGTCGTTCGCGGAGTCGCACTCTGGGCAGACGCCGCAGATGCCGGAAAAGTGGGACGGGGTCTCTGGATCGGGCGGAGGAGAGAAATCTGAACAGTCCCCGGAATGCCATTGTGATCATGGCAAAACAACCGGTGCCGGGCACCGTCAAGACACGCCTCTGCCCGCCGCTCACACCGCTGGCAGCTGCAGAATTGTATGGTGCGTTTCTCCGTGATACTGTCTTAAACGTATCAGGAATCCGGGATGCTGATTGTTTCGTCGCATATGACCCGGAGACAGCGGGGGATTTCTTTTCCCGGATGGCACCGGAGAGGGTCCGGTGCATTGCGCAGGGTGATGGAGATCTGGGTGGAAAACTCTCCGGGATCTCAGAGAGACTGTTCTCCATGGGATACGGGAAGGTGATCCTCATGGGAAGCGACACTCCACACCTGCCCGCGGAGTGTCTCACGAAGGCGCTCCGGCGGCTCGATTTTAGGGATGTCGTGCTGGGCCCTTGTGACGACGGCGGGTATTATCTCATTGGGAGCCGTCAGCACCTCCCTGCTCTGTTTTCCGACATGCCGTGGAGCACATCACGGGTTTGCAGCATGACGCTTGAAAGGACACGGGGAAAAGGTCTCTCAGGGTATCTGCTGCCGGTCTGGTATGATCTTGACACAATAGAGGATGTGCGGAGACTTGCAGCGGATATGGCGAGTTATTCGGGCGTTTATCAGTTCACATGCCCGAGGACGGAACGGGCGATTGCCGGGCTTGGAGAAGTGCTTGGTGCAGGATCGCATACGGAGGAGACAACGCGGCCGAAGGAGTGATACCTTTCAATCGCAGGAGCGCTCGCGTATTTCCTGAAAAAAATTACCGTTTTCTCACGCAGGCGGTAAAAGCGAGTGCCCCTGCCGCTGCTATCACGGCAAATCCGGGGACGGCCTGTCCTGTCGGCTCCACCGTCTCCACCGGGCAGTCGGGATCCTGCTCGGGGCGGCAGTCCGGATCGCAGATACCATCCTGCACCCCGTCGCAGCAGATGTCGCCGCCGCCCGAGGAGCAGTCGGCCGGGCAGGCAGTGTGGTTCTCGGGGCCGACGGTGCAGACCCCGTCGCCGCATGTGGCTGAAACAGGGCTGAATTCCCTGAAATCAAGTGCCATGAGAGTGGTTACCTCCACCTCGGACCCGTCCGGGAGCATGCAGACGGCGCAGGTGCAGGAATACACCGGCGAGCACCGGTCGCAGTCACGGATGGTCTTCGTTTCATAGCCCTGCCGTGCGCAGTAGCCCGTCTCGGGAGCCGATATCCCCGCGAGGAAATCCCATGTCCTGATATAGCGGCCGTCGGGGAGTCTGCAGGCGTCGACCTGCCCCGTATCGGTCATGACCGGGACATACTCGTACCCGAGCTCCGTGCAGTACACCATCGCGGGATCGCGAAGCGCTCCTGCCGGTGCGGCGATAAGGAGCAGGGCGAGGAGCAGGTACAGGGAAGGTCGGGTCATCCCTGCCTCACCCCCCTGACGTTCCATTTTTCGTTCACTTCCCACCATGAGGTGGAGGTCCAGCGGTGGTCATAAGGGATCGACCCGAATCCTCCGGATTCGCTCCCCCGCGACCAGAGGTCACCCCAGCTGTTTTTGATGATCCATTCCCGGGTGATCTCGTTCCAGCCGATGATGAGAATGCAGTGGGAGGCGCCGGGGTCGCCTGCGTTGTAGTCGCAGGAGATCACCGGCCCGTAGCAGACCAGCGCCCGCTTCACGCGACTCTCCTCGATCCCGTCCGCCGCACTGTCGCCGACGTCCCGCTCCCGGGAGATCGTCCACACCCGTGAGCCCCAGTCGCTGCAGCGGCGGAAGCACCCGGGGGTTTCGATCTCGCCGCATGAGGTGCTTTCGTCGCTGTACGGGAAGCAGGTCTCGTCGGGTACGCCGTCATCCTGGATGTAGTCGAAGAGGTATGGCCCCGGCCATCCGCCGCAGCAATGGCCGCTGCCCGCTCCCGCGGCACCCCAGCAGGAGACGATCGCCTGCTCGGAGAGGTCGAGCTCCGGAAAGCCCCGCGCGTTGATGCGGGGGTAGAGGCCGAAATCGAGCGTTCCCGCCCGGAACGCAGCGGCGTTCTCGATATTGTAGGTCGCCTCCATTGCCGCGAGAGTGGCGAAGGCGTAGCATGAGCCGCAATTGCCCTGGTTTTTCACCTCCGTGATCCAGTTCACACCCAGCCAGTCGCGCCAGTCAAAGACGTCGGGGAGATCATCCGCATGGCAGAGGTCGCAGGCGGTGTCGCAGGGCCCGCCGCAGTCCACGTCTTCTTCGCCCTGGTTCTGGATGCGGTCGTCGCACGTGGCTGCCTGGCACGCCCCGAAACTGCAGAGCCCGTCGCAGGTGTGGGTCACGGTCGCAGCCGCACATCCGCCGCCCGAGCGGTCCGGGTAATATTCGACAAGCGTCCGGGAGTCGGTGCAGTAATCCTCGTTCGTGCCGATACGCCCCCTTCTGTCGTAATTGAGCCCGCCGTCCGAGTCCTCGCAGACGCAGGCGCCCGAATCGCAGCCGAACGGGCAGGTAATCAGGCTGCTGTGCGCAGCAAAATGGCCCGCATAGTCGAGCCCGCAGGTGTATTCCACGAGGCTTAACGCATTCCAGCAGTAATCAGTCTGTCCTGCCACTGTTCCCTGCACGTAAGGATTGTTCCCCCCGTCCGTATCCGGGCAGGTGCAGGCACCGTGCTCGCACGTGCCGTAGGGGCAGGCGGTGATGGTGCTCACGAGGCCGTCGGTCCCGCAGGAAAATTCCTCGATATGGGTTGCGTTCACGCACCGGTCGGCATACTCCTCGCAGGTCGTCCGGGCGGGCGTGCAGGGGCGCACGAACGTTCCCCGCATCTCGTTCCAGATATCAGTGCAGCTCTCCTCAGTCTGGCGCTCGATGTAGACGCTACCTGAGGTGAATGTTTCTGCACCACCGTCCGTATCGGTGCATCCGCAGCCGTTCCGGGTCACGGCGCCGTAGAGGTCCTCCCAGTAGTAGCTGACCCGTCCCGTATCGTCGTCATACTCCGATAACGCGTCCCGGCAGGTGTATGCCGATTCGGAGGAGGGGTAGTACAGTCGGTCGAGATCCGCACAGCAGTAATCAGGATCCAGGAGGGACGTGCCGTCCGCGCCGCATGCCGGGCAGCAGGCATCGCAGGCGTCCCCGACGCCGTCGCCGTCGGTATCGGCCTGGTCGGGATTGGAAATGTCCGGGCAGGTGTCCCAGAGATCGTCCACACCGTCGCGATCCGTGTCTCCCGGTGCGAGACGGGCGTATTCATCGGGGGGCACCGACCCTTCGGCGTGCAGGACGCCGGAGCGGTCTGCGGCGACTGCGCCGAAGAAAGGATCGGACGCGACCGGCGGGGAGATGTATTCGCAGGCGGCGTCATGGCAGGTGGTGACATGGCGCCCGTCCATCCAGATGTCGATCACCCGCGTGGCATCGGGATCGGCTGCGGTGACGATATAGCGTACACGGTCCCCGAGAGCGGGTTTTTCCGGAATCGTCCGGGTGTCGAGGAATGCGGAGCTGTATGCGGCTGGCGTTGGTGTCGGCGTTGCGGTTGCCGGAGGTACGGTCGTGGCGGCAGGTACCGGCGATGCCGTCGGAGTGACGGTTGTCGGGGGGACTGTCGTGGGTGTCGGTGATTCCGTCGGCGTTGCCGATGTGGTCGGGACGGTCGTCGCCGGAATCTGCCAGCAGTACATCGGATTCTGCACCTGATCGTAGCCGCAGAGGATCTGCTTGCCCCCGCAGAGGTCCAGTCCGGCGTTCTGTGCTTCCGCAGTGCCCGTGCATGTGCAGGGGGACGGGCATGTGGCAGGTACCGGTGTGGTGGGCGGCGGAGTCGGTGTCGGAGTGGTCGTGGGCGGTGCGGTTGTCGGCGTCGGCGTGGGAGTTTTGGTCGTAACCGGTATCTGGTAGCAATACATCGGATTCTGGAATGTATCATATCCGCAGAGGATCTGCTGCCCGCTGCAGGGGGTATAACCATTTTTCAGTGCTGTCTCCGGCGTCATGCACTCGCAGCCCTTCGGGCACTCCGCACCCACGGTTCCGGTACAAACGAGGAAAAAGAGGAAAATGGCAATGCTCAGGAAAGTTACGATACGCAGGTTCACCATCATGTCTCTCTCCGGCCTGATACAGGAGTCAATCACCGTTGATTTTTATAATCCTTGGGGCTTTCTGTGACATACAGCCCCCCGGTATTTTACTGCTCCGCGTGCGTACCACTCCCGGGTGATGCCGGTTTCGTCCCCGCTCCGAAACTGAAAGGGGCGGTTGGCCGGTATCCGGACCCATTTTTCCTCCCCGACAGCGAAACGCTTTCGGAGATATCTTTTTCGTGGAGTGCTTCCCTAACGGGGGTGTTCAGGGAATTATTGAGAGATGATTGGAATGAAAAAAATAGTGGGTTTAATCCTCCTTGTCGCTCTTCTCGCGGCAGGCTGCACGACCGGCGGAGATCAGGCGACACCAACACCAACACCAACCGCCGTTCCCACAACGGGTGAAACACCGGCAGCAACGGAAACACCGGTGCCGTCTTATACGGATCTCCCGCCTTCGGAGGCGAAGGATCTGATCGATACGACACCCGATCTCGTGATTATCGATGTCTCCCCCCACTATGATGCCGGGCATCTGCCCGGTGCCGTGCATTATTACCTGGGCGACGGATCGCTCGACGCGGCCATCCCGACACTGGACAAAGAAGGGATCTATCTGGTATACTGCCACGTCGACAGTGTCGCAATCGCGGGGGCACAGAAACTGGTCGATGCAGGATTTATCAATGTCTACCGGCTCGAAGGGAACTACGGCGCATGGGTGGATGCGGGATACCCGGTTGAGACCTAGACAGTGACAAATACCCCGGAAAGCGGGCGAAAAGAGGGATGATGGGGAGCCATCATCCCGATACGAGTGATCCGATCTCGTTGATATACCGCTGGTAGAGGCCGAGGTCGCCTTTTGCGAGCGCCTGCTGTGCTCTGTCATAGAGCTCGGCAATCTTCGCGAGTTTTTCCGCATCGCCTTCTGAGATCGGGAGAGCGGGTTCTTCACCCGTTCCTGTGCCTGTGCCTTCCCCGAAGATGACATCAAGGGCATCGGAGAGGGTCTCCTGCATCGTCAGGCGGTCGTTGTATGCGACAATAACCCGCTGGAGCTGGGGCAGCGTCCCCTTCTCGGTTGCCTCAAGGTACAGCGGCTCGACATAGATGATCGAATTCTCTATCGGGATGATGAGCGTGTTCCCCCTCAGAACGGACGATCCCGACTGGGACCAGAGCGTGATATCCTGCGAAATCTCGGTATCCTGGTCGATCCTCGCTTCGATCTGCATGGGGCCGTAGGTCAGCTCCTGTTTGGAAAACTGGTACACAATCAGCTCCCCGTAGTTGGCCGGGTCCGACCGTGCGGCCATCCAGCCGATCATGTTCTCCTTGCCCCGCGGGGTGAAAGGCAGCATCAGGATGAATTCCTCTGTTTGCTCGCCGGGAATTTTCATGATGATGTAATACGGCTCCATGGGCTGCCGGGAACCGCGGTACACCTCATCGGGAAACACCCATTGGTCTTCTCTGTTGTAGAAAACCCGCGGGTCCTTCATGTGATATGTCGTGTAGAGAAAGGCCTGGATCTCGAATATGCCCTGCGGGTAACGGATATGTTCCCGAAGCTCCGCAGGCATCTCGTCAAAGTCCCTGAAGAGATCGGGGAACATCTTCTGGTACGTCTGAGTCAGCGGATCACCGGGTTCGACGACATAGTACGTGACATCGCCGTTGTATGCATCGATGACCACTTTGACACTGTTCCTGATATAATTCAGCGGCCGGGGACTGATGGCCTGCACCTGTACCGGTGCCGAATAGGGGTACCGGTCAGAGGTGACATAGGCGTCGAGAATCCAGAAGAGCCTGTTGTCGGCAATGACAATGTAGGGATCGGGATCATACGACATGAATGGGGCGATAGTTCCGACCCTGTCCTTGATGCTCCGGTGCAGGAGGATGCGGCTGTCCGGTTCCAGTGAGCCCGATACGAGAAGCTCGATCGAACCGAAACGGGAGGCATATACGAGTTTACGAACAATGTCGGAGAGAGCGACTCCTCCGGTCCCCGCGTAGGTGGTATAGATGTTCTGCTCCCCGGCCGGGTAGTCGAGTTCGTCCGTGCTTGTGCCGGTCACGGCGTAATCCGTGGTGACCTCGCCGAAATAGATACGCGGCTCATCCAGCTGGATATAATCCGAGGACGGGGGGATATCCTTGAGGTAGAAGCTCGGGAGACCGCCGGCAGATACGACATCGACGGGATTCATCACGGCCCCGTAGCCGTGGGTATAGACGAGGTGGCGATTCACCCACGATTGCGCCTGTGCAGGCAGGTTTCTGCTGTTCATCTCCCGCGGAGATACCAGCACCTGCTTGTACATGCCGTCCAGCATGTAGCGGTCCACATCGACGTCATAGAAGGTGTAATAGGTCCGGAAGAGCTGCAGCTGCTCGTATGTCGTTTTTAGCGGCCTCCAGTCCCACAGCCGGATATTTTTAACGGTCGCGTTGTTGGCGCGGATGTCATCGCCCGTGAGGGAGTAACTGACGGGGAAAAGCCGTTCATCAGCCTCATCAAGCCCGTATGCCGCCAGCGTGCTCTGGATATTATATTCGAGGTACGGCCTCTCGAGATTGGATTCATCCGGTTCGACCACGAGGCTCTGCATGACACCGGTGGCAAGGAGACCCACAAAAGCGATTCCCACGAACGAAAGGATTCCGTATTTGATGAGATCCACGCGTTTGAACTTCTCGTTGACCAGAAATCCGATGCCGATGACGAACGCAACGAACGTCAGGATCGAGAGAACCGTGAGTGTCACATGCACGTCCGTATACCCCGCCCCGTATACCGCTCCGGTGGGTGAAAAGAGCAGATCAAAACGTGCCAGCCACAGCCGCGCGGCGAGCGCGGTGAAGATAAGGAACAGCAGGGCGTTTAAGTGGGGGAGGAACTGCTTTAAAAATCCCATCCAGTCGAAATCTTCACCCCCGTCTACGACCACGTACGGGGTACGGCCTTCGCGGATCCTGATTTTCATCGCCTGAATCAGGAATGACAGCGCCGACAGCAGTGTCGTGAATATGAACAGTCCGAGGAAAAAGCTAACAAGAAAGGAGAAAAAGGGGAGGGAAAAGAGGTAAAAGCCGACGTCAAGGTTGAAAAGGGGCTCGGCTGTCGAAAAGGACGTCTGGTGAATAAATTTCAGGATGGTTTCCCACGATCCTGCTGCGGAAAGGGCCGCAAAGAAACCCGCAATACCGGCGATGAGGGCTACTTCGATGAGCCGCGCCCGGGGCATCCCCTGCCCCCGCACCGCTGTACGCGCCGCGAAGACGGCGTTTCCGTAGGCAAAACCGAAGAAGACGATAAACGAGATCAGCCCAAGAACCACCGATGTGATGAGCACGGTTGAAAAAACGCTCTCGTATCCAACGGCAGAAAACCAGAACCAGTCTCCGAGGAGCCGAATAATGGTCGTTAGCGAGAGAAAGAGTGCAACCAGGATGATGGCTGCAATTTGGGAAGGCTTCAATGATTTCACTACGAGTATGAGAGGTCACCACCCTGTATAAAGGCATTGGGTCCCTGTTCCGTTGTGCCGATCCGTGAGCTTCTGACGTGGCAGCGCAAGATCCCGATCGTGCGCTTTTCGAACTCTCCGATGCTGACGGAGGGGGTAATCCTCTCCTTTCGGGAAGGTGTGAGGCGGTGTCGCGGATCAGGACTATCTCCTGTCACGGGATTTCGTGGCGGAACTCCCCGGCCGGCACCCGTATGGAAAAGCACGCCCCCGATTCCGGTGCGCCGGTCTCCTGAATGGTCATGCCGGTGATTGACAGGATTTCCCGTGCGAGGAAAAGTCCGTATCCCGTGTTTTTACCATAACCACGGTTAAAAACGCGCTTCTTCTCAGAAACAGGGATGCCAATGCCGTCATCGCCGATCATGATAATGAGGTCGTCCTGGTCCGGGCGGGCACTGATTGATATGGTTGTCAGTGTCTCGCCGTACCGGAGTGCATTCTCCAGAAGGTTATAAAAGACCTTCTCGACGAGAGGATCGGCAAAGATTGCAATCCCTTCGACGTCGATCGTGAGGGCAACACCAGCCATCGGGAGCATTGATGCGGCAGTACGGATCAGTGCTTCGACGGAGAACCATCCCGGCGACTGGGCGCCGATATCCTGATAGTCACGGGTGAAACCGATCTGTCGCCGGATAGTCTCCGTTGCCATCTCCAGTTTGGAGATCAGGGACAGCATGTCCGCGGCGAATGTTTTCTCTTTACCCAGTGCAAGGAAACCCTGCAGGACAGTAATCTGGTTGAGAATATCATGGCGGGTGATGCTGTTCATCAGGTTGAGGCGTTCGTTCGCCCGTTTGAGCGCCATTTCCGCCTTTTTTATTTCACTGATGTCGATGACGAATCCCCGCAGTCCGGTCGTCTTTCCGTCTTTCATGATTGGTGCGGAGGAGATCATGACCGGAAACGTCGTCCCGTCCTTTCTCTGGGCGGTGTATTGCGAACCCGGATGCCTGCCCTCTTCCATTATCCGCCCGATATTTTCCCGTGCGCGGTCCCTGTCTTCGGGTATCAGTGCATCGAGAATGTTTATGCCGCGCCTGTAATCCTCCGGCGTGAAGCCGAATGACGGAAAAGTCTGCCTGTTGACATATGTCAGGTTTCCGCTGGTATCTGCTTCAAATATCGTTTGAGGCAGCATCTCAGCCATATCCTTGAACCGCTGCTCACTTGCCCCCAATTCTGCCGCCGCCTTATTCTGTTCGGTAATGTCCATGGCAACAGAACTCTGGGCGGACTCAGGGGAGGCCGGATCAATGAGTGTCGACTGAAGGAGTATATCGACGATGGAGCCGTCTTTCCGCCGCCAGTGCGTTTCCACGCTTCCCGTGCCGGTTGTGCGGATGCCGTCGGCAATCGTATTTACGACGGCTGTGTATTCTGTATCATCGTCATAGAGCACACGCGTTCTCTGGTTAATGAGTTCTCCGGGTGCATAGCCGGTCATCACGCAGAATGTATCATTCACTTCAAGAATGGTGCTCTCGGCAATCATTGCGATTCCTACCGGGGAAGCCGTGAAAATGGACCGCAGTACCGCTTCCCGCTCGCGCAGAAGAGCTTCGGCATTCCTCCGCTCCGTGATATCGAAAAGCAGATTCAGAGTGGCCGGTTTACCTTCCCACGAGAACATGATGACATTGATCTCTATAGAGCGCACCGAGCCGTTGCGGTCGATGATGCGGAACGTGTAACTGCTCGGCACCGTTTTTCCGGCAAGGCGCTGTTCATGCCGCGTGAGCACCATCGACCGGTCGTCCGGATGAATCAGCTGCTCCATCGGCATACCGGCAACCGATTCCGGCGTGAGGCCGAACACCTCAAGACCGAACGGGTTCATAAATCTGATTTTGCCCTCCTGAGCGACAACGATGGCGATTCTGGCATGGTCGACAAGCTGCCGGTATTTAGCCTCGCCCTCCCGCAGAATAGTCTGAAGCCGGTTTTCGGAGATGTCCCTGATCGATTCGATAGCGCCTTCGGGATTGCCGTTGTCATCGACCAGCAGGGTTGCCTTTACCCAGAGAATCCTCTCTTTTCCTCCTGGCCGGGAGATCATGGTTTCTGCTTCGATAAAATGCCCGTTATGCTTAATCTCATTATACAGCGCGATTCCTTCTTCGGGCTTTGTGACCATGTCGATGAGAACCGGACGGCGGGTGCCGTAAAAGGGAATGGCATATTCATAATCCCCCTTCCCGATCATCTCTCCGGAGGGGACGCCCGTCATTGTCTCAATGGCATGGTTCCAGGCAACAACTCTGCCGTTGGTGTCGATAGCGAATGTCGCATCCGGCAGGTGATCGATGATAGTGCGGAGCAGGTTCTCGCTCTGCCGCAGTGATCGCTCTGTTAGGCAACAGTTCATAATCTGCCTGATAAATTTGCTGAGTTCGGCAAAGAGTGCTGTTGGCTCTCCGCCTTTCCGGAGATAGAAATCGACACCGGCGTTCAACGCATCGATGACGACGTCCTCATGCCCACCCTCGGTGACGATGATGAACGGGATCTCACTATTACGCTCCCTTACTGTGCGAAATAGCTCGATACCGTTCATGCCGGGCAGGTCAAAACCGGAGACAATGACATCTGGTTTCCCCCCCTGAAAAAGACGCAGTGCTTCCTCGCCGGAAAGCGCCGTTTCAAGCCTGATTTCAGGATCCCTTCCAAGATACCGGTGAGCGTCATCAAGCAGGGACATGTCATCGTCGACCATGAGCACGGTTATCATAAGGGTTCTGTCAGCCATGTTGGGCTGCAGTAAAAATAAATGTGCATCATGGATCAAAATCCCGTCCCCGTTCGTCGTCAGGGTGAGATGGCGCCCTGCGCACCTGCCAGCCGGAGAAAGCGTTCGACCACCCAGTCGTTGCGAACTTCCGGGTGAAACATGACCCCGTATACGGGCCGGGAAGGGTGACGGACAGCCTGGATGCAGCATTCCGATTCGGCAAGGACGGTGAGAGGTCCGGGAGAGCCGACGGTGAACCCGTGCAACTCATAAGCCGGGAAAGTACGGGGCTTTCCCAGGAGTCCGTTCGCCGCTACAATACGGATATCGGTCATGCCGATCTCGCACCGGGAGGTGACAGTCCCGCCGAAACTGCGGGCGATCACCTGCATGCCGGCGCAGATGCCGAGCACAGGGCAGGGACAGGCAGGAATCCATGAAAAGGCACCTTCAGCGTTCAGGAAATTATTATCGGCGAGTGCCGTTCCGCAGAGAATCACCGCATCGGCGCGAGCGGCCTGTTCCGGATTTGTTAACCGGGTGTAATGAAGCACCCGCACAGTCTCCCCTGTTCCGGTAACAATCCGTTCAATGGGGCCTACGAACTCGTCCCTGCTGAGAGATTCCGGCGTATGACAGAGATCGACGAGGAGGATCATTTTGCCACCAGCACCGCCTCGTCGATCAGGTATCGCCCGTGGTGATTTTTGTATGCCGTATGTGCCCGGGATACCTCGATGCGCGAATGGAAAAACGGTGCATCAAGCACGAATGTCTCCAGTTCACCTCCTTCTCCGGTCAGCGTGATGCGCCACCGGCCGGCGATTGACTTCAGTTCACAGAGCATTTCCCGATCGATTGTCCGGCCCAGCCATGTCTCGTCGAAGGGCGCTGAGAAAACGCCGGCGATGATCACTTCAAATCCGGCCCCGATGAGCTCCTCCATGTAGGTTTCCTGGTCGGCGTGCCAGAGGGGATTGAAGCACCAGAGGCCAAGCTCGTGGCAGATCCGCTGGACTCGTGTCGCCTGGTAGACAGAGAGGATAGCGCCGGTGACAATCCCCTCGATCCCGAAGTGCTCTACAGCATACCGGATTGCTGTCGTGAGATCCCCGAGTTCGGCCTCCTCCTCGCCTTCTGTTTCAACCTCCACGAGGGGCAGTCCCGCCGCCTCGGCCTGCAGTGCGGTCCGGCGGATGTTTGGCGTATGGAACATGTAGCTATCGTCGTTTCGAGAGATGATCGTGATCAGGCATGCAACCTCCTCCTTCTGCATTGCCTTCCAGCATGCAAACAGCGAATCCTTTCCCCCGGAACACAGGACACCAAGTTTCATGTGCGCATTTCCTTATGAGACGAGGGCGGTCACCGTCCGTGGGCCCGTTGTGCCCTCTCCCGTGCGATGGCGATGAAGTTTTTCAGGATAATTCGGGCATTTTTGGCATATTCCCCTTCATATTGTGCGAAATCGGCTATAAGCCTGTCACGATCAAGGGTCGCGAGATCCGGGTCCTCGTCCGCCCAGCGGATAATCATGTCATGGGTTGCTTCGAGGTGCCCCTGAATGCCGTATGCGTATGTGCCCGTTTTTATCAGCTGAACCCTGCAGAGGTCACCGGTTGCAAGAACGGTGATGCCACGGGCCGGAACGACCGTCTCACCGTGGAGCTGGAACACGGGGACTGATGCGGGGAGGCCGGCGCAGAGTGGGTCCGTCCCGCCCTCGGTGGTCAGAGTGATACAGAATAATCTTCCCACCGGGTCGCGCACGCCGATCTCGGGATACGGGCTTTTCGCAAGGCTCCCCCCGGCAGTCAGTCCGAGGACCTGCATTCCGAGACAGATCCCGAAGAACGGGATTTCCTCCCGGAGTATACCGGCAACTGCTTCCCGTTCCCATTGCATTTTGGCAGTATCATCGGTAGCGCTGTCCGGTCCGCCGAGGAGGAAGATCATATCGTACTTCTCCGGGGCGGGGAACGGATCTCCGGCATCGAGATCGATTGCGTCCCACGCTATCCCCTCGTCCGTGAGCACATTTTCAATGAGGCCCGCTCCTTCCCGGATTGCATTTTTAATGATAATGGCTCGCACAGGGATGAGTAGGATGCGGATCGGCATTGAGTTTTGCCTCATGTCCGGGCATGCCCGCACCCCCCTGCCGGATTCCTTAAATGATGGTACGCTCCATTTCTCATCGATGCTGCCCGATTCGTTTCCGTGCGAACTGATTTCCTGGGACTCCTCCTATAAACTCGCAAGAATACTTGCCGCCCTCATTAAAGAGTCCGGATACCGTCCGGATCTGGTGATTGCCATCGGCCGTGGCGGTTTCGTCCCGGCCCGGGTCGTATGCGATTTTCTGCTCCATGAAAAGCTGACCAGTATAAAAATTGAGCACTGGGGCAGTGCCGCACAGAAAAAAGAGAGCGCGAAGGTCATGTTTCCGCTTTCCATTACTGTTCGGGGCTTGCGACTGCTCGTCGTCGATGATGTGACCGATACGGGGGAGACGCTCGATGCGGCTGTCCGGTACCTGGACACATGTCATCCCGCAGAAATTCGGACCGCTGTGCTTCAGCACAAGGACACATCTGCATATATTCCTGATTATTATGCGGAACGGGTAGGTGAGTGGCGGTGGATCATATACCCCTGGGCGGCGTTCGAGGATGTGAGCGGGTTTGTCGGGCGGGTACTCTCGTCCGTTCCCCTCTCGGGCGCGGAGGTTCGAAAAGCCCTCCTCGCACGCTTTGGTATTGCCGTCAGTGACGGTGATCTCGGGGCAATCCTGTCTGAACTGGTAGAATCCGGTAAAGCGGAGCGAACCGCGACGGGATGCCTGCTGGCGATCCTGCCTCCGGGCGGGCCGGAAGACTGACGCTATTCTGGCGTTATTTCCCGTGCAATCGAACAGAAATACATTTTCTCTCCGAACTCGACGAAGGTGCGTGACACTTCCACGTCAAAAATGTGTCCGTCCTTCTTTCTGTGCACGGAACGGGTCCGTTCTTTTCTGCCGGGCAGTGCTTCCTTCCACATGCGGTCCCACGCGGCTCGCGATATTGAGGGATTGATGGTAAACACAGTCGTCTCATGAAGCTCACCGGGTGTGTACCCGAGCAGTTCGCCGGCTGTCATGTTCGCCCTGTACACCACTCCCTGACGGTCGAAGAGAAGGATCGAATCAGATGCATGGTTGAATGCGAACCGGGTAAAGATGAGCTCACGCTCCACCTCATCCTTTTCTGCAATGACCTGCAGGAGGTTCTGGTTCGCTTCCTGCATCTCCTGTGTCCTTTCGCTGACAAGGGACTCAAGATCTGCCCGGTACCGGGAAAGTTCGGCCTCCATCTGCCGGAATGCTGTCGTGTCCCGCCCGATGCAATGATATTCGGCAGGTGTGCTGTTTGCCGTGAATATCCCCCGGAAGCTCCATTGTTCGCGGCAGACTTCGCCGTCGCTCCTTATTGTTCTCACTTCGAGGGTCTGCAGGGGCGCTTCCGGGGTGACTGCGAAAAGGGCCTCGCGCACCCGTGTCTGGTCTGCGGGTGAGAGTATCGGAGTAAACCGGAATCCGGTGAGTTCTTCATGTGTCTTTCCGGCCCGTCTGCAGAATGCGTCGCCAGCATAGGAGATCGTCATGTCGGGTCGGAGGTGGATGACCCATTCGGTCGTGTCGGCGAGAAGCGCCTCATACCGCTGCTGCCACCGTGCCGCCCGCTCAGCCAGATCACGTGCCGGAGTCTCGTTCAGGAGGACAAGGGCGCATCCCTCCCTTCCCGTGTCGAAGACGACCGGGATAAGATGGACAAGCAGATCGCACTCTCCTCCTGCGAGAACGGTATGGAGCCGTACTGATCCTTTCGCCCCGTGAAGGGTGTCATGGTACCGGTCCAGAAGAGCCCTGTCCTTGAAAAGCGGGATGGGAAGGTTTCCGGCTGGCTCACCGTAGAGGACGTCGAGGGTGCAGCCGAAAAGGGCGAGGGTGGCGCCATTGACCATTACAACTTCGGTCCTCCCATTCAGGATGACAACGGGAAACGGGGAGAAGTGCAGCAGGGAGGATACTGCTATCCGGTGGGCAGGGAAATAGTTCTTCGCGGTCCCGATCTGCTTCTGGTCCACGTCCCCGCGGAACTGCAGGATGTCGAGGTATTTTGCGGTGGTGTTGCGGTGCTGGCCGAGCATCCGGGCGATTTCTGAAATGCTCAGCCCCTTTGGGTATTTCCGGAGCAGCTCCCTGATTTCTGCGAGAGGATGTACGTTCCCGATCATATGCACTGCATATGTGTTGTGCAGAGGGAACATTTATCATTATTTATCATGATGTTTATCTGTAAATGCACAGCAAATGTGCATCACCGGCAAAAATTAACGTGATGAATCATAGTGGAGAATACCCATGGCAGAATCGTTTGATGTGAAACTGGAAGACACCGAATACACACCCGATTCCTCGTACCTGAAAGAATCTTGGATAGGGGACTACCAAACCGCTTATCAGAGATTTTTGGACGATCCAGACGCTTTCTGGGCGGATATCGCCGGAGAACTGGAGTGGTTCCGTCCCTGGGATCGCGTGAAGGACTGGAAACACCCCTACGCACAGTGGTTCGTGAACGGAAAACTCAATATTACCCACAACTGCCTCGATCGGCATGTTACCAGTGCGAACAGGAACAAGGTGGCCCTCATCTGGCGCGGCGAAGAAGAGGGCGACGAACGGGTCATCACCTACCGGCAGTTGTACCGTGCGGTGCTGCGCTTTGGAAACGCACTTAAAAAGCTCGGTGTGAAGAAAGGAGATACTATCTGCCTCTATATGCCGCTTGTGCCGGAGCAAGTCATTGCCATCCTTGCCTGTGCCCGCATCGGTGCAATACACAGCATAGTGTATGGGGGATTCGGCGCCTCGGCACTCAATGCCAGGATTCGTGACGCGAAGGCGAAGATCGTCATCACGGCAGACGTGGGCAACCGGCGCGGAAAGAGAGTTCCCCTGAAATCGATCGTGGATGAGGCCGTTGTGAATGCACCGTCGGTCGAGCGTATAATCGTCCTCCGGCGGACGAAGCCGCAACTTGAGCTGTACTCGGAGATGGAACTCGATTTCCATGAAATTATGGAGAACGTCGAACCCGTGTGCGAACCGGAGGTCATGGATGCCGAGGATCCCCTGTTCATCCTGTATACCAGCGGCACGACAGGCCCTCCGAAGGGCATCGTGCACACCTGCGGTGGCTACATGGTCGGGACCTACTACACGACAAAATATGTCTTCGATGTCAAGGAGCATGACGTGCTCTGGTGTACGGCGGATCCCGGGTGGATCACCGGCCACAGCTATATCGTCTATGGCCCGCTCGCGGCCGGCGCGACTGTTCTTATCACCGAGTCGGTTCTTGACTATCCCGATCCGGGTGTCTGGTGGCGTATTATCGAGGATTTCGGCGTGACCATCTTCTACACGGCACCGACTGCTATCCGGATGTTCATGAAATTCGGTGACGAGTGGCCGTCCCGGTACAAGCTCGATTCGCTCCGCATTATCGGATCGGTCGGCGAACCACTCAATCCCGAAGCGTTCGAGTGGTACTACCGGCTGATCGGCAAATCCACCTGCCCGGTGATTGATACGTGGTGGCAGACCGAGACGGGCATGGTGATGGTGACGACGCTTGTCGGGGATACCATGAAGCCCGGGTTCGCGGGAAAACCCATTCCGGGTGTTGTTACGGATGTCGTCGACAAAGAGGGCAACCCTGTGCCCCCGAAAATCGGGGGGCTGCTTGTAATCAAGGAACCCTGGCCCGCCATGATGCGGACCGTCTATAACAACGACGAACGGTACCGGGAGTACTGGAACACCATCAATACCTACTACACTGCCGGCGATCTGGCGGTGAAAGATGAAGACGGCTACATCATGGTGCTCGGGAGGGCGGATGACATCATCATCGTCGCGGGCCACAACCTCGGCACGGCTGAAGTCGAAAGCGCTCTCGTTTCCCATGAAGCGGTCGCGGAGGCGGCAGTCATCGGCAAGCCCGACGTTGTGAAAGGACAGGCTGTCAAGGCGTTCGTTATCCTGAAACTTGGCTATACGGCCTCAGAAAAATTAAAGTCTGACCTAACGTATCACGTACGAATGAGCCTCGGGCCGATTGCCATGCCTTCGGAGATTGACTTCGTACCATCGCTCCCGAAAACACGAAGCGGGAAGATCATGCGGCGGGTCCTCAAAGCGCAGGAGATGGGTATCGATCCCGGGGATATCTCCACCCTCGAGGAGTGATCCCCTCCCCCGCCGTTTTATCCGAATACCTGAATTCGTATCCCCGCGGCGGCAGGGTGATTCCTTATCGCGCCCGCTTCTCCTTCTCCTTCCGGTACGGCTCCGGGATCGTGGCGGAGTCCGAATCAGTGGGAACGTTCTATGGAGATCCAAACATCCATCGTATGAAAACAGCTGTACCCCGGAAGAATACTCTCCGTCCGACATACTATTTTCGGCACCAAGACGCATCACCTGCAATGCCGCCGGTTGTATGCCGCTTCAACCGGAGGAGTGTTATGCATCGTGGCAGCATGTTTGTTGTACATTTCATTTCGAAGCCATGAGTCGACGTCTATGTCGTCCACGGGTATACCGTTTATGTCCCGTGCACCCGTTGTGTCATGGCTGATATGTACATTGAACATGTGTATGCCATGATTGCGGTGTCAAGGCCTCTCGCCGGTGGTGCCTTTGACTCCCAGCTTTCATGGCCATATCCGTCGAAGGATTTCCCTCCCGAGGCATACCCCCCTATGCACTAATACTATAAATAATTTTCTTGTAAATTTCCTTTATAAATCCGCACACATCGAGTTAAATATCACCTGCGCGCATATGATTTCGTACTGCTCGGGTATCGGTTGGTCTGGCATAGTACCACGACCCGGAGGGGAGGTTGATGCATGCACAGGACGCTCGCATGGGAGCCTATTGACATCGGGGGACGCATCCTGTCGTTGCAGCAGGGGATTGCCCGGTATCTGTCATCTCTCCCCGAAAACCGGTCACATGATCGCGGCAAGGCAGCCCGGTGGCTCAGTATGCTTGATTATATCGCGTCTTCGATTGCTGCCGTCAGGTCCGCGGTGATCCCTGCTATTGAGGCGGATATCGGGTATCCGCTGACCCACAACGACCTTGTCGTTCTTGCGATGTTTCAACCCAGCACGCGCAACCTGTTTGCAGAAATCGAGGTCCATTTCCGGGAAACAGGGGAATGCACGCTGACAACGGAGGAGCTCGAGCAGATGGCCGGGCTTTCCGATGCAGCGGCAACACTTGCCTGGATTGGCGATGCAGCACTGAAGATTGGCGTTCTTCCGGAGATCTGGAGTCAGGATATCCGGAAAGCCGGTTCCCTGACGAAAGAAAGGCAGCGGTACGAGAGTAATGCCAACATGGCACGCCTTTCCGACCGATGGGGTCTGTACCATCACTGCATCCGTTTTGGGGATGAGGAATCCGAAGCGGATCGCGATCACCTGAAGGGCACGCTGGTCGAATCGGTACTCGGCATTATTTTTCTCGAGGGGGGATTGAAGCGTGTGGGGGAGGCCGCCCGTCTCCTGCGGCCACGGGGGGGGCCGGACCGGATTAGTGAGCATTTATCGGAATAAATGCGAATCTGCTTAAACGGGAAATTCCAACCCTACAGAGAGGTGAGGATTACTATGAAGGTTCTTGGAATAAATGCGAGCCCGCGGGGCGATGCGAGCAACACGGGGAAACTGGTGGAAGCGGTCCTTGAGGGTGCCGGGGACGCGGGCGCTGACGTGGAATTCGTGGATCTCTGTGCGCTGGACATCGACTACTGCGACGCATGCGGAGCATGTTATGCAACAGGGGAATGCCCGCATATCGACGATATGGTGGATATGCTCGATCGAATTGCCGGCGCTGACGGCATCGTGCTGGGTTCTCCCAATTATATTAACTCGGTAACGGCCCAGATGAAGACATTCTTCGACCGGCTCGCCGATGGCATTCACTGCCAGCTACTGACGGGAAAATACGGGTGCTCCGTCTGCACTGCAGGCGGATCGCATGCCGACGAGGTCACCACCTATATGAACGAGACGCTCTTTTTAATGGGCGCCACGATTGTCGGGGGTCTCGGCGAGCTCATGATGGGGCAGCCGGACGTGCCTGATGATACGGTTGCCGAGGCAAAGCATCTTGGCGGCATACTGGGTCAGGCAATCCGCACAAAGATGAAAGATCCCGAACAGGATGTCGCCCATGAAGCTATGCGCGAGCATTTCCGGCAGCTTGTCACGTCCCGGAAGGACGAGTGGGCGCATGACTACGAACACTGGAGCAGCATGGGCTGGCTTTGAGCCGGAATGCGGTCAGGAGCCTGCCGGTTCTTCCTGATACAGACGGGCACGCGATGCTTCGAGTAGGAGCGGTATTCGGCCCATGAATTCAGCCGCTGAGACAATTCTGCCCCCTTTACCCTCCGCGGTATCCCGGAGCCAGAACCGACCTTCGGCGGAGCGCAGAAGATGGTGGTCGAGGATGAGCGTGTGGGCGAAGCGGAGCACCGTCCGTGCACGTGCGGCCGCACTCTCGCGTTCCTCCTGATGTATGGCGGTTATGGAGAGGGGCGGACCTGATGCAAACACGACTGTCGGGCGCCACCGGCAGATCTGGTCGATCGCCTCGTCGTTTAACAGCTGGATGTCCGAGGCATGGACAAACCGCTCGTTTTCATCCGTGATGCACGTCATCATGACGGCACCGCCCCGTCCATACGGGATGCCGTGGGGGACGGGAGGCGAGCAGCAGAGGATGTGATCGCCGCGACCCTCCGCCGGCTGTGCGGCTGCAGGTCCCCAGCAGCGTACGAGGTCATCACGCCGCGCCTGTGACTGCCGGGAGAGGCCGTCCGGACCCTTGCACCAGAAGTGCACACCCGTCCGGAGAGGGATGTCGGCAATTGCAATCTGGGAGGGATCGGGGTGCGCGAGCGGGACATGGTCTCCGTGGTAATGGCTGACAACAATGTCCGTAGCGCGGGCTGCCGCGTCGCAAATATCCGACCTGATGCTCCGGGACGCCTCCTGTTCGCGGGGATGCGGTGGCAGGCCGCACCGGCGCGGCCCGAGAGCGACGCCGGGATCAATAAGAATACGCCGACTTCCGCTCTCCACCAAACAGGCCGCCGACCGTGCCCCGAGGGACTCGGCACCGAGGCATATGATACGCAAACGTCCCTCACAACACTTTTTCTTCGCGGAAGACGGGAAGGGTGACCCCCGTCCGTTCATCGAGTTCCCGGACGGCGTTGATACCCACGAGTTCGGTGATGATCGCCTCCACGACGAGATAGGTGCGTGCCGTTTCCCTGACGCACCCGGTGCGGGTCTCCCTGCCCCGGCCTGTCGCGGCGTGAAGGTGAATGGCCGGCCCCTGCACGCCGGGATACACGGTTCCGAACCCGAGCAGCTCCGATCCTCCGGCGATCTCTTCCCGCACCGGCACGGGAGGCAGCACCGGCTCGCGCGGGCCGGTGACCATCATCCCGCCCCGGAGCGCACCGATGATCTGGATCACGGCTGCTGAAACCCCCGTTTCGATAAGGAAATCGCGGAGCACTTCCAGTATATCTTCTCCGTCGTCGATTCTCAGGACAAACACCCTGCCTGCCCTGCACTCTGCATACTGCATATATGTCACCGGTTGTTGCTTCACGTTTAAAGAATCCGCGGCGGGCACCCGGGTCCGGGATCTTTATTTGGGAGATGACGTCCAATCAGGCAGATAGTTATGTGAGATACGCTCATGACTCTCTTCCACCCGTCCATGACACTCGAGGAAAAAATTGATGTCTTCAACTCGTGTGAATTCGCTGTTATGAACGGTATGCGAATCGAAAGCGCAGGGGAGGGCGTGATCAGGGTTACCATGGACCCCTCCGGAAAGCTCAACCCGAACGGCACGATCCATGGAGGCGCAATATTCTCCCTTGCCGACCAGGCTTTCGGGATAGCCGCCAATCTCGAGTCCGTACCGGAAGTCGCCGTGTCTGCCTCGATCCAGTATCTGGCACCGGCAACGGGGACACTTACGGCGGTTGCCGTGAAAGTGGAGGATACGCCGGGCACCTCGCTCTTTCGCGTCGAGGTCCTGGAGGGGTCGCGGCTTATTGCGGTATTTCACGGAACAGGGTTTAAAATTCGCAATAAATGAGTGCGGATTCGTAATCCGTGAAAGATTAATTACCCATTGGAAAGAAAAGAAAATAGTGATAGCGGTCCGGGGATGATGAAGATGAAGCTGTCCGAATGCAAAAAGCACTACTGCGTGGAAACCCAGCGGGCGGTCGCCCCCGAGGATACCCTCGCCCGGGCGGAGGCGGTGTTGCCGCGTGCGGGAATTACGCGTGTCGCGGACATCACGAACCTGGACAGGATCGGGATTCCGGTCTTTTCCAGCATCCGCCCGACCGCAGAGGACGGCGCTATTTCGGTCTACAACGGAAAAGGGGCAACACCCGTCGAAGCACGTGTCTCGGCCGTGATGGAGGGCATCGAGCGTTTCTCGGGGGAACTGCACGATCATGCGGTCATTCACGCGGCATACGGGGAGATTAGCCGGGAGAGGCATGCACTCGATCCCGGGGATCTCATTCTCCCTCCCGGCGCAGATCCGCACCGGAGTCTGCCGTGGGTCACAGGCTGGGATATCGTTCTGGACGAGGAGATACTCGTGCCCGCCCACGCTGTTTTCCATCCCATGAATCATGAAAACCGGCTGTTCCGCACCAATACAAACGGACTCGCGTCCGGGAATACCCGGGAAGAGGCGGTCTTTCACGCACTCATGGAAGTGATCGAGCGAGACGCATGGTCACTTGTCGAAGCGACCCGGAATACCGGACCGCTTGTAAAGGGGATTTCCGATGGTATCGGGGCCGACCTGCTGCACCGTTTCACCGATGCGTCGGTCGATGTTGTCATCAAGGATATCACGAGCGATATCGGCATCCCGACAATCGCTGCGGTGGCGGACGACGTTCTTCTCAGGGACCCCTCTCTCCTGACCATCGGGATGGGGAGCCATACAAATGCGGGCATCGCCCTCCTCCGGGCCCTTACGGAGGTGGCGCAGAGCAGGCTTACGCAGATTCACGGCGCCCGGGAGGATACTACTGACGCCGGCTTCAGGAAACAGCTCGGATACGAACGCACGAAACGGATGAACCGATACTGGTTCAATGGCCAGGGTGAAGTCCGGTTTCAGGAGATCTCGTCCTTTGACAGCGACGACTTTCTCACCGACATCCGGCACGTTGTCAGTGCACTCGGCCGTGCGGGGCTTCACCGGGTCATCGTGGTCGACCTGACGCGAAAAGAGATCGGCATCCCGGTAGTCCGCGTTATCGTCCCCGGGCTCGAAGTTTATGCTGTTGACCGGGACCGGATGGGGGAGCGGTGCAGGAATGCACGACGTCGTTGTATTTCTCGGCCCGAGCCTTGATCCTGCCCGTGCGCGTACGATACTCCGCGCCCGCTACTGTCCTCCCGTGAAACGCGGCGATGTCACGCACGCGGTGACGAAGGGCGCCCGGATAATCGGGATTATTGACGGCGTTTTCTTTCAGGACTGTTCGGTCGGCCATCGCGAGATCCTTGCCGCGCTGCGGGCGGGTGTTCTCGTTGTCGGTGCATCGAGCATGGGTGCGCTCCGTGCAGCGGAGCTCGACACTCTCGGCATGGAGGGGACTGGTGCGGTATATGAAGCGTTTCGGAGCGGCGAACTGGTCTCGGATGACGAAGTGGCGCTGATCTTCGACCCTGAGAGTTACGTGCCCCTCTCCGAACCCCTCGTTAATATCAGGAGCACCATTGCGGAGGCCGAAACGCAAGGGTTTATCGACCATCACGCCGCTGGTGTGCTTCTGTCGGCAGCACAGTCCCTGTATTTCCCTGACCGTACCTATAAGGCTGTGTGCGATCAGGCCCGGAGTTCGCTTTCTCCCGAGGTGATTGCGCGATTTCTTGCATTTGCCGGTTCGGGTGCCGTGGACCTGAAGCGGAAAGATGCCAGGAAGGCACTCCTCCGGATACGGGAAATCGCGCGGGAACAGGGAATCGATGCCGATCCGCACGATTGACCGGGAAGGAAAAAATCCTGAATAATGACATCCACGACCGATGGCATGCCCTATCACAATCCTTAACTCATGCCAAAAATCACTCTTATTCAGCTCCTGCGGTGCGGTGTGCTGCCCGGATACCAGCGCCGGCAGGGAGACTCCTGGTGGGTATGATAGTGACTGACGGGGAACGGTATCTGCGGCAGGCGCCTGTGATCGGCGAGGATGGACAAAAACGCCTCTCAGAGGCGCTGGTGGTCATTGCTGGTGCAGGCGGACTCGGGTCTCCGGTTGCGATGTATCTCACCGCTGCCGGTATCGGCTGCCTCCGCATCATTGATCGCGACGTCGTCGACCGCACGAACCTCAACCGGCAGGTAATTCACTGGGAGCGGGACATCGGGAGGAGCAAAACCGTTTCGGCTGAGGAAAAACTCATCGCGATGAATCCTGCAATCCGCATTGACTCCCACCACCTCTCCATCGATGCGGAAAATGCAGCCGATCTCGTCAGGGGAGCTGACATCATTGTGGATGCCACAGATAATTTTACTGTCAGGTACGCTCTCAACCGTGCCGCATGCGACCAGAAAATCCCTCTTGTCCATGGTGCACTACGCGGGTTCGACGGGCAGGTGACGACAATTATTCCCGGAAAGACCGCCTGTCTCCGGTGCATCTTCCCAAAACCGCCTCCGGAAGAGGCCACGCCGGTTTTCGGAACGACGGCGGGGATCATCGGCACGATCCAGGCGAATGAGGTGGCAAAGTACCTCACCGGTGCCGGCCCCCTTCTTGAAAACCGGCTCATGCTCTGGAACGGGCTGTCGACGACGCTGTACGAGATACCCCTCACCCGCGATGCGGCGTGCAGGGACTGCGGCGAAGCAGGAAGGATTTAACGGAGAATACGATACGATGAAAATACGGATTCGGGCGTTTGCACGGTTTCGGGAAATATTCGGGGAAGAAACCGAGCTTTCGGTTCCGGACGGCACGACGCTTGCGGGGGCGCTGGCAGAGTTTGCAGCCCTGTCGCCGGAAGGGCCGGGCGCCCTCTATGAACAGGGCGGAGTCCTGCACCGCTATGTTGTCCTGATGAAAAACGGCTCACGCATCGGCCATGCGTCAGCAGACGGGGAAGTCCTCCGGGAGGGAGACGAGGTCGTTGTCTATCCGCCGGTTGCGGGCGGATGAAAAAGCAGGAGTATACAGCAATGATAGGGCTTACCACGGAACCGATTGATGCGGGTAGGATGATCGAGGCCGCAAAACGGCAAAATGTCGGAGGAATTGTCGCTTTTGTCGGCACGGTCCGGGACGACGGCATAGAGTCCCTTGAACTGGAGGTATTTGAAGAAGCAGCGCAGTCCGATCTTCTGCAGATTGCTGAGGAGGCGAAAACGAAGTTCGGGCTCTCCTCGGTGGACATCATGCACCGTTTCGGGAAACTTGCCCTTGGTGAAACGATTGTGGTTATCGTCGCCGCTGCCGCCCACCGTAAAGAATCATTCCTCGGCTGCGAGTTCATTATTGACCGGATCAAGGAATTTGTCCCTATCTGGAAGAAAGAGCACCGCTCCGACGGCACGCGCTGGGTCGAAGGGCACGCACCCTGATCAGGGGATCCAAGCGGGCGGCCAAAAATATTATATCCGGGTGAAGCAGGCGGGCAGGATGCCCGGGCTTCCCGGGAGGCTCTTCTCACACGTGTTTGATTGTCGTATGCCCTGAGATCTCCGAGTTCACGGTGCAGAGATCCGATACAGTAAGCCCGTGGACGTCGCGGTTGCCGGTCAGGCGTGCGAAGTCCTTCAGGTCCTCGGTTGAAACCCGGAGAAAATGCTCGAGTTTCCGGGCCGATATGGCAACATCAAGGCGTTTCCTGAGCTCCGGATTATGGGTGGTCACCCCGACGGGGCATGTGCCGGTGTTGCAGAGGCGGTACTGCTGGCAGGCGCAGGCCATCAGAGCGGCGGTGCCGATGGCGATCGCATCCGCACCGAGGGCGAGCGCTTTGGCAAAATCGGAGGATACCCGGAGACCGCCGGTGATAACGAGCGATATATTCGCACGTCCACGGTCATCAAGGAATCGCCGTGCCCTGTGGAGTGCAAAGAGGGTGGGTATTCCGGTGGCATCCTTGACAAACCTCGGGGAGGCTCCCGTACCGCCGGGCCGCCCGTCGATCGTGATGAAATCGGGCTCGGCGAAGACCGCGACCTCCATATCCTGCTCGATATTCCCTGCGGCGAACTTGATCCCGATTGGCCTGCCACCCGACATCTCCCGCAGCCACGCCACTTTTTTCTTCAGGTCGTCCGGGGTGAGGATGTCCTCAAAGTGTGCGGGGCTGACAATGTCGTGGCCTTCCGGAAATCCCCTGAGGGCGGCTATCTCCGGCGTAACCTTCTCGGCCGGGAGATGCCCTCCCATGCCCGGTTTGCTGGACTGGCCAATCTTGATTTCGACGGCATCGGCTGATACGAGATTTTCCGGTGTGACGGAATAGCGATTCGGGACGTATTCAAAAATATAGCGGTACGCAGCTTCCCGCTCCTCCTCAAGAATTCCTCCCTCTCCCGATCCGATTGCCGTTTGTACCGATGCGCTCCCGCCTGCCAGTGCGATTTTGACTTCCCGGGAAAGTGCACCGAAGGACATGTGGGTGATATAAATCGGCGTCTCGATCACGAGCGGCCGCGCCGCAGCGGGGCCGATGACGGTCCGGGTGGTAACGGGTTCGTCGGCGTTGAGCGGAATTTTTGCCAGCTGGGCACCTTTTATCAGGATGTCATCCCAGGAAATGACGGGTTTTCTGGTTCGCATCGGCTCACTGACCGCAGCTCCCGTTGCTGATATGGCATGAATCGCTGTCATGTCCGTCTCAAGTTCATCAGATTTACGCGCCCACGTGCCCAGGTACCCGGCGAGATCCTTTTTCTCTGCATATGAGATCGTGATCGTGTGCTTGGCACCGCAGACGGGGCAGGTGATCTCCTGTTCGGAGCTTGCCCGGTGCATCTCACTCACCGGTTTCAGGTGCGTTTTATCGGATGCGCAGATCGGGCATGCCCATGAGTCGGGGAACCGATCCGGTTCTGTGCCGGGAAGTATGTCCGTAAGGGAATTCCCCCGTTCGGAATCGTATTCAAATACATTGCAGATATCACATCGATAGTGTACCATGGCATCTCACCCCGTTATTTCCGAAAATCGGTATTATCGTTTCTCTCCTGACAATACACCGGAATATCACCGTATTTCACTCAATGAGTATACCTGATCGGCGTTTCCTATAAAAAGATGATCGAAAATTGCCTCAGGGCGGCCTGTGAGGGCCGTCCCGTGCAATCCTGAGTGCCCCGACAAGGATGCCGCGAGGCCGGGAGAATGAAACGATTCACTCGGGTGAAATCCCGATACGCCGCAGGGCGGCCCGGACCGCAGCCCTGACATCCGGTTCTTCGTCCTGCAGTGCAATCCGGAGGGCGGGTTCGGCCCGGACATTCCCGATTTTACCGAGGGCTTCGGCAACAGTGATGCGCACATCCTTTTTCGGATCCGAGAGAAGTGTCCCGAGCGGTTCGATAGCACACGGATCTTCAAGCTCGCCGAGAGCCCATGCCGATCCCTGCCGGACCCATCGATCCCGTCGCCCGAGCAGGGAGATCAGGGCGGGCCCTGCCCGCGTATCCTTCAGGGTACCGAGTGCCCGTGCCGCCACCCACTGGACGTCAGTCTCGGGATCGTCAAGGCAGGCGAGGAGCGGCTCCAGGGCCTCCGGATCACCGATACGTCCGAGTGCCTCCGCAGCCTTTACACGGTACGAAATGGATTCATGTGTGAGCTGTGCCACCAGTATCCGGAAATTTTCTTCCTGACGTTTCGTCCGGTCCGCCATCAGCCGGGCACGCGGATCCCTCTCCCGCCGGTGCATGACCAGTATGGAGTGAAGCGGCATAAAAAAGGTGGGTGGGCCCTGCCCGCCAGGGAGGTACTGGCATTACAGCCATCCCCGGAGACGGGCGGGAATCCCGCACCCCTTCAGGCGGCAGATGGCGAGAATAATCAGAGTAAGTACGGCCAATATGATGAAAGCACCCGCGCTCTGCGGCAGGGTCCCGACGAACTCCGTTCCGGGGATAAAACGCCATCCGGGGAAATCAACGCCGGCGAGGAGCCGTGCTGCTGTCGTGAGGATGAGGACGGCAGGGATAAGATAGCGGCACAGGGGCCAGACCAGCCGCAGCCACATGCCTCCCCCGCCGATCTGGGCCTCGAGTGCCGTGCGGGGGATGAACCACGTGAAGATGACGGCAATAAGGAATGCCGAAACCGGCAGACCGAGCTCACCCACCGTTTCATCCATGAAATCGAGAATCCGGACATCGCCGATCATGAGTCCGGCAGCGCTGTAGCTGAGTGCCGACGGCATGCCCGCAATGATAACAAGACCGGTGAAAAGCGCTGCGGTGATGCGCCGGGAAAGCCCTGTAGCTTCACGGATTGCCGCGACAGTCACTTCCAGCATCGATACCGCCGAAGTCAGGCCTGCGAAAAAGAGGACAAGGAAAAAAGCGATCCCGAGCAGATATCCACCCGGCATCAGGGCGAAGGCCTTTGGGAGCGTCGAAAATGCCAGTTCTGCTCCGATTGTCGGTTCAAGCCCGAATGTAAAGACGATTGGGAAAATCACAGCCCCTGCCATCAGTGCGACGGCGAGGTCGGCAATAGTGATGATGATCGCCGAATGGGGAATCATCGTCTCCGTGTTCATATACGCCCCGTAGGTGATCAGGATTCCTTCCCCGACGGAGAGTGAAAAGAACGCCTGTCCAAAAGCCGCACTCCAGATGAGGGGATTAGAGAGGACGGAAAAATCCGGTGAGAGGAAAAAGGTGATTCCCTCAACGAATCCCGGCAAAGTCGTGACGTAAACTGCCATCAGCGCAAGAATACCGACACAAAAGGGAATCATGACTGTGGATATCTTTTCGATTCCTTTCTGCACCCCTGCCGACACAACGATGCCTGTAATCGCAGCCGTAATGATGAAATAGAGCACCGGTTCGTAGCTGCCGGTGAAGCGGGCAAAGGACTCCATCTGCCCCGTGGCGGAGGAGACGATATAGCCAAGCGTCCAGCCGGTGATGACCAGGTAATAACTGAGAATGAGAAAGACCGTAGCACAGAGCAACCATCCAATGACGTTGAAACGTGGCTGGACATTTTTAAACGCGGACACGACGGTTGCCCGAAAGTGCCTGCCCATGGAGAGTTCCAGCATCATCAGCGGCATGGCAAAGAGGAACACCGCAATCAGGTACGGTATGAGATATGCTCCGCCACCGTTCTGGCCGAGAACCGCTGAAAAGCGCCAGATATTGCCGATACCAACCGCAGATCCGATTGCGGCGAGAATAAAACCGAAACGTGACGACCATAGCTCCATGCTCCTTCCTCCTCTCCCGTATGCGCGCCATCCTATAACAATTTCCATCTGCCTGCGGGGAGCGCCCCGTGAAGGGGAGAGATGACGGCACATCTCCGGATTGTGACATGGGCGGTACCGCATTCTTTAATCGCCATCTCACCAGAGTACTGTAGAGATCTCGCGTGAACTGGAACCTGATCCTTACCGACAGCTGCAACCTCTGCTGCACCTACTGCCGCGGGAAAATGTACGGAACCTGCCAGTGTACTGACCCCGGCATTGCACTCGACGAAACACCGCCTCTCGATCTGAGTGTCGATCTCCCGGTCCTGTACGATTTTCTGGCGCGTGATCCCGATGCTACGCTGATGTTTTACGGTGGAGAACCGCTGCTGCGCCCTGATCTGGTGGAGACAATTGTCGAGGAGGCTCCGGTGAAGCAGTTCCTTCTCCATACAAACGGGCTATGCCTTCCCTCCCTCGATCCCGCACTGGTACGGAGGTTTGATACCATCTTCGTCTCAATCGACGGGCCCGAAGAACTGACTGACCTGTACCGGGGGCAGGGAACCTTTCACCGTGTCATGGACGGTGTCCGTTATGTTCGGGAAACCGGGTTCTCCGGTGAGCTGATTGCACGGATGACCGTTGCCGAGACAACCGATATCGAAGCGGTGGTCCTGTATCTTGCCGGAAACGACCTGTGTTCATTCTCATCTATCCACTGGCAGATTGATGCGAATTTCTGGGATGATTTTGGATCGCGTTCCTTTGAACCCTGGGTCCATGACTCCTATAACCCGGGCATCAGGCGGCTCGTCCGTGCATGGCTGGATATGATGCGGTCCGAAGGCAGGGTGTCGAGATGGTATCCTTTCCTCGTGACGACCGCGGATCTTCTGCATAGGAAACAGAGTGAGCTCCGATGCGGATCAGGCCACGCGAACTATACGATCATGACCGACGGCACCATCATACCCTGTCCGTGCATGATCGGGATGCGGGACTATTATCTCGGGCATATTGCCACTGCCGATCCGCGTGCCCTTCCGACTGTGCCGGTTGGCGGTGACTGCACCGGGTGTGACCTGCTCGGATTCTGCGGCGGCCGGTGTCTGTATTCAAATATCCTCCGGCCATGGCCCGATGAGGGACGGGAGCTTGTCAGATGTACGGTTGAGAACCTGTTTGAGGCGATAACCGAAGCGCTGCCGGAAATATGCGCACTTCTTGACGAAGGGCGCATTGCACCTTCCGATTTTAAGCATGAAAAATTTCAGGGATGCGAAGTAATCCCCTGAGAGAGTGCTGCCCCCCTAGAGGATGGCGGAACGTAAATAAGAGACCCCGAATAGTATCAGAAACACCCCACAGGCAGTGAGGATCATCCGGTATGCAGACGGGGAGACGACACGCCCGCCTCTGCTTATCGCAGTGGAAACAAACGTAAACCAGCCGAGATCGGCTGACCAGTGTCCTGCCATGAAGGCAACGACAGCGACGATACCGCCAGAAAAAGCATCCAGTAGAAAAGCGCCTCCGATTGTCATCCACCACAGCCAGAAATACGGATTTGATGCGCTGGTCACCGCGCCGGCGGCACAGGGGCTCCCCGCAAAAACTACCGATCGCGATTCAATCGCTGCAGCACGGCTCTCGTTCAGCGTCAGGAGCCCGAATCCGACAAGCGCGATGCCGCCCGCAATGGAGATCACACCGGTATGCTGCGCCATCCCGGTTCGCGCGCCGGCGAGGATGAGCAGGAAGATGACTGCCTCGACGGCGATGTGCCCGGCACTCACCCGCGGGCCTGCACGCCACCCGCCGCGGAGGGCGGCCCCGATCGTCGCAACCAGCGTCGGGCCGGGGGCAAGCGCACCGGTCAGGCCGATTGCGAATCCGAGGAGAAAGATCTCGGGAAGCGGATGCATCTACCGTAGTATCCGGCCCCCGGGGATAAATCTCTATCCGGCTGTTCTACGCCGATTCGTCCTGTTCCATGATACCGAATACGATGCCGCCGGGATCGGCGCAGTATGCGAGATGCCCGATACCCGGCACCGTTGTCCGTGGCATGACGACTTTCCCCCCATGTGCCGCAACCGCTTCAATGAATGCATCGACGGAAGCGACATTGATGGTGGGGCAGACGCCCGCGTTGCTTACCGTATCCTCTTTTCTGAGAATGGCGCCGTTGATGCCCGGTTCGCTCTCCGGTCCGGTCGTGAGAAGCCAGTAGTCGCGTGGCCCGTCCCATTTCTCAATCCGCCACCCGAACACATTACGGTAGAATTCCACCGTCTGTTCCGGGTCATCGGTCGCAAGTTCAAAATGTATTACCCGTGGCATGACACTCCCTCCTGCACGAAAATCCTCAATTTCGCGGGCATGCCGTGCCGGCGCTGCCTGCGAAGGCCCGGGATCCTGTCGTGGAGGGAGACTCATCGCGGGGTTATATAAAAAATTGCGACCCCATTTCGGTGTTCATCACGGAAAGCTGCAGTGCAGCCCCACACCCGTTTCCTGAAGGTTGACATAATTTGCAAATGCAACCTGCGCACGCAGCCCGGTACAGTGGCAGGCATGGACTTCCCCGGGAGCAATATCCTCGAGATATTCCGCTGTTTTAAGGATTCGATCAGGAGTTGCCCGGTAGAGATGCAGCCCCCCGATGATATCCGCAATCCGGTTCTCGCCGGTGACCTGTATCGCATAGTCGATCATCGAACAGATCCCGGCATGTGAGCATCCGGTCACAATCACGAGACCCTCCGGAGTAAGGAGGGCGAGCGCACTGTCATCCGGAATCCGGTCATCCACCCAGCCCCCCGGAGTCAGGAGTTTTCCCCGTGGTTCCCAGGCCTCGAATGAAAAGGTGCGCGGTATTTCACCGAGAAACACGCACGATTCCGTGATCCAGACCGGGGCTGCCGAGAGGGTAAGATTGGTGCGCCCGGAAATGATATCTGCAGAAATATCGCATCCGGTATCACCCGCATCTCCCTTTACCCGACGGCTGAAGACATCCGGATGTGCGACCACGGCCGGTCGCCGGGCGGCACCCCCTTCCCATTCGTTTTCCGCGAGGAGGCGGAGGAGCGGGCCCATGCCGCCCGTATGGTCGATGTGCCCGTGAGAGAGAACGATATAATCGGTATCCCGGAGTGGGATGGCCATCCTGTATGCATTCCCGATGAAAACATCGGAATATCCGGTATCAAAGAGAATTTTAGTACCCTGTTCTTCGATCCAGAGTGAAAATCCCGGTTCCGCGCGGAAATACCGGTCAATCAGCGTGGTGTTATCACAAAGGACAGTGTAGCGCATAGTACGTGAGGATTTTATGCGGCAATATGATAATCGTTTGTTCGCTGTCATGCCGAATCGCTCCGGGAGAAAACCGACACCTTAATAGTTAACCCCGTGAACTATCTCCCATGCCTCTCGTTAACGCCGTGAACGATGTTCCGGGTTCCATCCCGCCATCCGCACAGGCTGTTCTCGGCCTCCTCGAAGATGGTCGCTGTAAGACATTCAAGGAGGTCGCAGAGCAGGCAGATATCGCTCCCCGTACGGTGCGGTTTGCGATCCGGCGGCTGAAAGACCACGGCCTGATCGTCGAAAAATTTAATTTCCGTGATGCACGGCAGATCCTGTACCAGATTAAGCACGTCCCTCCGGCAGCAGATGATTCTGCCATAGTCGGCACCTGAAAGTTCGGTTTTTCCGACCGCCTCTGCCGACACACTTTTAATTGTGTCCCTACGAGATTCTGGTACAATGGAACCGGACCGTACGAGTGCACGGCAGAGGATCAGGGAACAGGCGGATCGTCAGCTTACAAAAACGGAATCTCTCCTGTCGTCCTTTGCCCAGACAAGCGGCGGCGCTGTCAGGCGTTTTAACCGGAAGGAGCCTGACGTTCGCTCCGCCTATTCGCGGGATGCCGATCGCATTCTTAACAGCAAAGCCTACACGCGGTATATCGATAAAACCCAGGTATTCTATCTCGTGCAGAATGATCACATCACTCACCGGGTGCTGCACGTCCAGCTCGTATCAAAGATCGCCCGAACGATTGGGCGTGTGCTGCGCCTGAACGAGGATCTGATCGAGGCGATCGCTCTCGGGCATGACATCGGTCACGCTCCGTACGGGCATATCGGTGAACAATGCCTCTCCGGTCTTTGCAGGGATCAGGGCATCGGAAGGTTTTTCCACAATGCCCAGAGTGTGGCGTTTCTGGATCGCATCGAAGATCAGGATCTTACGCTTCAGGTGCTTGACGGCATCCTCTGTCATAACGGTGAATCCGGAGATACTGTACTGGTTCCTGACTTCTGCGGTGGATTTGAAGCGTTCGATCGTCGACGCGAGCGTGTGGCCGCGGGGGAGGACCCTCATCCGATGACCCTTGAAGGCTGTGTGGTGCGAATCGCCGATACAATCGCCTATATCGGAAGGGATCTTGAGGATGCCCGCGAAGTCGGGTTGATACGCGGTAATGACGAAGAGGACTGGCAATGGACGGGCGTCTTAGGGACCGACAACCGCACAATAGTCGACACCCTGATCTGGGATCTCCTCGTGAACAGCGATTCGGAAGGGAGCCCGCATATCCGTTTTTCGGATGAGGTTTCAGGGGCTCTCGCCGATCTGCGCCGGTTTAGCACCCAAAATATCTATGAAAATCCGAAACTCACGGCAGAACGGGTCAAGATAGAACGGATGTACCGGACACTGTTCGAGACCTATCTCGATGACGTTCTCCGTGAAAATACGGATTCGCGAATCTTTAAAGAGTTCATCGGGCAGGATTGGGTATCGCCGCGGTACCGGAAGGATGCCCGCCCTGCAGAAATGGTCAGGGACTATATCGCAGGTATGACAGACCGGTATTTTGAAAAACGTTTTGAAGAGAATACAATGCCCCGGAAAATTGAAGGAGCGTTTCCCCTCACCTGAAAAAAGAGGCTGACCTCATTTTTCCGTGAGGTGCAGGTGGGCCCGGAACACATCGTTTTTCGGGTCAATGCCGAGCGCTTTTTCGAAACATTCCTTCGCCTCCTCCACACGACCGAGTGCAAGAAGCGCCGTGCCCTTGTTATCCCAGGCGACTGCGAACCGGGGATTTATCTTTAATGCTTTATAAAATGACCCGATACCCTCCTCGTACCGGTTAAGCTCCATCAGTGCCGTTCCCCTGTTATTCCAGCTGTCGATATCATTGGGATTGATTTTCAGCGCCCTGTCATAGGCGTTTACCGCCTCTTTATACCGGCCGATACTGTCGAGGGCATACCCCTTGTTGTACCAGGTGTCGGCATCACTATCCTTGAGTACGAGGGCCTTGTCATACGCACTGATCGCCTCCTCGTACTTTTCCTCCGTGCTAAGCCGCCTTCCTTTATTGTACCATTCCTCTGCGGTTTCACCGTTGAGGTTCGCCTCCTCGCGGATTTGTTCCTCTACGGCCGCGGGCTCTTCGCGTGGTTCCTCTGCCGCAACCGGCTCTTCCTCTGATTCCTGCACGGGCAGGGAAGGTGCCTGTCTTTCCTCGGCTTCTATCTCGTCTTCTCCCAGGTTCACCTCGAGGAATGAAGGTTCTTCGGTTAGACGGGTGGACTCCTCGCGTTTACGGGAAAGGATATATACCGCACCGCCACCGACAGCAAGGATGAGAACAAGAACCGGCAGGAGCGGGAACGAATCTCCGCTTGATCCCGGGGACGCAGGCGTGTCCTGAGATGTGACGGGAGGTGTAGCAGTAGCTGTGTCGGCAACAGTCACCTCTGCTTCCGGTTCACTCGTCGGCGTGACGGCCGGTGAAGTCGTGGGAAGGACTACGGGATATACATAGGTGAGAGCGTCGGAAAGGGCGGCAAGCATGAACCTCCGGTTATCCGCGATGGCAAATGCCAGGACATCGGCGGGGACTGTCTGCTGCCAGGCAATTCTGCCATCCGTTTCAAAGAGCATCACCGATTTGTTTGTGATGCCTGCACTTATGTACTGGTCTTCTGCCAGAAACCTGACTTTAAACACATCGCTGTCGGCCGCGTATTTCCACGCGAGGGTTTTGTCCCGGGTGAAGAGGTAGATGTTGTCGTTGCTGCTTCCCGCGGCGACCATGGTGCCGTCTTTTGCGATTGCGACCGACAGGATATCATCGCCCGAGTTGTATTTCCAGTTGAGGACACCGTTCCTGTCGAAGAGGTACACGGCATTGTCCTGGCTTCCTGCCGCCACGTACCCGCCGTTCATGGATGTTGCCACCGAAGTCACTGCATCCCCGGTGTCGTATGCCCACCGTACCGTTCCCTCCCTGTCGATAAGTGCCACCTTACCGTCGCTCGAGCCGGCGGCAACATAATCGCCGTTGTCGGTTGCGTCCACGCTCAGGATATCATCCTCGCGCTTCACGGTCCAGAGAGTATTCCCGGCGACATTATACAGGGTGACCGTGTTGTCCCAGCTACCGATAGCAAGATACTCTCCGTTCGAGGCGAAGGAGAGTGTAACGACGTCATCTGCCTTTGTATCCGACCATAATTTCGTTCCGTTAAGGCTAAACAGCGAGATGGTATTGTCCGCACTGCCGACCGCCAGGTATGCTGTTTTGGGTGAGAATTCCAGAGTGAGCACATCCCCGCCAGCCAGGTAAGTCCAGAGGACCTTCCCATCCGTCGTAAATACGGTAACTGTATCGTCGAGGCTACCTGCAGCACCGTAGAGGCCATCGGATGATATATCAACGGATATGACATCGTTGCCTGAACGCAGGGTCCATATGGGTTCCGCGGCCGATACCGGGAGGATAAAAAGTATAAGAATAAGTACACTTACCAGCATTGTGTTGACATTTTTCATGGGTTGATACCTCGGTGATTTCATCTCCGGTTCGTCTGTAGAATCCTTTACCTGATCGAACTTAATAGCACCTGTTTACAAGGTAGAAAAGGGATGGGGTTTTTCCGGATTTGTGCCCTTTGGCCCTGAATCAACCGAAATCATCGGCCATAGAGCACGAATGTTTCACCATAATGGGTAATATGCCCCTCCCTCGCCTTCGCGAGCTCTTTTGGTGTGGCGCCTGCAGGGAGATCAAGGTCTGCATCGATCCCGTATATTTTAATGTCGTAGCGGTGCTGTTCTCCTGCCGGCGGACAGGGACCGCTGTAGCCGATGCGCCAGAAATTGTTTGTACCCTGCACCGCACTGACTGGAAATGGCACTACGGATCCCTTTGGGATCTTTTCCGGGATTATTGATACCGCTTCGATATTTTACATTATCCAGTACACAAATCCGCCTCCTCCCGGTGAATCCTGATCAAGCATCATCAGTGCGAGCCGTATGAATCCGGCACCCTGAATTTCGATATTCGGTGAGATGTCGTCACGGTCGCAGGTGTAATTCCAGAGCAGTTTTTCCACGGTCAGTTTTACACCGAGTCGTTCCATTATCGCAGACCCTTCGATACAAATGGAATTACAGAAAAATTATTCAACTATGTGTATGGTGGACTTTTCCGAAATGATTACGGCAGGCAGCACCTCCGGACGTAACCCCCATCACCTGTGCCTATCTCCTCCCCCCCGTATAATCCTTCGCCCCGGTGTGATTTCGGGCGGTCAGCCGCATGAAACGGGACACTTTTCTCATACCAGCCCCTACTTTTCCGGCATGAGCGGTGACGGTCCTGTTCAGATTTATACCGACGGCGCCTCCCGTGGCAATCCCGGAAATGCGGCCTGGGCATACCTCTTCATTCGAAGAGGTTCGGTTATCGGCAGGGATACGGGATTTATCGGGACATCCACGAACAATCAGGCGGAATACCATGCAGTGATTAAGGCTCTGGAAGCCGCCGCTGCGGCAGGCTATTTTGACGTTTCGCTGTATTCTGACAGCGAACTTGTTATACGACAGGCCCGGGGTGAATACCGGGTAAAGGCGCCCTCACTTGTACCGCTCCTCGGGCGTGTCAGGGAACTGGAGCGGACGTTTCGTAGCATTTCATATCATGCTATTCCCCGGGGGGACAGCTCTATTATAATCGCGGACCGGATGTGCAATGAGACACTCGATGCACACGGGCGATCGCGGGGGCACTCCCGCAAAACCGGGGAGGTTTCCCCCACGCCTTTTTCCCTGATTCCTATCGGCAGGATGCGGACACCCTTCCGGGCACGTGGCGATGCCCCCCGACAGGGACGTGAGACACGTGCGATCGGTGAGATTCATATCGACGAAGCCAATGCTCCCGGCCTCGATGGTATCGAAGCATACCGCCACCTTATCGTCCTTGTGTGGTTTGACCGTTCCGACAGGGCGGCACTCACTGCCACGCCGCCGGGAACCGGGGTTTCCCGCGGCGTCTTTTCCACCCGGTCACCCGATCGCCCGAATCCCGTGGGCATCGAACTCGTCGAGCTGATCGAACGGCGGGGAAACGTGCTGAAGGTGCGTGGAGTCGATGCGCTTGACGGAACACCGGTCATCGATATCAAGCCGTACTCTCCCGGCATTGACAGTACGGAAAGCGGGTGAACAAAGCGGATGCCTGCATGGCACTCAGTGCAAACATCTATACTTTTAATGATGCCCGAATGAAACATATATGCTAAATCCGATGTATTATCAGGAGAATATTAAATATGGCAGAAAATACGACTCAAGAGCCCTGTACCGGAAACTGCAAGACCTGCGCGTCTGCAAATGCCTGCGATGATCCGCGCAACACCCAGACCGGACTGCCCGAGAAGGTGAAAATAGATGTCAAACACGTCATCCTTGTCCTGAGTGGCAAGGGAGGCGTCGGGAAGAGTACGGTCGCGGCAAACCTTGCCATGTCCCTGTCAAACCGCGGGTATAATACCGGGCTTGTCGACCTCGACATCCACGGGCCGAGCATCCCGATCATGCTCGGGATCGAGGATAAAAAACTCTCTTCCCTTGACGGAAAGCATATCGATCCCGTGCGGATCACCGGCACGCTCGGTGTCGTATCCATGGCATTTCTGCTGCCCGATCGAAGTACACCCGTCATCTGGCGCGGACCGATGAAAATGACAGCAATCCGGCAGTTTCTCGAGGATGTTGCATGGGGCTCCCTCGATTATCTTGTTGTCGACCTCCCGCCCGGTACGGGCGACGAGGTGCTTTCTGTGGCCCAGCTCGCACCGAATATTGCCGGTGCGGTGATTGTGACCACGCCGCAGGATGTGGCAATCCTCGACTCCGGGAAGGCCGTCCGGTTTATCGAAAAGATCGGTCTCCGGGTGCTCGGCATCATCGAGAACATGAGCGGTATGATCTGTCCGCACTGTGGAGAAGAGATCGACCTCTTCGGAATGGGTGGCGGGAAAAAGGCTGCGGAGGAGCTTGGCGTTTCTTATCTTGGCAGAATTCCAATGGACCCCGAAATGCGAAAAGCGGGTGACGAGGGCCGTCCCTTCATTATCCGCCGTCCGGGCATGGACGAGTCGAATCCCACCTGGAAACACGTGGACGAAGTCTTAAATACCCTGCTCAAGCAGATACAGAACTAATATGGAGTATATGGACATTCTCAAGGGCAGCGGGGAGCCGATGAGCATTTACGCCGATATTGTGCGTTGTCTTGAGAATTTCCAGGCATTTCCCTTTTTTATCGAGCCGGTATATCGCCAGTCGCTTTCCCTTGGCGACGATGGTCCCGACCGCCTCCGGTTTGCCCTGGTGCGCCTGCAGGTGTATGCGGATATCCACCGGTACGAGGACATGGAGCAGACCCAGAAGATAAAATATGTCGGGCAGGTTCTTGAAAAGGTCATTTTCGGTGGCCTGATGCTCGAACAGCAGCCCGAAAACGGCGAGTAACCGATACAGTCCACCCGCGCACAGTCATCCGGGCTCGCCGGGCAATAAGCAGCTCCCTCTGGGTGTTTTCCGGTATTATTTCCCCCTATGCACCGGTTATCCGGCAAAATCGGAGAGGATTTCAACAAGCTTTTTATATTGATAGAAGGAAAGGGCTTATAAATCTTCATTTTTATAAGAAATAGTATGGTCTGGATGTTCACTTATCCGGCCTGCAAACATTTTTCCTGATCGTCAGGTACTATTCAATGAAATGAGGAGAGATTCAATGAATCTTAGACAGCCAAATGCAAATGAAGCGATAGGGACATCAAACAGGTCCCGGAATGTCGCCCCTGTCTCGGGTATCTGTACCCGGTGCGTCGACGGGTGCAAGGGTAGCTGCGAAATCTGGTTATCGTCGTTCCGTGGCCGTGAAGTGCTCTATCCGGGCCCATTCGGCGACATAACCGCAGGTGCCGACAAGAACTATCCGGTCGACTACTCTCACATCAATATCCAGGGGTACGCCGTGGGAGCACGCGGCCTTCCCGACGGCGTTGAGATTGGGCCCGATACGGCAGTCTTTGACGATGTTAACACCGAGACATCGTATGGATGGGATCTGAAAGTGCCGATGCGTCTTCCGATCTTTACCGGAGCGCTCGGCTCGACCGAAATTGCACGGAAGAACTGGGAGGAGTTCGCCATAGGCGCCGCCATCTCCGGCATCACGCTTGTGTGCGGAGAGAACGTCTGCGGCATCGACCCCGGCCTCAAGCTCGACCACAATCACAAGGTCACCGAATCGCCCGAGATGGATCGCCGTATCGATACATATCGCCGGTTCCACGAGGGATACGGTGAAATTCTCGTGCAGATGAATGTGGAGGACACCCGGCTTGGAACCGCGGAATACGTCTCCCACAAGCACAATCTCCAGACCATTGAGCTGAAATGGGGTCAGGGAGCGAAATGTATCGGAGGCGAAATCAAGGTCGGTTCACTCTCGCGTGCAACCGAACTCAAGAACCGCGGGTATATCGTACTCCCGGATCCTACACGTCCCGACATCCAGAAAGCGTTTGAGGACGGTGCGATAAAGGAGTTCGAGCGGCACTCCCGGCTGGGCTTCGTCACGAAGGAAGGATTCCTCGAGGAGGTCGACCGCCTGCGTGATATCGGTTTCAAGCGCGTGACGCTGAAGACCGGCGCATACTCCATGAAAGAACTTGCCATGGCGCTTCGCTACAGCTCGGAGGCAAAGATTGATCTGCTCACGATCGACGGCGCACCGGGCGGCACCGGCATGAGCCCGTGGCCGATGATGAACGAATGGGGTATCCCTACCTTCTACATCCAGTCGCTCACGTACCAGTTCTGCGAGATCCTGAAGCAGAAGGGCATGCGTGTCCCGGACATCGCGATTGCCGGCGGGTTTGCCGACGAGGCAAACATCTTCAAGGCGCTTGCGATGGGCGCACCGTACGTGAAAGCGGTTTGCATGGGCCGCGGACTGATGATCCCCGGCATGGTCGGCAAGAACATCGGGAAGTGGCTCGAAGCGGGCGAACTCCCGAAGACGGTCTCGAAGTACGGCTCGACGGTGGAGGAGATCTTCGTCGCCTACGAAGAGGTAAAGGAGAAATACGGCGAGAGGCTGAAGGAAATTCCGCTCGGCGCTATCGGCCTGTATACCTATTCGCAGCGGTTCAAGACCGGCCTTCAGCAGATCATGGCGGGCAGCCGCAACTGGAGCCTCAAGTCCGTGTCACGCGGCGACGTGATGGCACTGACGGAGGAAGCTTCGGAGATATCGGGTATCCCCTACGTGATGAATGCATACCGAAACGAAGCGCTCGAAATTCTCGACGGGTGACCTCACCCGTCGTTAAAACATTCTTTTTTCCCCCGGCCTGCCCTACCGTATTCAGGAAAGACCAGCATGTTTCTACCAACGAGCAGCGCGGAGATCGCCCGCCGGGGCTGGGACCGGTGCGACGTGATCATCGTTACTCCGGATGCGTACGTGGACCACCCGTCGTTTGCAATGGCAATCCTCGGGCGGTTTCTTGAGGCGGACGGCTACCGGGTAGGGATTCTCGCCCAGCCCCGGTGGCGCGATCCGGAGAGTTTCCTCGAGCTCGGCGTCCCGCGTCTTGCTTTTGCCGTTTCGGGCGGCAATATGGACTCTCTGGTTCTGAATTACACGGCAAATAAAAAACCGCGGCGTGAGGACCTGTTCTCTGAAAACGGAAATCCGTTCTTCTCGAAACCGGGAGACGGAAAGAAATACCGGATTCGACCGGACCGGACGGTGACAGTTTACTGCAGCCAGATACGCTCGGTGTGCCGGGAGGTACCGCTCATTATCGGAGGCATCGAGGCGTCGCTCCGGCGCATCGCCCATTACGATTACTGGAGCGATTCGGTGAGGCGCAGTCTTCTCTTCGATGCAAAGGCGCACCTGCTCGTTTACGGACCGGGCGAATATGCCCTTCGCGACGCGGTGCGGGCGCTGGAGGCAGGAGATGCTCCGGAAGAATGTTCCCTTTCCGGAACCGCCGTTGTCCGGAAGGAAGCAGATGTTCCTGACGATCCGATCATTCTTCCTTCCTATTCTGACGTCTCATCAGATACGGCGGCATTTGCGCGTGCATTCTGCACATTTTACCGGAATAACGACCGGCGGCTTCTGACACAGCAACAGAACAACCGTTTTCTCGTGCAGTTCCCGCGCCGGCGCCTGACGACCGCCGAACTCGACGCTGTCTATGATCTTCCGTTTATGCGCCTCCCTCATCCACGATATGCGCATGAGATCCCGGCATACACCATGATCCGCGATTCGATTACAGCGCACCGTGGCTGTTTCGGGGGATGCGCCTTTTGCGCCATTGGTGCCCATCAGGGGGCTGAAATCGTCTCCCGCAGTCCGGCATCAGTTCTTCGCGAAGCGGCAGCGATTGCCGCGATGAAGGATTTTTCCGGCACCATCTCGGATGTGGGCGGCCCCACGGCAAACATGTATGCCTCCCGGTGCCGCATCGGGGGATGCGACCATCCGGACTGTCTCCGGCGCGGTGACGCCTGCGAAAACCTGGTGCCCGGAACGGCTGAATACGGTGCCCTCCTCGGCGCGGTTAGCGAAGTGGCGGGTGTCCGGCACGTACTGGTTTCTTCAGGAGTCCGGTTTGATCCGGTGCTCCTTGACGATGTACTGCTTCTCCGCCTGCTCCGGCACCATATCCCCGGGCAGATGAAGGTGGCGCCCGAATCAGGATCCGATTTCGTGCTTGCTGCCATGAATAAGCCTGAAAAAAGCGTTTTTTATGCGTTTAAAGAACGATTTGACCGGCTTGCCCACAGAGAGGGTATAAGGAAATATCTCATTCCCTATATCATCGTGGGGCATCCCGGAGAAGGAGAGAAGGAGGCGAAGGAGACAGTCCGTTTTATCCGCGATTGCAAACTTACGGGGAACCAGTTCCAGATCTTCACTCCCTCGCCGCTGACCTGCGCGACGGCATGCTGGTATCTCGGTTATGATCCGTGCACCGGGACTCCCCTGCCTGTCGAGAAAAGGATTCCGGTACTTGAGGAGAGGAAAAAACAGCTCATCCGGCGCTGATTCCGGATGAGTCAGACGAAATCCGGAAGGGCGGCAATCGATTCGATGATCCGGTCCGGGGCGGGCACTGCGGCTACAGCCTGCTCTTTCCGGAATTTGCCGGTTCGGACCAGAAATCCTCGCATTCCGGCACGGTGTGCGCCTCCGATATCGGTCACGACGTCGTCGCCGACCATCAGTGTTTCCTCCGGCGCTGTGCCGAGTGTCTCCAGCGCCCGGGCGAAAAATGCCGGCGAGGGTTTTCCCACCAGTTCTGCCTCACGCCCTGCCGCATACTCGATGCCACGGACGAACGGGCCGGCCGAGAGAGACAATCCGTCCGAATCCATCCAGTAACGATCCTTTTCAAGTGCGATGAAGGCTGCGCCGTCCAGCACGGCACGGAATGCCCTGTTCATGGATGCATAGGTAAAGACGTCCCCGGCATCACCGATCACTACCGCATCGGGATTGTCGCGGGTGTCGATGATTCCCTCTGCTGAAAAATCACGGACTGCATCCCCTGTTGTGAGCAGAAGACACCGTTTCTGCCCTCGTTCGGCAAGAAGAGCCGCTGCTGCGGCAGCAGGGGTGACGATATGGCTTTCCGGGACAAAAAGCCCCATGTCGCGAAGCGTGGCGGCGATTGCTGCGCGGCATTTCCGCGTTGTGTTGGAGAGGCACCGGAACGGGATTTTCCGTGCACGCAGGGTATCGAGTGTCCCGGAGGCTCCGGGGACGGGTTTTCCCCCGACCTGCAGCACACCATCGATGTCGAGGAGTATTCCGCGAATGGGTGTCATGATTGCTCCTGCGTGTGGTATGTGCGTTTAAGAATGATGATGTTTTGTCGTGTTCCGGAGTTTTTCAAGTGCGATGTCACATGTTCGTCTTACGCGCCCGTCTTCGTCGGCGAGTGCCTGCTGGAGGGGCCCGCAGGCATCCGCACACCCGAGAATACCGAGTGCATGGGCCGCAGCGTTGCGTATTTCAGGTTCCGGATCCGCGAGAGCCCCGATCAGGATATCCATAGCCTCAGGCTCACCTGTCTTCCCGAGCGCCCGGGCGGCCTGGCGCCGAACAGCTGTATCCGGATCCGACAGTGCCCCTGCCAGTGCGGCGACGGCGTCATGCCCGCCCGCCATGCCGAGTGCGGCTGCAGCCATCGCACGAATTGACGAATCGTCATCAGCGAGAGCTTCGGCAAGAGGAGCTACCGGCGGCCGCCTTCCTCCCCGCATAAGTGCAGATACCGCTTCCCTGATAAACCAGCGGTATTCGTGCAGAGAACGCACGAGTGCAACACCTGCGGCAGGATGCATGTGTCCACCGAGTCCGTGAGCGACGGCCTCACGAATATACCATTTTTCATACCGTGTACGGGCGATCAATTGCAGGATATCTTCGGGATTCCGGATCCTTCCGATCCGTGCAACCGCCTCGCCTCGGAGGCGCCAGTGCTTATCGTTCAGATCGCGGAAAATTTCATCACACGTGTCCATATCAGTATCCTCTCTACCGGCGTTTTCTCAATCCCGGTGAAATCGATGGGGCACACCTGCCCCGGTGCATGGGTTGGTGAGGAGAGATTTCCGGCAGGCAGACAGCCACATCATCCTGCCGGAAAGTCGTCCCGGTTAATCAGACACGAATTCGTCGGTCCGCACCATGGCGGATTGGTCTACGGGGAGGACGAATTTCCGCCCATCCCCGTATTTGCCGGTTCGTGCTGCCGCTCTGATGGTTCCGATTACTTTCGGAACATCGTCATCACGGATGACCATCTCGATCTTTATCTTCGGGATCAGGTCGACTTTCATCCTTTTACCGCGGTACTGCAGCTGGATTCCCTTCTGTGCACCCCTCCCCCGCACATCCGATACAGTCATTGCGAAAAACCCGTTCTCTGCAAGGGCTGTTTTTACTTTATCACGTTTTTCAGGGCGAAATATCGCTTCAATTTTTTTCATGGTTCCTCACACATAGATCGATTCACCATGCTGTGAGATGTCAAGCCCCACATATTCCTCATCTTCCGTTACTCTGAGTCCCATGGTCAGGTCAACAGCCTTCGCAATCATGAATGTGACGGCAAAGGCGTAGGCGACCGCTGCCACCGCACCCACTGCCTGAAGGGCCAGCTGGGCGGAGGAGCCCCCGATGAGCCCGGTGATCCCGCCGATGCCGGATAGTGCAAAGATTCCGAGTGCCACCGTTCCCCACACGCCGCCGACGCCGTGAATTGCCCATGCATCGAGGCTTTCATCAAGGCTCCGGTTGAGGCGCCAGAGGAGGGCATAGTAGCAGATGATTCCGGAGACGGCACCGATGATCAACGCACCGATCGGATCGATGAAACCTGCTGCAGGAGTAACGGCACCCAGCCCGGCTATCGATCCGCTGATCATCCCGATCGAACTCGGCTTGCCGTTTATCCAGGATGCTGCCATCCACGCAAGGGTGCCTGCTGCAGCTGCAGTATTTGTCACGATGAGGGCATTTACTGCGAGGCCGTTTGCGGCAAGCGCACTCCCCGCATTGAATCCGAACCACCCGAACCAGAGAAGTGCACCCCCGAGCAGTGTCAGGGGAATGTTATGCGGCTCCATGCTGTACTGCCCGAAACCAGCACGCTTCCCGATAACCAGTGCCAGTGCCAGGGCACCCCATCCGGCGCTGATATGGACTACGATACCTCCTGCAAAATCAAGGATGCCTGATCCCGCCATCCATCCGCCTCCCCAGACCCAGTGGGCAAGGGGATCGTAGACGAGCGTTGTCCAGAGCAGCCCGAAGACGATGAATGAGCTGAGTTTGATCCGTTCCGCAACCGCGGACGTGATAATCGCAAGGGTCACGGCTGCAAACATCATCTGGAATACCATAAACAGGAGATCCGGGATGCCGTCTCCCGAGAGCCCGACACCCTGCAGCCCCGCATACTCCAGGCTGCCGATCAGGCCTCCGATATCCGGCCCGAATGCGAGGCTGTATCCAAACAATATCCACTGGACGCTCACGATAGCAAGTGCGGCAAAAGAGAGTGCAAACATTGAGATAAGATTCTTACGCCGTACAAGGCCGCCGTAGAAGAGTCCTACGCCGGGTGCCATCAGCAGAACGAGAGCCGTGCAGATGATTATGAAGGCTGTATCACCACTATCCAGTACCATAAGGGTTGCTCACTAATCGATAGAAGGAAGTTTTCTTCCTTCTATATTTATAAGATTGGTTTTGACTACGTGGTGTCGGTTGGTACCTCGCCTACTCCGTTATCATCTCGTCGGTCCTCACTCCGGCGACAATCTCCACATGTGAGACGAATATCTTCCCATCACCATTCTTCCCGGTGCGTCCCGTCGCCCTGATGGTGTCGATAATCAGAGCTACATCGGAGTCGGGAACGACCATGTCGATTTGGACTTTCGGGATGAGATCCACCTCGATCTTTTTTCCCCTGAACTGAAGGCATATCCCTTTCTGGGCGCCCCGTCCGCGCACTTCCGTGACGGTCATAGGGAAGAATCCCTTTTCTTCAAGGGCTTTTTTCACCTGCTCAAGCTTTTCCGGTCGGATGATTGCTTCGACTTTTTTCATGGTAGTACCTCATGCTCTGATAGATTCACCGTGCTGGGAGATATCCAGGCCGACATATTCTTCCTCTTCGGTGACACGCAGTCCGATGGTCATATCAACCAGTTTGGCGAGGATGAACGTCACCCCGAACGCGTAGCCCATAGCGACGAACGCGTCGATTGCCTGTATGACGAACTGTCCGGGATTGCCGTAGATAAGGCCGTCAACACCCCCGATTGCAGCAGTTGCGAAGATGCCTGTTGCGAGCGCACCCCAAAGGCCTCCCATCCCGTGGATAGCCCATGCATCAAGGCTCTCGTCAAGCCCTTTCCGGACGCGGAAGAGCAGTGCCGCATAACAGAGCAGTCCGGCAACCACGCCGATTACAATTGCCGCCATGGGATTGACAAATCCTGCGGCGGGGGTGATTGCCACGAGTCCTGCTATACCGCCACTGATCATGCCGAGCGAACTCGGTTTGCCGTTGATCCACGAGGCCCCCATCCAGGCGAGGGCGCCTGCTGCGGCCGAGATGTTCGTGACGACAAAGGCACTTGCAGCGAGCCCGTTAGCTGCGAGCGCACTTCCTGCATTGAACCCGAACCACCCGAACCAGAGAAGTGCTCCGCCGAGGAGCGTCATCGGTATGTTGTGGGGCTCCATGCTATACTGTCCGAAGCCGGCCCGCTTTCCAATCACGAGAGCGAGCGCAAGCGCCCCGAACCCGGAACTGATGTGAACGACCGTTCCGCCTGCGAAGTCAAGCGCTCCGAGGCTTGCCGCCCACCCGCCGCCCCATGCCCAGTGGGCAAGGGGGTCGTACACCAGCGTCGTCCAGAGCAATCCGAAGATGATGAACGAACTGAGTTTAATACGTTCGGCGATACCTGATGTCAGGATGGCAAGGGTAAGGCCTGCAAAGACGAGCTGGAAGACCATGAAGAGCAGATCGGGAATTCCGTCACCCTCCATCCCCACGCCGTTAAGGCCGAGGAAATCCAGTCCGCCGATGAAACCGCCGATGTCTGATCCGAACGCAAGACTATAGCCGACAAACGTCCACTGAATTGTTACCAGTGCAAAAGCGATGAACGCCAGTGCGATCATGGATATCAGGTTCTTTTTACGGACCATGCCCCCGTAGAACAACCCGACGCCGGGTGTCATGAGCATCACCAGTGCGGTGCAAATCAGGATGAACGCGGTATCCCCGCTGTCAATTGGCATTTAAACTCACCTTTTTGTCTGTTGCAGACTCTGTAGGAAAGACAGGGTCTTTTAACTTTTGACAGAAGGAAGTTTGTTTCCACCACATATATAATTAACTCAAGAAAAAAATTTCTTTTAATAATTTAAATACTGCCCGACTTCCCAGGGATGAACCACGGTGCGGAACCTGTCCCATTCCAGCTCCGTAATGCTGGCAAGCCCCTCTATCACATGCGGGCCGAGCGTGGCACAGAGCACCTCGTCTTGTAGCAGGTGGCTGTTAGCGGTTTTGAGATCCTCCGGCAGAGTTTCAATGCCTGCCGCTTCGCGCCCGGCTGCGGACATTTTAAAGATGTTCGTGTCGGTGCTGGGCGGCGCTTCCATCTCGTTTTTAATACCGTCAAGCCCAGCCGCGAGGATAGCCGCGAAGGTCAGGTACGGATTGCATGTCGGATCCGGGCTCCGGAGCTCGATGCGGGTGCTGTTTCCCCGTGGCGCAGGAACGCGGACGAGGGCGGTGCGGTTCGAAGCGCTCCACGAGATGTAGACCGGGGCCTCGTACCCCGGCACCAGCCGTTTGTAAGAGTTGATTGTCGGGTTTGCGAGCCGTGTGATGCCCTTGACATGGGCGAGCACGCCGGCGATGAATTGGAGCGCGATTGGCGAGAGCTGCATGGATGTGTCGGGATCGAAGAATGCGTTCTTCCCGTTTCGTGCGAGAGAGGCGTTCGTATGCATACCGCTCCCGTTGATCCCGTATATCGGCTTCGCCATGAACGAGGCATGCAGACCGTTTAAAAGCGCGATGGTTTTCGTCGCAAATTTAAAGGTAATGACATTGTCGGCGGTAGTCAGCGCGTCACTGTACTTGAAATCAATCTCATGCTGACTCTCCGCAACTTCATGGTGGGACGCTTCGATGTCGAATCCCATCTCGGTCAGGGCAAGGACGATGTCACGCCGGACATTCTCCGCGAGATCGGTCGGGGCGAGATCAAAATACCCTCCCGTGTCCTGGAACTCGAGGCTCGGCTTCCCGTCCAGCATTTTAAAGATGAAAAATTCGAGCTCCGGTCCCGTGTTGAAAACATAACCCATCTTTTCAGCCTCGGCGAGGGTTTTCTTCAGGACATAGCGGGGGTCGCCGTCAAAAGGCCTCCCGTCCGGCGTGTGCACGTCACAGATAAACCGCGCAACGGTATCGGTACCCTTTCGCCACGGCAGGAGGCTGTATGTCGAGGTATCGGGCCGGAGTACCATGTCCGACTCCTCAATGCGGGCAAACCCTTCAATGGATGAACCATCAAATCCGATTCCGTCTGTTAATGCTTTTTCCGCCTGTTTTATGGGGATTGCAACATTTTTGGGCATTCCCTGGATATCTGAGAACTGGAGGCGGATGAAACGCACCTCGTCGCTTTCAAGCCGGTCGAGAGTTCTGGTGATCTCATCATGTACCATAGTTGGGTGACTTGTCGCTTCCCCACTATATATTCTTAGATCGCAGGAATAACGGCACAGTTGAGGTTTTTTTTTCTGGGAGCAGGAAGTATCCTGCCACCAAAAAAAAGATATGATTAATAATTCAGGTACTGGTCAACTTCCCACGGGTGGACTGCTGTCCGGAATGAGTCCCACTGAGCCTCGGCAATCACGTTGAGGTTCTCCACCACGTGGGCACCGAGCGCAGTACAGAGCACCGGATCGGCAAGGAGGTGTGCATTGGCCGTCATAAGGTCGCCCGGAAGAGTCTCTATGCCGAGTGTGTCGGATTCTTCCCTGGTCATGTGGAAAATATTCCGGTCAAGACTCTCCGGAGGAGTGATTTTATTCCGGATGCCGTCAAGACCTGCCGCGAGGACTGCCGCGAACGTCAGGTACGGGTTGCACGTGGGATCGGGGCTCCGGTACTCGACACGCGTGCTGTTTCCGCGCGGTGCGGGGACCCGGCAGAGTGCACTCCTGTTAGCACCGCTCCAGCTGATATAGACCGGAGCCTCATAGCCGGGTACGAGCCGCTTGTACGAGTTGACCGTCGGGTTCGCTACCCGGGTAATCCCCTTGACATGCTTTAAGAGCCCGCCGATGAAGTAATGTGCCGTTTCGGAGAGCTGGCGCGGCCCTTCGGGGTCGAAGAAGGAGTTTTTACCGTCTTTAAAGAGTGAACAGTTCGTATGCATCCCGCTGCCGTTAATGCCGAAGACAGGCTTTGCCATGAATGTCGCATGCAGCCCGTTCATGAGTGCGATGGTTTTCGTCGCGAACTTGAACGTAATCGTATTGTCTGCGGTCGTCAGTGCGTCACCGTACTTGAAGTCGATCTCATGCTGGCTTTCTGCGACTTCATGGTGGGACGCCTCGATCTCAAAGCCCATCCTCGTCAGGGCGAGAATAATATCGCGCCGTACGTTCTCTGCAAGGTCGGTGGGAGCGAGATCGAAGTAGCCGCCCAGATCCTGAAACTCTGTCGTGGGCATGCCGTCGATCATTTTAAAGAGGAAAAACTCAAGTTCGGGACCGGTGTTGAACGTATACCCGTCTTTTGCGGCGTCGGCGAGCACCTTTTTCAGGACATAGCGGGGATCGCCCTCAAATGGCGTGTTGTCTGCCTTGTGGACGTCACAAATAAACCTGGCTACGCCCTTTCTCCATGGCAGGATGCTGTATGTTGCCGGATCGGGTTTGAGGATCATATCCGATTCCTCGATCCTGACAAAGCCCTGGATAGATGAACCGTCGAATCCGATTCCATCAGTGAGAGCTTTTTCTGCCTGGCAAACCGGGATGGCGACGTTCTTTGGGAGTCCCTGAAGGTCAGAGAATTGAAGCCTGATGAACTCCACGCCATCTTTTTCAATCCTTTCAAGCAGTGTTGAGATCGTGTCTAACGACATATGGAAGAAAACTTCTACCCATTAATATTTATACTTATTTTAGCAAAACTATAGCCAACGCGATGACAATAAGGTCACCGTATCGCTGACGATTGTGGTTATCATGTGTGGAATTATCAGTGTCATTGATCGCAGCCGCTCTTTGATGGATGGAGAGGCGATCAAAAACGCCCTCGCGCTTATGAATGAACGGGGAAGTGGCGAAGGGGCAGGATATGCGGCGTACGGTGTATACCCGGATTTTAAGGACTGTTTTGCCCTGCATGTATTTTTTGACAATATCGTGGAGCCGAAGGCGGAAGTGGATGCAATACTGGAGAGCTGGGGAACCATCGAACACCAGGAGGAAATTCCAACATTCGACCAGCCCCGCCTCCGGAAGAAACACACGCCATGGCGCTATTTCTATAAACCCGATGCACGTCTCATGTCAGGTACGGAATCACCTGAAGAAGATATCATCATCCATCTCATCAACCGGGTGAATACGGGCATCACCGGCGCCCTCATTTTTTCTTCCGGAAAGAACATCGGCGTGTTCAAGGCATCCGGGTGGCCCGAGGATGTGGCCAATTTTTATCGCATCGAGGATTATGAGGGGTATATCTGGCTCGCGCATAACCGGTATCCGACCAATACTCCCGGTTGGTGGGGAGGCGCCCATCCCTTCAACCTCCTTGACTGGAGCGTCGTGCACAACGGGGAGATTACCTCGTACGGGACGAACCGGCGGTACATCGAAAGTTACGGGTACAAATGCACGATGTACACAGATACCGAGGTCGTCGCATATCTCACCGACCTGCTCTGCAGGCGACACGGGCTTTCCCGCGAACTGGCGGTGCGGGCGTTTGCCCCTCCATTCTGGGATGAAATTGACCGGATGGAACCTGATGACGAGGTACTGAACAAGGCTCTCCGCATGGCGTACGGGCCTGCACTCATGAACGGCCCGTTTGCCATCGTTGTTGCACGTTCAGACGCTATTATGGGCTTTACCGACCGAATCAAGCTCCGCCCTCTCGTTGCCGCGGAGGCGGGCGACCGACTCTACCTGTCCAGCGAAGAGGCGGCGATCCGGACCATGGAAGCAAATCCGGACAGCGTCTGGATGCCCCGCGCCGGAGAGCCTGTGATCGGGAGAGTGAAGCAATGACGGTCGGGAGTCTCCCGGTCAGGTACCGGATTTCGGTGGACCACGACGCCTGCATGATGTGTGAACGGTGTATCGAAAATTGCCCGTATGGTGTTTTCAGGCGGGAAGGTGACCGGATTGCCATCGATTCGAGGAAGTGCACCGCATGCCACCGGTGCATCGCCATGTGTCCCTGCGATGCCATCACCATGGAGGAAAAACCGGTCGATTACCGGAGCCATCCCGTCTGGACGCGGGAGGTCCGCGAGGCGATCTACAACCAGGCGCGGACGGGACGCATCATCCTCTCCGGCATGGGAAATGCGCTCGATTATCCGATGATCTTCGATCGACTCGTCCTTGATGCCTGCCAGGTCACAAACCCGAGCATCGACCCGTTGCGCGAACCGATGGAGCTCCGCACATATATCGGAAAGAAACCGCGGCAGCTGGAATTCATACGGAATCCCGGCGGCGATCTCGAACTTGCAACAACGCTCTCTCCGAACCTGCAGCTCGAAACTCCGATCATGATCGGGCATATGAGCTACGGAGCGATCAGCCTCAACGCGCAACTGAGCCTCGCGCGTGCCGCGAAGGAAACCGGCACCTTCATGGGAACGGGTGAGGGAGGCCTCCACAAGGCCATTTACCCGTACCAGGACAACATGATTGTCCAGACCGCGTCGGGACGATTCGGGGTCGATATCGATTATCTCGAACGCGGCGCTGCCATCGAGATCAAGATCGGGCAGGGAGCCAAGCCCGGCATCGGCGGGCATCTGCCCGGTGAGAAGGTGCCCGCGGATGTCTCACAGACGCGGATGATTCCCGAGGGCAGTGACGCAATAAGTCCCGCCCCGCATCATGACATCTACAGCATCGAGGATCTCGCACAGCTTGTGCGAAGCCTGAAAGAAGCAACCGAATGGAAAAAACCCGTTTTTGTCAAGATTGCAGCAGTGCATAATGTGGCGGCGATCGCTGCGGGTATCGCACGGTCGTCTGCTGATGCGGTGGTGGTGGATGGGTTCCGCGGCGGTACCGGTGCCGCACCCCGGGTGTTCCGGGATCATGTTGGCATTCCGATTGAAGCTGCGCTGGCGGCGGTGGACCAAAAACTGCGTGAACAGGGCGTGCGGAATGAAGTCTCGGTGATTGCGAGCGGCGGCCTTCGGGAGAGTGCCGATGTGGCAAAAGCCATCGCACTCGGCGCCGATGCCGTCTATATCGGCACTGCGGCACTTGTGGCGCTTGGGTGCCGCGTCTGCGGGAGCTGTTACCGGAATCTCTGTCCGTGGGGGATCGCCACCCAGAGGGAGGATCTCGTGCGGCGTCTCGAACCCGAAGTCGGTGCGGAACAGGTGGCAAACCTCATTCGCGGCTGGACGCTCGAACTGGCGGAGCTGATGGGCGCTGCAGGCATCAACAGCATCGAAAGCCTTCGCGGCAACCGGGACCGCCTGCGGGGGTATATGCTCGACGAGAACATGTTGAAGGTGCTGGACGTGAAGTTGGTGGGGGAATGACGACCGTGGTGAAGACTGTGGTCATTGATGCGGCGGGGATGCATTACACTCCCCTGAACCGGATGATCCGTGCAGCGGTAGCGGACGGGGCCGAAGAGATTGTGCTCGAACATGTACTGGGCCAGCGGTTTATCGGAAACGGCCTCCGGGGTGATGTCTCGATCATCGTACAGGGTGTCCCCGGGGGGGATCTCGGCATGTTCATGAGCGGCCCTACCTGCACGGTCTACGGGAACTGTGAGCATGCCCCCGGCAATACCATGGATGGCGGCCGGATTGTCATCCACGGCAGTGCTGGTGACGCTGTCGCGCATAGTATGCGGGGCGGTGAAGTATTCGTCCGCGACGACATCGGGTACCGGGGGGGCATCCACATGAAGGCATATCGTGAGAAACGTCCGGTACTGGTTGTCGGTGGCTCCCCCCGCGCATTCCTCGGTGAATACATGGCGGGCGGTCTCCTTCTCGTGCTCGGGATTGGGGTCCCGGAAGCGGTCACCGAACGGGGGATCGGGAGCGGCATTCATGGCGGTGAAATCTTTATCCGCGGTTTTGTGGACGACTGGTTCCTCGGAGTGGGTGCAAAAAAGTTCCCCTTCACGGAAGTGGATCGCGATCGTATCCGTCCCTACATTGAAGAGTATTGCCGCCTGTACGAGAGCGATGCGGAATCGCTTGTCAATGCCGAATATACGCGGATCGGCCCTGCGAGTGCCCGGCCGTTTGCGAATAAATACACATGGGAGTAGTGCGGGACAATGAAGCGAACATATGAAGATCTGAAACGTGAGGTGTGGGAGACGGGCCGCTGCTCCGGCTGCGGTGCCTGTGTGGCGGTCTGCCCCGCGAACGCAATCATATTCCGCGAAGGCTCGCCCGACGCTCACCCGGTGCACACCGGCTACTGCAAGGAAGCGACGGACGGTGTTCCATGCGGCGCCTGTTACGGGGCATGCCCGCGAACAGACGAACGAAGAGCGGCAGCGGGAGATCTCCCGCTTCTTGGTGATTATCTGGATCTGCTCTCGGCGCGTGCGACATTTGAGATTGAACGAAAGCAGAGTGGCGGTGCGGTGACAGCCATCCTCAAAAATGCGCTTGAGGAAGACTTAATCGATGCCGTTGTCACCGTGGGTGAAGACAAATGGACGATGAAGCCGTTTTCCACGCTGATTACATCGTCCGGCGAGCTGATACACCATGCCGGAAGCCGCTATAACTGGTGGGTCCCTACGCTTGCCATTCTCAAGGAGGCGGTCGTTCGACGGAAATACCGCCGGATTGCCGTGATCGGCGTGCCCTGTGTCGTGAGTGCGATCAATGCGATGCGCGAGAGCGATAACGATCTGCTCCGCCCGTACGCACGGGCGGTTCGCCTTGTCATCGGGCTGTTCTGTACCGAATCATTTGATTACAGGAAACTCATCGAGGATACGCTCGGGGGAGTGTACGGCATTAAGCCCTGGCAGATCCGGCGCCTCAATGTAAAGGGTGCCCTTGAGGTGAGCGGAGTTGGGGGGCTGCTCCACTCGATACCCCTCCGGGACCTGGAGGCATGTATCCGGCCTGGCTGCCTCCACTGCACCGATTTTTCGGCTGTTTATGCTGATATCTCTGCGGGTGCCGTGGGCAGCCCCGACGGGTACACCACTCTTATCATCAGAAATTCGGTCGGCCGGGGATTTGTGGAACGTGCTCTCCAAAACGGCCTGCTTGAAGAGGGGGAAAACCCGTCGCTTGCCCCGATTGAGCGCCTTGCAGCGAAAAAAGCGCAACGAATCCCTTAACTTATCCCCTCTTTTATCCCGCATACAGCCGGCGGTACCTCGTGAGCTCTCCGGGGAAAACCGAATCCTTTTATTTTCGGATCGCATCGGTGCGTCGGATCCGCACCAACGGTGATTCCCGCGTGAGAAAGAAGGTGAGAAACGGAGCAAATTCCTCTGACCAGCATTCCGGACCCTCCTCAAGAGTACGGCTCGTACTCATTGACTGTTTGACATGTTTTCCCAGTGCGACTTTGAGGGGGCTCTCCGAACCGAGCAGTTCCCTAACATGCGTGTGTTTTCGCAGGATCTCAACAAAGTAGCGGCCGTCATCAATATAAGGGCCTGAATAGGTGTTTTCAGGATATATGGCGAGGAATTTTTCAGCATTGAAGCGATTCCACACGGGGGGGCCCATATGCCGCTTTACAGGAGGAAGTGAATCCACAAGCAGTTCGAACAGGAGCATACAGTGTTCATCCTGCATCTCGCATGCGGACCGGTTCATCACAAATCCGTACCGGGTGAGCATGTCGGCGATGGCTGCGGTGCTTTTCCTGAGTTGCGGAACTACGATATCGGGAATCGTGTGAGGGGTTTCCAGTGTTATGGCATACAGTCGTGTGCCTCGTTCTTCAAGCCGGGCGGCAAAGGCATTCCGGTCGAGTATGACCGGTGCAGGGGGTGAGAAATACACTGCTCCCGGCGCGGCGGAATATCCCCGGGCGAGTTCGACGAACTCGAACATGCGGGAGAGTGAAAGAGATGCCGCAACATTGCGTGCCGGGTCCACCGGGTCGATGACGACCAGCGGGTCATGGAACACCTTTGTCGCATGGTCCTCGATATCGATCGTGGTAGTGGGCCGCCACTCCGCCGCCGCACGGATCACACCCGAAAATCCGCGGTAATAGAGAACGAGCAGTTCACAGAGATAGCCGGCAAATCCTTCGGTCATCTGATCGGAGCCGTAGACTCCTCCCGCCTTGGAAAACTGCTTCAGAAGCAGGACATCGTCGATAAACGAGCCGATACGCTCCCTGACGTAGCGCGTGTGAAATGGTGTCCTGTCCACTGCGCTTTGAATCCCCGTTGCCCGCTCCACTGCATAGCACGGCACAAGATCGACATCGAGACCGTTAATGCGCATATTGATGTACGGGTGTTCCGCGTACTTCTCCCGCATCTCTGCGCCGTACTGTGTGCCGATGTCGCGTGCAAGCCCGAGCCCCTGCCGCTCAAGCTCCACACGGGGTAGCGATGGCGGGAAAAGCATGAAGATATCGAGATCCCGGTCCCCGCGTACCCATGTGTCGCGTGCGACCGATCCCACAACCATTCCCCGTGCAATACCGCTGTCGTTTACTGTAGCGATGAGAGCGTCTGCAACACCCCGGATATGGTCGTACTCTTCTTTCAGCGGTTTGATTCGCTCCAGTACCTCCTCCTCGCAGGGCAGACGGATCACAGCGTGACCTCCATGAGCGTTTCATAGACAGGCCCGGACGGCGTCAGGGTGCTTTTCTTGAGCCTGACGGCAGAGACGCTCAGATTTCCGAACGAAGTGGATGCAAGTTCGTCGATCCGCCCGGACAGGGAGGTATCAAACCTTCTCACACGTGCGATTGTGATATGCGGCGTAAATTGCCTGCGTTCACGTTGGATTCCTATCGGGGCGAGGATTTCTTCAATCCTGCGGGCGAGCTTCGAACACATGCCATCATCCTGTGCGGTTGCCCAGATTACACGCGGGCGTGAAACAGAATTACCGGAGACTCCCGAAATCGTCATGTCGAACGGGTGAAACGAAAGCGTGCCAAGGGCAACCTCTACCGATTCCAATGTACGCGCATCAACCTCGCCAAGAAATTTCAGGGTGATATGGGTAATCGACGGGTTGACAGGAGTGAGTTTCGCATCACTTTTCGCGAGAACCGCCTGGGCTTTCGCAATGCGCGTCCGGATCTCTCCGGGCATATCGATTGCAATGAAGGCCCGCACCATAGGTACATATCTTCGCCTGCTTCTAATAAAAAAGGTGTATCTCCTCCGTTCAGCCCGGTTCAGTACGATCCTGTCCTTTCGATGACTGAGACGGATGAAGTCCCTGCACAGTGATCACCTGTACGATTCGATACAATTTTTATTCAACCGGACAACTAATGGTAGAGAACAGGGGGGCCATTTTAGTGTCAGAAATATCCCGAATTATTGTATATACTCTGGAAAACTGCCCGAATTGTGAACTTCTGAAGGAGTACCTCAGTCGAGCCGGTGCCGCATATGGCGTGCGGGACATGATGGAGCCGGAGGCACTGACGGAACTCAGAATCAACGGCGTGTTTGTCAGAGAAGCACCTGTCCTGCAGGTTGGCAGTACGTTTCTCACATCTCGTGAACTATTTTCGAGCGGCACTGTCAGGGAAGAAACCCTCTCCTCCTTGCTGAAAGGTGAGTAATCGTGCCGAAGGATCCCCGTCGGACAGCAACCGTTCAGAAGACCCTCGACGGATTCACGGTTCCGTCCATGCCGCCGGTGCGAACATCGAGCGGACATATTATCGAATGGGATCGGGAAAAAATCGTCCGGCAGATGATCGATGAGACGAAACTCGTTGAAACATTCTACGGTGGCCAGGGCGCCGATGAAGATTGTGCTCGCGAGATTGCCCTGACAGTGGAACAGCGGATTCAGCGGCTCGGTCTCACGGCACTTTCCGGTCCGCTCATCCGTGAGATCCTGAATATCACGCTCATTGAAAAGGGGTATGTGGAGTACCGGAATGTGTGCACACGGGTCGGAACGCCGGTTTTTGATGCACATCTCATCGATGTCGGGAGAGGATTCGAGTCGCACGACAACGCAAACCTCCAGGAGAACGCAGAAACCTCGCATAAAAAGAAAGCCGACAAGATCAGCAAGGAACAATACCTGCTTCAACTCCCCCCCGACCTCGCAGATTATCACCTTGCGGGCGATCTCCATATCCATGACCTTGAATACTTTGGGACGCGCCCGTTCTGTCAGGACTGGGATCTGCGGTATTTTTTTTATTACGGGCTGATGCCTGACGGAAACGGGACGAAGGCATCGGTTGCCGGCCCTGCAAAACGGGCTGAGGTGGCCGTCCTCCATGCCGTCAAGGCACTCGGGAGCGCACAGACGAACTTCTCCGGGGGACAGGGGTACTACAATTTCCTGACCTTCCTGGCCCCCTATTTAGAGGGGCTCTCCTATGACGACATGAAGCAGCTGATGCAGATGTTCGTCTATGAGATGACCCAGATGATGGTGGCACGAGGCGGTCAGGTAGTATTCTCCTCCGTCCAGCTCAGTCCTGGCGTACCTTCACTCTGGAAAGACAAGCCCTGTGTCTACAAAGGCAAGGTGTGGGATGGAAATCAGGCTCCGCTGCGCACCTATCGTGAATTTGAGCGGGAAGTCCGGCTTCTTTTCAAGGCTCTGATAGACGTCATGCTAGAAGGGGACAACTGGGACAAGCCGTTCAACTTCCCGAAACCCGAAATCTCTATCGAGCCGGAATTCATGGAAGAGGATGCGGCATTCAATGCAGAGAATCCCGATCTCCCGACGTACCGCGACCTCTACCTCATGACATTCGAGCTCGCGTCAAAGTACGGTACGCCCTATTATGACAATCAGATACCGGCGTACCGGGGGGCGGGCGAAGGGATCTCATGTTATCAGTGCTGTGCCTACCAGTTCTCGTCACTCGCGGACAATGACAGTGATTTTGATAATAAACTCATCTTTGAGAACGGAAAGCATTTCAGCATGGGATCATGGCAGGTGCTTTCCGTCAATTGCCCGCGTGCTGCGTACCGGGCGGAAGGGGACGATGCACGGCTCTTCGCAGAACTCAAGAAACTCATGGACGTATCCATGGATGTCTTTCGGATCAAACGCCGCTGGATGGAGAATATCCGGGCGAACGGGCGAATGCCGTTTGCGATGCAACGCCCGGTCGACCCGAACACCGGCGAACGGGGTGCCGTCGGCGTCGATCTTGACGGTCTCGTGTACACCATCGGGATCGTCGGCGTGAACGAGATGGTGCAGCATCACACAGGGAGCCAGCTTCACGAGAGCAAAGAGGCATTTCACTTTGCCATTCGCGCGATGACCGAGATGGAGCTCTATGCAAAAGAGCTCTCAGCAAAGTCCGGCATGACGATTGCACTTGCCCGCACACCGGCGGAAACGACAGGTATGCGGTTTGCGGTTGCCGATCTCATCGACAAACGGTTCCACGATCATGCGTTTAAGGTGATAAAAGGCGATCGGGAACAGGCACTCGAACAGATCGGAAAAACGCTGGACCTACCCGTTTATTACACGAACGGCACCCATGTGACGCCCGGAGCGGACGTCAGCCTCACCAAGCGGCTTGAAATAGAGCATGTCTTCTTCCCGATTGTCGACGGCGGCAATATTTTCCATATATGGCTCGGGGAAGCGCGCCCCGATCCACGCGGCCTGATGGATATGGCATTTAACCTCTGCCGGAACTCGCAGGTAGGGTACTTTGCATTCACGCGTGATCTCACTGTCTCCCTCAAGCAGTTCACGGAATATCACGCTGAGAAAGTGCCCGTGAAAGGGATCGCCGCAGCGGACCGGCGTGTCCGGGTATAAAATGTGCCGTGGTGTCAGGACTCGGGGGGAGTTATCCGGTATGACGTACCGGATGACCTGACGTCCCGGAAGAGCGTGATGGCCTTCCCCCCGCCGAGATTGAATGCTGCAACAATACCATCGAATCTGCAATTCTCAAGGATTAGAAGGATCTCTCTGGTGAATGTGCGGTAACAACCGGGGAGATGCCGCAATCCTGAAGAAAACGTGCGATTTTTCGCAGGATTCGGCATTTTGGTCCACTAAAAGAATGGAATTCATAGGTTCTCTCCGAGAGTGCGCGTGAAGGGCGCGGTGTCGTTATCGTTAATCCCCGGTGTAAATCTATAACCTCAGGTTATATATGTCTCGCGGCATGCCCCCCGGTGCCACCTGTGGATTGAGGTGCTGTGGAAAACGAACTTTAATGAGGGCATACTGGAATAAGGCATGATGGTGCTCTTATGCCCGGGGACTCCAGTCTCGATACGATGCATTCAGGAATTTCTTCTCTCGTGGCTTCGCGAATCAAACTTCTGTCCCTCGTACAGCTGGTATCCGGCCCGTTAACGCTTCCCGCTCTCAGCAGGGATGCCGACATCCGTCCGTCTTCCCTGTATCCCCGGTTGCGTGAACTCGCTGATGACCATCTTGTTATTCACGACAATGATAGTATTCATTTAACCCATATTGGCAGAATACTTGCCAAAAATATTGAAAACATGTTCGTTTCCTTCACCGGAAACGGAGATGACGCATCCCTCTCCTCCAGAAATCCCCGTTCCGGGCAGGGCGACGCAGGCCTGTACCCGGTCAGGATGGCCCAGCGGGTTATCCGTTCGAAACCGGCAGTCCGAATGCTCGTTTGCCTGCAGAACAGTGATCACACGCGGAAAATTCTGCAGCAGGTGGCCGGCAGTGCAGCATTATTCCGTTCAGGTCTTCACACATTATGGGAAGCGGGGCTCGTTGCCAATGAAAACGGCGTTTATACATTAACCCGGGCAGGAGATGCGGCTGCAGTACAGATCCGCAGTGTTCTTGAGACACATTCACTCCTGTCACGCCACCACGAGTTCTGGCTGGGGCATTCTTTGGGAAAGATCCCGGTTTATTTCCGGAACACCATCGGGTGTCTGCATGATGCCGAGCTTATCGCTAATACATCCGCGAATGCTTTCCGGAATTTCGAACACTTAAAAATGGCCATCAGGACCGCTGATAACATCCGGGCCATTTCGACATGGACAAGTCCCGGCATTGCCAGTGCAATTTCGAAGCGAGTCCGTGAAGGTGCGTCGGTGGAACTCGTCGTAACCCCCGCACTGTACCACGAACTTTCTCGCCCTCCTTACTCAAATCAGCTCGGCGCGCTGAGCGGATGCGAACGTTTTCGCATGTATGTCGCGGATCATCCGGTCGGTGTGGGGATGCTGGTTACTGACAGCTGTATTTCCTGCGGTTTTTTTCAGAATGACGATGTGACCTACGACGGCATGCACACGCTTACCAGTATGTCGGACAGAGCTATCGAGTGGGGGGGGCACCTGTTCCGGTATTACCGTGACTATGCGCTGCCGGTAGACCCTTGGGTGCTGCCCGCTTCCCCGACATCGCTCTAAGCATACGTGCAGGACCAACAATCGTATTCAGGTGTAAAATACTGGCTCCAGGTACAATTCTCCGGTATATTATCAGGAATTTTAAAAAATATTTTTCCCGTGTCAGGACAACAATAACTGCATGGTCTGGGTAAAGTCCCTTGAAAATACCTATGTCAACGCCGACAATATCATCTCGCTCACCTATGATCAGAAATGCAATTCATTTGTTGCTGTTATCGGATATCATGACAAGATACGGCTCCAGCATGTTATCTATCACAATAACGTACTTGACAACCTCTTACAGGGCACCACACCCCGGAGCGAATCGGAGATTATCGAGCGTATCATCCGATGTATAGAAACTGCGAAACAAACCGGCGACCCGGTAACCCTGGATTTCAACCAGATCCTTGCGGAGTATTAAATCCCGGGCAGATCCGTGCGCAGGATATACGTAAAAACTCCATGTGAGCTAAAAAAGGATCAGGCGAAATCTTCCTGCACCAGTTGCACATCAGCGATATCATACTGACGCCGGACTAGTTGTTTCGCCTTGAATATATTTTTTCCTGCTTTACCGATTGCAATTCCGCGGTCTTCCTCCCGGACATCGACGAAGGCGACGCGTTCGCCTTCCTCGTTCTCCTCAAATTCGATGGAAAGCACCTGTGCGGGAAGGAAACAATTTTTCAGGAACTGTTCGAGATCGTTTGAATATTCGACGACCTCGATACGTTTTCCAAGGATATCAGACGCTTTTTTGATGCTTGAACCCTGTTTTCCGATTGCACGGCCCATTTCACCCGGATTGATGACAAAGATAAGCCGTTCGTTGCGCTCATCGATGATACAGTCGCGGCTTCCGGCGCCGGTGATCTCTTCAAACTGGGCCATGAGCTGGAGTGTCTGCTCGGTGAGGACGACTTCTCCCATATTTCACGCCCTCTTTAATGAGAGAATGTCGGATTCACCGGCATCCACGATGGCAAGGGCGCTGACCATGAACGGCTTGCCGCATACTTTACCGAGTTGAATGCTCGAACCATCGTAGCGGTGTGCGAACACGTTCGCCTGCTCATTAAGAGTTTCAATAATATTATTCGGGCAGTTGTTTGCGATGACAACCATCTGTGCTGTTCCATCTGTAATGCATGCCTTCGTCGAGTTCTGGCCGATTGAAACGGTGCCTGATTTAATTGCCCGACGTAATGACGTTTCGAAATCCATTTTTTGTTACTCCTGATTAATTGGTTTTGCAATGAGTTTGACATCACCGGTACCAAGCTGGATTGGCTGACCGACGATAACGTTCTCCGTCACGCCCTGAAGAATATCCACTTCATTGGCGACCGCCGCATCAAGCAGGTGGTTTACCGTCACTTCGAATGCCGCTCGGGAAAGTACACTCTCCTTCTCGCCGGCAATACCATGACGGCCGATCTGCTTGACCTCGCCCTCCATGCACATCATGTCAGAGACGAGCATGATATGCCGCACGTCAACAGAGATACCCTGTTCCCTGAGGGTGCTGAGCGCTTCATCAATGATTGCATTTCGGCCTGCTTCGATGCCAAGCACTTCTGATATCTCGGCAATGTTGTTGGTGCGGGTCCGGATCGTATCGACACCCGCCACCTCAAAGACGTCTTTTAGATTGGAGCCTTCAGTATAAAGTATATACTCTCCCTCCTCTTTTCGCACAACAACACGTTCGATATCATCGATGCCCTGCACGATGACGTTCCTCACGAACTCCGCGAGCTGGAACAGGTTCTGGTAGCTTTCCCTGTTCTTCGGGTAGAATGTAAGAGTGGCCGTCTTTTCTTCTTCCTCTGCCTCAAAATCGCGGTAATGATGACGGTCGCGAATTTTTTTGGGAGCCTTCTCCATGACATCCCCGACGGAGATTTTACGCCTGTCGCACACTTCCCTGTTGAGCTGCACGACGACCTGCATCTCGACCATGTCCGTGATGATATCGCCGAACTCGTGGAGGGGCGCCGCCTCAATCTGCCAGCTCACTTCCCGCGCCCTGTCACGGCTTGTCGCATACTCGGTGGTTAAGTAAATGGTCATTGTGGGTGTGGAGGGTGTCTTCCTCGCGTCCATGATCTCGATGAGGCGGGGCAGTCCGAGGGTAACGTTGATCTCTGCGACACCTGCATAGTGAAACGTCCGCATCGTCATCTGGGTACCCGGTTCGCCAATTGACTGGGCGGCGATGACACCCACCGCCTCGGCAGGCTCAATCCGTGTATACTCGTATTCCCTCGCAACCTGCTTAAAAATCTGGTTGAACTGCTCTTCAGAAACATTTTTACCAAAGAGGTAATTAGTGAGGTCGATTTTTGTTTTATCCGGAAGATCGGCCTCAAAAATCTGTTTTTCCATCCACTCTTCCATCAGACTTCCTCCTTGAGAATGTTCTCTACGATTCCTTTCACGTCAACCGGCTCTCCGAAGCAGCTCTTGGAGGGATCGGTATTATCCTCGCCGTATTTGAACTGGATGATGCGACCGCCGGTTGTGCGGACAGTGCCGTCATACGCTACCTTCAGGTCCTGCAGCGCATTGATCATCCGCCGCTGCAGGTACCCGCTCTGGGATGTACGGACAGCCGTATCGACAAGACCTTCACGGCCTCCGATTGCATGGAAGAAGAACTCGGTGGGATTCAGCCCGCTCTTATAACTGTTCTTAATAAATCCATGCGCTTCTGCACCGCGATCACCTTTCTTGAAGTGGGGGAGTGTCCGTTCGTCGTATCCACGAACGATTCTCTCACCGCGAACGGACTGCTGGCCGAGACACCCTGCCATCTGGGTCAGGTTGAGCATTGAACCACGCGCACCGGATACTGCCATTACGACAGCGCTGTTTGAAAGACCAAGATGGCGGCCTGCGATCTCACCAGTCCGGTCACGGGCTTTTCCAAGCACCTGCATGATCTGCATCTCCAGCGTTTCTTCCAGCGTCCGGCCGGGCATCGGTTCGAGCTGGCCGTCCTGATATATTTTAATGCGGCGGTTGACATCCTGCGATGCAGATTCCAGCACCTCTTCAATCTGGCCGTATTCGGTCCTCGTGAGATCCTCATCGTCAATCCCGAAGGAGAATCCGTCGAGCATGATCGCGCGGATCGAGAGTTTCGTGACGTCGTCGATAAACTGCACCCCGCGGGCAAGGCCGTATTGCCGGATGATGCGTTGCAGGATGGTCCCGTCGAATGCCCCGATTGCCTTTTTATCAATCGTTCCGGAGAGGAGTTTGCCGTCGATGATCCTGATGTATGCATCACGCTCGCAGTCCTCTTTCAGGCATGTATCGCAATTGACACAGGAACTCGCGCGGAAGAACATATTCAGCCCGTCGGGAAGGATCATCGAGAAGACCTGTTTGTTCGACCAGTACTGCATTCCGTTTTCATCGACACGATCTGCGGGAGGAAGGTGAGTGAGATGGGTGAACCGGAGAAGTGATATCATCTCCGACTTTGTAAACCAGCGCAATTCATGTGTGAGGAGGAAAATGCCCGAGATGTGGTCGTGAATTCCACCGATGATCGGTCCTCCGAACCGCGGTGAAAGGATATTTTCCTGAACACTCGCGAGAATGTACGCTTCGGCCCGGGCTTCCTCTGTCTGGGGGACATGGAGGTTCATCTCGTCCCCGTCAAAGTCGGCGTTATACGGCGGGCAGATGGCGGGGTTAAGACGGAAGGTCTTCCCCTCCATGAGAACGATACGGTGGGACATGATGCTCATCCGGTGCAGTGAGGGCTGTCGGTTGAAGAGCACGATATCACCGTTTCGAAGCTGCCGGTCGACAGTCCATCCGGGTTCGATCATCTCCGCAACTGTTTCGGTGTTCTGATCGGAGAGACGAACGCGCCGGTTGTCCGGGCGAATAGCATAATTCGCACCGCAGGGTTCACTGAGCAATTTCCGATCTGGCCCGGTGAGCACCATAAAGCGGATCTCCTCGAGGTTGAAGGGCGTGACCCTGACGGGCACGCTCATCTCATTTGCGATGGCAAGGGGTACTCCGACTTCACCGATGGAGAGATTCGGGTCGGGAGAAATGACCGTACGCGATGAGAAATTGACACGTTTTCCCGAGAGGGATCCACGGAATCGTCCATCTTTTCCCTTCAAGCGCTGTGAGAGCGTCTTTAGGGGTCTCCCACTTCTGTGGCGGGCGGGCGGGCATCCTGCAACCTCGTTATCGAGGTAGGTCGTGAGGTGGTACTGCAGGAGCTCCCAGAGATCCTCGATAATCAGCTGGGGGGCACCCGCGTCCTGATTTTCCTTAAAGCGCTGGTTGATACGGATGATATCCACGAGTTTATGCGTCAGATCATCCTCCGACCGCTGGCCGTTTTCAAGGATAATCGAAGGCCTCATTGTGACCGGTGGAACCGGCAGGACGGTAAGAATGGTCCATTCCGGCCGTGCGACCTTCGGGTTGATGCCGAGCAGCAGCAGGTCGTCATCGGGTATCTTTTCAAGCCGTGCCCGTATGTCTGCAGGAGTCAGTTTATGGTCGATCTTGCGTCCATTTACATCCGTCATGATCTCCGAGAAGGTCGTGGGCTTCTCGAAGTTTATCTTCAGCTGCTGTTCACCACAGTGGGGGCAGACCCTCTCCTTTTTGATGTCCTTTTCCGAGATGTTCTCGGAGCGCAGGTCATCGGGGCCGAGTATCTTATCTATATCCGAGGGGCTCAGGAGCATGCGGCTGCAGCTTCTGCAGGTCACCCGGAGGAGTTTTCGGATCAGGCGGGTGTATCCGACATGGATAACGGGTTTTGCAAGCTCTATATGCCCGAAGTGGCCGGGGCAGTCGCTTGCCTTCTGGTCGCAGGTTTTGCACCGCAGGCCGGGATCAATGACCCCGAGGCCGAGATCCATCAGGCCCTGCGGATAGGGAAACCCGTCATCGTCATAGGTATCCGCCCAGATGATTTTCCGGATACTCATCTTCCGGATTTCTTTCGGGGAAAGAAGGCCAAATTCTATCTTACCAACACGTTTTGGGCTTGTCATTTTTTCACTCCCCCTATACCTGGTCCTCCAGGTGCATCCGCGGGGCTATCCCCATGCTCTTCATCTCGTCGAGAAGGAGTTTGAATGCATAACTCATCTCAACAGGATAAATGTCTGTTTCACCGCCACAGGCAAGACAACGCGTAACATTCCGCTTTCGGTCCAGGAAGGCAATCATGCCGCATTTCGCACAGACAAACTGCTCTACCTTGTCAGATTCGTCAAGCAGCCGCTCTTTCAATGCCATCGCCGCGCCATGGCCGATCATGACATCACGCTCCATCTCACCAAACCGGAGACCGCCCTCGCGGGCACGCCCCTCGGTCGGCTGACGTGTGAGCACCTGCACAGGTCCGCGGGAACGGGCATGCATCTTAGAGGAAACCATATGATACAGTTTCTGGTAGTAGATCACACCCACATAGATATCCGCAGCAAACTGCCTGCCGGTGATGCCGTCGTACATGATCTCACGCCCGTTGTGGGCGAATCCGAGTTTTCTTAACGAATTGCGCATATCGGATTCGCGCTCGCCGGAAAAAGCCGTTGCGTTGATCCGGTGACCCTCCATCGAGCCGACCTTCCCGCCCAGCATCTCAAGCATGTGTCCGATTGTCATCCGGCTGGGAATCGCATGCGGGTTGACGATAAGATCAGGGGCGATGCCCGATTCGGTAAAGGGCATATCTTCCTGCGGGACAATCAGCCCGATGACTCCTTTCTGGCCGTGGCGGGAGGCGAACTTATCTCCCACTTCGGGAATACGAAGGTCCCGCGTCCGTACTTTGACGAGCCGGGAACTGTTCTCGCCCTCGGTGATGATTACCGTGTCGACGATCCCGCGCTCGTTGCTTCGCATCGTCACGGACGTATCGCGGCGTTTTTCGACCGTAATCAATTCGCCGCTCGGCTCTTCGAGGAACCGGGGGGGCGATGTCTTCCCGATGAGCACGTCTTTTTCGTGCACCATGGTCTCGGGATTGATAATTCCGTCAGAATCCAGGTTCTGGTAATATTCCGCACCATGGGCCCCCGAGACTTCCTCGTCGGGTACCTGAATCCTGTCGATCTGGCCTCCGGGGTACCGGCGCTCCTCACCGTCGTATGTCCTGAAGAAATGGGATCTGCCGACACCCCGTTCGATTGAACCCTTGTTGAAAATCAGGGCGTCTTCAATGTTGAAACCCTCAAAGGAGAGAATGGCGACAACCAGGTTCTGCCCGGCTGCACGGTCATCCGATCCGATAACCGATGATGTCTGGGTGTGGGTAAGGGGCTTCTGGACATAATGGAGCAGGTGTCCCCGCGTATCCGGACGGAGTTTCATGTTTGCACTGGCAAAACCGAGTGCCTGCTTGACCATGCCTGCTCCCATCGTTACACGCGGACTGGCATTGTGCTCGGGGAACGGAACATGGGCAGCGCCAATGCCGAGAATGAGGGCAGGATCAATTTCAAGGTGCGTGTGCTCCGGAGTGATATCCTCCTCTTTCATCGCGATGTAGAGGTCCTCCTCCTCCTCGGCGTCGATGAACTCGATCAACCCGCGCCGTACAAGGTCTGAAAAATCAATTTCACCCTCGGACAGTCGTTTCGTATCCTCGTCGCTTATAAGGGGTTTTCCATTGTCGAGCACGATGAGGGGGCGGCGTGCCCTGCCTCGATCGGTGTGGATAATGACGTCGCCGTTATAATCCTTGAAAGAAGCATTGACCTCGATGGGGATCTCCCCTCTCCGGCGCAAACGCCGGATGCTTGTGACGAGGGCACGCGGGTCATCGGCAAGGCCGATAAGTGCGCCGTTCACGAATACACGTGATCTCTTTCCTTTCGGTGTCATGCCATCTCCCTCCTGAGCTCCTCAACGCCGAGATTATGGAGAATGCGAATTACTTCTGCCTCATTCTCCACTGCTGCGCTTATCTCCACCATCTGGGCAAAGTTCTTGACGAGACCACAGTTCGGACCTTCGGGCGTCTCGCTCGGGCATATCCGTCCCCACTGGGTCGGGTGCAGGTCACGCGCCTCGAAATGGGGCTGGGACCGTGAAAGCGGTGAGATAACCCGGCGGAGATGGGACAGGACCGCCATGTGGTCCACGCGATCGAGAAGCTGGGATACACCCGTTCTTCCCCCGACCCAGTTACCTGTTGCAAGCGGATGGAGCAGCCGCTCGGTCAGCACGTCGGCGCGGACGGCGGTACTGATAGAGAGATCACGGTGCCGCATGCTTGCGCGTTCGAGCTGGTATTTAACGTCCCGTGTAAGCCTGTTAAGCGAAATACGGAAAAGGTCCTCCATCAGGTCTCCGGCAAGTTTCAGCCTCTTGTTGGAGTAGTGGTCCTTATCGTCGATCCGGCGTTTCTGGAGGACGAGGTCGAAACAGGCCTCACCCATCCTTCCCAGAAAATGGGCTTTTGCGAGCCGGACACTTTCCACCGCTTCGCGGTATCCGGGGTCTTCATCCTTCATCCCCGGAGGCATCAGGTAGTTGAGGTGGGGAAGAAGATAGTTGTCAAGGACGAACTCCGCACGTTTCCGCTGGTAGTCGCGCGTCTGGTTCGGCGCAAGTTTCTTCCCGACGTACATGATACCACCATCGACATCCTCGCAATCGCTCTCTTCAAGATTCTGCATCATATAGGTGAGGATGTCCTCATCGGTCGAGACAGCGTTGACGATATCATGGTCTCCCATGAGGCCAAGAGCCCGCATCAGGTCAATGAACTTGAGATGGCCCGCGACCGATGGGAACGACACTTCCAGGAGGTTTTTCCGGTTGCGTTCCACGATTACGAGTGCGCGGTATCCGCGGAATTGCGAGAATACCTTCGCCACGTAGATACGCTCGTTGTACCGCTCGGTATACTCGGTCATAATCTTGTTCGATGCGAGATCCTCAAGTGTCATGAGCACACGCTCCGAACCGTTAACAATAAAATATCCGCCGGGATCCAGGGGATCCTCCCCATGATGGGTCCTCTCGTCGTCGGAGAGGCCATGGAGATTGCACGCCATTGAACCCACCATAACGGGAAGTTGCCCGATCGTGGTGACTACAGGCTCGTCGCGGATAGGTTTTCCGTTTTCGTCATACCCCTTACAGAGTGTCATGTCGAGCTGTATGGGGGCCGAATAAGTCAGGTTTCTGAGGCGCGCCTCGCTGGGGAAAAGATCCGACTGAGATCCGTCTGCCTCCCTGACAACGGGTTTTTTAACTTCAATTTGGCCAAGTTCAACCCATACTGGCTGGTTTCCCTTTCCGCGGCTTGCAATGTCGGTTTCAATGACTTTCTGTTCATTGACAACCTTCTGGAGATTGAACTGCAGAAAGTTGTTGAAAGAATCCAGTTGATGGCGGGCTACGTGCTCACGTGAAAAATAAGATCTCGATATAGTTTTACGATCTAACAGATTGATCACCCCGGGTGTTATTTTTTCGGCCGTTTGACAACCAGCCGGTATGATTCGGCTTTCCCTGCCGTCTGGCTTTTTCGCGTAATTTTAACAACATCACCCATATTTGCTCCGATTGATTTCACCGCAGGATCGTCATGATACATTTTTGGCAGTTGGTCTTGGGTAATCGTGTAGGTGGACAGCAGCACCGCTACTTCCTCCTCGCTCATAATTTGATGGTCTGGCACCATCACATGGTCTAAAACATTAAACGTGGTGCTCATCCCCATCACCATTGAAGAAAAAGTTCCTTTTCAGATGCATCACCGCTTAAAAACTAACTTCGCCACAACGTTGCTGTTTGGCACGGGCCCGGAGGGATTTGAACCCCCGACCACCTGGTTAAAAGCCAAGCGCTCTGCCTAACTGAGCTACAGGCCCCCTTCCATACCTTAGGTAGCATTATTACAATGCACTCCAGAGATTTAAAAGTATTTGTTACTTAAAAACATCACCTGGAACAATCCGGGCACTCTGTCTGTAGACGCGCCCCCCCTATTCTCTCGCTGGATCAACACTTTAATACCTGTGGGGGTGTTCTATGGGTACGGAACATATCAAAGTGGGGGAAATCAATGAAAACGGATGAACCGCACCTTAAAACGCTCGTTCGCGCCATCTCTTCGGTTACGGTGATTATTTATCTTATTGTTGCCATTAATTTAACAATACTTGCGTTTTTGTCATTTTATGACGTTTTCATCCAATTATCAAACGCACTCACTGCCATATCGGTGTCGGCCGGGATTCTCCAGGTGCTGCACTCGCTTCTCGTAACGATTATCATTATCGAGATACTCGAAACGGTCACGGCATACTTCCGGACCAACCGCGTGCAGGTGAAGCCGATTTTGATTGCCGGGCTGACGGCGATGATCCGTAAAGTGCTGATATATGGGATCGACATCACGGAGAGCGCGGAAATTATCCTGACGCTTGCAGCAATTGTAATTTTCACAGCTGCGATTGTCTATATCGGAAAGGAGGAGGGGTAATGTGCAGGAACCGTCCGACGCATGTCCGGGGAACACCCCCTAAAAATGTTTAATTTGAATTAAACCCGTTTCGAAGCTGTTCAAGCCGTTCTTCCTGGAACTTGATCGACAGAGCCATGCTCTTTATTGCATGGGTGATATTTTCCCCGACCTTGACCTTGTCGTCATGAATATTGTATGTGGCTTCGAGGATCTTTAACAGGCGTTTTGATACGTCGACGCTCTTGCTCAGTCGCTCGAATTCATCGATCAGACCCTGATCCGCTCCTGCTCCTTTTGCAGACTCTACTTCCCTGTTGATATTTTCCTGCCTCTTGAGGACGTACTCGATCGCTTCATAGAGCTGACGGTGGGTGGTCGGCTTCATGATATAGTCCTCGATATAGACTCCGTACTCCTGCGCCTCATCGGGCGTGAGCTGCTTTGCAGTGAGCATCATTACGGGGATGTCTTTCGTTTCGGGGTTCGACTTGACATGCTCAAGCGTCTCCCAACCGTCCATGGGCTCCATCATGATATCGAGCAGGATGAGATCGGGGCGAACGTCTTTAAGCACTTCGAGGCACTCGTCTCCACTGTATGCTGCAATAGGGCGGTAACCTCCCCGCTCAAGCATTGCAACGAACACATCCACTATCATGGGGCTATCGTCAACGACCAGAATGGTATACATCACACTTCCTCTCCGATCCTACGTGCTATTTCTGTCAACTGTTCCTTCACTGATATAATATCTGCTGATACATTTAAAAGGCTAGTGATGAGTGTTCCCGATCCTGCACCTATTACGAGGATGCTCGCGTCGTCCGCCTCCGCGAGAACAATGCGAGGTGGTTTGACGTGAACAATACTGGCCGATGCTTCCGAAGATGCAAGCATCGTAGCACTCATTGCTGCAAAGGTGGATGCGGGAACGTGCTGTTCAAAGCATTTTCCCATGATGAGCCCGTCACGTGAGACAAGAGCACAGGCTTCAACGCCTTCGAGTGCCATTATTTCATCGACAAAACCCTGAATTTTATCTTTAAGTGGGCGTTTTTCCGTCATCAGCATTAATACCTCAGTGTTTAAGCACTGGATATGTTAATTTTCCATGTAAGATATAAATTTGTACTGTTTTTCCCCTGATGCGCTTTCTTCTGATCCGGTTGTATCCGTATTTTTCCGAGCAAAACCTTTTAAATTTCCGGACAGCACAATGTAATTACAATGCAGCTGCCCCGGGGGACGTTCCATTCCCTTAAAAAAGGCATGAATCTCTCTTCTCTCCTCAGTGAATTGCGAAGTACCGGGTTTAGTGGACATTGCAGTATTCAACTGCATGAAGCACCTGTGTCTCTGGTCTTCGACCGTGGTGTCTGCATCCTTGCGGATGTCCGGCCCCTGGCTGGTACCGAAGGGTATGATTCCCTGAAAAAGAGTGGGAACGAGGAGATCAATGCCGAACTCTACAATCTTAACCGGGCACAGATTGATCTCAGTATCGAATTCAATAAAAAGTTCAGGGTCGAGGGCGGTGCCGCTTCGGGTCCCGATATTTCCGGGCCAAGCCCTGCATCGCGGCCAGCATCGGGAACGGGAATGCCGAATAGCTCACGTGTTTTGTCTATGGCCCCAAAGGCACGTCCTGCGGCCCCCGTCGCCCCGCTTCAGATGCCCCGGGGAACATTTCATTCTCTGAAAAAAAATGTGAGTTTTTCCAAGCTTATCGACGATCTGCGTGAAATGCGGTTCTCGGGGTACTGTAACCTCGCGTTTGCGGATCGGAAAGGCACAATCGTCTTTGAGGAGGGGATTTGCATGATTGCTGATTTCCCGCCTGCTCGCGGAAGCGATGCACTGCAGGAACTACAGCCCCTCGTGGATGGTACGGTAAATGCCGAGCTCTACACTCTCACATCGGCGCAGATGCAGCTCACTCTTGAGTTTAACAGGGACTACCGGGTCAGTGTGGCGACGAGCCCGTCACTCGCAGCCGTCAGACCGCAGAAAGTAGCGGAGCGCCCTCTGAAGTCCGCGGAACCGACGGCCCCCACCAACGAAGAACTGACCGAGGATTTCGATGAACAAATGCGTGCCATCGAGAGCATGGATCTCGATTCGATGGCCGAGCAATCCAGGGAAAGCTTTAAAGATATTCTCAATCGGCTCCAGCTCGATTATCTTCTTGAAAGGGAAGAGCGGGAGATGACCGACGAGGAAGGGGCACCGGAAGAAAAAGAAACTGACGACAATGACAAAGAGTGATATCTTATGACCGATTTCGAATTATTGCTGCTTATCATCGTCTTCATCCTGTTTATCATACAGGTTGTGTTAGGGTGGTTCCTCTTCAGGTTCTACCGGTTGCTGGAAACGGAACGCCGCCATCCCGAAACCATTCCCTCGCCCCGGGTTCCTGAAAGGGGGGCGGGCACTCCCTCAACCGAATACGATAATTTAGCGGGAGCGGAGCCCCGGATCGCTGAACCACGCCTTCCCCGTGAGACGGATATTCACACGGGAAGCACGGGTATCCATGACGGCCTTCTCCGCGTATGCGAAAAATATGGCTTTTTATCGGTTACGCTTGCCGCGGCGGACGGGCTTTCCATCGCGTCCTCGCTCGAATCCTCGGAAGAGGATTCCGCCCGTTTCAGTGACCAGTATAACCGCGGTATCACCCCGGACGATACGAGTATCAGGCTCCTTGGCATGGAATACCGCGGCGAGTCTGTCATCGGCATCATTCACGGAACCGGGGCCATGCCTGATGCGTGGCTTATACCTCTCGAAGAGGATCTCCGTGCCATTATGGCACGGTGGCTTTAAACCATAGTGATTATCACTATTGTTATCCATTAAGGGAACTTTTATATAGATATAAGTGAAACAGATCCATCAGAACAATACAGCGAGGATTTTTTATGGTCAGGGCATATACGATCGCATCAGGCAAAGGCGGTACAGGGAAGACGACAACGACCGTCAATCTGGGCACAATGCTTGCATATTACGGAAAAGAAACCTATATCCTGGATGCGGATGTCGGGATGGCCAATCTCGGGCTTGTGCTCGGGCTTGAAAATGTTCCTGTCACTCTCCATGAAGTACTTGCCGGGAAGGCCCAGGTTTCTGAAGCAATTTATGAAGGGCCGTACGGCGTAAAGGTCGTGCCGAGTGGGATTTCGCTGAAAGGTTTTCAGAATGCCAATCCTGACCGTCTCCGCGATGTGATGCGCGAACTCGTCGGAAGGTGCGAATTCCTGCTGATCGATGCACCGGCCGGCATCAGTCGCGATGGTGTCATCCCCCTTGCAATTGCAGATGAAGTAATTCTTGTCGTCAATCCCGAACTCTCGTCCATTGTCGATGCATTAAAGACGAAGATACTCACCGAACTTGTTGGGGGGCATGTATCGGGTGCGATTCTCAACCGTGCGACGATGGAGAACAGTGATGTAAGCAGGGAGAAAATGGAGAAGGTACTCGGGGTGAAGGTCATCGGGGTGATTCCTGAAGATGCAAACGTACGCCGCTCCTCTGCACATAAGACTCCGATTGTGGTCAAATTCCCTGAATCTGAAGCATCAAAAGGGTTCAGACGCATCGCTGCGGATCTTGCAGGAGAACAATACGCCGACACGGGTTCTGCAAACGCCTCGACTGAAGGTTTCCTCGATCGGCTTGCACGAACGCTGTTTCGAGGGAAGGCATGATTGATGGAAGTCTTTTGCTTGTCCTCTTCGGCGTCGTCAATGTGTTCCTCCTTTTTCTGGTATACCTGATGCAGCGGCGTATCCAGCAGCTGCTGGTAGAAGTCGAGCACCTGGGCGGGCGGATGCAGGTGACGACAAGCGAAATCGAAGCTCTGTCCAAAAATGTCGAGGCATTCAAAAAACTAAAAATCTAATATTTTTACGGGAGGCACCTCGTTATGTTCGGGCCGGAAGGTCTCATAGTACTATTCGGTGTTGTTATTGTATTCCTCCTCTATCTTGTTTTCATCAACTACCGTACGATTAACGGGCTGCTTGATGATGTGGACAAACTCTCGGGGCAGATGCGGATGACGAGCGACGATATCGAAGCGCTTGTGCGCAGTGTGGATGGACAGCGGAAAAAAACTCTCTGGACGGAGGAGAGAGAAAAGGCAGATTAATATGGGATCTGCACAAATTTTATAGAGCGGGGTCATAGGGTAGCCTGGACCATCCTAGGAGACTGGGGGTCTTCTGACCTGCGTTCGAATCGCAGTGACCCCATTTTATTCTTCGTTCAGGGAACACTCCGGAGTATATGTATGCTTTTTTCAGATGAATGTTTCACATGCCTCATCACGCGTGTGGAGTACGAATGCCGGCTTGCCTCACAGAATGATTCGCATATTGAATCGACTGTTCTGGCATGCGAGGCTCTTCTCCGGACCCTCCAGCGGGAGGAATGCCCTTCACCCGTCATCGCTAGCCGCATACACCGGCTTGCCTGCAGGCTTATCGGCTCCGCCGATCCGTATGCCCGGCTGAAACGGGCAAACAACGATGATGCTCTCGCAGTAATGAGACGTGTCGCACCCTCTCTGAAGACGTTCCATGATCTATGCCTCGGTGCAGTCATTGCCAACACCCTTGATTACGGGTCCGCGAAGCATCATGTGACGAATGATCTGGCAGGTTTTTTCGCCCGGGAATTCGCGTCGGGATTTACGATCGATCATACGGCCCGTATCGAACAGCGTGCCGCACGCGTCGTATATCTCGCAGACAATTGCGGCGAGATTGTCTTTGACAGGCCGGTGGTGGAATACCTGAAGAATCAAGGTGCTCATGTTACATTTGTCGTACGGGGGGGCCCGATACTTAACGACGCCACCCTCGACGATGCGCTCCACTTTGGTTTTAAAAGCATCGCAGACCTGCTCACCGTGAATGCCGGGGACGGGGTAGCCGAACTGGGTCTCAATCCGGCGCTCCTGCCCGCTGATCTGGCAGAGGCGCTGGAGCGGGCAACAATCATCATCTCCAAGGGAATGGCGAACTACGAATCGCTTGTTACCATGAAAGACCTGCCACCCGTTGCATACCTGATGTCCGTAAAGTGCGATCCGATTGCACGCTCGATCGGTGCACCCCCGGGATCGAAGGTTGCCCTGTTCGTCGAATAGACTCTTCCCTGACAGGAAAACGGAATTAAAAGGGATATTTTCCGGTTTTTTTGCGGAAATGCTCGACGGCCCGGCGTATGTACATATTTTCGGAGTCGATCTCGTAGGCTTTCTTGAGTGTTTCGGCGGACTTATCCACAAGTTCCATATGCAGAAGGCGCTTTGACATTTCGAGGAGAATATCGATATTGCCCGGATCCATCCTGTTGCCGCGGATCAGGAGTTTCATCGCATCCTCGTCGTTTTTCTCGAGTGTTGAGAGGAAATACCAGAGGGCGGGCTGGTTCGGTTTCAGCCGCATCGCTTTTTTGAGCGATTCCGTTGCCTCGGCAGTGCGATGCACATTGAGGAGGGCAATACCATACCCGAGCCAGAGTTCGCCGTCGTATTCAAAAATGTCCTTCGCCTTCTCAAACGTCTCTAACGCCTTTTCGTTCTTTCCCATGCGTAAAAGGGCGACTCCCGCACGCATCCATGCACGGAAATTCTCCGGTTCCTGCTCGATTGCCTTATGGTAGAAATGATGCGCCTCGGAATAGTTGCCGGTGGCAAGGAGTACGTCCCCCTTCCCGATCAGGAAATCGGGGTGGTCTGGTATCGCTTTCAGGGCGTTATCAAAAAAGGTCGTTGCCTCTTCATATTCCCTGATCCCGAGGAGCGTCACTCCTTCGTTATACCATCCCAATGCATATCGTTTGTTTTTGGGAATTTCTCTCATGGACATCTCAGTTTATCGGATCCGTTCTATTGACCGCGTTAATTAGTGTTACAGTTATAATGACTTCTTAATATCGTTTGCGATGTGTACCGTTCCCGAAAGAATGATAATGGTATGAGCGACTTCGCCTGTGTGATAACCGAATCCAGGTGAAGAATAGCATAAATATTTCGATTTCCTACACCCATATATGGCGTTGGAGGGCATGGCGATTGGATGGGTGCTCGTCGTCGCCGGGTTCTGCATGCTGCTCATTGAAGCGTATAATCCCGGTTTTTTCATCGCTGTTCCCGGGACTGTGCTGATAATTCTCGGAATATTCTCGCTGATAATCCCCGATATCTTTTCATCCGTCTGGATTGTCGCCATCGGTGTGACGGTGGCGACGTGTACAGCCGGCATTACCGTCTGGTTTTACGGCAGGCTGACACCCGATGAATCACCGGTTACTGTCAGCCGGGATTCTCTTTTGGGTAAAAGAGGGAAAGGTAATTAAAGACATTGGCACCGATTCAATCGCCGGTAAAGTTGTTATCGGGGGATCGAGTGGGGTGCCCGGACGCTGGAAGGCACCATGCCATCCGGAGCACACGTCAAAGTCGTGCAATCGGAGGGAGTACATGTGGTTGTGGAGGAGGTCAGGTAAGCATGGCATTGATTGATACACTTGTAACGACGTTTCTCGTGCTGGTACTCGTCATCCTTTTTGCGCGTGGAGTTGTCATCGTCCAGCCTTACCAGCAGGGATTGCAGATATGGCTGGGCACAGGGTGAAGCGCAGGGTCTTCGGTTTATCTCTCTTGGTGCCCGGCCACTGGATATGCGCTCAATCACCGCCCTCTCGCTTGATGCGCTCAAGCAGATGGCGGATGGCCCGGCAACCCAAATCATCTTCCCCTTCGGGCTCTCGAGCCTGATAAAACAGGTAGCATAGTTTCTCGGCGCGACGGAGGACCTTCGGGACGAAAGAGGGATTCGGTTCTGATGTCGAGATCGACGAAAGCCTCCTTGGTGACATTCCGGTCAGGAGCGAGATTGACAGGGCAAGCCAGGAAGTGAAGACGATTGAGCAGGGGATTTCCGAGGAGGTTAAAAGAACCGCCACGGATATAATTCGCGATGAGGAGATCGATCCCCCGGACTCGTAATCGTTTTTCTCTAAAAAAGGAGTTCGTTCGTGTCCTGCATGTGATCTGAATTACAGGTGAAGCAGGTACGGGAGGGCGATGAGTGCAATCATCATGATGAGCATGAGCCAGCTGATCAGAGCTACGAAGTATTTTGCGAGATGCTCGAGTCGCCTCCTTTCGAAGATGCGGGTAATTCCTTCCTGCATGATATACCCGCCGTCCAGCGGAATCATCGGGATGGCGTTGAAAATTCCGACGTTTATATTGATCCAGGCAGACCAGAACAGGATATGGGCCAGATCCCAGAAGAGGGGGAACGGCGTACTGTAATATTCTTTTTCGACACTATCGAAGGCAAGTGCGCGATAGTATTTCCCTTCAAGCGAGGTGTCGAATGGAATCGATATCATCCGCAGGATTCCAAGCGGCGATGCAAGATTGTCGAACGCCTGTTTTGCGAAATCCGCATTAAAATAATATATGCCCATAAAACCGGTATCCTTTTCGTCGAGCTCATCCGGCCATCCCGAGAGAGTAACATCGAATGGCTCAACGATCGATTCATGGCGTACGAGGAGATGCACGGTATCGCCGGGGGCGGTTTTGTTTAAAAACATACCCACGTCTTCCCTCGTGGATACCTGGCTTCCATTTACTTCAAGGATAATGGAATTTTGTGGAATTCCGGCAATATCCGCCGGATAATCTTTATACACTCCATGAATGACAGGTGCAGTTGTCGGCACGAGCATTCCTGCAAGGAGAAGCATTATGGCAAAGCAGGCAAACCCGAGGAGAAGGTTATTGGTTATCCCCGCCCCGAACATCCTGACCCGCGGCCATCCGCGCAGCTGTTCAAGCTCCTCTTCGTCCGGTTCGACAAAGAACCCGATCGGGATGACCGCAATCAGCGCACCGATGCTTCTGACGGTGATCCCCTCTACCCTGCAGAGAATCCCGTGGCCGAATTCGTGAATGGCGATGGTGAGCAGAAATGCAAACCATACCGCAAACGTGGAGGGAACGAATTCGTTGATTCCGGGCAGGAGGAGAATATTCTGGGGTTCGTAAATTCCGGTCGGTTCGGGCTGGATAATAAGCGTGAACCGGACTGACAGGATGAGCAGCACGGAGATGAGAACTGAGATGAGCACGACGCAGACGACACCGATGGTGCTGTAGATGCGAAGGGCTCTGGTATAACGGCGAAAAAAATCGAAAAAGCCGACCCTGAAACTTTTCAGGGCAAGTATCGGTCCGTAAAACGCTATCCGGTCTTTCCAGATCCCGCTTCGCCTGATAAAATCAAAAAGAAGGAGGTAAATGGCAAGAAGGAGAAGCACGACAAGGAGCCAGTTCATCAATACTATGATGCATGGCGAATAGATAAATCCTCACGCCGGCAATCCGGAAATAGTGGTTATTCGCCTGAATAATCTGCAAGCGTCGACTGGGTGAGGGTTTCCATAAGAATCGCGACAGTCTTCCAGCTTGTCCGTGCGCATCGTGGTGGCCCGTTGTGACCGGCAATATAGTCTTTCAGGTATGTGATGGTGGCGGGGTCGGAAGGATACCCGCTTCCGATCTGACCGAATTCATCGCGGAGTGTTTCCAGTTCGCGATCCCGCGTTACTTTTGCAACAATACTTGCCGCACCCACCACTGCATGCCGGTCATCCGCATGATGTTCCGCAATGATGCGACAGGGTGACGGGAGAAATGAGGTGACTGAGGCACCGTACCGTCGTGCGTTTACATCGCACGCATCGACGATGGCGCACGAGGGTCTGAGTCTGCCGATAACGCCCGCATGGGCGCGTGCAAGGATCTCATTCATATTCGTCCGCTTTCTGAGCGTGTCGATATCGGTTGCGGAGAGGCTGGTGATCACAAATGGAAACGAAGCCGTTATCTCTTCGAACAAGACTTCACGCCGGGCAGGTGTAAGCTGTTTGGAGTCGCGGATGCCAAACTCCCTGAAATCCGACTGATTGCGGCATCCCACGGCCGCTATTACCATCGGACCGAGAACAGCTCCTTTTCCGGCTTCATCCACTCCGCATATCACATGTATTCGTACGATTCACAAGTTATATCAATGGCAATGATGGAAACCAGAATGCACATGTACATCATCATCGTGGGACTGGGTGGCATCGGACGAAATCTGGCTGCAATAGCGGCTGCCCACGGCGACAGCGTAGTTGTCATCGATCAGGACGAGAACCGCTGCAGTGAACTTCTCGAGCACTACGACGTGCTTGCCATCACCGGCAATGCAACAGATAAGTCCGTTCTGGAAGATGCTGGTATCGACCGGGCGCACGCACTCGTTGCCACTACGAGTGATGATGCGGTGAACCTGATGACCTGCTGGCTCTCAAAGCGCTTTAATGTCCCGAATGTTGTCTCCATCGTCAACGGAAAGGAGCATTCTGATCTCTTTAAGGAGGTCGGGGTAAAGATCAGTGAAAACCCTGACGAACTGGTCGCAAACAGATTGTATTACTGGTCGGAAAATCCGAATATGCAGCAGCTCGCTTTGATACCCGGGGGCACGATCTTTGAAATCATTGCGGAGGAGGGTGCGCCGATTGTGGATCACGAAATCCGTGAGCTCGACGTGAAAGATTTTGTTTTCATTGCTATCAGCCGTGCAGGCGGGGATCTGATCATTCCGAGCGGCACGGTGCGGATCCGGCCGAATGATATCATCACGGTATTTACGAAAAAAGAGGCGGAAGCCGAGTGCCTGCGGGTCCTCACCAAGCAGCTGAAAAAATCACCCGACTAATTTTTGCAGCTCACGCAGCTCAAGAATAAGCTTTGGATTTTTCCTGATGAGTTCCCTGATGAGAGTCAGCGTGGAAAACTCCTCAAGGTTAATGTTTCGGATTGATGAGAGAAGATCGTTGAGTTTTTTATCGTCGAGGGTGATGAAAAACTCCTTGATGCCATGGTTCCGCTTAATTGCCTTCCCCATGCGCGTTTCGCGCCACAGGGTATCATATTTCGCGAGGGCTGTGCCGCTCGTGTCATTCCGGGCGATGCATTCGGCAGCAACATCGGCGGCAATTTTTCCTGTCAGCATGGCATTGTAAATTCCCCCGCCTGTTATCGGATCACTCACCCGGGCGGCGTCACCAATAATCATCAGGCCGTCGGCAACCGTACTGGCGAGAGGGCGGCAGACGGGGACTCCTCCGACGATCAGTTCCGTAACCTTCCCTTCCGGGAAATGTTCGGCCACGAACCGGTCAAGGTAATCGCGAGCACGGTGACCCTCTCCGCTCTTCCTGCCGGATATTCCTATACCCACGTTTGCCGTTCGTTCGCCTTTCGGAAAGACCCAGATATACCCTTCAGGTGCAATGGTGCATCCGAGGTAAAAGACCGTTTTATGTGGATCGATATCTATGTCGGAGAGGACATACTGTGCACAGGTCTCAAGCTCCCGCAGGGGGACGGTGGTATCGATGCCGCACCAGCGGCTGAATTTCGATTCGACACCATCTGCTGCGATAACAATGCGGGCACGGACGTCCTGCGTACAACCATTGTATTCTATCCTGGCTCCTACAACGGTTTCGTTTTCAGTAATTGCGTCGACGGCGCGGGCTTTGACAAAGATATCCGCACCTGCCTTCGCGGCCTGCCAGACCAGTTCACGGTCAAAGACCTTGCGGTCGAGAATGTATCCGACTTCATTACCTGCCATCTCGGGTTTGAGGTCCAGTATCGCGCCGTCCGGTGCGACAATCCGTGCTCCGTCGATCTTTGATGAGATCCATTTCGGATCGGGCTCCATAAATTCCCTGAGGAGCTCCTCGCCAATACCTTCGGCACACCTGACCGGTGTTCCGATGGCAGGCCTTTTTTCTATCATGCACACCGAAAGCCCTGCCTCGGCAGCTGTTCTGGCAGCCATGGCTCCGCCCGGCCCGCCGCCAATCACCAGAACATCATACTGATTTTTCATGTGTCACCTCAAGTGCACCAAGCGGGCAGACGCGTTCGCAGATTCCGCATTCAATACAGCGGTCATCCACAGTCAGGTACGCATCTATCAGCTCCAGAGCTCCTTCCGGACATACTGACACGCATGCACCGCAATACCCACAAATCTCTCTTCGAATGTGCAGCATTGGAAACATGTTGTACGCGTACGCCAAAGAACCTTTCTTCATGGATTGTGTTCAGGGAATGGTGGAAAGGGATGTTCTGCCCGTATTTTTGAGTGTTTAGCGATTGTGCCGATTCAAACGATGCCGGTGCGCACGTGTCCGCTGTGCGGAAGGAAAAACTCCCGGGGGGGTGTTACGCTGAAAACAAGGATTAATACCTTAATACAATTTAATTTTAAGTTGAAATCGATGGATGTTAAGGGCGGCCCTACACAGGACGAAATCATGGCGATTTCGCTCTTCAAACTCGGTCTGAGAGGAGGAGACGTTGTCGCGGATATCGGCTGCGGAACGGGAAGAGTGTCACGGGAATGTGCAAAAACGGCAGGCCGGGTAATCGCCATCGACCGTCGTCCGGAAGCCGCCGCCTTCACCCGGGAACATGCCGTGGAATCGGAGATGCGCAATCTGGATGTCTATCTTGGCGAGGCGGCAGAAATTCTTCCATCGCAGGGGCCGCTGGACTGTGCCTTTGTTGGTGGTTCAGGAAATCTGGAGGCCGTTCTTGATATCCTGTCGGGACAGGTCCGCCGTACGATCGTTGTCAATGCAGTCCTCCTGGATACCGTCCTCCGGGCTGTGCATACGATGCAGACTCTCGGGATATTTCGCGAGGTAGTGCATGTACAGGTTTCCCGGTCTTATTCACTAGCCGACGGTATCGCGCTCAGGCCGATAAATCCTGTCTATATCATTGTCGGGCAGGTGAATGACGAATGCTGATCGGTGTCGGCATCGGTCCCGGTGATCCCGAACTACTGACAGTTCGCGCAGTACGCCTCATCCGGGAAGCCGACGCTGTCTTTGTGCCGGGAGAGGTTGCGAAAACGATCATCGCCCCGTACCGGACCGATGTGCAGACACTCTCGTTTCCGATGACGGAAGACGAAGATGAAATTCGCAGGTGCCTGATTACCAATGCCGGTATGATTGCGCCGGTCGCTCGAAATGGACTTGCAGTTTTCTGTATTCTTGGTGACCCGAACTTTTTCGGCACATTTCCCCGCCTGTGCGAGGTTATCTCAGCACGCTATTCTGATATCGGGTTTTCTTCCGTTCCCGGTATCAGTGCGATCACCGCGTTTGCATCGGTGGCAGGCGAGGCTGTCTCCGGGGGGTTTTCGGTGAGTGACGGTTCATCGGACAGGGCGAGGGTGCTCCTGAAAGTGCGAAAACCTAAGACAACAGCGGATGCGTTGCGAAAAGAGGGGTTTTCCCGTTTTGTGCTGGTTGAACGGATGTATATGGCAGGAGAACGCGTGTACCGGGACGAAGATCTCCCGGACGAAAGCAGCTATTTCAGTATTCTCTATGCGAGGCGATAATGGTGGGACATGTATTTTTTGTAGGAGCGGGGCCGGGCGATCCCGACCTGATTACGGTCAGAGGTCTGGATCTCCTTACATCCGCAGATCTGCTGGTGTATGCCGGATCGCTTGTAAATCCTGAGCTGGTTGCACGCTCGAATGCGAGGGAAAAAGCGGACAGCTGGGGAATGGCGCTTCATGATATCGTGGATCTGATGGTGTCCGCAGTAGAAGCCGGAAAACGGGTTGTACGCCTTCACTCCGGAGATCCGTCCCTGTACGGTGCGATTGTCGAGCAGATTGCCGCGCTTGAGGCCCGCGGGATCACCGTGACCGTCGTTCCCGGAGTTTCGAGCATGTTCGGAGCCGCTGCCGCTCTCCAGACACAACTGACACTGCGGGGTGTTTCTGATTCGGTCATCATCACACGACCGGCCGGGAACACTCTTGAACACGACCAGATTCGGGAGCTCTCCCGTCACGGCACGACGATGGTGGTGTTCCTCGGGACGGAGCATATTGAATCGGTCCTCAGCAAAGTTGAACGACCGGCCGACACCCCTGCTGCAATCGTGTATCATGCCACGTGGCCTGACCAGAAAGTGATCCGCGGCACCATTGCGGACCTGGCAGCAAAAGCCCGTGCTGCCGGTATTGAGAAGACCGCCCTGATTATCATCGGCGGGGTTGTAGATGCGACGGCGTCGTCGTTTACCCGATCGGATCTCTACGGATGACACGAACCTGCGTGATATCATTGCCCCGGTTTGCCGAAAAGGCGGCCATTATCGCCACGGCAACGGGGGGTGAGTATTTGCCCTATGAAACCGGCGTGTTTGAGCGGGCGTTTTCCGGGTACTCGCGCATTATTGCACTGATGTCGACGGGAATAGCCGTGCGGGGTATTGCACCCCTGCTCCGGGATAAATGGACGGATCCGTCGGTCGTTCTCGTAAGCCCTGATATGCTGTACGCGATTCCGCTTGTCGGCGGGCATCACGGTGCAAACGATCTCGCCCGTGAACTTACAGCCCTCGGGATTGAGCCGGTGATCACGACCGCCACCGAGACAGCAGGCCGCCCCTCTGTTGAAGGGATTGCCCGGTCCTACGAGTGCGAGGTTGTGAACCGCGTTGCGACCCGCCCGGTCAATGCCGCATTTCTTGACGGCGATATCCCGTTCCACCGGATATACGGGCCTGCAATGGTGATTGCGGAACCGAAGGTCGCGGTGCTTGTCCGTGAGGGTACATATGTCGTGGGCATCGGATGCCGCCGGGGCGCTGCCGCTCACGAGGTCGTGGAAGCGGTGCGGGAAGCACTTGCCCTCGCCCGTGTCGGGACGGAGGATGTGCTGGTGTACGCCACGACCGAAAAGAAGCAGTGTGAAAAGGGGCTTGTTGATGCCGTACGGCAGCTCGGGGGGGTGCTGGTATTCGTGGATGACGACACCATTAACAGCCAGCCGGGAACAGGGCCGTCGCGCGCAACGATGATCGGTCTGAAGGGTGTCGCTGAGCCTGCGGCCCTTGCAGTCTCGCGTCATGGGGAAATTGTGCTCGGAAAAACAGTCCGGGGGGGAGTGACAGTTGCAATCACACGATAATTCACAGGGAAAGCTGTATATCGTCGGTACGGGGCCCGGGAGCCCCGACATGCTGACCGGGCGTGCAGTCGAAGCGATCCGTGCCGCAGAATACATCATCGGCAACACATTTTATCTGAGACTTATAGAGCCGTTTATTGCTGGAAAACAGGTCATTCCCAGTCCTATGGGTGGTGAAGTCGAGCGGGCGAAGCGGTGCATCGACCTTGCCCGCCACCACACTGTCGCCATGGTAAGCGGCGGAGATCCCGGCGTATACGGGATGGCGAGCATCGTCCTTGAGGTGCTTGATCGCTCGGGAGAGACGATCGATGTGGAGGTGATCCCGGGTGTGACAGCAGCGACGGCATGCGCCGCCCGTATCGGTTCACCACTTTCGGGCGACCATATTACTCTCTCTCTCTCGAATCTCCTCACACCGATCGAAATAATTGAAAAAAGACTTGATCTTGCGTTCCGGATGGGCGTTCCCGTTGTTTTATACAATCCGCGGAGCCGGGGCAGGCCTGATAATCTGAAAAAAGCACTCGGGATTGCACTCCGGCACTGTGCGCCGGAGACGCCGGTGGGTATTATCAGGAACGCCTACCGTACCGGGGAAAAAACAGCCTATTCAACCATAGAATCTCTTAAAATTGATGATTCTGCAGTGGATATGCATACGCTCGTTATCATCGGGGGCGAAGAGTCCCGGTTCATGAAGGAGGGTGACAATGTCAGAGGAATCATCACGCCGAGAGGCTACGACAGAAAATACGTATACTGATCTCGGGGCGGACACTCCCGAGGGGTATGCCATTGCACAGAGCAGCAGGACGCTTGCCCGGCAGGTCGTCGGCAACCGGAGAGTCGAGGATCGCATTCGTCAGCGATGCGCAATTGCCGTCGGCGATTTCGTGATGGCCGATCTCATGTGCTTTATTGGTGATCCGGTATATGCCGGGCTTGCTGCCCTTGAAGCAAAAGCGCCGGTCATTACCGATATCCGGATGGTGCAAACGGGAGTGCTGAAGAAAGGGCACGAATGCGAGGTGCTCTGCGCTCTTGATTTTGGTGCTGATATTGCCAGTGATCGGGGGATTACCCGCACTTCCGCAGGCTTTTACGCATTACAGGATCTAATCCCCGGTTCTGTTGTGGTGATTGGCAACGCCCCGTCCGCCCTCTTGACCGTCTGTGATCTTGTCGACAGCGGAATACGACCCTCCCTTGTCATCGGAACGCCGGTCGGATTTGTTAATGCCGCGGAGTCGAAGACTCGTCTCAGGCACACGGAAGTCTCCTCCCTCTCGAATCGCGGCACACGCGGGGGTACGCCGGTGGCGGTGGCATGCCTGAACGAACTGATCACTATTCATTGGGAGCGGAATTCCCGGTCGTAGCCGGTATTGGGGATGAAACTATGCGTGCAGAACCCGGTCTTCTGGATCCGGTGACAGGTTTTGTCTACCCTGACTCCTGGGTCGCGGCATGCAGCCCGGATGATCTCCGGGAGGTTGCGGCGGGCCGTGCAGTCCTGACCGCCACCGGCGCTGTCCTGCGCCGGGGATATACAACCGGGATGACTGCTGCGGCTGCATGCAAGGCATCCGTACTCTCCCTCTCCGGCCCGGTAGAGCGTGTTACCGTCCTCCTTCCCTGCGGCCTGCCCGCCACCCTGCCCGTCCGTGCAACGGATGGCGAGGCAATGGCAGTCAAAGATCCGGGCGATTACCCCGGCGATGTGACGGGAGGCCTCGAATTTGTTGCACGTGCAGTGATATGCGGCACCGGACCTTCACTGGTGGCAGGAGAGGGGATCGGCCGTTTCGTTCGTGATACACCTCGGTACGGCCGCGGTGATCCTGCAATCAGCGCCCCGGCGTATGCCGCCATTCTCGGGGCCATCGGCGAGGCGATGCGGGAGAGGGTACTCTCCGGTGTTCAGGTCACTCTTATCATCCCCCGTGGTGCGGAAACAGCACGGTTAACCCTCAATCCCCGTGTGGGAGTGGCCGGGGGTATCTCAGTGCTGGGTTCGACCGGGTTCGTGGAGCCCTGGGACGATCACCTCGCGGACTCCGCCCTTGCCCGCGTGGCGGCCGCCGAGCGGGCCGTACTCACCACCGGACGCCTCGGCCTGCGGTACTCGCGCCTCCGTTTTCCGGATCACGAGGTGGTGCTGGTGGGTGCGCGGATCGCCGGGGCGATTGCCGCCGCGAACAACCGGCCTGTCATTCTCTGCGGCCTGCCGGGGCTCATCCTTCGCCATATCAACCCCGGAATTCTTGAAGGGACGGGGTACGGAACCATAGAGGAGTTCTCTGCCGATCCGGGATTTTCCACAATTGTCACAAGAACTCTCCGGGAATACCGGGTTCGGGCGCCGAATGTCCGGGTGGTGCTCGTGGACCGGGCAGGGAACAGTGTGGAGGAAAGCCCGTGAAGATCATCGGCGTCGGGTGCGGCCCCTGCATGATGACCGAGGAAGCTATCGGGGCACTTTCATGTGCACGCCTCATATATGGTTCACGCCGGGCGATCGATCTCGCGGCAGCGCATATTCCACAGGGGTGCATGGTGCGTGAAATCACCGATTACCGGGCATTGCACTCGCTCCCTGACGATGTTTTCGTGCTTTCTACGGGCGATCCGATGCTCGCCGGGCTCGGGTACCTCGGCGGGGAGATTATCCCCGGAATCTCCTCGATGCAGGTGGCCTTCGCCCGCCTGGGCCTCTCCCTTGCCCGTGCAGTCGTGGTGAATGCGCATGGAAAAGATCATGGGGCGGCAATGAACGAGGCTGTTTTTGAACTCCGGCGGGGAAAAATAATATTCTGTATCGCCGATCCCCTGTTCGACATCACCGAACTGAGCTCCAGAATCGACGTTGCAGGGATTTTTGTTCGCATTGCAGTCTGTGAGCGTCTTGGGTATCCCGATGAACGGATCACTACCGGAACACCGGCGGCACCCCCCGTTGCGGGCGGTGAACTCTTCGCTCTGGTAATCGGTGATTTCTAACTTTTTTCCGGTGGGAGCACGAGACAGGGGATAGTTTTTCCGCTCTCTTCCCCGTATGCACGAATCCTCTGCAGCACATGGTCAACCATCCCCCCCGATGTCAGGATCAGGGAATGCCCGCCGACGAGTGCCCTGAGAATGCACTTATCAATGACACCATAGGTAAAGTCCGGTGTGATCCGCTCCTCTTCTATGATCTGCTTCGCCTTTGTGCCCATTGCACCCACGAACCCTATTCCGGGTTCTCGGACTGACTGCAGGATCTCACCGCGGGGCGAGATCCCGACATCGCAGACAGAGATGGATCCCTCGACCGGGGAGGAAACGGTGCGCATGAATGTGTTCTCGAGGATGTCCGTCACCTCAAGAATGCCCTTCGGCGACTGGCTGCCGTCCAGCATGCCCCGGTGGGAGAGCTCCCGGAAGAGTTCGAGAATCACCGGCGGTTTGAGCCGTGCCTCTTGCAGAAGATCTGCATTGTGAAACACCTCGTCCGGCGGCCCGTGGCACAGAATGTACCCCTCCTTCATGAGAATGACGTCGTGTGCCCACCGGTAGGCCATTTCGACATCATGAGTCGAGATGATGATTGTTTTGCCGTCATGGTTGAGCTCATCCAGGAGATCCATAATCTCCTCTGCCGAGGCGGGATCGAGAGAGCTTGTCGGTTCGTCAAAGATGAGGACGTCCGGTTCCATGGCGAGAATCCCTGCGATTGCCACGCGTTTCTTCTCGCCACCCGAGAGCTGGTGCGGCGTTCTCTTCTCGAAACCGGAGAGGCCGACAGCTGTTAATGATGCGGCAACAATTCTCCGTATCGCGTCGTGCTCCACCCCGAGGTTCAGCGGGCCGAACGCGACATCCTGGTACACAGTCGGTGCAAAGAGCTGCATGTCAGAATTCTGGAAGACAAGACCCACTTTTTTCCGGATTTCCCGCAATGCGCGGGTTGTATTGGCGAGCGGAACCCCGTGGAGCCGTACCTGTCCGCGCGTCGGCTTCAGCATTCCGTTGCACATCAGGAGCAGCGTTGTTTTTCCTGCACCATTTGCCCCGACAAGAGCCACTTTCCTCCCTTTCGGGACCGCGAAAGTGATTCCCCTGAGTGCTTCGGGAAGATTTGTGTATGCGAAATGCACATCGTCGAATTCCAGTACTGCGGTCATAAGTTTCCCCATACAATCGTGATGTCGGTTGTCGAGAGCAGGATCAGCGTACAGGCCGTAAGGTATCCGGCGACACACAGAAGCCCGGCAATACTTAAGTTTCTCTTTTCCGAGATCAGCTCCAGCTTCCCGTCATAGCATCGTGCATCCATTGCCCGGATCAGGTCCTCCCCCTTTGCCAGTGACCTGATGAACAGCATGGCTCCCAGCATGGAAAATGACTGGATCGACGTGCTGAAGCGTACATAACCGTGGCGCATCTCCTGTGCGTTGTGGATGGCGATTGCCTCGCCGATCAGGATGAATATGAACCGGTATACGAGCATGGAGAGATCCACGAATTCCCGGGGGAGATGCAATGAGCGCATTACCGAAAACATCTCTACCATTGGTGTCGAGAGCGCGATGAAGTAGAGTGAGCACATTCCACCGAGGGTCCGTGCAAAAACCACGGAAGCAAGACCGATAGCGGCGGTGGTCACGGAAAGCGTGAGACCCGGAAGCTGAATTTCCCAGAGGGGGACTCCGCCGCCGGTAAGGAAGATCAGGACGATTCCGCTTGTCAGCGCGAACCCTGCCGGAATGGCAAGGAGCCGGGAATAGAAGGCCGCGGGAATTTTTGCGAGCCATACCGTGACAAGCGCCATGGAAGCTGCAATAAAAAGCGGGGCAACCGGTGATGCGGAGGAGACGCTGATGAGGATGGCCCCTGCACCCAGTATGAGCTTGAGGCGGGTGTCGACATCCCTCAGGCCGTTTGTATGGGCATAATCATCCAGAATATTTTCCACGGGGACGCTCCTCCCGGCATGCGCCGCTTCTGATCATAATATTTGACGCCATAAAAGAAAATAAGCGCCGCCTTAAACCGGCGGGCCGGTCAGGCATTCTGGGTTTTCCCGCGGTAATACCCGAAGAAATACCCGATGATTATTGCGCCTATTGCTGCCTGAAGGCTGAAAAACAGCGATTCGATCTCTCCGCTCGGGGGTTCCCAGAGCGGTGTAAACCACGGTTCGTACCCCGATGCCTCGATAATCTCCGCCGCAGTGCCGTCGGCGCCGCCCCATGCCTCCTCGTCGTCGCCCAGTGTTGCCTGAATCTGTGCGTTCTGCACGAGGAAGAGTGCCGCGAAGATGATAATGACAACGGTGACGATCAGTTCCAGTCCGTACTTCATGCAATTGCCTCCCTGATCCTGTTGACTGCCGTCTGGCTGAGCACATCCAGCCGGACAAGCAGATCGGGACGAACTGCAATAATATACTTGAAGATCAGTGCGATAATCAGGCCTTCGATGATGGCAAGGGGTATCTGTGTGATGGCAAACACCGTCCCGAATGCGAGAAAAGAGGTCATAATGCCGCCTGCTTCGGCAGGGAATGCAAGCGCGAGCTGGAGTGAGGTGATGATGTATGTGAAGAGGTCGGCGAGGGAGGCTGCGAGAAATACAACAACGAACGGGTTGATTCCCGCCTTCGTGCCTGCACGGTAGATGCCGTACGCGAGCAGCGGACCGGCAATACCCATCGAAAAGACGTTGGCGCCAAGAGTGGTGAGGCCCCCGTGTGCAAGGAAGAGTGCCTGATAGATGAGAACAATCAGCCCGAGGACAGACGTAATAAACGGACCGAAGACAATCGCGCCGAGGCCCGTCCCCGTCGGATGCGAGCAGCTGCCTGTCACCGAGGGCAGTTTGAGCGACGAGAGGACGAATATGAAAGCGCCTGCCACGGCAAGCAGCGGCAGTGTCTCACGCCGCTCTTCATATATCTGCCTCAACTGGTACATGCCATAGGCAAGGAACGGTGCAGAGATGAGGAACCATATCTGCCACCATGGACTGGGGAGAAAACCTTCCATTATATGCATAGGACAAACCTTCTGGCGAATTAATTCAACATATTATGTTTTAACTAAATTTTACTTTAATGGGTTGGCATTCCCGGTATATAATTGTACTTTTTTTATTTTCCGTAAGAGGAGCAATCATCCGCGATTCGGGGCGCCACATCCGCCTCTCCTGCCCGGAAAGAATGAGGATACTGCTGTGAGATATACGAAGACACTTTTAGCATCGTGAAAAAATACTACTCTTAAGAAGAGGGGTTTTTCGAGGACCCCAAATCTCCACAGGTTCAATAAACGGGTTTTACCATGATCCCCAGAATTGTCATCGCCGGAACACACAGCGGGTGCGGCAAAACATCGATAGCGAGCGGCATTATGGCAGCGCTTACCGCCCGCGGATACCGTGTGCAGCCGTTTAAAGTCGGTCCGGATTTCATCGATCCCACGCACCATACAGCGATCAGCGGGCGTCCATCACGAAATCTCGATGCCTATATGATGGGAGAGGACGGCGTTCTGTCCACCTTTCATGCCGCGTGCAGGGATGCCGACATCGCCGTGATCGAGGGTGTGATGGGAATGTATGACGGCCTTGACGGAACTGATACGGGGAGCACCGCCCACATCGCGAAAATACTCGATGCTCCCCTCCTGCTCGTGGCCGATGTGAAGGGGATGAGCCGGAGTGCCCATGCCCTCACGTCCGGGTATGCCGGATTTGACACCGCAGTCAGGTTTGCAGGAGTCATCTTCAACCGCATCGGCAGCCCGCGCCACCGGTTACTGATAGCAGAGGAACGGTCAGTTCCGGTCTTTGGATGGGTGCCGGTACAGACGAAGGGCATTGTCGAAAGCAGACATCTCGGGCTCCGCATGGCCCATGAAACCGCATCAATTGCACATTTTGGATCGGTAATCGAGGAGCACTGCGATCTCGACGGAATCCTTGCGGCCGCCCGAGATGCACCCCCCCTTCCGGCACTAAAACCAGAGGGGCGTGGCGAACCGTCCGGGAAGGTAAGAATCGGTGTGGCATCGGATGAAGCGTTCTGTTTCTACTATCGGGACAACCTCGACCTCCTTGCACGGAAAGGTGCGGACCTCGTCTTTTTCAGCCCGATCCGGGACAGACTACCGAACGTTGACGGAGTTTATCTCGGAGGCGGGTATCCGGAACTTTATGCCGCCGCCCTGAGCCGGGCCCCCTGCCGGTCAGATCTTGCCCGTGCAATTGGTGAAGGGATGCCTGTATACGCCGAATGCGGCGGCCTTGCCTATCTCACCACCGGCATTCTCACAGAAACCGTGGAGTACCCGATGGTCGGGGTGCTGCCTGCACGGGCGGTCATGCAGAAACGGTTTGCTGCTCTCGGATACGTTAATGCGGTGTGTACGGGAGGCACGCCCCTCCTTCCGGCGGGTCTCTGTTTCCGGGGGCATGAATTCCATTATTCACGCCTCGAATGTGATGACGATGCACGGTTTGCCTTTTGCCTGCAGAGGGGAGAGGGGATATGTGCAGGACAGGACGGGATGTATGAGCACAATGTGCTTGCAGGGTATACGCATGCGTACTTCACTCCTGAATTCGCGTCCTCGCTGAATGCTGCAGCACGAGCGTCTTTCCGGGTTTAATCATTTTTTCCCGTTTTTCTGTCCGGGATGAGGTGCCCGGATCGGAGGAAACACGTATCTGGGTTAAGGCACAATATATCTTATACATATGATCTCGAAGGCGATTCTTGATGACGATGAAACCTTTTCGCTTCTGCTCCAGTTAACGGATATTGCCGCCGCTGCACACGAGCGCGGAGACTACGAAAAACGTGATCAGGCACTTGATGAGATCCGGCAGCTGCGTGAAAAAATAACACGGATCAAGCTCGAAGAGGAGCAGGCTGAAACGACCACGGATCTCTAAAAAAACCATTTTTTCAACACACTGTGCCGGTTTCCGCTGTGTAAATTGGAAGGAACCTTTTTTTAAAATGAGAAGCTTCCATATTTCCCTCCTCCTCCCGGAACCAGCGTAATTGCCCCGCTTCTGAATGTTTGTATGGCGGCTGCAATCCCTTCTTCTATCGCGGCGATTTCTGATATCGGCACATCGATGAGAATACTGATCTCATTGCCCAACTGGTCGATAAGCGCCCGGTACAGAAGCTGGCACTTCCGGGTTTCGGGAGAACCCATGCCAAGGCAGGTACAGATAATTTCCCCCAACGGGATAATGTGGTAATAGGGCGGACGCCGGGACGGCGGGATATCCGAGAGTTCCATGGCCCTGTCACGCACTCCTTTCTTAATTCTTCCGCCGTCATGCGGGCATCGCCATCGATATGCCTCCGCAACCGCCGCAGTATACTGTTTATAGCAACGGGTGCATGCAGTCCTGTTGTACTTCCCCTCTTCGGGGAAAAATCCGGCATTCATGAGAATATCGCCCCGCCGTATGCTGTCAATGGTTTCACCCGGACCCCCCTTCCGAATTCGTATCCGGTTGAATTCCCTTCCGATTTTATGCGGGGTGGGGCTATGTGCGTCGGAGTTGGAGAGGAACGGAACGTCTTCAAGTTCACGAATTCCCGCACCGTAGGAGCTGTCGGCACTCAGACCGAGCTCAAGAAAATCGGGCCTTTCATTCCCGTAGCACGCACGCATACTGTTGTAATGGGCGTATATCCCGGTCCATGGCGTAAATGCATGGGCGGGACCGATGAAGCCGCCCTCCTCATGGACTATCCGGGCAATCTCCTCACCGGAGAGACGTACCTGGGGACGACCGCTGGTTTCGATATTTTTTGAAAAGGGGGACAACCGGGATGAAATATTCTCGCAGATGGCGAAGTCCTCCGACAGGATCAGATGATGGACCCGTGCCATACCTTCCACTTCCGTAGATGGCACAACAATGATGTCCTGTTCGTTCTCCTGGTAATCTGCCCACTGGGTTCGCCATTCGGGGTGCAGTGCATCACCGGTGGCAATGATGGTGATACCCTTGATAGCGCAGGCCTCAAGGATCCCCGGAGGTGTCATCCGTTCCGATACCGCCATGGAATAGGGGGAGTGGATGTGCAGATCGGCGTTGGATTCCATATCAGCCGATATAATTCAGCTCTTCGTCATTCCGGCGTTCTTCCATCTGGCGAAGCCGTTCCACGAGTTGTTCCATTTCCCCTGCGCGTTCCTGCAGTGTCGTCGTGTCAACGTCGATCCCGGTCATCCGGCAGAGAACGGTTATCAGGCTGTGGGCACTTTTCGGATCGACAAGGTAGCCCGACGTCTCGCCCATCAGGCATATTCCTTCGATGCCGCGGAATGCGCCAAGGCCGAGAAGGAGTCCCGATGCACCCACGATACCCCCTCCCGGTTCCTCACGGGTAAAAACTGCCCCGGCACGTTCGACTTCTTCTTTCAGTCCGGGTGTATTGATCGCCCCGAGCACCCTGGGTTCATCGATGAGGTGGCCGACACCATATCCGCCAAGCGTATAAATCCGTTTCACTCCAAGTTTTTCAGCAATAGTAAGATACTCGTCCGCGAGGAGGTAGTGTCCCTCGCCAGACGTGCTCTGGTAGTCGCCCACGAGGAACAGAATCGGGCTGTCGCCCCCGTACCGGTACAGTTCATTGCTGACGAGGCGGCTAACCCCCTCTCCATCGAGGAGCACCTGGGGAGGAAAGTAGATGGAGTGAATTTCCGCAATCTTTTCGGCGCCGAGTTCGTGGATCAGGTGCTCGGCGACGAGCTTTCCGACCTGCCCCACTCCCGGGAGCCCTTCGATAAGTAGTGTGCTTTCAATATCTGTTGTGTGTAAAAAATTTACGCGTATTGGTTCCATTGTTTCATCCTCCGACGGTAGAGCCGGTAACGATCCTCCGGAGAAAAGCGTGCCGGATGCGCGTTGCCTGTCGGAACACCGCAGACGGGACAGGTGGGTGCGAGTGTGTACGTGCCATCACGGGGGCACCGGCGGATGCGTCCGGTCATTGAGTTTTACCGGCCCGCTGTTTTCGTACGAATTTTCCGGTACCGTCTGCCCTTTCCACGACACCGATGGCAGCACTCGCCGCCTTCTCTATCGCCTTTTCGGCCTGTTTATAATCGGAAGCTGTTACTTTAATGGCGTACTTCGGTGCGCCGATATAGTTGATGTCAACATCAACGCCTTCGATCTTGGGGGTTGCGCTCCGGAGAGCCCTCCGGATAACATTCACACCGTCGGGCTTGTATGATGTGAGAATCAGGTTTCCGGTGATGGTCACCTTGGAGATTTTTACATTCTCATTTGCAACTGTAATGAGAGCCTTTGCAACCTCTTGGTCAAGTTCGAGCCTTTTTAAGGTTGCTTTTTCGTCAAGGAGCACATCTTCAAACACCGGATAGAGCATACCGTATTCACGGTAAAAAATGTCTCCGATGACTGCGGGATCCGCACCGGACGCCTCGGCGACAAAACTTATCCACTTGTGGGCTTTCTGTTCGTTCTTCCACTCGTGGATTTTTTCCCTCCGCTGGTGCTCGTTGACATCCTTCAATGAGAGATCGATGTGGCCACGGTCTTTGTTGACGTGCAGGACTTTACAGACGACTTTCTGCCCTTCCCGTACAAAGTCCCGAATATATTTGATCCATCCCCGGGCAATTTCAGCGATGGGGATGAGTCCTTCGCGACCATTGTACTCGTCAAGAGTGACGAATGCGACAAAATCCTTCACATTCGTGACAGTGCAGACGACCAGTTCCCCGGTTTCGGGCCAGTCTCTCTCATGCATAGGGAATCACTCGAGGGTGGCCAGTTTTTCAGCCTTTATGTTTGCATTTCCGCCGCGCGGTTCGGAAAGGACGTGACCGCACACGCTGCAGTCAACGACTGTGCTCGCACGCTCGAAGATTATTTGTTCGTTCTCGCAATCCGGGCATTTCACCCGGAAGAATTTGCTCCTGTTATCTCTGTGCTGTCGTACCATATCCTTCACTCCGTCAGTTCGAATTTACCTAACCTGAAACCTTTCCGCAGGTGTGCTTTTCCGCAGACCGAGCAGCGGTACCGTACATTAAGCTTCTTGGTTGGCTTATCGCCGCCCGGTACCTTGTTGAATTTGCCCATGTTGCCGACGGTGCTTCTCCGTGCCTTCTGCCGGTCAATCCAGTTCAGGTGGAGGGTTTTTCCTTTCTTGACCTTCTCAACCTCATGGATCTCGTGTTTTCTGCAGAAAGGACAGTATGTCTTGAATTTACCTGGCATTTTCATGAAATGTGCCCCGTTACTTTGGATAATAAATCCCAATATTATTTGCTAAGCCTGATATTTAAGGCTATGTCGCGCCCACAGAGCACCAGTGCGTTGCTCTCCGGAAGTGCTACTATATCTTCTTTCGTGAGATTATATACTCTCCCGTCTACGCCTAAAAAAGGTTCAACATCCTCAAGGATACGGACGATCGAATATTCCCACTCGCCGGCTGGCGCGTCGGCATCACCTGATTGACGAGTCACTGGGGCCTGCTGGCTGTCCGGCACAGTCTCGTCCGCCTCTTCCACTCTCTCTCCGTCCCCGTCCGTTTCGGTGGCAGCGGGAAACGAACCGATGAGCGAATTCCTGCACTGGCATATGGCATGAACCACCTCATCGAATAGCACCCTTTCGGCAGGCAGCATCTTCTTCAGTTCGTCGCTGTGTCCCGTTCCGTAGAGGGCGAGCATCAGGATTTTTCGGCTCCTGAGCGTTACAATCTCCTCGAGAGTTTCGGCTATGCTGTGCAGTTCGGAGGCAGCGTCGCGTGGTCTGCCGGCAAGGAAACGGTCGAGTGAAGGTGTTTCCCGCTGCACCTCCCGGTACAGCTGTTCAAGGTATTTATGAGCCCCGGAAAAGGCCTCATGCTGCATCTGGCTCAATCGTCCACTTTCTCGTTCATTAAGAACAATTAGACGGAGTTCATCAAGCACGACGGGACATCCCCCCTTCCGAGAGATCAGCTATGCCCCGGCAGCAGAGAAATACTGCGAGAGCTTCAGGGACGGTATTCTCACCTTTTTTCAGCGTATAGCTGGTTCCGAGCATCGGCATCGAGAAGGGGAAAGCGAGATCCACCCGGACATCCGTCTCCCCGAACACAACCGCTTCGGAAAGTGGGTCGAATTCATGGAGTTCGCCGAAAGCCATCGGTGTGACCCGCAGGCCGCTTCCCCCGTGCAAAGAGGACGGCAACCGGATCAGCCGCTTAATATCCGTTGTGACGGGTTCGTCGGCACGTGCCGCCTGCTCATGCAGGATCGTTGTGAACCCGCTGTTTCCCGGGCCGGTCAGTATACGAAGTATCTTGTCGTTTAGTGTTATGCGGCGGCCTGATTCAAGCGCCTCGATAAGGTCGTCGAGCCCGTCGTAGAGTGTTTCCGGACGTTTCGAACGGCTACCCATGCCTTCGAGGGATCGGAGGTGGGATATCGCCTCCTCGCGGTCAAGCTGCCGGAATCCTTTCAGGTATGTGGCAAGTGCCCTCCGGTAACGGCGCCCCCAGCCCGCCTGCGTGAACGGTCTTTTCATCATAATAGACGGATCGATGCCGATACCGCAGACGTAATCGACGAGCTCCCTCCGCTCCTGGCTCCCCCATTCACGGATATCAGAACGCCGGATGTGAACATGGTATCCTCGTCCTCCGGAAAAGGCGATATATATCTCTTTTTCGGAAAAACCGAGTTCTTCGATCAGCATTTCCAGGAGTTTGACAGTCTCCTCCTTCACCCGGAGCAGCATGGTGTCATAGGGTCCGCGCATGAGATGATCGGCATCGAGGTCGAAGATCAGGTCAGCTCCGCTCCAGATTTTATCGTTCATCGTCGCCGCACCGGGAAGGGCATAATAGGCGGTTGAGTAGTAAACGTGAGCGGGTACCATGCTCCTCATATAGGTGATCGCTTCATCCGGTGTCTGGAACGCCATATGCCGGCGCATGCGCACGTCGGAGGATATATCGAAGAAAATGAAACCCCACTCCCTCTGTTCGAGGGACGGCGGTGTCATCAGGGTTCCCTTCCGGTAATACTCCGAGAAGCGCTGACGAAGAAATTCCAGCGTGGCGTGGTTCATGCGAGCCTCTTTACCATATATGGTCCTGTGCGCTCATAGCCCTGTCTCTGGTAATACGGACGGACGCCGATCCCGCTCAGGACTGCGATCTTCCGGAACCCTTCCCGGACAGCCGCTTCCTCCGCATGGTTCAGAAGACGGTTTCCAAACCGCCGGTGCTGCCATTCATCCTCGTCGGCAGCATTCCCGACGGGGACAAGATCTCCGTATACATGAAGCTCACGGATGAGCGCCGTGTCTCTGAGCTCCTGCCGCCATACGCTGCCAGGGAACCGGAGCCGTATAAAACCGATCAACGCATCGCCGGCCGTATACGAGAGGAAGTGTTCCTCACCTCCCGCACAGACATACCGGAGATCCCGGCGCTCAGGTTCTCCGTCTCCCGGCATTCTGCCGATTTCACGGCACCTGATGCACCGGCACGTGCCGCCCGTCTCTCTCAACCGGGCCTCGGCGAGCTGGCGGAAATTGCTGTGCCGCGATCCTGCAACGATCAATTTTGCGGGAATGTCGCGCTGGATCCGCTGGAGTCGCACATATTCGGGGAGAAGGGATTTTGCGTATGCGATGAGCTCAATGAGTTCTCCCTCATCGTACGGGGTATACTCTCCCCTTTTCCAGAGAGCCTCAATTTCCGAACCCGGAGTGACGAGAGTCGGGTAAATCTTTATGAAGTCCGGTTTATAGCGTTCGTCCGAAAATAATGTCTCGAACATCCGGCGGTCGTCCTCCATCGTCGCTCCCGGCAGATTGGGCATCACGTGAAAGCCGACTTTCAGGCAGGCATCGCGGAGAAGGCGGTTTGCTTCCACTGTTTCGGCAACGCCGTGCCCGCGCCGGTTGTAGTCAAGAATCCGGTCGTCGAGCTGCTGGACACCGATTTCCACTTTTGTCACGCCGAGGGACAGCATCCTGTCGATGTGCTCTCTCCGTGACCAGTCGGGCCGCGTTTCGAATGTTGTGGCTATGCACCGTACGGCTGCGGTTTCATTCTCCGTGGAGAGCGCCTCGAACGAACGCGTATCGCCACTATCCGCGCCTCGATAGTCGTTCATTGCCCTGATGCAGGACCGCATAAACCATTCCTGGTAACCGGGATCACGCGCCGTCATCGTCCCACCCATCACAATCAGTTCCGCCTTGTCCACGCAGTGCCCCAGCTCCTCAAACTGGGTAAGGCGCGCCTGAACCTGGCGGTACGGATCATACCCGTGCTCCCTCGCCCGCAGTGCGGCCGGTTCTTCTCCGGTATAGCTCTGCGGGGACCCGAATGGATGATCCGGCCCGCCCGGGCAGGGGAGGCATTTCCCGTGTGGGCAGGGAAACGGGGATGTCATGACTGCTACGGGGGCTACTCCTGAGATTGTGCGGGTGGGTTTAATCCGGAGAATTTTACGCAGCCATCTCCGTTCGTCATCTGTTGCGGCGGCAAGGATTGCAGAATTTTTGGGAATGGAAGGTAACCGAAACGCGCGGGAAATCGCGATTTTTATATGCTGAACGTCCACCGTCTCAGGATCCTCGGTGGAAAGACGGGAGATAATTTCCCGAAAAACAGTGAATTCATTCATGGGTTAATGTTCAACCGCAATCTCTTCGGATGCGGTATCCTTTGCGTAATTTACCACGGGTGTATGGTTATGCCTGATGTGCTGAACAAGCTCCTCACCCAGAGTCAGGATAGCCTTTTTGTGACAGATTTTATTTTTATGGATATGAACCGGTGATATTTCAAGCGTGTTATACTGTTCAGTTGGAATTTCCTCGCCGGTCACACCTTCGTAGTATTTACGTACGTGAACCAGCAGCATGTGTAAATGGAGAAGTTCTTCTTTTTGCACTGTATCACCAATCCTCAAAACTTACTACTTTGCGAAACGAGATATAGTTTATTGGTGATCTTTATATTCGCTATTTCGAGAGTTACGGGATCTCTAATCGGACTGGCTATCGGCGACGCTTTGGGTGCGCCCCTTGAAGGATACCCTCCACCCAGCCGCCTGCTTACCGGGATGCGTGGCGGCGGTGTCCACAGGCTGCGCCGGGGAGGCGTTACCGACGATACCCTTCAGGCGATGGCAGTCGCTGAATCCCTGGTTATCCGGGGAGGTTTCGATCCTCCGGACATCGTGCGGCGGTTCCTCGGAGGATATATCGCGCATCCCGAATTTTACGGTCCGACATCCGGCGCGGTCTTCGACCTGATACGCCAGGGAGTGCCCGCCTATGAAGCGGCAAGGTGTGTGCACGAGCGAACCGGCGGTACACGGACAAACGGAAGTGTGATGCGGGGTGCCCCGATAGGCATCTTCTATCCGCCGTGTGTTGTTGCTGGCGTGAGTGTCGCGTGTTCCCACCTGACGCACTTTGATCACACAGCTGCGGAATGCTCCGCTTTTTTAAACCGCATGATCAGTGAGCTCTGCAGGGGGGTGGACCCGGATGCCGCCTATCGCCATGCGTTGTCCGGCTGTCTTGACAGGGAAGTACGATATCGAATGGTGTCGCCGCACAGCCGCCCCCTCGTATCGTCCCTCGACGCACTCGATACGCTCCACTGCGCCGTGTCGATATTTCTCGGAGCGCGATCATTTTCATCGGCCGTGAAAACTGCCGTGAACCTTGGGGGAGATTCCGATACCGCGGGTGCGGTCACCGGTGCCCTGTCAGGGGCATACTGGGGCATTCTCTCGATCCCGGGCGACTGGCTTGCTGCGCTCACCATCCGTGAGGAACTGCTGGTCCTGTCCCGGAACCTGTACCGTTCCGCAATTGCCTGAATCTGTTATACGGGCCGGAGTTCTACGAGTTTAAGTGTCCGGCCCCGTTCGCACCCCTCGGGAGCATTGCCGAGGATCTCTCCGACAATATAGTACGCACCTTCGACAATCCCTTCCGGGTGGCAGAGCTCATAGCTTTTACATTCCGTTGCTGAGCAGGACGATTCAAAGAGGATCTTTGAGTTCACGATGGCGCGTTCCGATTTGATCAGGGTGATAATGGGGGCCTCGATCACCTCAACGGCACAGACTCCGTCATGATGTACCTGGCATTCATGAACAGTGTTCCCCCGGATCCCGACGATACGATACCGTTTATGCAGTTGTAAATTTGTACATACGCGGTGGACTTTGCAACCGTCACACTCGGGAAGCGGTCCTTCGTAGACAAATTCGAGATCCGTGCGGGCAATGTCCCTGCCGATGAGGGTGATTTTAACTTTTCCTTCACTCATAGACACGTGTCACTCCTTGTAGAGCATCCTGATTAATTCCCGTGCGGATTCTTCGGTGAGGGCCATATCGAGGATCGTGAAACGCTCGGGTCGGATATCCCGTGCTGCCATGAGCGCCTGCACCGCTGTTTCATCATCGATCCCGAGCTCTTTTGGTGTTGTCGGTGCTCCGATCATCCGGAGCGAATTCCTGATTCCGCGCCAGTCGCCGCCGTGGAGAAACATCGTGATAATGGAACCGATCCCGCATTGTTCTCCATGAAGACCCTTTCCCGGGGCAAGTCGGTCAAGCGCGTGGCTGAACTTGTGTTCGCCGCCGCTCGCGGGGCGCGACGATCCGGCGATACTCATCGCAACCCCCGACGAGACGAGCGCCTTTGTCACGATCCAGGCACTCTCTTCCTGGTGAGGTTTGATAAGAGCCGCGTTCTGCACCAGCATTTCTGCGGTCATACGGGACAGTGCAATGGCATATTCGCTGATTTCTTCACCCCTGATGCGATGGGCGAGTTCCCAGTCGAGGATTGCCGTGTAGTTGGAGATAATGTCGGCGCAGCCTGATGCAAGGAGGCGGTGCGGTGCCCCTGCGATTATCCCCGTATCGGCAACGATCGCAATCGGCGGGTGCGCCTGAAGGGACACGCTCCCGTCCTCCATCGGCACCGAAGCCCGCGCGGAGGCGATACCGTCGTGGGATGCCGCCGTAGGAACACTGATAAACTGGGAGTCACGGTTATATGATACAATTTTCGCGGTATCGATGACTTTCCCTCCGCCAACACCGATGATGAAATCTGCATTCTCCGCAGCCCCCTCGGCCTCTAAAATGACTTCCGGTGAGATCCTTGTCACGGGAAAGTGATTCACCGTATACAGACGGGCAAGCATTTCATTGACTTCCCTGCCCGCCACCTCCTGCGTCCGGGGGCCGGTGATGATGAGCACAGAGCTCCCGAGTTTCAAATCCTCGCAGACTTTTGGAATTTGGGACAGGGCATCATGTCCGATCACCACATCCCGCGGAAGTTGCATCCACTTGGATTTATCGAATATTTTAGTTTTAAGTACTTTTATACCGTCTGCGCTCATTTTACTATCATACATGATTGGGGATTTTATATACAAATATTACGTGGGTCCCATTGTCAACGGCGAAGCCTATACTATTGTCGACACCCTGACATATGCCGCCATTCTGATCGTATCGGTGTATCTGGTGTACAGGTGGCTTAATCGCACCGGATTACAGATTGACAGGGATTTCATCTACGCAACAATACCTTATGTCGTGCTGGGCGGCCTGCTGCGGATTGTCGAGGACACCGGCATCATACCTTTCCCCTGGCATGTACTTCTGGTAACTCCGCTGATCTTCTTTGTTGTTTTCTTTATTGCTGTGATCGCACTCATTCTGTCGCGTACATGTGCTCAGCGCGGCTGGATCCTGCACTACTGGACGGGATACGGTGTTGGCGGTGGTATAGCGTGCGGGATTGTTCTTCTTGTCCTGGGTGCATTCGGCCTTACCGTTACCCGGATTGCTCCCGAGATCTTTCTCATTATTACCGGAATGGCTGTAGTCGCCACGCTTCTCGTCATAGTGATTCTCATGCGCGGATTTAAATGGACTTTCCTCTCCGATCCTCTCTATAAACTGCTGATCTTCGGTCATATGCTTGATGCAAGCGCGACGAGCTACGGTATAGACCTTCATCCCCTCACGTATGTTGAGCAGCATGTGGTGGGATCGACCCTTATTCAGGCAACCGGCACTGCTTTTTCGATGTTCCCCCTGAAACTCGCTGTCGTGATACCCGCGCTCTACGTGCTTGAACTCTATCGGAAGGAAGGAAACAGAGCGCTCTGGCATCTCGTGATCCTCGCCATGATTATGGTTGGTTTTGCTCCGGGCATTCGTGATATGATGAGAATGGTACTGTATGTATAACGGGCCGCTTCTCCGCGCGGTGACCGTTTCAGTTCTCTGCTTCATTGTGGCGGTTGCAACGGGAGCGATTGTCGTTCTGCAGGATCCTACTGTCGGTGAACGGCTGGTGGAGATGATTGCACAGGAGATCGGTACCCGGATTATGAACGATGAAGCATGGATTGTAGCGGTCAAACTCTTCATCAATAATCTGCAGGTAAGCCTGATCCTGTTTGTAGGAGGCGCGACGTTCGGTGTGCTCACGTGTGTCCTCCTCGTTTCAAACGGCCTGCTTGTCGGTGGCGTGATGGAGCTGGTGCGCCAGCAGCAGGGTCTTGCGTACACCGCCGCGGCGATCCTGCCCCACGGCATCTTCGAAGTGCCGGCAATACTCATCGCCGCTACGCTTGGGATTCATCTTGGTGAATTGTTATGGAGTGAACTGCACGGCAGTGGTGATGCAGCTGACGATGCCCTCGTACTGGGACGCATTTTTTGTGCTGTCATCATTCCGCTTCTCGCCGTCGCCGCTTTTATAGAGGTATTTATTACTCCGGAAATCATAAATTTAGTAATTTGAGGTGTGTCTGTACAATGGAAGAAGAGGGCGGCTCGCTTCCCGCGAAAAAAGATTTCAGCGCGTGGTATAACGATATTTTGTGGCGGGCAGAAGTGATGGATGTCCGCTATCCCGTCAAGGGACTGTACGTCTGGTATCCACACGGATTTGCCCTGCGACGTGCCGTTTACCAGTCGCTCCGAGACCTGCTTGACGTCGACCATCAGGAGGCTCTTTTCCCGCTTCTCATCCCGAAAACGGAGTTTATGAAGGAGGCAGAGCATATCAAGGGCTTTGAGGAAGAGGTGTACTGGGTTACACACGGAGGTCTCACCGAGCTCGATATCCCTCTTGCCCTTCGCCCTACGAGTGAAACGGCCATTTATCCGATGTATGCCCTCTGGGTGCGTTCCCATGCCGACCTGCCGATGAAACTCTACCAGATCGTCAACACTTTCCGGTACGAGACGAAGCATACCCGGCCGCTAATCCGGCTCCGGGAGATCACGTCGTTTAAAGAGGCACACACGGTTCATGCTACGTGGGAGGATGCCGAGCGGCAGGTGGAAGCGGCAGTGGTGCTTTACCGGGCTTTTTACAACCAGCTGTGTGTCCCGGTCATCGTGTCACGGAGGCCGGACTGGGATAAGTTTCCGGGTGCCGACTACACGATCGCCACCGATACCGTCATGCCGGACGGACGGACGTTGCAGATAGGCACCGTACACCATCTCGGCGACCACTTCTCAAAGACATTTGACATTACATACGAGGATCAGGACGGCGACCAGCAGTACGCGTACCAGGCCTGTTACGGAATCTCAGAAAGGTCGATTGCAGCGATAATCAGCATTCACGGCGATGACCGCGGACTGGTCCTTCCACCCGACGTGGCGCCAGTACAGGTCGTCATCGTGCCGATTATCATCGGGAAGCGCGGTGAGGAAGTGCTTCTGCACGCCGCGGCATGTGAGGAAGAGCTGAAACAGGCAGGGTTCCGGGTCAGGACAGATTCCCGGTCTCTCCGGCCCGGGGCAAAATACTACCACTGGGAGATGCGCGGGGTGCCGCTCAGGATTGAAATCGGGCCCCGGGACATTGATGCCGGTTCTGTCGTCTCCGTTACCCGTCTTGGGGAGAAAAATCCCATGGCGAGGGCGGGGCTGGCGGGCAGTGTCGTTCGGATGCTCGACCGTTTTGCCGCAACCCTTCGGGCCCGTGCCGAAGAGCGGATGAAGGAGAGCATCACCCGTGTGACGTCGATGGATGAGGCGGTGTCCGCCATTGCATCGGGCATTGCCGTAGTACAGTGGTGCGGCGCCCCGGAATGCGCGGAAGAGGTCGAGCGGATTGTCGACGCGAGCATTCTCGGAACGGATGTGCGTTCGCCTTATATCTCTGACACCGGCGGGCCCTGCATCGTATGTGGGAAAGAGGGAAAACCCGCCATTCTTGGGAGAAGCTACTAAAAAACGGTTTCCAGTAAAGTAAGAACATAACAAATGCAGTTATTCCTGCGCCCCGGATGTTTTGTCACATGACGGACAGGTGAACCTGATTTTCTCGGATGGTGACCGGAGCAGACCGGAGACATACTTTTTTCCTGTTCTCACGAAGAGTTTCCCGCAAACTGAGCAGCGTTTCAGGCGGATTGCATCGGAGAGCCGCATTGGAATCTCCAGGTCAAAGGGGATGTCGCTGGTTGCTGCTTCGCCCGATGCCAGCTGCTCTTCGTATCGGGAGATCAAATGCATTATCTGGACCGGATGAGCGCCGAGCCTGTCCAGTTTTCTGAAAAAGAAATATTGAAACACCATCCAGGAGAGATCCGACCGCCCGATCAGTTCATCGAATTCCGAGTCGACCTCTTCTCCGTTTTCCAGTGAACATCCGCAGAGGGGGCATCGCCCGCCCACTAATTCGTCGAGATAGACTTCTTCCTTGCAGCTGGGGCATGTTGTATGGGGGGCATGTATGCGGGATGTCATAAGGAAACTCCATGATCACTGGAGATTGTAGAATTAATAAACGCCGGGTTGTGGGCAGTACTGCAGCACACCCGTCGTGTTACTCCATCAGGAATATAGCGGCGGCAATGACGGTATTCCATTCACCCTCATCGCTGACTTCCGCGGATGCGGTAATATTCAGGGTTTTCTTTGGCAATTTATCAGTAATGCTGTGATACATGTCATAGCCGAGTTGCTCGGCATACTCACCTGCCCGCTTTTTATCCTGCCCGAAAGAATGGTGTTCGGCGAAATAGCCCCACTGAACATCCATATCTTCAGGTATTGCCACTCCGACGGAGGCAGCAACGAGACGGGATGGTTCATTTGATGAGAGGCGTGACATGACGGTAAAGACGATGCTGCCGGCTTGCAGCTGTTTGAGCCCCTCGTCTTTCGAGATTATCTGGCATTTCGGCGGGAGAATCGAACTGACTGAGACAAGGTTATAGCATTCTATTCGGGCATCACGAAGCGCCATTTCAAAGGATGTAAGACGCTCCTTGTGTTTACCGGATCCTGACGTGAAAAAAACTTTCTTTGGCACGAACATTCCCGTCACTCAGACATCACCTAACAATTTGCGACATAGGTTCTCTGCTGTCTACTTAAAGGTAAGTATATTACACTGTTTAAATGGTTATTATTCAATTTGAGTCTCTTTAATCGAATTATTACATGTTTTGCCGTAAATTATGCTTTTAATTTCATTTTAAGCTTATTTAATCCTGTGGATTTACATTCGGAGAATTTTACGATGACGGTCATACCTGCCCTTAATCGACATATTGCAAAAGGAGAGGATACTACCGTTTACTGTTGTTCACCCTGTAAGGTATAATAGTGCTTGAAGGTAGAGTTCTGCCTTTATTTGCTCTCAATTTTTTAAAATTCGCAATGAATGGTGTTTTTCATCAGGTTCAGGCGCGCGTGGCCGGATGGATGTACTATTACCCGAAATTTAGCATGCAGACAGGATTTTGGCATCGGTTCGCACACTCTGTCCGGAAAAAATGGATCTGATGGCGTAATGGCGTGCCCTTCTCCGGTGTCGGAGGTGTGAAGACGCCTGTCCCCCTCTTGCATGGGGGAATGATCAAAGTGGTGCGAAAAAAGGTAATTTAGTAGTGTGCCGAACGCGGCACAGAATTATTATTGCCTGATACGGTGTTCCAGCAGCTTTCTGACTGTCCGTTTCCTCCCCTCGCCAGATTGCCGTGTAATCCGGTACTTCTCATCAAACATCGGTTCTTCCGATCGGTAAAAAGTACCGAGGGCAATCGGAGCATCGGAGGAATAATCCCATTCCCGTGCCTTCTGCCATGCACTCCAGAAGTCCGAGCTGTCGTGTCCTTCGATGAAATATACGCGTTCGTTATAGTATTCCGTCATATTAAAGAAACTCGCACAAATCTGGAGTACGTCAATGAATGCGAAGCCCGGATGATCTATCCCCTCGCGGATGATCGTACTGAGATGGTCGAGCTTTCTGGTATATGCCCGTGCCACCATCGTCGCCCCGGAGGCGAGCATGAGTGCAGGCGGATTGAGCGGTTTTTCCTCTGTCCCCCCTGGTGTTGACCTCCCCTTGAAGTGCAGCGGTGAAGTCGGCGTATATTGTCCGGTCGTGAGGCCGTATACGCGGTTGTTATGAACAATCATCGTCAGATCGATGTTTCGTTTGGCAGCGAAGATGAGATGATCGAGCCCTTCTGCGTAGCAATCACCGTCACCGGCACAACAGATGACACAGAGATCGGGGTTGGCCAGCTTGATCCCGGTTGCAACGGGAATCGTTCTCCCGTGGATTGCATAAAAGCTGTTTACATCGAGATAATCGGCAATTTTCGCGTGACACCCGATGCCGGTGACGAGCACCACATTCTCAGGGGGGAAGCCCTCTTCCACCCGTGCTGCAATGACGGCTTTCAGTGCATGCTCGATAGCGAAATTCCCGCATCCCGGACACCACGTGTTCTGCGTTTCGGTAATCAGTGAACGGCTCATGCCTTCACCCCCATGACCCGGTCGCGCAACTCTTCGAGTGCGTGAGGCCGCCCGTCGTACCGGAGGATCTGTGCACTGATAGTAATTCCATGGGCGGCGGCAAGAGAAGCCAGCTGTCCCCCTGCATTATCTTCAACGGAAATGATACGGGAGACCCCGGCAAGAGCGTCCCGGAGAGCAACGGCCGGGAACGGGGAGAGAACGACGGGCTGGACCACGCGTAGTCCGATGATATCTCCCACCTCTCTGCAGATACCGGACGTGGTTCCCCAGCAGAGGATTGCAGTTGCAGCGGTGGGGTCGCCTGATACCAGAACAGGATCCAGCGCATCAATTTCCGCCTGCATGCCCCGGCTTTTTTTCATTCGCTTCTCGACAAGCCGTACAACCCGATCCGGGTCCTCTGTGGTAATCCCGTCCTCGTCGTGGGCGTAGCTGTTTACTTTAACGACAACACCTGTGGTGGGCACGGGACAGAAGGGTGACACGCCGCCCTCCCCCTCTGCATACCGGTGGTAGGGGTGGGTTCCGTCCCACCGCGGAATCGGTTCCTCACCTGTCCATTCAGGTTCCTCGGGGTCGAAGCTGAAGGTCCCTTCGCTCAGGGTTTTATCGACGAGTATAAACGACGGAACCTGGTATTTCCACGAGAGATTGAGTGCTCTTCCCGACCATTCGAATGCCTGTGCCGGATCGGCGGGGGCAATCACAAAACGGGGGAACTCTCCCTGTCCGGCACTGAGAATAAATGCAAGATCTCCCTGTGCTGTATACGTGGGAACTCCTGTGCTTGGTCCAGGACGCATGGAAACAACGATGGTTACCGGCACTTCTGTCATTCCGGCCATGGAAACGCCCTCGGTCATCAGGCAGAAACCTCCTCCCGATGTACCAACGGCCGTCCGGCTACCGGCGAATGCAAATCCCTGTGCCATGAGCATTACAGCGATCTCACTCTCCGGGTGAATGACTTTCAGGCTGGTTTCACCCGCAACTTCTGCAAGATAATGCAGGATACCTGAGGATGGCGTCATCGGATAGGAAACGTATGCATCAAGCCCGGCCTGAAGCAGGCCGAGACCGATGGCCTCGTTTCCCGTTACGAGGGGCACTTCCGGAGCTTCCCCCTTCGGCAGAATGAACTGTTCCGGAACCGCATCGAAGCCGCGTCGGGCAATTGCTATGTTTTTTTCCGTCTCCTGTGGCATTTCCTCGTCGAGAACTGTGCCGACAACATCCCATGGGATGCCTGTTGCATGGCAGAATGCGCCAATGAGGCAGGAATTCGCCATAATGGGAATGCCTCCCTCCTCCTTCGTGATTGTATCCAGGGGCACAGCCAAACCGCCTGCGTGGTTTTCAGCCTTCACCGAGTCGCTGTTGACGATGGTAATTGTCGCGGGTGTTCGTCTCCCCGCATGCCGGAGGAGGGTGGCATGATCCAGGGCAAGGATGCAATCAACCGAGACATGGTGCGATGCAATCCCTGCATGCCGGGATGCCCGTACTATCGTAAAATTATGCCCTCCCCGGATGAGGGAGGGATAATCGTAGTACATATAAATGCGATATCCTATCCGGGATAGTATTCTGCCGATCACGAAACCCGCCCGGTTGATTCCGTCGCCTGCTTTACCACCGATAAGTACTGAAAAATCCTCCATTATCGCTCACACAACCGATGATGATGTTAAAGAAGGTGATAAGGGTTGCGTACTCCCTGCCGGGAGCGCCGGCAGGGATACGCCAGTGAGTAGTCATTACCTGACGATGGGGGATGCCTCACTGTCGAAGGGGTTGGTGCGCATCGCAAGCGAGAAGAGGTACGGATAATTGTCTTTCAGGTATTGCATGTAGTCAAGCCACTGGCGGACGAGAAGCCCGTACACGCGCTTAATATCCCCTGCGAGGTGGGCATAATCGGAATCAGGAAGGCCGGAGAGCGTATTTCTTCGCTCCAGTTCCTCGGTGAGATGAAAGACCGCCTGCAGAAGTGCGGTGAATGATTCGTGCTCCAGAAGTACAGGATTTTCGAGAAGGCGGAGCAGGAAATCACGCCTCTCCTGGAGGTAATCCTTCATTTCCTGCAGGCGCACCTGTGTAATATCCACGTCATAGGGGTGGGCGGCGAGACATTCGGATACCCTGTCGAACTCCTGCTGTACCCAGTCCGTTTTGACGACCATTTTCTCCCTGATGTCAGTATTGCAGGTATCATGCTCGGACAGTACGGTGAGCAGGCCTGTTCCTACTTCTGAGAAGAACGTCCCGATGACCATATTGAGTTTCTGAAGTTTTTCCCGCCTCGACCTGATGGAGAGCAGGGAATTCAGAACGATAGTTACAAGCAGCACGTTGATGGGCAGGAATCCGAGCGCGTTAAATATGTAATAATACGTATTCTCCGGATCGCCCAGGAAAAGAAATTTTACCGTGTAAATCATTGCTGAAACAGCTACAAGGAATATCCCGAGCTTCATTTCCCAGCTAATTCTGGTCATCGGCATCACGTCCTGATACTGATATGGGCACTACTGTGTATAAATGATTCCCGGGACTGTGAGGAGTAACTGCCCTTACAGGATATGCACGGAGAGGCCGAGCACACCGTGAAAGAGTGCGAGGGCAATTGAGATCTTTGCCATGGTAAAATGCCAGCGGATGGGGATAGTCCGGATACCGCGGCGGTTCATAGCGGCTATCGCGGCGGTCACACAAAAACAGAGCAGGGTGATAATGCCCATTATGACAAGAAACGGCAGCCCGAATACGGAGTGATATGCCAGTTCATAAATCATTTCAATCCAACCAGTCAAGAGGGAGATATTCCCCGAATATTTATTTAATCCTTCCCACAGCAGGCACGTATTTTTTCGGGAGTGCAGGGATTCGCTCCTTTTATCGGCTGAACGCCACAATCCTCAAATATATGGTCTTCATATGACTTCGTATGCACAAAATTGCAACTCTGCTGGTAGTGCTTTTCATCGCAATTCTTACCGTGGGGGCAGCATGCACCTCCTCGTCAGATACACCGACACCTGTACCGACGCCTGTCCAGACGACAGTTCCGGTAATTACCGCGGTTCAGACACCGCAATCGCCGGACCTCCAGCCACAACCCACCGATGTCATCCCGACCCAGAAGTACGTTGAGGTCCAGGTTGATAAGGATCCCATCTACGGGACAATTATCGTCATATTCCGGGGAGGAAAAGGACAGTACGCCGTCACGACCCTGACCGTTAAAGCAACACTTGCAAATGGTGAATTGCATATTCAGGACCTTGCTCCTGAAGTGAATAAGGAAGCTGAATTCCCCGGAACGACAGGATCCGACCGTGTCGAAGTGACCGCTTTTTTCAATGACGGCACGTCATACAAGATCTATGATGGAACTTTGGCATTGAGACCGCGTCAGTAATATATTTCTTTTTTTTTACCGGGATACGACCGGGCGGCTCGCCTGCAGGCACTCTGCCGGAACAGCTGAGAATAATTCCGTGCTCTGTGCCTGGCAGGAGGGCTGTCTCTGGCAAGGGCATCTTCATCAGTGCTGCGATGATTGCGGCAACCTCTCTCTGGAGAGCCAGCATCGAACCTTTTTACCGGGTGGATCAATCGTGTGCAACGGTCCACGTGATGAGCACTCCGTCGTCACAGGGACACATGTCGGTGAGGGTGAGTTTCGGGAAGAGTGCCTCACTGATAAATCCTTCTCCATCCGCAGGGGTCGGCGCATCCTTTCCGCCGATCACCATATTCCCTATGTAGGTGATGAATTCATCCACCAGACCGTCACGAAAGAGGGATCCTATCAGCGTTCCGCCTCCTTCCACCATGACACGCTGGACTCCCTCTTCATAGAGGTATGCGAGAAGAGCGGTAAGATCAACTTCCTGTTCCCCGAACGCCCTGACATCAGCACGTAGTGCCAGATTACGAATCTTTTCGGCAGGTGCCTGGTGCGAGACGGCAATAAGCCGTTTTCCCGGTCCCTTGTGAAGGATATCGGCATCATATGGAGTTCGTCCGCGACTGTCTACAACAATCCTGAGCGGGTTTTCAAAAACACCCATGTCCCGACGCATTTGCCTGAGTTCAGGAGACTTTACGGTAAGCGACGGATTATCTGCGAGCACCGTGCCGATTCCGACCACGATTGCATCGCTTGCCGCCTTTATCCGGTCGACTCGGGCAAAATCCTCCCTTCCGGAGATACGCACCTGCCTCCGTGCTCTGGTTGAGAGTTTGCCGTCTGCACTCATTGCGAGATTGACAAAGACAAACGGGCGCATGCCACAAGATATGCCTGATTCGTTTTTGAATGTTTTGAATTCCCGGGACGAATATACCCGGGACGGGTATTCGTGTGGTGGGATTGCGCCAGAGTGTGTATATATCTCCTCTTGATTACGGTTGTTAGCACACCGGATACGGGGATTGTCAATCAGTGCTGATAATTGAACCCTTTTTGCAAAATTCGCAATTATATCGCCTCATATCAAAAACCATATATATAGCTACCGGAGAGATTTACTATTGTCATGCCTTCCGGGGTTTTTCCGTCGCAATCACTGCGCGATCTTGGTCTAAAGGAGACCGATCTGGTAAAAATCTGGGTCATTGCATGTTTTATCATGGTTTCCGTGTTGGTGACCGTGTTCTCCTTGACGGTTCCTGTCGGCGCGATGTACCCGGCGCTGATGTTTCTCTTTCCTCAATTGTATTACATCCCGATTCTCCTCATATCTCTCTGGTATCCGCGATACGGATTGCAATGCACGATATTGCTGGTGGCTGCATTTCTGGCGATTACTTCGTATTTTTATTTCACCGGAACTGTTTTGGATCCGTTCATATTCGGAGTGAATGCGGCGATGTACCTCTGGGTCGTCATCGCGACGACACAGCTTGCCAAAGAGGGCGGCCTGCTAAATGTTAAGTATTGGAACGTGTTTAAAAACGCCGAGGCCGGGATGTTTCTCATCAAAGACACAAATACAAAAATTGTCGATGCGAACCAGAAACTCGGCGATATATTGGGATACAATCCTTTGGAACTGCGAGGCCTCCCGGCCGGGGAGCTCTGGGAAAATCCGCAGGACGGCGTGAATGTACTGCAGGAATGCGATAGTAAGGGACCGGTGTTCGAACGTCGGATGCGGTTCCTCGGGAAGTCTGGAAATATAAAAACCGTACTTTTTTCTTGTAAAAAAACTGCTGAACAGTCCTTTATCGAATGCACGGTTTTTGACATCACAAAGATTGAACAGGAAGAGACCAATCTGATCGAGGCAAAAGAACAGCTCCAGTCTCTTGTTAATTCATCGCAGGATCTTATCTTTATGCAGGACAGCTCCGGACGGTTCCTGCAGTTCCACTGGGCGAAGGCGGAAGAATTCGGGATTGATCCCGTGAACATGATCGGAAAAACACTCGCGGATTTCTTTCCGGATATCGTTGCGGAAGCCCACAGCCGGCGGATCCGCGAGGTGTTCCAGAATGGCGAGACGATCAATTACGAGTTTGACGTCACATTGAATGGATCTGAGCGGAATTTTTCCACGCTCCTCGGCCCGGTGCTTGACCGTGCCGGTAAAACGATTGGCGTTATCGGAACGATGCGTGACGTCACGGACGGTCTCCAACAGGATCTGACGTACATGCAGCTGGAACGCGAACTCGACCGGTGGCGCAACTTTATCAACACTGCCGCACATGAGCTGAGGACACCGCTCCAGCCGATTCTCGGGTATCTCCACCTGATTCTTGAAGAACCGTCCAGTTATGCTCTGGATTCGGAAACGGTAAAGCTCCTGCGCCTCTGCCTTGAAAACGTGGAGCGCGAACGGAGGGTTGTGGACCGCATGCTGGAGCTCGGTATCATGGACTCCTGCAAGATTAACCTCAACCTGACCGATTTTTCACTCCGGCAGCTCATCAGTACGGTGACCAGGATTGGCGGCTACGATCTTCAGGCTAAAATCAAGTGCCGGATGTCACCGGATTTGATGATCTGTGCCGACCGTGACCGCATCTACCAGATTCTTGATGGAATCATCTCAAATGCAGTCCGGTTCAGCGAGCCCCCACGAATCGTGGAGGTTTTATACCGGGACGATGAGCAGTATCACTACATTTCAATCAGGGATAATGGGATAGGCATCGCACAGGAATCGCTCAATAATATCTTCGAACCGTTTTATCTGGCTGATTCGGAGAAACTCGCCCGCGAGTACGGAAGAATCGGCCTCGGGCTCTCAATTGCACAAAAATATGTTGATATGCATAAGGGGAAGATCATCGTGGAGAGTGAACCCGGGATTGGAAGCACATTTACCGTGAAGTTGCCGAAGGTGGTGTGCGATGAGTCGTAAGGTCATGGTTATCGATGATGACCTCCCGACTCTTGAAGTGATGAAGCTTCTCCTTCCCCGCCTTGGATGGGAGCCGATTATGGTGAACAATGCGCTGGAAGCACTTGAAATGCTTGAAAAGGAACAGCCGAGGCTTATTCTCCTCGACATTATGATGTCGCCCTTAAACGGCTGGGAGTTCCTGAAACGGCTTCGGGGAAATCCTGCAATGAAGGATATTCCCGTGCTCCTGTTTACGGCAAAGCATATATGGCCCGAGGAATTTTCCCTGTACGCCGATGGTGTGGTGGGCGTACTTGAAAAACCGGTTCTGCCCTCTGATCTGCGCCGGGCACTTGAGCCGTTTGCATGATCAGGCAGATTTTTTATAAACGTAACTTAAAAGAGCCGGGATGATCTTTTTTTTTTAATTTTCGGCCTGAATTCACTGCATTTCGATCACTGATGGGAGTATAACTCCCGTGGTATGTTAAATCCTTTATATTAACGCGCCGATTCCGGAGCAGGTGACTCCGGATGGCGCCCCGATGGTCATGGATTGTGCCCCTGCTGATTCTCGGTGCGATCGCCGTGTTTGCACTGACATCCCTTACTGCCGAAGGGCCCGGCGAGATTACGGGTACCTGGATTCCGCTCACAACGGACGATGCGGCTCTTCCCTTTGACTCGATCCGACTTCCCCCCGGCTATCACAGTGAACTCTACGCCCATCCGCCTGCGGGTGCACGATCTCTTGCCCTCGGCCCGGACAATACACTGTATATCGGAACCCGGGCAGGGTCAGTCTACGCCATCCGTGATCGGGACGGGGACGGCCATGCCGACCATGCGGTTGTAATCGCTCATGACCTGAACATGCCCAATGGTGTCGCCGTCCGGAACGGTGCACTCTACGTGTCGGAAGTAAATCGTATGCTCCGTTATGATGATATCTGGTCTCATCTGCCCGGAATACCTGATCCCATCACAATTTATGACGATTAGCCGGAAAATCCGCACCATGGGTGGAAATATACCGGTTTCGGGCCGGACGATCTCCTGTATGTGCCTGTCGGGGCGCCCTGCAATGTCTGCCGCCCACCGGGAGTTCTCTTCTCAACAATTCTCAGGATGAAAGCGGACGGATCGGAGCGCGAGGTCTTTGCTACCGGGATTCGGAATACCGTCGGTTTCGACTGGCTCCCGCTGACCGGTGAATTCTGGTTCACTGAGAATGGCAGGGACTGGCTTGGGGATGCTCTCCCTCCCGATGAACTGAACCGAGCACCAAACCCCGGAATGGACTTCGGATTTCCGTACTGCCATGGAATAGCACTCCCTGATCCGGAGATCGGGACTCCTGATGCCTGTGAGGCGACGACTCCCCCCGTTCTTGAACTCGGTGCCCACGTCGCACCACTGGGAATGGCCTTTTACACCGGATCGCTGTTTCATCCCGACGCCCTGAACCGGGTATTCATCGCCGAACACGGCTCCTGGAATAGTGCGGTGCCCGTCGGGTACCGGATTACGCTGGTGCGCCTTTCGGGAAATGAAGCCGAAAGCTACGAACCGTTCGCCGAGGGGTGGCTGGACGGCTTCCCGGCCTGGGGACGATCCGTCGATATCCTTGAAATGCCGGGCGGCGCTCTGCTCGTCTCTGATGACCGGGCGAACGCCATCTACCGCATATGGTATGCCGTGACGTGAACGGCCGCCCTCTACCCGCCGCCGATAGGGGGGAACAGGGCGATAACATCACCGTCCCTGAGCGCGGTATCCAGATTATCGATGAAATAAATATTCCTGCCGTTTTGAAGAATATTTACATACGGGAGGAGTACGTCACGTGATTCAAAGAGCGCTGCTTCCAGATCCGGATACAGCCCTGATAATTCATCAAGCAGTTTTTTTATTCTCGCTCCTTCCGGCAGTACGACGAGAATCTCCTTCTCCATAATATCCCGGAATCCCGCAAATACCTTCACGGATACTTTCATGACCTCTCCTCCCTCCCGGATGAAGCGGCCTTTCCACCGCAGCTGATGCAGCGGGGTGCCCTGCCGATTACGATTGTATCCGTTTCACTGCGAAGCCCGTCCCAGAACAACATCCTTCCCGCGAGCACGCTGCCGGTGCCGAGACAGAGTTTGATCGCCTCTGTCGCCTCGATACTTCCGATGACGCCCGTAGTCATCCCGATAATCGGGACCGGACCGGCAGGCGGGGGGACCGGAACAATACAGCTGAGACAGGGTGTTTCATTGGGGATAATTGTTGAAACCTGTCCTTAAAAGCCGTTGACTGCCCCGTGAACAAACGGAATGCCATATTCGAGTGCTATCCCGTTAAGGATGTACCGCGTGGGGAAGTTATCCATGCCGTCGAGAATCAGGTCCATCCCGGATGCGAGATCGCGGATGGTCTCCTGGCTGATGACCTCACACATCCCTTCCACCTGAGTGCGGGGATTAAGTGTGCGGAGTGCTTCCCCGGCAACATCGGCCTTGAAACGGCCGATGTCTTCATCCCGGTACAGGATCTTCCGGTTCAGGCTACTTTTTTCAATACGGTCACTGTCAACGATACGGATATGTCCGAAGCCCGCACCGGCGAGACATGCTGCAATTATTGAGCCGAGCCCCCCGGCACCGGCGACGAGGACATGTGACCGGGAAAGGACTCTCTGTCCCCCGGATCCGATGACAGGCAGCTGCCGTGCATATCGTTCGTCTTCTGCCGGATCGGGCAAAGGTGTACAGCTCCTTTCAAAGCCCCAGTTCGGCTCGTTTTTCAGGAGTCGGCACTCCCTCGCTGTCCCATCCCCGGGCACTGTACTACTCATCCAGCAGCGGCTGGCGTTCCCACACCCTCCCGGCGGGCGCTCCTTCCTTTAGCGGTTCAGTCAGGAACCTTTGGGGGAGCGTATCATTTTCTTTGGTATATCCCACCTTCAGGTTGAAGAGTTTCTGCATATTCCAGATGCGTTCTCCGATACGGAGCAGTTCCTGTGCATCGATATTCATGCCCGTCGCAGCGGCAATTGCTTTCGCATAGTCTGCCGCATCGAGTGCAAAGGAGGAAAAAAGGCACATCCCGCTGGAGTCAATCGCTGCGGTGAGATCCTGGAAGATCTTAGTCCATTCGGCCTTTCCTTCACTCGTATAGGGATCCAGTTTCTCAGGGGAGCCGAGAATTTCTGGCGAGATCATGAATCCGTACACATGGTCACCGCCGCGGACCGAGGTTGCGTACTGCAGGCCGTGTCCCTGCAGGCCCCGTGGATCGTATGCAGGGAGCTCCTGCATTTTTACGCTCATGGAGAGTTCCGCATGCCCGTGTCCCTCAGCGAACCGTTACGATCCCTCGGCAAGTTCGTCACCGATGCCCTCACGGTATCCGATTTTTCTCACCATCTCCAGCATTGCATTGCCGTCACCAAACCGGATTGGCTAATTGACTTACCCTTTTTCGGCCATCTCCATCAGGCAGGCGATTGTCGCCCCGGTTGAAATGGTGTCCAGACCGAGATCGTTGCAGAGATAGTTCGCTTTTGTAATATTTTTAACGTCTGATACTCCACAGTCCGCCCCGAACGCCCATTCGCTCTCATATTCCGGCCCTTCACTCGTCACGCCGTCCACTTCGGTCAGACGTCCGCACTGGACAATGCAGGCATAGCAGCCTTTTGGCTTTTTCAGGATCGTCTTTGCGATCTCCTCGCCGGATATTTTATCCGCCTCGGTGAAATGGGCGCTCTGGAAGTTCTTCGTCGGAAGGATGTAGTTTTCATTGATGATATTGACAAGGACTGCGGTGCCGTAGTGATGCAGTGCCTGATCGATTCCGTTCTCGGTGATTTTCTTCCTGAAGTCTTCCTTTACGGAATTAAAGCGTTCTTCATCCGCTTCGGCAATGATTTGGGTTCCTGTCGCAGCAATGGCTTTGAGGTTTTTGGAACCCCGGACAGCGCCAATGCCGCCGCGTCCCGCCGCCCGTGTTTTCTCGTTGATTACGCATGCAATACGGCTGAGCTTCTCATCTGCGGGGCCGATACAGGAAATCCGTGCGCCTGCGTCCCCGAGGTCCCGTATGATGGCATCGGTCGCCTCACCGGTTTTCATGCCCCAGTAGGGCGTTGCATCCATGATCTCGGCATCGCCGTCTGTAAGAAGGAGATAGACGGGAGTTTCGGACTTTCCGGTAATCACAATGGCGTCGAATCCGGCTTTTTTCATCTTCCACCCGAATACCCCGCCGCTGTTTGCGGATGTCAGCGTTCCATTGAGCGGGGATTTCGTAATAACCTCGTACCTGCTTCCGAGTGGGACTCCGGTGCCTGTCAGAGGGCCTGAGGCGATAACAACTACGTTTTCGGGACTGAACGGGTCGGTTGACGGGTCCATCGTGTCTGAAATATTCTTTACGCCGCATCCACGTCCTCCGAGACAAAGTCGTTTGAGGTCCTCCGGACAGGGTTGGTTTTTCAGGTTTTTTTGTTCAGATCCCCGTACAATATCTTTCCGGCATAGGCATCCATGCACATCACCACCCGAGACGTATCACGAGACGATTTATAGGTTTGTACGCTGGCAATCCCGGAGGTATAGACGAGTAAAAAGGCATCAGGTGGTTTTTCTTGCAGGTATTATGCTGGTTTGCAGGAATTATCCGTATTTGGATCCGCAAAGGACATGTCCACGGCCCTCAATCCCCTTGTCCCCGGAAGATTGCCTCACCGGGCCTCACTCAGTCGGTCGTGCCAGCCGGAGGGCAGCTGAATTCATGCAATACCGTTTATTCGTTGGCGGAGGTCCGTCATCGAATACATGCCCCAGGTGGGCGTCGCAACGGCGACAGAGGACCTCGGTCCGCGGGTAGCCGAGCTCGTAATCGGTTGATGTCGAGATGTTCCCCTCTGCAATCGGGTCCCAAAAACTGGGCCACCCGGTTCCCGAATCAAATTTTGAATCAGATGAAAAGAGATCGGTTCCACAGCAGGCACACTGGTATATACCGTGTTCCTTACAGTCGTGGTACGCCCCGGTAAAGGGTGCTTCGGTCCCTTTTTTTCGGGCTACACGGAACTCTTCGGGTGAGAGCAGAAGACGCCACTCATTATCCGTCCGGATTACTTTCTCCACCAGATCGACGGACCCTGTCCGTGCAGTGTAAATCGGCACTCTCTGATTTTTCTCTTTTTCTCCCGCAGTCGTCACATACGGTGATGTCCCGCGAGAGAATATTTTGGTTTTGGTCGGATGGGAGAGGGGAAAATCAGAATTGAGGAGCTATTTCAGGCTCCCGTGAACCGGTTAGAGAAAACTACCGGGTGCCAGCAGGATCCCTGTGGACACCGGCTTATTGCGTCAGGACGTTTTCGATGTGAGTTTTTGCATCGCCCCGAAGAGCGCGACACCCGCACAGAATTGCATGACGGTCAGAAATCCGATCACGAGGGGGAGATAGATCTCATAGGCCCATCCGATGAACACGCTTCCGAGGAACCACGCGGCTCCGTATACCGTATTGAAAACCCCGTATGCTGTGCAGCGTTTGCTGATATGAGTAAAATCCGCCACCGCTGCCCTGAGAATCGTCTCCTGCACTCCCATCGCCGCACCCCACAATACGACTGCGACGAGTGCGTATAGCGCGGATGTTGAAAAAGCAGCAAAGGGGATGGCAATGCCAAGCAACGGGAGGATGTAAAGAACGGATACTCCTCTCCGGTCGTATACACGTCCGATGATAAGAGCGACAACTGCATCAACTCCCATTGCAATGGCGTAATACAGGGGGATTTCCGCATCGGGCACGACGCCGGTCGCGGTGAAGTGAAAGGCGATAAGCGGGAAGGCCGCGAATCCCGCCATTGTAAAAGCGGTGAAAATCCCGAATCGCAGCAATACCCCGGGTTGTGTGGTCTGCTCCTGACAGGTAAGTGCGGATTCCATCGTGACCGGGTCGGGCACTGTACGACGTGCGATGACAAGGGCCGCAATCATCAGGAAAAACGGAATGAAGAGCAGAATGAAAGCGACCTGAAACTCGCCCCTGATGAGGAACGCTGCGGTGAATATGAGGGGGCCGATGATTGCCCCGATCTGGTCCATCGCCTCATGAATGCCGAATCCCCATCCCCTTCCTACGGTAACGGTGACGTTGGAGAGGATTGCGTCCTTTGCAGGCGCCCTGATGCCTTTGCCCATTCTCTCCACGATGAAGAGTGCTGCGGCGACTTCCCACCTGCCTGCGAATGCTAGAAACGGCACGGCGATAAGCATTCCATACCCGAGAAATGTCACACCCCAGTACCGACCGGTTGTGTCGGTGACGTACCCTGAGACGAGACGAAGGGCGTACCCGAGGAACTCCCCCAGGCCGGCGACAATCCCGACAATAAGTGCACTCGCACCAAAAAAATAGAGGTACGGGCCGGTTACGCTCCTCGCGCCTTCATAGATGACATCGCCGAACATGCTGACGATGCCGAAAAGGATGATGATCCCATAGGCGGTGCGGCGCCGGGACGGGGTATCCGGAAGAATATTCATGAGCGTCTTTTTTCACTCACCTGCGGAATTGATAATTTCTGCGGTTTATTATGGATTTCCCGTACTCGATTGATGAGGTTACATTCGCGACCATTGTACACTACTCTGCTTTGCTCCCGTGCGATATCCGGCGGAGAACGAATCCGGCACCGTGTGCCAGTATGATGATCAGCCCGCCGATAAGGAGGATTTTCACTTCCATCTGGAAGAGAAAGAAGAGACAGGTCATGATGCCGAGGACGGGTAGCAGCGGCACCCAGCCAATTGCACCGGGAACCCGGAAGGGACGGCTCCGCTCAGGCATTCGGAAGCGCAGGAGGATTACCGCAGCATTGATGATCGCGAACGTGACGAACAGGGTGAAGTTGGCCATGAGTGCGACATCCCTGATATTTCCAAGGGAGAGGAAGAGAACTCCTCCGGCAAATGCTACGGCGATCGCCACCAGCGGTGACCGGGTTCGCGGGTGAACATACCCGATGGCCTGCGGAAGTGACCGTGACCTGGCCATGCCGAACATAATTCTGGATGATGAAAGCAGCATGAGAAGGGCGGTATTTGCCGTTGCGAAGAGGGCAATGAGTGTAAAGACCAGAAATGCTCCCGGCCCGAGCGCCTCTTCCGCGACCACTGCAAAGGGTGCCGGTGATCCTGCCAGTGTCTGCCAACCGGCCACACTCACTGCTGCGAGCGCGACGAGAATATAGAGCAGGATCGTAACTGCCAGTGCAAGAAGGAGTCCTTGAGGGATAGTCCGTTCAGGCTCAATTGTTTCCTCCGAGAGCTTTACGATTTGCTCGAAACCCTGGTACGCAAAGAAAATGAGTGCGGAGGCCTGGAGCACACCCGCGATTCCCATTGGCATCTCAAGATAGTCGACGGATCCGAGATAGGGGAATCCGATGGCAATTATCCCGATGAGCCCGCCTGCCTCAATAAGGGTAAATGTGATGATAACCGCTGCGGACTGCTTGATTCCGGTGAATATTATAATGGAAAGCAGGAACAGCAGGATTGTGGCGGTCAGGATCATCGGTATGCCGGTGATTGCCGTGAAATACCCGGCAAATCCGAGCGAAACTGTCGCAGCCCCTACGATGCCGGATAGAATGACAAGAATCCCGACAAGAAAGGCGAGCGATTGTCCGAATGACCGGGACGTGTATTCGTATTCCGCGCTCGCAAGCGGGAACATGGAGGAGAGTTCGGCGTAGCTCAGTCCGGTGAATGCGGCAATGATGGCTGTGAGAATGAATGCCATCCAGATTGCATTTCCCGCAAGACCTGCGGCTTCTCCTATCAGGGCATAGATTCCGGCACCTAAAATGACCCCTATCCCGGATAAAACAACTTCCCTGAGAGTAAGTACCCGTTTCAGCTGCGCCGGACCCTGTTCCCTCACCTACCTGACCTCCCTCTGTACTGCATGTTGGATGGATGTTTTAGATATTCATACTGTTCTGTTCCCCGGAACGTTCGCGGGATCGCGCGAACGTCTCTCCATGGAAGTAAAGGAAAAGCGCTGAAGGTGTTGCGTTAGACGCCCAGCTGCGGGTTCCGGCCGGGTCCCTTGTGCAAAAGATGCTGAATTGTCAAGCGATACAATTCCGGGCACACGAAAAACCTTTCCGGCGGTGCCTTCAGGAGGTCACGCGAGAAATCTAATTAACATAATAAATAATTATATATATCCCTAATTTTTATACAATACTATGAATCCCGTGCCACGTCATGACAGTGCATGCCCGCTCTGTCAGGCTCCGGAACGAGTTCCCATCAAACGACTCAGCGGATCAACTGGGCTGTACTGTCCTGCTTGTAAGTTCGTCGAGGACGTCGGATCGTTTGTGAGTATTGATGCTCTCCGTGATGAACCTGAACTTTAAATGCGCAGTCTTTTATTGCCCGGAAAAGGTTTTAGAGAAGTATATATGCCGTCGGTTGCATATGGGGTCAATTCTCAACTATCGTGCATATACATCAGGAATAACGTTTTAAAATCCTGTTTTCACTCTGAGGAGACTCCTCCCGTGGCTTCCGTGTGAAATGGTGGAATTCTGTCCTCTCCGCCGCTGGTGCGGTAAAGCCCTTCGGGAACACTAATCTCGAACCGGATGCCCCCATCCCGCGTGCCGGTTTCGTGTATTGAGATTCCCGTGATGTCCAGGATTTCACGAACCATAAACAGATCGCGATCCCGGGAGTAATCCGGGCTGAAAATATCCTCTTTCCGGATTTCTGCAAAACCTTCTCCATCCTGTTCATAGATTAAACTCAGGGCGCCGGAAACGCCGCTCGTGAAGAGGATCCTGTGGACGTCACCCCCCTGGCGGATGGCGCAGGCAACCATGTTCTGAAGTGCCTTTTCCAGAAGCGAGTCCGCATAGATCTCGATCCCCTCAATCCTGATCTCACGGTTTATAGCGCTCATGTCGAGATGCGAAATCGCCAGCAGAAATATCTGCTGAACATCCTGCCATACCGGTGGTTTTTCACCGAGATCCTGATAGTTTTTGGTGAATTCCACTGATGTGGCCATTGTTTCAACTGATGACATGATATTTGCGATAAAGTCCTTTAGCTCACTGTCATCGGCCTTTTCTGCGAGAAGCGCAAGGAATCCTCTCAGGATGAAAATCTGGTTTTCAAGATCTGTCCGGGTGATTTTCGCGAGTAGGCCAAGCTTTCGGCTTACCCGCTGCAGTGCTCCCTCATATCTTTTTCGCTCGGATATATCCCTGATTGCAGCGACAATTATGGTGCGTCCGTTCAGGATGAATGAGTTGGCTGCTACCTCAACCGGGAAAATTGTCCCGTCCTTTTTCCTGTGGTACCGCAACGGAATTATGATTTCCTGGGAATTTTTCACCACCTGAAGCGATTTTTCGGGCTCGTTGGATATATCGGTGATCCCGATGTTCAGAAATTCGTCGCGGCTATACCCGTATAATTTCGACGCTGCGGCATTGACGTCCATGAATTGGTTGGATTTTGTATCGATAACGAATATGGAATCCATTTCAGCTTCAAAAAGCGCCCGGTATTTTTTCTCGTTGTCACGAAGCGAGACTTCCACGTGTTTTCGTTGGATGATGCTCCGGCCTGTTTCAAAAACCCCGACTGCTGCGAGTACGTAGGCAGCCGTGCGGATGATGATGAGAAACGTTTCGAGCTGTTCCCGCAGTCCGATTATCGTCATGAAATGTGAAATGCCGAAAAAACCGAATGCTGTGCCGATATAGAGCGGGATTGTGCTTCCAATTCTCACGGCACTCCAGTAACTCACAATGACGATGACAACGCAGAGTATCAGGTTGATGACGAGGATCGGGTCGCTGAAGAAAGCCATGGGTTAATTCTTCCCATGAAATGAAGTAAATAATAAATATTGTGGTATATTTTACTTTTCCGCGGGTAGTTTTGGGATCATTTCACAACGAGAATACGTATGCCCCCGCCCGGATTTGAACCGGGGACAACCAGATCTTCAGTCTGGCGCTCTCCCAGACTGAGCTACAGGGGCGTTGGATATCACTATACGTAATGCATCTACATAAAGGATTTGTTTCAGGTCCGTGCCTCGTACCGATATGGTATTTTCGGGGACTGCTCACCGGAATACTGGCGGCAGGCATCTGCGATGCCACCGCCGGATCGTACCGCTTTTTCCTATCCAGTCTGGTGCACAATACTTCCCCCGATCCGACCTTTTTATTGAGGTACACACTCTAATATATTCCTGATATGGTCGGGCGGAACAACGGTGGGAATGACAACGGAAATCTGATGAAAGCGCTCTCGAACAGGAGCCAGCATGTCGTACACCTGACCCACAACGATCTCGATGCTGCCGGCGGCGATGCAATTCACCGGATGCGGTATGATACGGAAGGGGTCTTTACAATCTTTTCATCGGTGGGAAAATTCTCCGCCCTGCTTGCCACAGTGGCAGGCAGTCCGGGCCGGGGTGACCTGCTCTCTATTTCGGATCTCGGTTTCCAGAAGGGGAGTGTTGAGAAGCTGAAAAAAGCGAAGTCGAATGGCTGGCGCATCGAGTGGCGGGATCATCATCGCTGGACGGAGGAGGAGACAACCGCGGTTGAAAAAGTCGGAGTACTCCTGCACATCGATACGGACATCTGTGCAACGGGGATTGTCGCCCGGGATCTCATGCCCGGAGACGCGACGGCCGCCGAGGTGGCACGGGTGGTCTGTGACTATGATCTCTGGCGACACACCGATCCCCGGTCGAAGGTGCTCGGGCAGGTGGTAATGCGGAAGGAGTACCGCGATCATGTCCGGGACGCACTCATCCGCGGGGTGTTTTCTGATGCGACCATCGAGGCGGAGTATGCGTCGATCATGAGAGAGATGGAGGAACAGATTGAGCACAGTATCCGGCATACGACCGTGCTCGGCACGAAATACCGGATCGCTTTCGCGCCGCTCTACGGGTACCCGAGCGAGACGGCCCATACAATACGTGAGCGTCTCGGCACGGACATTGAAGTGATCATCTCCGACAACGGCCGTTTTTCCATCAGATCCGTTCCCCCGGTCAGCCACCTGATCGCCCGTGAATTCGATGGCGGCGGCCATCCGCCTGCAGCGGGCGGAACGTTTCAGTTCACCTTTTTCGACAGGGTTCGTTTCTTCCTCCTGAAGCGGACCCGGCATTTCGATGATCTGGTCCGGATTGCGGAATCGCTATAAGGACACACCTTTCGGCGGGAAGGATCCCTTGTGATTGAATTCCCCGGTTAATCCTGATTCGTCCCTCGGATATGTCCGTAATCCGAATTTTTTCTTTCCCGGAAATATAAAAACAGAGCGGATTCTTATCAGTCTTTCCGGTATGTAGCTACAGCAAAACCGCTGTACTGGATCATATGTCCTTCCATTGCGTCGATCAGTTCATCATGCGACGCACCCCCCGGCAGGTCGAGGAGAGCGTCGAGGCCATAGACGTTGAAATAATACTCATGCGCACTTCCCTGCGGCAGACAGGGGCCGTTGTAGCCGATCTTTCCAAAGCTGTTCTTTCCCTGCACTGCTGCAATCGGTGCTGTCACCTCACTGTCTTTTGGAATGTCTTCCGGAATTACCTCCATCGCCCTGACATTCCAGATCAGCCAGTGGTAGAATGCACCGTCGCCTGCTCCCGGATCCGTGAGGATGAGAGCAATACAGGGAGCTTCACAACGCGATATTCGTATCTCGGGAGAGGTGTCTTCGCCGTCACAGGTATGCCGTTTCGGAAAAACATTAAAACCGATTTCTGCCAGAAGATTGTCCATGCCAAACCTCTAAACAAAACATTCTGATTAAAATATATTAATATGTTTGTAGGAGTGTCCACACCGGAAATCGGCTCATCACTTCTTCATGTCCCCCCGATGGGCCTATTCTCGCAGTGTCCATGCCCGCTCGCCAATCTCTTTCCAGTAGGCGGCGCACCCTCCTGTGCAGTAGCCTCCCGCACATAGATTTTCGGGATCAAAGTGCCCGGTCGCCGCAGTATAGTCTTCCTGACCCGCGTCGATCAGGGCGACCCGGCGCACGTCATACTCTCCCATGAGGTGCAGGAGCTGCGGGAGAGAATGTGCGGGGATGGCAACGCCATCCTGCACTTCAAGAATCCGCTCAATTGTCCTTCCGGTTCCTTCCGGCGCGAAAAAAAACACCTTTCTTCCTGCAAGTTCCTCGAGTTCGATTGACGTGAACGCATCACCGATGAGCACATGGCCCGCAACCCCGGCATCCCGCATCTCACGCATCAACCGTGAGAAAACCTGACAGAGCGCGTCGTAAAAATCGCCATTGTTCCCGAAATAGCGATCATCGATTCCGAGGGACGAAGGGCAGGGTAGTGCGCACCAGGCATATTTGCGAAGCGCGTGTATCCGGCGCCCGTCTTTGATTACCCAGGCAGCGTCCATATCCGGTTCCGTGGTAAGCACCCGATCCCTCAGGCCCACGATCGACTCCAGCCAGCGATCCCCGTAATAGCGCCCGCCGGCGCACGCTGTCCCGATAGCCTCCTGTAAGGTGAGAGACCGTTCGAGGAGGAACGAGATGAGATCAGCATCCGTCCCGTGCTGTTTTCCTGTCCAGGCGGCGAGCTCCGGGATTGAGGGCACGTCCTCCTCAGCACCGAACGCCCTCGTCTCAAAATTCAGACGCTTTTTCATATGATATTATGATATTTATATCAGCAACGGCTAAAAGCATAGGGATGAGCGACACACCGATGCTGGTGACCTGCGGACTCCCGTATACGAACGGTCCATGCCATATCGGGCATCTGCGGACCTATATCCCGGCCGATTTCTATGTCCGCTATCTGCGGCGGGCAGGCGAGAAGGTGGTCTTCATCTGTGGTTCCGACAACCACGGCACTCCTATCGTGATCAGCGCCGAAGAGCAGTCTGTCACACCCCGTGAGATGAGCGAGCGGTATCACCACCATTTCGACACTACTTTCACACGAATGAACATCGGCTTCGATCACTTCGGTATGACCGATGATCCGACAAATCACAATCGGACGCAGTCCATCGTTCAACGGCTGATTGACAACGGGCATGTGTACCGGAAAACCATCAGCCAGAGTTACTGCCCCCAGTGTGAGCGGTTCCTTCCGGATCGCTATGTCGAGGGAATCTGCCCTCACTGTGGGGCAATGGCGCGGGGCGACGAGTGTGATCAGGGATGCGGGAAACACCTTGAATCCGGCGAACTCCTTAAACCCGTCTGTAAAGTCTGCGGAGGAAGTGCCGAATTCCGGGACCAGGAGCATTTTTTCTTTAAACTGGGGGATTTCTCTGAATTTCTCGAGGACTACCTCCCGAACCTCGGCGGCACCTCTAACGCGCGGAATTACGCTCTCGGATGGGTTAAAGAAGGGCTCCATGACTGGTGCATCACCCGGACTCTCGACTGGGGTGTGAAATTTCCGGGCCGAAACGATCTTGTCGTATACGTTTGGATCGACGCTCCCATAGGGTATGTCTCGTTCACCGAGGAGTATATGGACGCCGAGGGCGATGACTGGAAACGTTTGTGGTGCGGTGATGGCAGGATCACGCATTTCATCGGCCAGGATATTATCTATCACCACTGCGTATTCTGGCCGGCTCTCCTGAAAGGCGCCGGATACGGCCTGCCCCATGCGGTCGTTGCGAGTGGAATGGTAAAAATTGATGATAAAACGTTCTCCAAGACACGGGGGTACGTCGTATGGACCAACGAAGATTACCTTGACCAGGGTATGTCCGCCGATTATCTGCGTTATTATCTGCTCAGTTACACAAGCCACACAAAGGAGCTCAATTTTTCGTGGCATGTCTTTCAGGAACGTGTCAACAACGAGCTCGTCGACACACTGGGCAATTTCCTCTACAGGACAATGCATTTCGCACATAAAAAACTCGGTTGTATTCCCGAATGCAGGCCGGACGCTGAGATATGTGATGAAATTCAAAAATCCATCATCACTGTCGAGGGCTTTGTACGGGACTATGAATTCAAGAATGCCATCGATGCGATGATGGCTCTTGCTTCGTTTGGAAATACGTATATTCAGAAGAATGCCCCGTGGAAGCTCATGCGCGACGACCCGGACCAGGCAGCACAGGTGATCCGTAACTGCCTTCAGCTCGTTAAGGCGCTTGTCCTGCTGTTTGAGCCGGTGATCCCCGGGAAGGCTCAAATTGCCTGGGAGATGCTCGGGTACTCAGATGCGATCGCCGCCCATGCCATAGGGGAAGGTATCACAGGTCTTGAATCCGCAACTCTTCCCGCGCCGTCGATTATCTTTGAAAAGATCGAAGATGAACAGGTTTCACGGCTTGATGCCATTCTTAAAAAACGGGTGAGTGAGGCAAAGATGAAAGAAAAAATTCCGGAAACAATCTCGATTGAAGAATTTGCAAAGATGGACATCCGCATAGCCCGGATCGTCGCTGCGGAGCCTGTACAGGGTTCGGAGAAACTTCTCCGTCTTACCGTCGATCTCGGTGACGAGCAGCGGCAGGTAGTAAGCGGGATTGCGCAGTTTTCCACACCCGCGGAACTTATCGGTACTGATGTCGTACTGCTTGCCAACTTAAAACCGGCAAAAATCTTCGGAATCGAGAGCAATGGCATGATCCTCGCCGCAGGTGACGAAGCCTCACTTCTCACTCCGCAAAAGCCGGTAAAGGCCGGTACGAAGATCACATAATTCTTATTTTTTAAAGTTCCATCCGGAATCAAACCTTTTTAAAGGTCGAAGGTCTCTTCCACAAGTTTCCTGCCTGTTTTTTTATTAACGAGGACGAATTTCCATTTTCCTGGCGGAGAAAACATACCGATACCCTGATGATAGGTTGTGCCGAAGACCATCTCCGGCTCATCGGTAATCCAGTAATCACTTACTTCAGCATCTTCATGATCAAAGTAGAATACGTACCAGATATCGCCTTTCTGAATGACATCGTCGATGAGCACCGCTGCCCGTACACTATGCGAGACACGACGGGGATCAACGACTTCAATGGTGGTCTGGTTCAGGGGCAGGGGTGCACCTTTTTCATATGACAGGCGGATGACAGGTATATCGGTATTGCCTCTTTCTCCCAGCCCCATGACGATATCCACGTCAAATACAGGCTCTTCGACCAGAGTTTCGCTTCCGGTGAAGAGTCCTGATAAGAGGGAAAAAATGACGGTGGCAAAGATCACCGTGGCAATGATGGCGAGCACGGCAGCGGCATTTTCCGATATGGCGTGTTCATCCATTGCAATTCAGAATATGCCATTTATATATCATCAATTCATCTGAAAAAGGACGGACCTGGAGGGATTCGAACCCTCGGCATCCGGGTTAGAAGCCCGGCGCTATATCCTGGCTAAGCCACAGATCCCCTGGGCTGTGCGTCAATAATATTAGTGGGTTGGTATTATTAACCCTTCACTCTCCTCTTAAGGTCGTTGCTTTCCCGAGGCAGAATTATCCGGCATGGTAGCACGAGCCCTTGATGACCTCTACAACCGTTGCTTCGCTCCATGGTTTCCCCTCTACCTCTCTGACAATAGTGCTGTCCATGTATTTGACCTGGACGCGGGCGGACATTCGTTCCCGCTCCTCGTAATACAACGGGTTAACGAACTCGACGATACGTTTCATATTGATCGTGATCGATATCACATGAACGATAATACCCGCGTCACCGGCCGAGAGATCATCGAGATCTACCGAAGTCATGAAGATGCAGTCTCCCGCATTGCTCCCGGTCAACGTGATGATATTGTGTGCACTCTGGAGTTCAAGGGTGCGGGGTTTGCCGTATTTAATTTCTGAAATGATGGAGGGCGCAATTCCTGTTAATGCGATACATTTCATGAAAATCACCCATACATCGGCAGTTGCTCTTTCTTCGGCATCTGCTCCGTCTGTTGAACCTGTTCCGCCATCTTTGCCATTGCAGCTTCAATCTCGGTTGCCTGTTCATGAAGAGCATCGACACCGATGTTCAAACCGTACATGGTGTTAAGCACAGCTACAGCCGAAGCGGCGGCACGCGGATCGGGAGTGTTCACCGTTTCACCGAGCAGCCCGACAGCGGGAATATCCCTGACCTTGCACTCGGTGAGGATGCTGCCCGCGATACCCGAAATACTTCCCATAGGAAGTATGATGGTCTTCTCTTCGATAAGTTTCAGGGACTCTTCGGTGGTGGCGACACCGAAGACGCGTTTTTCCGGTTCGTTGGTGATGATGCCCGCAATGGTGACAATTTCCTGGATCGAGAACTGGGCCAGCCAGTCGATGATACCGTTTGCCACTTCATAGCAGATCATGGGATGAATGGGGATGTCGGCAACGATGGCAAAGAATTCACCTTTTTCATAGAACCTCACAGGTACGTTGATCACGCCCTTCGCCATGATCGCGAGGGGGGGGAAATATTTACTGGTCACATTTCCGATATGCTCGAATTCCATCTGGTCAACAATATACTGCAATGCTATGCTGCCGACAAGACCGCTGCCGGGAAATCCGATGAGCACCTTTTTTCCGCTTCCGGTGAGCGGTTTCGAGATAATTTTTATATCTTCCACAGGATCACATCGCTACACTCGCATTAATTTAACATACATCGCCATCCCAAAAAATAGTATGCAAGAATATCCCATCAAGCGTGGGTTCACCAAGGGGTTCGAGACACGGATGGTTGAAGGACTGAAGGCCTATTTCGATATGGCGCCTAAGGAGTCCGGCGGCAAATATACAATAACCTACGGGGCGCTCAGGAGGCTTGAAGTCTGCCTTGGCCCGAATGGAAAGACGCTCGTCGTCGATACAGAATCTGATACCTCCATGGAAGACGACGAGCTCATCCTTGACACGAACAGAAAATTCCGCCAGTACCTGGAGCACGTTACCGGATATAATTCAAAGGAAAGAGCCAAAAAAGCAAAAAAAATAGACGAATGACTGTTGATCATTCGATGACGATTGCGGGTTTGAACGGGAGCGCCGCTGCTGCTTTTGGGTGGTTGCTCTCCCCCGCAGGCACGATGGTGACGGGGACGGCAAACTCCCTCTCAAGAAACTCCTTCGCTTCCTGAAAGACTGCCATCTCGTCCCGCATCGATCCCGCAAGCTGGGAGACCAGCTGCGGTGGGAAGCGGTGAATAAGCGTGGTGGTTTGTTTTGCAGCATCCGTTGCAGCCTTTCCGCGCGTCTTCATCGCCTCGTCCTTCATAATATCCCGAATTACCTGCTTTTTGTCCTCGGAATGTGCGATAGTGGTAAATATATCCCATTTCCACGACGGCGCGATAAAGAGGGTGATCCCGGTCGGTTCGATCTGGATGAGTTTCATAATTGATTCTATATCTTCGACCGTGCGGGAGAGCAGTTCTTCGGCAAGTTCGGTTTCCTCATCGATGCTTTGTGCATCCGGTTCGGGGAATGCTGCAAAGGCAACGTCTCCTGAACCACCGATCTCCGCCCAAAGCGTTTCGGAGGTGAAGGGGATAAACGGTGCGAGAAGCCGGATCCATGTGCTGCTGATCTCGCGGAGTGCTGCCGAGCCTCGGATCTCCGCGGGAAGGCGGCGGCGATACCACTTTAGATCCGCTTCGATACCGAAATATGCCTCCTGAAGAGCCTGCCGGGTCTGGAATGACGCAAGTGCTTCATTCGTTGCGGCGATCCGTTTTTGAAGTCTGCTGATCAGCCAGCGGTCGATGGGATACGTCCCCTCCGTGACCCTGCCCTCGGAGACGGTAGTGTAAAACCGGTCGATCTGCTTTCGTGTGGATATGACAAATTCCTTTCTCCAGTCAAAGTCCTGCCATGGTTCGGCACTCCCCACCAGAAACATCCGCACGGTATCGGCACCGAACTCATCCAGTGCGTCTTCGAGGAGGAACACATTGCCTTTGCTTGACGACATCTTCGCCCCGTCAAGCAGACCCATCCCAAATATTACCATCCCTTCAGGCTGGAGGTTCTCCGGGAAAAGAGCGGCGTGATGGAATAGCTGGAACGTCAGGTGGTTGGAAATGAGATCCTTTGCCGAGAAACGGTAATCGTAGGGATACCAGTACAGGAACTCGTTCCGGAGATCGTCGAGCTGCTCCTGCGGCAAGGATGACGGTGTCCCCGTACCACGGAATATATAGTCAAAGACGTCCGGGGTCAGTCGGGCCGGATCAATCTGTTTCAGCTTATGGGCGATGGTGTAATACGCCATGTAAATGGTAGAATCGGAGAGGGGCTCGACGAGCCATTCCTTGTCCCACGGAAGTTTTGTGCCGAGGCCGATCCTTCTCGTGCAGGCCCAGTCCTTCAGCCAGTCGATCGTCCGATCGAACTCTGCCCGCACTTCGGGGGGGACAAGTGTTATCCCGTCGAGTTGTTTGTGGATCTGTGCCTTCCATTCCGGATCACTGTACTGGAGGAACCACTGGTCATGAAGAATCCGCACGAAGACCCTGCTGCCGCACCGGCAGACGACCGAGCGTGAATCGAAGTCATACATGACCGCGGAACCATACCGCTCGACCATTATCGCCGATACTTCGTCCCGTGCCTCACGCACTGGTTTTCCACCGTATTTGGGAAGCATGCGCCCGCGGGAGAATTCGGCGTTGTATACTTCCTGGGTGAGGACGTCCATGGCGGGATCGTTCTGGTTTTGCACACCCGCACGTTCGACGGCGTCTTTCGCCGGCATCTCCCCGTATCCTTCGACGGTAATCAGCGGGACCGGGACGATGCCGGCATGCAGGCCCTGTGCCTGCAGATCCCGAAGTGCAATATAGTCAAAGGGTGCATGGGCGGGTACGCTCATGACAATCCCTGTTGCCATGTCGGGATCAACGAAGGTTGCCGGGAGCACGGGGACGTCACCTGAGAACGGATGCGATACGGTCACTCCGATCAGCTCTTCGCCCGACATATCGCCCTCAACAACGACGTCGTGATCCTGCAGTCCGATCTTATCCGCAGCCTCACGGGAGAGGATCCATTTCTGTCCGTCAACCGTTACCTTCACGTATGTTATATCCGGATTTACCCAGAGGTTTGTCACGCCGTATGTCGTTTCCGGCCGGAGCGTGGCGCACGGGAGTTTGTAGTCTCCCCAGGAAAACATCACAAGGACGAATTTGATAATATCGGCTTTGTCCCCTTCCAGCAGATCGTGGTCGCCCACGGGATTGTCACACTGTGGGCAGTACTTGACGGGGTGAGCCCCGCGGATGACATGGTTGCCCTCGTGGAGGTGGATGTACTGCCATTCGATGAACTTGCTGTACTGGGGATCCACCGTAGTAAAACGCCTGCGCCAGTCGATGGATAACCCGCAATGCCGCATGACGCGCTCGTACTCCTGGCTGAAGTACCGGACGATTTCTCTGGGTTCCACGAACCTGTTGAGTGTCTCCTCCGGCACTTTGTAGAGATCCCGGTACAACCGGATGGTCTTCTCATCTCCCTGGGAAATTCTGCGGGAAATGCCGATTACCGGTGTCCCGGTTACGTGGAATGCCATGGGATAGAGCACCTGCCGCCCTTTCATCCGCCAGAACCGGGCAATGACATCCGGAACAATATACGTGCGGCCATGGCCGACATGCATCGCTCCGCTCGGATAGGGATAGGCAACCGTCAGGTAGAACTTCTCACTCACGATTGGATCCGCCTCGAAGCTATGCTCCCATTTTTTACAATATTCATCCTCGGTGGTATGGGTATCAAATCTGCTCACGCTGGTTTCCTCCGTGTCATCCTCAACTCATAAGGGCTATACAGGCCGGAGCCTGATTACTTCGCCTTCATTGTATCTCCTGATCATCTCCTGGGCAATGCTGCTGTTCTTTGCCAGATGGATCTCGCCATTGTCATCCACCGTTGCCGTGAAGAGATACTCCTTTCCAGCGAATACGTCCACTATCTTCCCGCTATGCTCGGGATCGATAATAGACAGCTGCTTTTTATCCACACGGATCCTGATGTTCCCTTCCGGTGCGGGCGCCTGCGTTGATTCCTGTGGCTGCGCCTGCTGTCGCTCAAGCTCGCTCCGTGGCTTAATGTCTATTCCGATGCTGAGTTTGTTGACGATGCTTGCGACATTCTTTCCGCCTTTTCCGATAGCGGCCGGCACATCGCGGTCTTCGATATAGACAATTGCCTTGTTGTCGCTTTGCATCCGTACATCGACATAGCCGTCGGTGAATCGTCCGATCTCCCGCTGGATTTCACGTTCCGCAAGTTTCCACGATAACTTTTCCTCTTTCTCCGGTCCGGCATGCGGTTCCGCCGCGGCCATTTGCGTCGGCATCACGATTGTTTCGCCTTCGAACCGGAATATCTCGAATTCCGGCCTCTGTGTCACCTGATCCGTCACGGTGATCACAGGGCGCATATGCAGGTCTCCTCCCATTCCTTCGGGAACCTTGAAACTTAAACTCACGTCGTAGATTCGTGCAATCTCTCCGACATTAACGAAAACGATCGTATTGATAATCTGGGGCAGCACGCTGAAATCTACGCGGTCGATGAAGCGCTGGAGGGCATCCTGCGCCTGCATCGCATGCTCGACACCGATCATGCCAACCCCGGAGAGGCGCATGTCCGCAAAAATCCTGAAATCCTCCTGTTTCCGTAGTTCGTCAAATATTACGTAATCCGGACGGACAAGAAGCAGAACTTCAGCCGTATTTGCCATGCTCCCCTCAAGGGCAGTATACTGTGTGATATGGTCGGGCACCTGCAGGTCCCGGGGAGCCTCCATTGTCTTGACAACAAAGCTGTGATCGGCAAGGAATGTCGCAATGCTCTGCGCCAGCGTCGATTTTCCGGATCCCGGTGGTCCTGCGATCAATAGCCCGCGTTTATCCCCGAGAATGCGGTTTTTAATCACGTCAGCCATATTATAGCCGTCAAGCTCGAGGTCTACGATTGGCCGTACTGCCGTAATCTCCATTCCGTCGGAAAACGGCCTTCGTGCAATGGAGATGCGGAGCGACCCGATCTGCACAACGGTAATTCCGCGTTTTTCGAGCTCAATAAACCCGTCGGGATCGCGTTTTGCACGTTCGAGAATCTCCTGCGCCATTTGTTTGAGTTCATATTCCGTAAGCGGATCCTCGCGGAGGTTGACAAGACGCATCTCTTTCAGAGTTCCTTTTTTAGCGACCGGTGGTACCCTATCCTTCAGGTAAACGGCAATAGTGTGCTCATCAAAAAACCGGTCGATGCCAAGCGGTGAAAAATCTCCAATCTGCGGGCGGAGATACTGGACATCGAGACCTTTTGCTTTTGCCACCTCGGCCTGCACGATGTCGCTCGTGATAAATTTAGCATCGTTTTCAATGGCAACATTACGGATGAGTGCATCGATCTCCCCTCCGCTTGCAAGTTTTACCTGTTCAAGGGTGGGGCGCACCCCGACAAACGAGAGTTCGATAATTCCCTCTCCCGCCATCTGACACAATTCCTGAAGTTCCGTCAGGCCTGAAAATCCGATTTCACGTCCCTGGTTTGCCTGGGATTCCAACTCTGCGACGACTGCTTCCGGTATTATTATTGTTGCCTGTGTATATTCACCTTTTTTTATCATTGAGGTGATTCGGCCATCTATTACTACGCTTGTATCCGGTACTAATTTCATAAAAAATCACCATATAGTAGAATGTCATTCTGGTTTATTAGCATATACCTCGTCCGGATCAAACACTTTTTCTGCAATAATTTCGCCTTCCAGCGTCCGGTAAAAACAGCTCCGGTACCCTGTATGGCAGGCGGCTCCCTTCTGCTCAATCTGATAAATCAGGGCGTCTTCATCGCAGTCCGTGATGATGCGCACGACCCGCTGGGTATGGCCGCTCTCTTCACCCTTTTTCCAGAGTTTCTTCCTGCTCCTGCTGTAGTAATGGGCAAATCCGGTTGAACGGGTAAGCTCCACCGCCTCGCTGTTCGCATAGGCGAGCATGAGGATCTCCTGTGTCGTGGAATCCTGTGCGATGACAGGTATCAGTCCGTGATCGAAATGCAGTGAAATCATATCAAACTCCTGTGACTATTGTCAGTATCATATACAGCATGTCTCCCATGAAGATCGCCGTGATAAATCCGGCGGTTATGGGGATGATGAACGGGACTCCGTAAGATATCCAGACCATCCCTGCCTTCCGGTACAATGCGAGTTCGCGAGTATATTGTTCGGGAAACCGTTTCAGATCCCGCGTATACATTCGCCTCTGGCCTGCCACCATCCTCCGGATTGCGTCGGGGATGGAGATAAACCTGCGTTTCAGGTGTCCGTTATCCTCGGAAAACTCTTCGATGATGAAGCCGAATGAATCTTCGATATTTGCTCCCCCGACAGGGAATCCGATAAACATGTACGGAAATGGTGCTCTGTTGCCCTTCAGGACGTTCATGATGAAGATGCCAAACGGTGTTGCGAGGTTGAGCAGCATCGCATTGACCAAGACCGACAAGGGAAAAAACGCGAGGGCCGGATATCCGAAGTACGGTTCCACGGGAAAGAGCGGGATGCAAGCGGTGATGAATATGAGCGCCCATGCATCTGCACCGCCGAAGAGGTGCAGGTACGCTGCAAGGACATAAAAGAGCACGGAAAAAACGATAACCAGGATGATATAGCCTGATGCAAGCCGGAAATCGTGGCCAATGAGAGAGATGTATGTCCATGCCGCCATGGGTACCGCTATGGCAAGCATCGGGTACCATGTCCTGAACGGAACACGGCGTTCCCTGATGTCGCGGTATGATGCGTACAGGAGCGTTATTCCTATCGCGATGGCTGCGACGACCAGCGGTTCAATCATAGGTATAAAAAAATGGCATTTCGTGCTTTTATGTGTGGCGATTATCCGCCGGGTGTGTTCGGACCTTTTCCCTGCTTTCAGTCCTGCAGGCGCTGCTGAATGTCCTGCAGGATGTTTCTAATCTGCCCGAGGCGTACCTGGTCGGTTGTCAGGATACAGAGCATTGTATTCCGGTACGGGGTGATAATGATCGTGCCGGACGGCAGTTCGATTGTCATCTGAATAAACCTGCCACGGCCGAGAACCGATGACAGGGCGCCGGCAGCCCTGACGGCATCCTCTCCGATCGCGACCGCCCCGTCCAGTGAATGTTCCCCAATTGCATGGAGGTTCAGCCCGTTTTCAAAGATTGAAGCCGCTTTCACACCGGGCCATGTCAGAATATGACGGAGTTCGGCAAGTTCCCCGGGTTCGGGTGCCTTCGCGGGAGGTGCTGCCGTTTTACTCTCAGGAATTGGAGTGACTGGCGGAGGGGTAGTGCCGGTATCCACGTCCGTCGCGGGCTCCGGTGCAGGGCCTATAGAATCGCTTACATCTCCCGGAGGAACTTCTTCTCCCGTGGACAGCTTCAGCGGCTCCACCGATTCGCCCCGGGAGAGTGCAAGTGCGTTTTCGAATTCCCCTGGGGTGTATTTTCGCATGTCGAAGTCGATCAAGCGTTCATTGGCAAAATATTCGCGTGCAGCATGGCCATTCAGTGTCTTCGTCCCGGATATGAAATAATAGATAAGCGGCTCACCACGCTGGATAAGAATGTACCCTTTTCCGTCCTGAATGCGCACGAAAACTACGCCTATGAACCGGGACGTATGGGAATAAAGCCATTCCATTGATGCCTTCATCGTACCAATGCTTATTCCCGGGGGTATTTGTTCGATCATAGGACAGATATTATGAGATCTTTGTTTTTCTTCAGTTCATACCGGATCCTGCCGATATTCGCATCACGTTCGGCAATGATTGCGAGATAGGTAACTTCACTCAGGGGCTTTTCCCCTGTCAGGGGTATTGCAAGGACAAATGACTCACCGAATTCGCAAAAAGCCATTGAGAGCGCCGTATCACCCATTTCCGTGGCAATTGCTGTTGATGCTGTTATGGCTTCGGCGAGGGGGAATCCGATGGCGTCGATGTCGTCTATCCCCCGTGTGGCATGCTCGATCAGTGTCCCGTCACTCTCAAGTATGAATGCCGCCATGACGCCGGCAAGGTTCAGGAATTTTTTCAGAACCATCTGCAACATTGACATATCACTCACACGTCACTCCTCCTTTTCCCCCGTTTATTTGTTCCGGGTGGTATTACTGTCTGATGGCGAGTACGTGTCCGCGGACGCGTTCCGCATTCGCGACTCCTATACTGTCGGCAACTCCCCGATAGAAACACTCGGCGAGTACGCTGATGTCGTCGGGCATAATTTCCTGGGACGTTCGCCCGAGTTGCTGTTTACAGCATTTTTCAAGAAAAATGGGTGCCGCAGGACCGAGATCCTGCCGAAGTATCGCGAGTATATCGTCCCTGAGGCTCATAGGTACTCTTTACACCTTCACACACATTAATTCATGTCTTCCCGGGCAAGCGTGTCGAGAATCTTGTACGAGTTTAGCATCCTGTTAAAGGCAACGGCAAGCTCGCCTATCTCATCATTACTCAGGACGTCGATTTCAGAGTCCTTGAGGTTGCCGGTACTTACGCTGTTCGCCACCTGCGAGAGCTTTACAATGGGGCTCGTAATGCTGCTCGCAAGGAAAAAGCTCCACATGACGACGATGGCAAGCGTGGTCAACGTCAGTATAAAGATTGCATTCTGCATTCCGATTCCAGAAGCAAAACTCTGGGTATCTCCCATGAAGACCATGCCGAGGAGGCCGAGGGGGAGGACTGCGACAAAGAGCATGCTCACCATCAACTTATAGAAGATAGGTATCTGGAATGCGATTCCCTTACCCTGTACAGCAGGGTCATTCTTACTCGTCTCTGGCATATGAGGTTATTTCTGACGCTATATTATTTAAATATTTCCTACCTCGGTTATCTTAGATGTTAGACTGTAGTGTTTATTGTTATAGTTAATCAGTAAAAGATAATTTTAAATAGATGTAACTCAAAACCCACAAGTATACCTGACCCGAGGGGATTCCTGACATGATTCAGATTTTCGTTGATGAAAATGCGTGTAATGGGTGCGGCCTTTGCGTCAAGGACTGCCCCATGAAAGTCTTTGAGATGGTATCGGGAGTGTCGGTCCCGCGCAGACCTGAAAATTGCATGGGGTGCCTCTCATGTCATGAGATCTGCCCTGCACAGGCCCTCGAGCACCGGGGCGTCGTCCCGTCACGAAGGATGTACATCAGCAGCAAGGTGTGTTCCATGCTGAACAGGGTGATTTGATGAGCAAGAGTTTTGTTGAGGAATCTAAACAGAATTTTCAGCACGATTTGGTTTTCAGGACCGAAGATGTGCCCTTGAAATGCAACCCGCCCGCCGCGGAACTGGAGCAGACGCTTCATGGGCTTATGCAGATGAACGGGTACATCATCCGTTCACTTGAGGAGATTGCCGGGCGCGGCGCAAATGCCGTCACATTCCGTGCAGGTAAAAAATTCGGTCATGAAGTTGCGAAGTATTTTCAGAAAAAAGACGATGTCGAGGAAGCCTTGCGGGAACTCTCCTATATCCTGTACGGACAATATTCATTTGAACCCTGGAAACCTTCCGACAAGGATCATTATATCGTAGAGGAGGACGGGTCGACGTTCATTTATCTTGTTTTCCACGACTGCATCGTCCGGCAGACATTGCGCCGCATAGGGCAGGCCCAGTCCGGGCCACTATGCCAGACACTGTGCGGGTATGTTGTTGGCGCAATCGAGGAGATCACCGGTCGGCGTGCCAAACTGGAAATTGTGCACACGGGTCCCAACGCCTGCCTGAAAAAATTGATTCTGAAGTGAGGTGCCGGGATGAAGATTGCAATTGAAGAACTTGCCGGGTGTTCGGGGTGTAGCATTGCGATACTTGATCTGCACGAAACACTTCTCGATATCATCGAAAAAGCGGAGATTGTCTATTCGCCGGTTCTCATGGATGTGAAAGAACCTCCGGAAGGAATAGATATTGCGTTTGTGACCGGAGCCGTCAGAAACGAGGAAAATCAGGAACGGCTCAGGCGTATCCGTGAGAGGTCCAACACCGTCATCGCGCTCGGAACATGTGCCTGCTACGGCGGAGTGTCAGGCCTTTCGATGCTCTCGAGCCAGGAGGCGCTCTTCCGGTACGTGTACCAGGAAGTGGATACGGTTTCCCCTGATAATATCATCCCGACGGATGTTCCGCCTTTCTTATACAGGGCGTTCGCGGTCGGGGATCTGGTCAAGGTAGACTGGTATATTCCGGGTTGCCCGCCCAAGGAGGAGCGTCTCAGGCAGATTATTCCCCCTCTGGTTAACGGCGACCCGGTAGCGTTGTCGCGTAAATCCATCTGTTCCGAATGCGACCGCACGATGGGCCCGATAGAGAACTGGTCACTGAAGCGGAGGCACGAAGGTTTGCCCGAACGCGAGCACTGCCTGCTCGGACAGGGGTACCTCTGCCTCGGCCCCGTCACATTCTGCGGCTGCGGGGCGATGTGCCCAAAGAATAATGTCCCGTGCCACGGCTGCAACGGCCCTTCACTGGATATCCTGCGTGAACCCTGCCGTGATATCTACAATATGATGGTGCTGAGGATTGCGGACATGACCGACCGTCCCGAGAAGGACATCGAACGGGAGCTCTATGACGTTGCCCATACGATGTACGCGTTTACCATGGGAAGCGAAGTGATGGAGGACAAGGAGATTACCAAGATACGCGACCTCATCAAGGAGGGAAGCTGATGGCACAGATTACGATCAGCCCCGTGACGAGGATCGAGGGGCATGCGGAAGTGCGCATTCACCTTGATGAACAGGGAGATGTCGAACACGCTCATTTCAACGTTGTGGAACTCCGTGGGTTTGAAAAATTCCTGATTGGATCCGCGATTGAGGAAGCGCCGAGGATCACTCCCCGGATATGCGGCATCTGCCCCACATCACACCACATTGCGGCCGCGAAGGCATGTGACCAGATCTTCGGGGCCGAACCTCCGGAGACGGCACGCACGCTGCGTGAGCTGCTGATGGTCGGGCAGTATGTGCATTCCCATTCGCTTCATTTCTTCATGCTTGCCGCTCCCGACTTTTTAATCGGCCACGATGTGTCGGCATCGGAGCGGAATCTGATAGGTCTGGTCAAAAAAATGCCCGATATTGCAAAATCTGCAATTGAGGTGAGAAAATTTGGCCAGCGCCTGACCGAAGCAATCGGCGGGAAACCTATTCACCCCTCGACAGCAATACCCGGCGGCATCTCCCAGTCCCTCGCCGAGGAAAAGCGCTTAAAATTGCTTGAAATGGCAAAAAAAGCACAGGAGATCGCATTCCAGGGTTGGGAAACGGCACGAGCGCTCCTTGACGAAACCGATCTCACCTTTGGATCGGTTGACACGGCTTTCATGGGGATGGCCTCTGACGGTGCGTTCTCCTTTACGGAAGGGCCCGCTACAATTCTCGGCAGTGACGGGAATGTAAGCGGCTCTTTTTCGGGCCCGGGATATCTGGATCACATTGAAGAATATTCCGAGGACTGGTCATACCTGAAGTTTGCCCGGTTAAAATCAGGTGAGTATTACCGTGTCGGACCGCTTGCCCGCCTCAATATCGTTGAGCGCATGGGAACGGATCAAGCCGACGCGGCGCTTCAGGAATACCGATCAGGATTTGGCAGATTCGTTCAGCCAATTCAGACAACGCTTGCCTATAATATTGCCCGGTATGTGGAGTTTCTCGGAGCCACGGAGAAGGCAGTCGAGTATCTCTCCGATCCCTCAATAACCCGGAATGACATCCGGGTGCCTGTGGGTGCGGTGCAAAACCACCGGGGTGTCGGAATCATCGAGGCCCCCCGGGGAACTCTCATCCATGATTACACGGTCGATGACAGGGGTTTCATCGAAAAATGCAACCTGATCGTCGCAACCTGCCAGAATAACTATGCGATGGACCGGGGTGTGGAAGACGTCGCCCGCAGGGTCGTCAAAAATGGCGCCCTTGCTGACGATGCCGCCAACCGAATCGAAATGGTCATCCGGGCCTATGACCCGTGCATCTCCTGTGCAACCCATGCTATCGGGAGGATGCCCCTTTCCATTGAAATCATTCCAGAAAATACTAGAACCAGACTAAAAACAGAGAGTGATTAATCGGGTGTGACTCAATGCTAAAACAGATTTTAAGTGAATTTTTACGCCTCGACGGTGTTTCGGCCGCAGTGGTTGTAGGACGGGACGGATTCGTGATCGAGAGCGCTGAAACAGGTTCTATCGACACGGAAGCACTTGGTGCAATGGCATCCACCGGAATGGGGACGTCTGAGGCGATGGGTACCGAGCTTGGAAAAGGGGAAATGGCCCAGATGATGGTGGAATACGAAAACGGCCCCATCCTGCTCTCCCCCCTCTCCGAGGATGAACTGATTGCGATCGTTTCGGAAAAAGAAGTGAATATTGGTCGTATCCGATATGAACTCAAGAAAAACCGCGAACGGATTATTGCAGCGTTGTGACGCCGATGGAGTCCGAATGTAAACCAGGGGATACTATTCAGTGCCCTGTCAGCGAATTGCTGGTGAATACCGCCGATGTCGCCGCATGCGTGCAGGTCACCGGTTTTGGCGGGAGGGGAGTTTTCCTGATAGAGAATGGGGAGATCCTTGCGGCGTATTTCAAGGACGACTACAATCTCTATGCGGGCGAGTCCGCCGTTGACTTCCTCCGGGCAAAACCCCTTCTCGAATGGCACCTGCAGATTATCGAGCACGGAGAACTCTCGGAAATGCATGAACGGGCGATCGCAGACGACTGGGCTGTTTCCGGGAGTGCGAATGCAAAAAATAAAAGTCCGGAGGTCATGGACGATGAGAAGTTGCGCCGGATTGTCCGGCAGCCCGGTGTGATCACCGTGTCGGCTTTTTTTGAAGGATTTCCCGTACAGTCAGTCGGAAAAGGTGACTTCGAGCACGTATCGGCGATTGCCGAAGATCTTCTCAAGGAGGGCACTCTCATTGCACACGATCTTGGATTTGGAGATCTTGATCAGCTCATCCTCGAAACACGGGCAGGCAAATTCATCATCGCACCGTTAGGAGACCTATTTGTCTGTGTCCATACGGCAGCGGATGCAAATCTTGGCCTTATAAGAATGGCGCTGAAGAGTGTACAGTAATGAGGTTGTGAAAGGGACATGACGAACCGAACCACGTTCAGTATAAAAAACACGGCGTCCATGGACAGGAATCTGTCCGCACATGGTGGATCGCGGCGAAGTGATACTTCAGGGATAACAGTCCGGAGTGGTGTATATGCATATTTCTGATCTTTTTGATAAGGTAATCAGCAGTTCAAAATATGCCGGTAACTTTGCATTTGATGTATTGCTCGGATATATGCGCGAAAACCGGCAGAGCGGACTGGCACTTGCGGAGAAAGGGAGAGAAAATTTCATTCTCGTCTTCGTGAACGGTGAACCGGAAGGCGCGACCCTTATTGACGATACCGGGATGCTTTTTGGTGACAAGGCTGTGTACCTGTTGGAACACAACGAGGTCTTCAAGTTGTTTTTAATTGATCCGAAGTTCGGGGAATCCCTTGCGGCACGGTGTAAAATATACGAAAAAAGCCATCTCAGAAAGCAGCTCTCAGTAGATCTGCCCACCATTGGTGGCAACAAGCAAACACTTGGGCAAATCTGCATTGTTGTAAAAAAGGGCGATATGGTGCAGTCAGGCATGAGGGTCTCGATCCGGAAAGGCAGGCAGGTGCTTGCGAGCGATATGACAACGGTCGACGGGAAAGTATGCTTCAAGCTGGTAAATGGCATGTATGACTGCGTTGTCGAAGACCGGTCGCAGTCTGTCAGCAGGTTTGTCGTAGATTTCCATGAAAGATATTCTGAATCAGTAATAGATATTGGGGGGAGTGCGGAAAATGAATGAAAAAAGATCATTGAGCGATATCATTCGAAAAATCAGACAGAAGGAAGAAAAGACACCGACGGCCGGAGAAACGGCGGACAGCACCGCCCCAAATCGTGATGTTTCCTGGGGCGACCTGGTTGCCGGTGGGGAAACCCAGTCTGAGGAAACGGAGTCGGAATCGCCTGTGCTGATTTCCGGCGAGCCTGGGGAGCAGGATTCCGACGATGCGCGGAGTAAACTCGGCAGTCTTGTCAGGAAGATGAAGAGCTTCGAATCAGGGGACACTCCATCCAAGCCCGGGCAGCCCGAAATGACGGAACCGCAGACTGAAGAGCAGCCCGTGATAGAGCCTGAAGATGAGTCTGTCCCGGATCCTGATGAGCAGCCCGTGATAGAGCCAGAAAATAAGTCTGTCCCGGATCCTGATGAGCAGCCCGTGGAGGACGAAGAGACCTTCCGTTCCCTTATCGACGACCTCATCAGCTCCCATGACGAGGCGACTGAGGGATTTGCGCCGCCCAGAGATTTGGAAGCAGGCATTATTGAGGATGTTCTCGGCGCGGATGTCAGTAAAACTCCGGGATTATCTCAGCCATCCGATGAAGCACAAAAAACACGATGGTCCGATAAGGACGAAGGAACGGTGGAAACTGAAGGCGTTGTGACAGTCGACGAAGTTGACGACTATGCAAACATGATCCTCCCCCGTGGCGCAACGTTTGAGGTCGAAGAACTCCATCTTACTACTTCAAGTGCCTTTGATCTCGTCGACAAGAGCAGCGTGCTCTCGGAAATCGATGAAATCTGGAAACCCGTATTTCCCACAGACGGTGTAGAGGAACCGGATTTCGGCGGGATTAATGTTGGAAAAGAAGAGGAGAAAAAGGGCCTGGGTGCACTCGGATTCCTGAAGGGAATGAAACCCGGCTCCAAGGAACGGAGCAAGATCATCGAGTATCAGCCGGGTATCCACGGACCGCTTGTCGATCTCTCGTTCGAATCCACGGCCGGACAGGAGGAAGTGGAACTCTACCCGGTAAACGAGCCCTTTGCCTATGTCCGGATTATCTACGATAACACGAACCACACATACCTCTACAAGGTTATCGAGCCGGAACTGACTCCCGCTGAGTCCGAACTCATTCTCGAACTCCAGCAGCGGCTGTTTGAGACGCTTGATGTCAATACGAAGGATATGACGCGCGAATCGGCACGAAAGGCCCTTCGTGATGCGATCGATGAGATCATTGTCGATTACGGGATTAAACTCAGTCCGGCAGGCCGGGAAAAGGTCCTCTACAACATCGAGAAGGCTTTCCTTGGAGATGGGCTGATCGATCCGGTCATGCACGATAAATATATCGAGGATATCTCGTGTGACGGCCTGAACACGCCCCTATTTATCTATCACACCAGTTACGAATCAATCCAGACGAGCCTGATGTACACCGATGCGATCGGGCTTGACAGTTTCGTTACCAAACTTGCCCAGCGGGCGGGGAAGTATATCTCCATTGCAGAGCCGATGCTCGATGCGACCATGAGCGACGGTTCGCGTATCCAGATGACCCTCGGACAGGAAGTGACGGCTCATGGTTCGACATTTACTATCCGAAAATTCCGTGACGAACCGATCACACCGACGGACCTGATCGAATGGTCGACATTCTCCCCCCTCTCGATCGCATTCATCTGGCTTGCCGTCGAGAACGGGAAATCATGCATTTTCTGCGGGGGGACGGCATCGGGGAAGACAACGTCCCTCAATGCTATCTCCCTCTTCATCCCTCCGCTCGCGAAAATCGTCACGCTTGAGGATACACGGGAACTCAAACTTCCCCACCCGAACTGGATCCCGAGTGTAACGCGGGAATCCTTCGACTCGGCGGGTAAGGGCTCGATAGATATGTACGAGCTGCTCCGTGCCGCACTGCGACAACGCCCCGAATATATCCTGGTGGGCGAGGTCCGTGGCCAGGAGGCGCAGACGCTCTTCCAGGCAATGAGTACCGGCCACGTCACGTACGCTACCATGCATGCGGACTCGGTTTCGAGTGCCGTGCACCGTCTGGAAAACCCGCCGCTGAATGTTCCGCGGAACATGCTCACAGCACTCGATCTGGTCAGTATCCAGGTGCAGGCCCGGATTGGCGGCCAGAGAATCCGCAGAAACAAGGCGCTGATCGAAATTCTTGACATCGATCCCCGTACCAATGAGCTGATCACAAACGAGGTGTTCAAATGGAATGCGGCGACTGATGAGATACGTTATTCCGGGAAATCCTACATTCTTGAGGAGGTCATGGAAGAGCGGGGATGGAGCGAAGCACGGATGCGTGAGGAATTGAAGAGGCGGCAGGAAATCCTCGAATGGATGCGCATCAAGAAGCTGCGTCACTACAAGGATGTTTCCAAGGTACTGATCTCGTATTACCGCGATCCTGAGGCAGTCATGGAGATTGTCAGGGGTGACCTGTATGAATAGTTATGAACGATTTTGTTTCAACATTATCGGCAACCGGATGAAGGTGAAACGGGCTGATTATCTCAGCCTGCGAAACGACATGATGGGGGCGCGGATGAAGATCCCTTTCGAGGCGTACCTCTCAACCGCCTATGTCACGTCTATACTGGTGGGCCTCGTTGCCGCGTTATTCATCGGCATCGTCTCGTATCTGCTGAAAATTCCGGAAATGATTAAGTATCAGGGGCAGTTGCCCGAGTTTATCGTCGCCTTGTCAGATCTCCGGCTCCTCTTTGGCACTATCGTGATCGTTATCTTTTCGCTGTGTGTTTTCGGGGGGATTACTTATCTTATCTATATGCTCTATCCGGGCATTCTTGCAGGGGAGCGGAGAAGGAATATCGATGCGACGCTTCCCTACGCCATAAACTATGTCACGGCGATGTCAACTGCGGGTATTACACCCGCCGAAGTCTTCCGCCTGCTCGGGGAAAGCACCATCTATGGTGAGAGCGCTGTTGAAGCCCGGTATGTTGCACGTGAAATCGATATTTTCGGAAAGGATCTGATAGACGCCCTTCGGATTGGTGGTGTTTATACGCCGAGTATGCGGATGAAGGATTTCTTTCAGGGTGCCATGGCAAGCATCTCGAGCGGTAGCAACCTGACCGAGTACTTTCGCACGAAAGCGCAGCAGTATTCGCTTGAGAACCGGCAGACGCAGAAGACATTTCTGGAGACACTCGGCCTTATCTCCGAGTCATATGTAACGGCACTTGTTGCAGGCACACTGTTCCTGATCATTCTCCAGTCGATCATGTCTACGATCAGCGGTGAGAGCGACCCGTTCTTCCTCTATGCAGTAATTTACGGGGTTATACCATTCGGGAGTTTCATGTTCATCATACTGATCAGTTCGATGACTCCGGAGGTGTGAGATGCGATTACAGGATATAATGAACAATTATTTCAATCGTACCGGTTTTCGGAAACAGGACATTTCGGAAACCCAGATTAGCGAATTAGAACGGGATGAGAGGCATATTATCGATAAAATCGATTTTCTGCGGAAACACCGCATCGGAGTGAACCGCCTTAAGGCGCACCCCATTGAAGTCCTGACGGAAAGCCCGCAGAATATCCTCATCGTCTCGCTGCCGCTTGCGTTTGTTGTCCTTATTGTCGGGTTCTTTACACTCGTGACCCAATACGGGATCGGGATTATATTTACTTCGACACTCATCGACGACATTCTGGTTATTTCCGTGCTTATTGCTACTGTACCGCTTGCGATTCTTGAGTTCCAATATTCCCGCAGGCAGAGGAATCTTGAAACTTCGCTTCCTAATTTCTTCCGGGACGTCGCAGGGATGAACGAAAGTGGCATGACGCTGCCGAATGCGATCCACGTTGTTGCCGGAGGTGAATACGGACACCTCACCCCATACATCAGGCGCCTTGATGCGGAGATGTCCTGGAACGTGCCGTTTGTGGATGCAATCTACCGCTTTGGTTCCCGGCTCGCCACACCGCTTGCAGAGCGGAGTGTCGATCTTATTGCCAAGGCGAGCAAGGCAGGCGGGGATGTCAGCGAAGTGCTGCGTGCCGCGGCGGTTGACAGTTATGAATTCGTCACACTGGATACCGACCGGCGCAATAACATGCTGATTTACGTGATTATTGTCATCGTTTCATTCTTTGTGTTTGTTTTCGTCATTGCCGTCATGACAGGCACATTTCTCAGGACGATGGCAGAAGCGGGCGCTGCGGTTTCCGCAACCGGGACTGCCGGAGCCGGTGCTTTTGGGGCAAGCATCGACATGTTCTTCTACACCCGGCTCTTTTCCCACGCCGCAATGATCCAGGGATTCTTTTCAGGGCTTGTCGCCGGGCAGATGGGTGAAGCGAACTCCATTGCTGGTCTGAAGTATTCCGTCATCATGCTGGTCATAGCCTGGGTGGCATTCCGCTTCTTCATCTAATATTCCGCTCGGGGGCGTATCCCCACTCCCGTATTTTTTTTTAATTCCTGAGCCCCCGGCACTATGGGGGCGTTTTCAGAGCATGCGCTCTCCGGGAGATTCAATACTGGTGAAAAAAAGAGTTCTGCCGCAACTACGGGTGGGCAAACCGCAGCGTTTTAGTTGATATTATCCAGTTTATACCCCTTTTCCGAAAGGAGTCTCTTCACCCGCTCCCGGTGGTTTCCCTGCAATTCAATGGAACTTCCTTTAACTGTTCCGCCGCATGCGAGTTTTCCTTTCAGAAATTTCTGGAGTTCTTCCAGATCAATTTCATATGGATCGAGGCCATCGATGACGGTAACCTCTTTTCCGTATCGCCGTCTATTGATCTTTACATTGATCCTCTGCTGTTCCTTTGCAACTTCTTCGCATATACAGAGTTCTTTTGGCAGTCCACACTTCGGACAAATCCCTCCATTCATTACCATGTACCTTCAAGGTTACGTTATATATTTGTTGGCATGATCAGCGGTTTATTTTGCAGACATCACATCCCTGGCGGAGCGCCTGTGAGTCTTTGCTGTTATACCGGTAGACGGTGATCCCCTTACACATGAGCTCCCGGGCGAGACCGAAGATCTCCTTTATATCGTCAACAGTGGCGGTTTCGGGGAGGTTGATTGTTTTTGAGACTGCATTGTCCGTGTGGCGCTGTATCGCCGCCTGCATCCGAACATGGTGGGCTGGTTCGATCTCGGGAGCGGTTTTTAAAAGATCCTTCGTATGCTCAGGCAGGTTGATGTGTTGCAGGCTTCCGGTCCGGCGAACTTCACCCAGCAGGTCGGTGGGAAGTGATGCGCGATCAGGACCGATCGCCGCTTCGACGGCCGGATGCATGAATGCAATCGTCTGTTCTCCGATTTCACGTTCATACGCGAGAGAAAAGAGTGGCTCAATCCCGCTGCTGGTTCCTGCAATCAGATGGAGGGAGCCGGTCGGCGCGATAGTGGTGACTGTTGCATTACGCATATCCCCGGTAAAGATGCTCCGGTCGATTGCAGGAAACGATCCCTTCCACTCACCAAGTTCTGCCGACATGGCCCGTGATTCTTCCTGTATGAACGTCATGATCCGTTCCGCGAGTAAAAGTGCTTCGGCGGACTCGTAGGGAATATCAAGCGCGATGAACATGTCGGCAAGTCCCATGATACCCAGTCCTATCTTTCTCGTATCGAGTGTGTGCTCACGGATCTCCGGGAGCGGGAACCTGTTGACATCGATGACCGAGTCGAGGAATGAAATGCCCGTCCTGACAATGTACCGGAGAAGATCCATGTCGATGTCCCCTTTCCGCACACATCCTGTAAGGTTTACACTCCCGAGGTTGCAGCTTTCGTAGGAAAAGAGCGGCTGCTCGCCGCAGGGATTCGTCGCCTCGAAGGAATCATATCCCGGCAGGGTGTTTTTTCGGTTAATCTCATCGAGAAAGAGAATACCGGGATCCCCGCAGGTCCATGCCGCATCTGCAACAGCGTTCCAGAGCGATGCGGCCGCGATCTCATCCTGCACCTGCCCGTCGCGGGGATTTATCAGCGCATACGGTTTGCCGGATGAGAGGCACCGGAAAAATTCCGCATCGTATCCCACGGAGAGGTTAAAGTTATCGAGCCCCGCATTCCGTTTGCAGTTGATAAATTCCATGATGTCGGGATGGGAACTCGCCAGCACCCCCATATTTGCTCCCCTCCGTTTCCCCCCCTGCCGGACGGCTGCCGTTGCCGCATCAAAGACACGGATGAATGACAGCGGGCCGCTTGCGACACCGGAAGCACCGTCAACGACGTCCCCACGCGGGCGGATGTGGGAGAAGGAAAATCCTGTTCCTCCGCCGCTCTGGTGTATGAGGGCCATGTGCCCCAGCGTCTGAAATATGTTCCCGATCGAATCCCTGATGGGAAGCACGAAGCATGCGGACAGCTGTCCAGATTTTGTTCCCGCATTCATCAGCGTGGGAGAGTTAGGCAGAAAGAGCAGTTCCTCCATGACGTAGGTAAAATCGCGGCGGAGTGCATCAGACCGGAGTGCACCGGCAACACGTGCAAAAAGCTGGTGCGGTTCTTCTCCGGGAAGCAAGTACCTGTCCCGGAGCAGCATAAGGGCCTGTGGGCTGAAGTGCATGCACACGACTGTATCATTACCCTTTATTTAAAGATCATGCATATATTTACGAAGAGATGTCACTGATTGTTCTGGGCACGGCATCCCATGTCGGAAAAAGCGTAACTGTGGCTGCAATCTGTCGATGGCTCGCAAATCGTTCGATTTCCGTCGCACCGTTCAAGTCCCAGAATATGAGCCTGAACTCCTATGTGACGCCGGACGGGAGTGAAATCGGTATTGCACAGGCAATGCAGGCCTTTGCCGCCCGCATCGAGCCGTGTGCCGATATGAATCCCGTCCTTTTAAAGCCTAAAGGAGACCGGACGTCACAGGTGGTGCTCCTCGGAAAACCCTATCGCGACGTGCAGATCAGCGAGTATTATACGGAAACGCAGACACTGCTTACCGAAGTGCTCGGGGCGTTCCGGCGCCTTGAAGACCGGTACGGAAATGTTGTCGTGGAAGGTGCGGGAGGTGCCGCGGAACTGAACCTCTATGACCGTGATATTGCAAACATTCTTCTTGCACGGGAACTACAGCTGCCGATCGTACTCGTCGGCGATATCGAACGGGGCGGTATTTTTGCCCAGCTTATCGGCACCTATAATCTCCTGCCGGACGATGTGCGGTCGTATGTGATCGGTTTTATCGTGAATAAATTCCGCGGCGATCCAGCTCTTTTTGAAGGTGGTGTCCGGAATATTGAGGAGCAGACCGGCCTGCCAGTACTCGGCGTCGTGCCTTTCACCGATATCCCGCTCCCAAGCGAGGATTCGCTTTCTTTAGGTGATAAAAAACGGAATTCCCGGGATGTCAGGATTGCGGTCATCCGACTGCCTCGAATTTCCAATTTTACCGATTTCGAATTGCTCGAACAGCATGCTTCTGTCGAGTACGTGGTCCCGGGTTCGTCGCTCGCGGACTATGACTGCATTGTTATTCCGGGTACCAAGAACACCGTCGAGGATTTGGAAGCGATCTTCGCTACGGGAACGGACCGTGAAATCCTCTCTGCCCGGAAGCGTGGGGTGCCGGTGATCGGGATCTGCGGCGGGTACCAGATGCTCGGGATGAAAATTTTCGATGCCGGGATTGAATCGAGGGGCGGTGTGTGCAGGGGGCTCGGACTGCTTGATGTAGTGACGACGTTTGACGCTTACAGGAAAACAACGGTGCAGATTACGACGAGGGCCGTGCCGGTCCCTCCCATTCTCTCGGAAATCGGGGACGTATCCGGGTACGAAATCCATATGGGGGAGACGTGTGCGGATTCCATGATGAAAGCATTTGAGCAGGGCGGGGCGGTGTCGGATGACGGGCTGGTCTTCGGTACCTACCTTCACGGCCTCTTTCTTAACAGGAGTGCCGCAGACGCACTCCTCGGTTATCTTCATGCGCGAAGGGGACTGCCGTTTGAGGGAGTTGGCGGGGACCCCGGACATTTTTCGGCAGGGAATGCTGGCACGGCGCCACAGTCCTACGACGCTCTCGCGGCACATTATGATGCATATGTTGATATGGAATACCTTTCATCCTTTTTTACAGCCACGCAACCGGGTACATGACACAGGGTGGAGGAGAACGAAAATGGCAATGCGGTTATCATTCACTGTGGATTCCGACGTGGTCGATATGATCGACACATTCGCGAAGACAAGTTCGACAAAGCGTGAAAAGGCGATTCTTGATCTGATTGAGGCGGGAATTTCCCACATGCAGGCAGGTGGAAACCTGAAAAATGAACCAAAACGCTCATTTGAGGAGTTCTCTCTCATCAAACGGGATATTGAGGATCTTAAAGGTCTCATGCAGGATCTGCAAAATGAGGTCCACCTGATGCACCATCTTCTCGAAGACGATCTTGTACGGGAGGCCGGGGCTGTCCCGTACCAGAACAGGCGGTGGTGGGAGTTCTGGAAAGTGTGACGGCATTTCAGCTGATGATATTCATGATGCTCCGGTACCCTTCGCTCCGTTGATCGTCACATTCCACGACTGTTACTTTTTTAAGATCCACGTCTGTTGTCGTACGCTCTCGCGTGCAGTATGCGCGTGCAGGGGATCCCACCCAGCGCCCCCTCACCATGAAATGGGACGAATGGGCGCAAAACCTGCACTTCACCACTTCTTCACGCCTTGCAGGGGTGCACTGCACTGTCCCTCCTTCCACAGGCAGTTCCCTCGCCCGTGCTTCAGTCATAGACCTCGATACGGTAGCCTTCCGGTTCGAGCACCCCGACGGCCTTCTCTTTCCATACTTCATCGCTGCCGGTGATGATGGGGTTGATCTGCTCTTTCCAGAGCGCATTGAGGTGGTCATCCGAGGAGACCAGACTTCCCTTCTCCGATACCTTGCCCGCTTCCACGCCGTCCTGCGTGTAGATGCGCATGCTGGCGCAGACAAAGTCCCTGCAGAATTTGGGGTGTGTTCCATGGATGACGCAGATAAACGTTCCCTCCTCTTCACCTTCGTTGAGGAAGGGGCACCATTCGTCCGGTGTGTCCCGCTCGTCCGGATCGAAGTCTTCGCGGTAGGGTTTCTCCACGGTGGCGAAGACGGTTTCATTTGTCAGCTCGTGCACGCAGATGTACTTGTTCAGTCCCATTGATCCCTTGATCTTGACGTACTTCCCCATGCCCATGCAGCACTTCCCGCATAACGTACACACAAACTCGACCATAATCTCTATTCTTGGGGGTGCCTGCCATAATAGTATGGTTCGGTTGAATTGGCCCCCACAAAACACTAAAACCAGATAACAATCCACATTGTATCCATGAAAGTCTGCATCATGTGCGGGGGGGAGGGGACCCGCCTGCGGCCACTTACTTTTGAACGCCCCAAGCCCTGTATTCCGATTGTGAACAGGCCATCACTCCAGCATCTTGTCTCCCATTTATCGAACCTTGGATTCAATGACGTGGTCGTCACTCTCGGATACAAGGGGGACGCGATCCGCGACGCACTCGGTGACGGGTCGTTGTTCGGTGTCGATATTACCTATGTGCACGAGGCGATCAAGCTCGGCACCGCCGGGAGTGTAAAGAATGCTCAGCAGTATCTTGACGGGCAGCCGTTCCTCGTCGTTGGCGGCGATCACATCACCAATATCGACCTGCTGGCATTCTACCGCGATCACCTCCAGCGCGGTGCGATGGTTTCGATCGGTCTTGTGAGTATCGACGATCCCTCCGAATACGGGATTGCCGAGATCGATGTAGATTACCAGATAAAACGGTTCAAGGAGAAGCCAGCTCCCGGTGAAATATTCAGCAATCTGGCAAGTACCGGGATGTATATGTGCGATCCCGGAATGTTCGATTTCATCCCGCCGCAGACGCAGTTCGACTTTGCACAGGATCTTTTTCCCCTTCTGCTCGATGGTGGTCACTCACTCAAAGGGTGGCTCGCACGCGGTCACTGGACGGATGTCGGGAGCCCACGTTTTCTACGCCAGGCGGAGCGGTGGAAGTTGCAGGAACTTTCATACACGAGCATATCTGGTGATTTCACGGTGAAGGGTGCACACATCGTCGGCCCTGTTCAGCTGGGCAGTTCGATCACGGTCGGCCGGAATTCGAGAGTTATCGGCCCCGTATCAATCGGAGAGGGTACCATTATCGAGGAGAATGTACTTGTCGGCCCCTATACGAGCATCGGTGATCACTGCGTAATCCGCCACGATGCAAAGATTTTCTCCTCATCCGTCTATAATGGCGTGCATGTCGGCATCGGATCGACAATTTCGGGCAGTATCATCGATACTGATGCGTATATCGGAAACGGCTGCAGCGTCGAGAATGATACGGTCATTGGCCCGCGGGCGACCCTGAAGGCACGATCCATCATCCATTCGGGAACCCGGATCTGGCCCGAGGCGGTCACCGAGGAAGGCGGGATTGTAAAAGAGCATATCCTCAATCCGGCGTACGAGTCCAGCCATCTGGACTCCTGATCCCCGTCACCCGTGGCGTACGAGGCGGTGGGTCAGCGCTACGAGGGGATGGCGGGCGTAATCGAGTACCTTGATGTCATCGAGTGTCTTGAGGTTGAGCGCCCTGGCGGTTTTTTCCATGCCGAGTTCGATGTCCTCGTCGATCTCGATGATGTAGGCATCGAGCATCTTGAATCCGAGCCGTTTCGCTGCAATAGTCCGGTGGTGGCCGTCCACGAGAATCAATCTTCCGGGGCGTTTTACCACTATGAGGGGCTCTGCGAGCCCCTTCTGAATTTCATACATTCTCCCTTCAAGTTCGTCCTCGTAAATCTTTGCCTGTGTAGGGAGGAGCTCCTTGATTGCGATGCAGCCCCTTTTTAGCCGTGGCTCAATGTTGTGCAGTTTTTTGAGTGTTTCCATAAATTTATAGACTTTGTCAGGAGAAACGTGCTCGATCTGCGATCGAATGACGTCAGCGTTTGAAATAATGCCGAGAAGCTCGTTTTTCTCGTTCACGACCGGCAGTTTATGGATGCCGGAACGGAAAATGACACGGGCGGCATCATTGATGCTCATGCCGGGGTCTGCAACGATGAGGTGACGTGACATGATTCGCCCGATGGGCTCGGTGGGGTGAGTAAAAAGGAGGTCACGTGCCGAGATGTAGCCGACGACAACGATGCCTTCGACAACCGGAAAACCGTCATGCTGAGTTTTTCTGATCGTTTCCATCACGTCTTTTGCCGAGCTTTTGACATCGACCGTGATCACGTCGTAGGTCATGTAATCCTTGACCTTCTTCTTATCCATTACAGGAGTATTGACACTGCATGCACTTGAAGGGATCGTCCCTCTAAAAAAGCGATTTATTGCCATTTTATGGGAAAAAAAGTAAAATTTTGGTGTATTCGTTATTCAATGGTAATGTCCCTGCCTTCGCCGCCGGGGAGCTTTTTTAAGTGAACTTCAAGCACACCGTTTTTAAAACTCGCCGTAGTGCCTTCCTCCGTCACGTCGGCGGGAAGAGGGACCGAGCGGCTCATCGATCCGTAGGAACGTTCGCGCATGTAGTAGCCTTCTTCATTCTCCTCCGTCTCGGCCTTGCGCTCGCAGAAAATCATGAGAAGGTTGGGCGACATGAGCTTCACACGCACATCTTCTTTTTCAACACCTGGCAGGTCGGCAACTACGATCACCTCGTTGTCATGATCGCGGACGTCGAGCCTCAGGTCGCCGCGGAATGACGGAAGTGCGGGAAGCGCCGTTATCCCCTCGGAAACGCGGGCAGGAAGGCGGTTTACACCTGAAAGCATAGACATGAACCGGTCTTCCATATCGGCCATCATTTCATCAAAGTCAGTCCAGAATTGATTCAACCGGTATCTGCGTCGTGAGACCATTTTTGGTTCCTCCATCTTTTACCATCCGGAAACTGCCGGACTTAACCGTGGGTTAGGTATTATCACATTAATAGTTTGTGCGTGGATGTTATGCTATGTTCGCGGTTGATGAGGTGGGCGGAAAAATGAATTACAAGCAAACCCCACCGTATGCACCCGACCATAAAATTATGTGAGGGAGCCTTCACCGCTCCTCCCCCTTACTGCCTCATAATACTGGTTTATCTGCAGGGGAGTGCGAATAGTATGTAATGAAAGCGCAGAAGAAAAGCAAGAAACCTGATTCTTCTCCGAATTATATGAAGATAGGGGCACTCTTTATTCTGGTCATCTGTGTTGCCGGATTCACACTGAATATGGGGTTTTTCTCTGTCTTGAAAACCGCACAATCCGGGAATGCGGCAACCATTGACTTCACACTCCGTGACGAGAGCGGGTTCGCCGTGCTCACCTCGAACCAGCAGGTAATGAAGAACGCCATTGAAGCGGGAGAGGGCGTGCTCATAACACAGCCGATTGTACTGGAGGTCGGCGGCAACATTACGGAGGAGATCATCCCCGTGGATGCGTACATCTCCGATGGAACTCAGTATTATAATGTCGGTAAGTATGCTCTCCTGTCTTTCGAGCTGAACACGATAAGTGATGCATGCGAGGGCCTGCGCCAGAATGATCGGAAACGGGTGTCGTTTGAATATCCCGAACTTCCGGTATGGACTCTCTCCGTGGAGAATTTCGAAAACTTCGGCGGGAACTTCAGTGATGTGCAGGTCGGCGACTGGGTTCCACTCGGCTTTTCGACAGCACCTATCATTTCCGTTGATAATACAACCCCGGAAGTTCCGATGCGCCTCACGAGAGTGGTTGATAAACAGGCCGACAGCCTCGATATCCGGTACGGATATGCCTACGCGGATATTGTTCTCAGCGAACTGGCCGGGTAATACGGGGCTAATACGCGAGGGTATATATGCCCTCCCCTCCCTCATTCACTTATGGTCGTGAGGGTCATCTGCTTTAACCAGGAAGGATGCATGGGATGCGAGGAGCAGGCCCCCATCAACAGGGAGGTCAGCAATGCACTCGGTATCGAAATTGAAGAGATTGATGCCCTGAAAAATCAGGAATATATCTCCCGGTACGGATTACACGTCACACCGACGATCATTATTTTTAATGGTGACGCCGAAGTGAAACGTTTCGAACGTGTTGTGCATCGTGAGGAGCTTGAACAGGCGATACGGGACGTAATGGCGTGAACTGTCAGATCCGGGTCCCGTAGATTCGTTTTATCTTTCTGGCATACGCCTTCCACCCTTCTTTTTTCATCAGGGCTCCTTCGCGCAGTTTAATGCGGGTGATCCTGAACCGTATCTTGCCGGCCTGGTAGACCGAGCCAATGATGAAATCCTCCTCACCGGCCGTGGGGATGTACAGCGGCAGGGTGGTACGCCCGTCATGAACAGATGCCTTGACAATAACCTGCTCCACAAGACGGGTCCAGATCGTCTGGATTTCTTCCGCACGGGCTTTCGATACCCTCACGCCATCCCGTTCGATAGACGTGACCTCGACGCCCATTGCATCATCCTCGCATTCGGCGACAAGCATGTCTCCGACGGCACACACTTCATCATCCAGAAGTTCGATGCTGCAGATCCGTGATTCCTTTTCATAGCTTACAATGGTCTTGACCGCGATAATCCGGGGTTCTTTCGGGCGGGGAACCCGGCGGACACCTCCACACACGGTGCAGCGAACGAGGAGTTCGTGCCCCTCCTTTACAATTTCATGGTCCGTGTCTTCGCCACAGGCGGGACATAAATGCTGAATCATTATGTCTATACTATTGGACTTCCCGTAAAAGATATAGTACTGTCCGGTGTGGATGCTTCGCAATCTTCATCGGCGGGCGGCACCCCACTTATATGGAATGGAAATACGCGAACGATTCTTCTGTTCAGGGCATCGTCACGTGACCGGGACGCATAGGACGACGTTTGAGGTGACATCGGAGACGCATCTCAGCCCCGCCGGAACCTGCATTCTCGGGATTGGTGCGGACCGCGGGGCGGCAGGACTCGGAGAACGCTTCAGAAAGGCACTTTCGGACGACCGCGCCAAAATTGTCACCGTGTTTACCGTGGGGGGAGAGTCATTCGCCGTAAACGGAAAAGGGAGCAGCACAATGACGCTTGATCACCCGACCGACATGGTCTGGCGACGAAGCGGATACGTATGCGGCCGGACGGTCGCAATTCACGCGGATCAGATCGCCCGATCCTTTCCGGAAAGCATGATCCGCCGCCTGCAGGACGGTGCCCGGATGGAAGTGGAGATGATCGTGTCTATTCCTGATCAAGACGGGTAATCCTGAGTTCCGCCTCCTCAAGCAGGCGCTCGCACTGCCGGATGAGAAGTGATCCTCTTTCATATAGTGCAATGCTCTCGTCAAGGCCGACCGAACCGTCCTCGATTTTTCTCATAATCTCCTTCAGCTCTTCCATCAGTGATTCATACTTCTCTGTCATGGTGCACCTCAAGAATTCGTGCTCTGCTGCTGCCGTCTGCCATCCTTATATCCACGCAGTCGCCCGGGTGCAGGTACCCTGACCCGGTGACGGGGTGGCCCGCTTTCGTCACCAGCGCATACCCGCGTTCGAGCGGGCGGTACGGATTGCCGGCTTCCATCCGTGCGCGGATATGGCCCAGTGTCAGCCGCTCCTGCTCGATGGACCGGGAAATGCCCCGGTGCAGGCGTTCGGCCGCCTCCGCGAGCGACTGCATTCCGGTATCAAGCCGCCTCCTGAACCGGCGTGGTGTGAGCCGGAACCGTGCGTCCTCGAGAACCTGTCGCTCGCGCTCCGTCTTTACTCCAAGCCCCACCTGCATCCTCAGTCGCATCCGCATGATCTCCGCATGGATTTCCCGGCGGTCCGGAACTACAAGTTCAGCCGCGGCGGAGGGAGTCGGGGCACGTACATCCGCAACGAAATCACAGAGGGTGACATCGGTCTCGTGGCCGACTGCACTCACGACCGGCGTTCTGCAAGCCGCGATAGCCCGGACAACGTCGGGATAATTGAATGCAAAGAGGTCTTCGAAACTGCCTCCTCCCCTGCCCACGATAATCACATCGACAGTGCCGTCTATCCGGGACAACGCCGCGATTATCTCCCGGGGGGCTGCATCACCCTGAACCGATGCGGGAGAGAGGACAATCTCTACCGGAAACCTGCGGGCGATTACTTTCTCGATATCATACCGTGCGGCGCCGGAAGCGGAGGTGACAACGCCTATTCTTTTCGGGAACTGCGGAAGGGGCTTCTTCAGTGCCGGATCAAAGACTCCTTCCCGGGTAAGCATCGTTTTCCACGTTTCCACGAGGACGTGTTTTTCCCCCGTGCCGGCGGCCCGCAGATCGCGTACGATCAACTGATATTTTCCGTACGGTTTGTAGACCTGGATTGAACCCCAGGCAATGGCATGCATTCCGTTTTCGGGGGTAAAAGGGAGTTCGCGGGCCGAACTCTGCCATATCACGCAGTTGATGGTATATGTCGTGCCGTTTTTTTGCTCGGAAAGGGAAAAATAGAGATGTCCGCGGGGTGTGAACCGGAGATCACGCACCTCCCCCTCGACCCATATCTCCTGAAGGCGCGGATCATCCAGCAGCCTCTCGATAAGCCCGGAAATTTCCGAGACATGCTGAATGTCCACCCCTGGCACCGGCGGTGCGCCGGCTGTGAACCCGTCCATTCGAGATGATGTTGACGGGTGCGCTTATCAAATCTCCTTTTATCAGGGAGAAGGGAGGGAAGGACAGAGACACCGGGTTAAATAGTCTCCCTCACTACCTCTGTGTCAGGTTTGTGAGGATTATGGTTCAGTTCGCCTCTTCAAGCATGTTTTTTCACGAGTACCCGGTTAACGACATCTTTGACTTCGTGAATGAGGCCGGATGTACCGGCATAGAATTCTGGATAGAAACACCCCACTTCTGGATCCGCGGGCTCCATGTCGGTGAAGTGCAGCGGTGTATTACCGAGTATCCTGAACTTGCACCGGTGACCGTGCATGCGCCCGTGCTGGATCTCAACCCCTGCTCCATTAACCCGGACATCGCGGCAATCTCGGTGGAATACGCGCTCAGGTCTGTGTCGATTGCGGCTCTCCTCAATGCGCGGATCATAACCGTGCACCCGGGCAGGAGGACAGCGAAGCGAACCCCAAGCGCGGCGGACTACGAGCGTTTTGATTATTTTATCGACAGGTTGCGGGAAGCCTCACAGGAGACCGGTGTCCGGATTGCCATCGAGAATATGGAGCCGAAAGTCAACTCCCTGCTCTGTACACCGTCGGACATGGAGGAATTGCTCGACCGGGAACCCTGGCTGTCATACACCCTTGATGTCGCACACGCCCTCTCGGTCTCACTAGCGGAGGTCGGAGAATACCTGTCCCGTTGCGGGACAGAGCGACTTTCAAACGTTCACCTATCCGCGGTTGCATCCGGAAAGATTCACCTGCCGGTTTCGGAGAATGATAACATCCGGAGGGTTCTCGCAATGCTGTCCGGGAACGGGTATGCACGTAACCTTACGCTGGAGATAGAGGATCGGAACTTCGATCATGATCTTTCAAGCGAGGAAAAAATAGCGATGCTGGCCCGTGACGTCAGGTACCTCCAGCGCAATTTCTGACCGTCGCTGCCATTCGTCGCGGGAAAATGGATGCCCTTAAAAACGCTGGTTTTATTAAATATCAATACAATATCATGTTGTTTCACCGCATATGATCACGTCTGAGTTTAGAGCCGTTGCACGGCGTGGACGCAATGATTGACGAAAGCGTTAAAATTGCGCTCTTTATTGTGTGCATATTCTTATCTGCGTTTTTTTCAGGATCTGAAGTCGCATTACTCTCCATTAACCAGGCAAAAGTGCGGACACTGTATGATCGCAGGCTTGCCGGATCGCGTGCACTCGCAACCCTGAAGAAGAATACCGATCACATTCTGATTACTATCCTGATAGGGAACAACGTCGTGAATGTAGGTGCCGCAGCACTTGCGACGTCGATTGCGATTGAGCGGTTCGGGGATGCCGGTGTCGGGATCGCCACGGGAGTTGTCACCTTCATCATGCTGGTATTCGGGGAGATCGGACCGAAGACCTACGCAGCACGTATGGCCGAAAAATTCGCTCTTGCCGTTTCGAGGCCGGTTCTGTTCCTCAGTATCCTGTTTTCACCTTTTCTGTGGCTCTACGACGGGATGAAAAAGATCTTCGCTATCAAGGGGGGTGTCGGCCATCCGATCGTCACGGAGGACGAGATCAAACAGTGGATCGATGTGGGGGAAGAAGTGGGCACCATTCAGGAAGAGGAGCATGAAATGCTCTACCGCGTCTTCCGGTTCGGCGATACTATCACCCGGGAGATCATGACTCCGCGTGCTGATGTTGTATTGATTGCAGATACGAGTTCGCTTGAATCGTCTATCAATGTCTTTAACGAGACCGGTTTTTCACGCATCCCCGTCTACCATGATCACATCGACAACACTATCGGGATTCTCAATGTAAAAGACGTTTTTTCTGCTGTTTATGAGAAAAAAAAAGGTGTAACGGTGCAGGACCTGATGTATGAGGCCCACTTCGTTCCCGAGAGCAAGAAGATCGATGAGCTCCTCAAAGAGTTGCAGCTCCGGAAGGTGCATATCGCTATCGTCGTTGACGAGTATGGCTCGTTTGCCGGCATTGTCACGGTCGAGGATATGCTTGAAGAGCTTGTGGGTGAAATCCTCGATGAGTTCGACGAGGAACTGCCGCTGGTTCAGGCGATCGAAGAGGGTGTGTACATTGTCGATGCCCGGAGCTGGGTCGATCGGATCAATGAGGAGATTGGCATCGATCTTCCCATCGAAGAGTCGTACGAGACCGTCGGCGGGCTGCTCATTGACAAGCTCGGGCACATTCCCCGGCGGGGAGAGGTCGTTGAATTGCCGGAAAGCGGTATACGGCTCGCCGTAATGAAAATGCGGGGGCGTCGGATCGTAGAGGTCAAACTCATCCTTCCTGATCAACCCGCGGTGAATAACGATTAAGAACGCCAAGGCAGCAAACACATGACATATATGAAACGCATTGCGGTCATCGCATCCGGGCGGGGGTCCAATTTTCAGGCAGTCGTCGACCGGGTATCGGATGGGTATATTCCCGGGACGTGTGTGCGCCTCATCACCGACAATCCGAATGCTTATGCAATCGAACGGGCCCGCAATGCCGGAATTCCTGTATCTGTCGTCGATTTCTCATCATTCCCGGGGAAAAAGGAATATGAGGGAGCTCTATTGGCCACGATGGAGGAGAGCGGGGCGGATCTTTTCATCCTTGCCGGATATATGCGCATCCTCGGACAGGAAATCGTCCACCGGTATTCCGGGCGCATGATGAACATCCACCCGGCATTGCTTCCCAGTTTTTCAGGACTGCACGCCCAGCGGCAGGCACTGGACTATGGAGCGAAGGTTGCGGGCTGCACGGTGCATTTCGTGGATGAGGGGATGGACACCGGACCGATCATCATTCAGCGGTGCGTGCCCGTCCGCGCGGATGATGATGAAGAACGTCTGTCAACCCGGATTCTGCAGGAAGAGCATGGTGCACTGCCGGAGGCCGTCAAGCTGTTCTGTGAGGATCGCCTTATGATCGACGGCAGAACAGTGTGTGTTCTTCCGCCATGATACTGATACGACGTTATTTACCTTCTCCGGTGAAACCTGTTCTCAGATCTCTAAGCGGAGACGAAGGGGCGTAATGGCACCAAAAGGAAAAAACACCCAGGTAAAGCGGATCGCACGTGAACGTATCGAGGCGCTGTTTCACAACGCCGGGGTGTTTTTTCGTGAGAATCCGGCACTGAGCGATCGGTACGTCGCGCTTGCGCGCCGCATCTCGATGCGCCAGCGGATTCCAATACCCCGCATTCTCCGCCGGCAGTACTGCCGGCGGTGCTATGGGTACCTTGTACCCGGGATAAATCTGCGCGTTCGGGTTCACAACGGTCACGTCATTGCCACCTGCCTCCGGTGCGGGTATCAGCGACGGTACAGGGTGGTGAGGCCTCATCGTTGATACGGGATCACTGCACCGTCTCCGGGCGACCATCTGGATTGGAAAAAACGGCTGCACCGAGCAGACTATCCGTGAAATATCTGCGCAACTCGGCAAACGTCGCGTAATTAAAATACGGTGGCTCCGGAATACTACCGTAAATCCCGAGAAAATCGCCGCACTATGCAACGCCCGTCTCATTTTTGTCCGCGGCAGAACGATGATTCTGGAAATGCCCGGAACAGCAGGTCGTTGACCTGAGCGCCTCGAAATATATAAAAGCATTTCATACAAATAAGTAAAGACTGCTATTAGGCATAGTAAAGAGAGGTTAACAATGACAACCGTATATGACATCCCCTCTGATGTGTTCATCAAGAAGGTGGCAGAGGAGCTCAAAAAGCTCGATTCCGTGTCACCACCGGACTGGGCAATGTTTTCGAAGACGGGGGTTCATAAGCAGGCACCACCCGAGGCAGAAGACTGGTGGTACACGCGGGCAGCATCAATACTGCGTCGTGTGTACGTGGACGGTCCCGTAGGTGTACAGCGGATGCGCTCTTTCTACGGCGGAAAACGTGATCGGGGCTCAAGTCCCTATCAGTTCCGCCGGGGAAGCGGCTCGATCCTGAGAAAAATCCTTCAGCAGCTTGAAGCCGCAGGCTACGTCAAGAATAGTCGGCAAGGCCGGACGGTTTCGGCGGCGGGGCAGTCCTTTATGGATGGTGTCGCTCATGGTCTGAAAGCGGAAGTGGCCGAGTCCGTGCCCGGCATCGCCAAATACTGAGGTATGATGATGGGTGACGATGAGCTATCCAGACTCCGCAGCAGGCGAATGGAGCAGCTCCAGCGTCAGCAGATGGATCAGCAGGCGATGCAGCAGGAGGACATGGAGCGCCAGAAGGAGATCGATTCACAGATCCATCTCGCGCTTATGAAAATCCTCGAACCCGAAGCACGGGAACGCCTGAACACCATTAAACTAACACGTCCGGAATTTGCAAAAGCTGTTGAACAACAGCTGGTAATGCTGGCGCAAAGCGGCAGGGTACGACAGCGTATCAACGACGAGCAGCTCAAGGCGCTTCTCAGGCAGATCGTACCGGGCAAGAAGGATTTCAATATCACGCGCAAATAATGAAGGCAGCGGTTCTCTTCAGCGGTGGAAAAGACAGCGCACTTGCGGCTCTTCTCCTCTCGCGCGATTACGATGTGGAACTGAACACCTTTGTGTTCGATCCGCACCATGATCGCGCTGCAGTGATCCGGGCGGCAGAAGCACTCTGTCTTCCGATTCGGATGAGAACCTTCCGTCCGGGTCTCCTTACGGAGGTGACAGGAATGATCGAGAAGCAGGGTTTTCCCAATGATGCGATCAACCGTGTCCATCGTGAGGCGATTGCCGTTCTCGCGGGTGATTACGAGGTTGTGGGTGACGGCATACGGTTAAATGATCGCGTGCCGATGCTCAGTCCCGGTGAGGTCCAGCGCCTTGAGTCAACCTGTGGTTGCTCCTATGTAAGGCCCCTGCTCGGTTTCGGGAAACCTGAAATACAGCGTCTCGCGAGCCGGTACCTGGACGTCAGATATGGTGAGACGGGAGAGATTGAAAACGGGGACTACGAATCCGAGATTCGTCAGGCACTTGCCGGGCGCGGACTCGACCCTGCGTCCTATTTCCCTCCGCAGCACCAGCAGTCGCTCGTGATCGGGCGCGTGAACATACAACAACACGGTGATAAAAATGAGTAAATTAACGATGAGTCGCAAGATTCGGTTTGCAAAGGCATGTGAGCAGAACCGCCGGGTTCCTGCCTGGGTCATGATCCGAACAAAACGAAAAGTAACCAGCCACCCCAAGCGGCGCAGCTGGAGACGAAACAGCCTGAAGGTGTAGGTTATGGTTGAAAAACTCAAGGAGCAGATCTATATCATCCCGCTTCGGGATGTAAAGAAAGCCCCCCGCTGGAAGCGTTCCAGCCGGGCAATCAAAGATGTCAGGGCGTTTCTCGAAAAACACATGAAAAGCAGCGATGTTAAACTGGACAGTTCCATCAACGAGCGTGTATGGGCACGGGGCAGTCAAAAACCTCCGCGGAGCATTCGCATCCGCGCCATGAAGTTCGAAGACGGACAGGTCCAGGCCGAACTTGCTGAGGAGTGAAATGAAAGAAACGATCGATTTTGACGCTGATCCTCATATTGGGGTATTTTCCCGTGTTTTTGAGGATATCGCGGTCATCCCGCCCTCCGCCCCTCCCGCATTCCAGGAAGCGGTCCGTGAGGCACTTGGCGTCGAGATCCTGCTGACTACCATACAGGGGAGTTCCATTGTCGGTTCCCTTCTGGTCGGAAACAGCACAGGGATAGTTGTGAGCGGAATGGTCTCTCCCGAAGAGCTTTCGCTCCTGGAGGAGCACCGGGAGATCATGCGACTGGAACGGTCCATGAATGCGGCCGGGAATATCATTCTGTGCAACGATGAGTTTGCGGTGATACACCCCGATACCGGAGAAAAAACAGCGGAAAGGATCGGTTCATTTCTTGATGTCCCTGTCGTGAAGTCGACCTTCGGCGGTGTGCCGACAGTCGGAATGGCTGCTGTAGCGACGAACCGGGGCGTGTTAATTCACCCGAGGTCGACACCGAAAGAGATAGCTGTCCTTGAGTCAATTACCGATCTTCCTGTCGGAACGGGCTCGGTAAATATGGGCAGCGGCCTCGTGGGTACCGGGCTTATTGCGAACAATCTCGGGTACCTTGCCGGGCACGAAACGACTGGCTATGAATTAGGGCGGATTGAGGAAGTATTCGGATTTTTGGAGTGATTATGATGGCAGAGCAGAACTATGAAGTAAAGGGCGAATTCAAAGTGGGTGACGAGTGGAAACCATACTCCAAGGTCGTCACCGTCCCGAACGAAATGCTTGCAAAAGAGCGCATCTATACGATCATCGGCAGTAAACACCGGCTTAAGAGAAATTATATTAAAATCAACGCCGTTTTATTGGTTGATGGTGAATAACGTGGAGAATGTTGACCCCCGCGAAGTCCAGATGCTGCAGCAGTATCTCAACGAGTACAGTCAGCAGATTGAGTACTACTCGAGGCAGTTCGAGGTGCTCGAACAGCGGCGGATCGAATCGCTCGCCGCTATCGACACGCTGAAGTCACTGGATGAGACCGGCAATGACGCGGTCCTTCTCCCGGTGGGCGGAGGCGCAAGTCTCCGTGTCAAAATTCTCGACCAAAAAAAGGTTCTTTTAAATATCGGGTCCGATGTAGTCGTTGAACGCGAAAACAATGACGTCATTACCTATCTTCAGGATCGCATCACGGAGATGGAAGCTATCGAGAAAAAATTATCTGTATCCGTGGAGCAGGTGCAGAAGCAGGCTGGCGAGGTTGCCCGCCGCATTGATTCGGCCTACCAGCAGTCACAGCACGGACAGACAGGTTTGTAATCCATGTTTGATTCGCTCAGGGACAGACTTCAGGGAGTCCAGCAGAAACTGGGCCTGAGTATTAAAAAAGCGGAGGAGATGGCTTCCGAGCCATCAGCCCCGGTCAAAACGCCGACGCCTGAGAAGACCCCGAAGAAGAGCGGGGGAAAACTCGTTGACAAGGTAAAGGTATTTGTCCGTGATCGTGAACTGGTGCTGACCGAAAAAGACATCGCCGATTCTCTGGAAGAACTTGAGCTGATTCTACTGGAAAATGACGTAGCGCTGTCTGCGGTGGACGCCATCGTGGGAACGATCCGTCACGACCTGACCGGAACGCACCGAAAGATCGGGTCATCCATTGATGCGGTTGTAGAAAAAACGCTGAAACATGCCCTCCGTGACGTACTGGGAGAAGGGTTTGATCTGACGGGCTACATCGACTCCCATGATCGGCCTGTCCGCGTTCTCTTTACCGGCGTCAATGGGACGGGTAAGACAACGACCGTTGCGAAGGTCGCCGCATACTTAAAAGAGCACGGATATTCGGTTGTTATCGGATCGGGGGACACGTTCCGTGCCGGCGCGAACGAACAGATGAAGACACATGCCGATCGGGTCGGCGTCAAAGTGATCCGGCACCAGCACGGCGCTGATCCCTCTGCCGTCCTCTTCGATGCGGTCGAGTATGCCCGGGCCCATAAGATTGACGTCGTGCTCGCCGATACGGCAGGACGGTTCCACAACCGGGCGAATCTTATGAATCAGCTTGAAAAAATCCGGAGGGTCATGAAACCCGATCTCGTCGTCTACGTCGACGAGGCGGTTGCGGGCAACGATGCGGTCATCCGCGCCGACGAGTTCAACGCTGCAGTAGGGACCGATGCGGTTGTCCTTACAAAGGCTGATATGGATACGAAGGGTGGCGCCGCGATCTCTATTGTTCATACCATCGGCAAACCCATCATGTTTCTTGGTGTCGGGCAGGGATACGGAGACATCATCCCGTTCTCTCCCGATCGGATCGTCGACGACCTTGTCGGGGAGAGTGGCTGATGCTTGACCGGTTGGGCAGCGGACTGAAGGACGCCCTGAAAAAGCTCGCAGGAAAAACCGTCATAGATAAGGTAGCGGTCGATGAACTCGTCCGCGACCTCCAGCGTGCCCTGCTTCAGGCAGATGTCAACGTCAAACTCGTAATGGCGCTTTCCCAGTCTATTAAAAAACGGGCGCTTGAGGAGGAACCCCCCAAGGGAATGGGGGTTCGCGAGCATGTACTCCGGATCGTGTACGAGGAGCTCGTCAGCCTGATGGGGCAGTCCGCCGAGGTGCATCTCGGTCCACAGACGATACTGATGGCCGGGCTGCAGGGGAGCGGTAAAACAACCACAACCGCGAAACTGGCACGATACTTTCAGCGGAAAGGGCTTCGTACGGGCGTAATATGTGCAGATATCTTCCGTCCGGGCGCATACGATCAGCTCCTGCATCTCTGTCGCCAGATAAATATCCCGTGCTACGGTGAACCGGGAGTTACTGATGCCGATCAGATTGTGAAAAACGGGCTTGCGGAACTTGCCGGGAACGAAGTCATTATTATCGATACTCAGGGCCGGCATGCACTTGAGGATAATCTGATCGATGAGATTGTGCGCTTAAACGTGATCTCGAAGGCAACACACCGGTGGCTCGTGATCGACGCGGCCCTGGGCCAGCAGGCCCGTGATCAGGCTCGGCGATTCCACGAGGCAATCAGTATCGACGGGGTTCTCATCACGAAGATGGACGGCACTGCAAAGGGAGGGGGGGCCCTCTCCGCCGTATCCGAGACAAAGAGCGGGATCGTTTTTATTGGAAGCGGCGAAACCATCGAGGATCTCGAGCGATTTGATCCCAACGGATTCATCTCGCGCCTGCTTGGTATGGGCGACCTGAAAGCGCTTGTCGAACGTGCGGGAGAAGTCATCACCGATGAGGATGTGGATGTCAATGCCATGCTCCGCGGAAAATTCACCCTCCGCGACATGTACAAACAGATGGAAGCGGTCAAGAAGATGGGGCCGTTGAAACAGGTGCTTGGCATGCTTCCCCTTGGCGGGATGGAAATTCCGCAGGACGCATTTGACGTCACAGGCCAGAAGATGGAGCGGTACCGCTTTGTTATGGACTCGATGACACCCGCAGAGCTTGATAACCCCTCCATTATCAGTGGATCACGCATCCACAGGATAGCCCTCGGTGCCGGATCGACACCTGAAGAGGTACGGGAACTTCTGAAATACTATAAAAAGATGCAGCGTGCATTGAAGGGGATGCGTGGGGGCGGCGGCAAGTTCAATATGCAGCGGATGATGAAAAAATTCGGCGGGATGTAAATTCATGCGGCGGTTTGTGGTCGTCGGGCACCGTGCCCGGACATCCGGCGATTTCTCCCTCAATGATCTTCCCGGGGGCGCGGGTCGCATCGATGTGCTCTGCCGGTGTGTCAATGCGGCGTTCTTTTTGTCACATGACCTGCGCCACAATGCCGAATGCTACCTGGTACTGCTTGGAGAACCCACACCTCCCAAGACCGTGCTTTTTCGCGGATCCGAACTGCGCTCCTTAAATCCTGACGAACGCAGCGCCGGGGCACTCCTGAAAAAGGCGCTTTCACTACTGTGCGGAGATGAATTCCGGGAATCGTCACCGGGCGTGTATGTCCGGCGGGGCGGCCTTGCACGCCTGCTCGGCGAAGTGCCATGTGGACTTCTGCACGAGGAGGGGGGGGACATCAGGTCAGCAGACAACCTGCCCGAAGGATTCCTCTTAAGCGACCACATGAATTTTACGGAAGACGAGGATAAAATGACACGTGATTTACCACGCATATCAGTTGGCCCTGTATCCTTGCATGCGGACCATGCGATTACTGTTGTCCAGAATGAAATCGACCGGAGGGGACACGGATGGAAATGATGAACTGCGTCGGGCCACTCCTTGAATTCGGTCCCATCTGCGATCACTGTCTGGGGCGTATGTTCGGGAAACGCTCGCACGGTCTTGCCAACGATGAACGGGGACGTGCACTCCGTATCACGTATGCACTGGACCAAAACATCCCCTATGCGGAGGAGCGCAATCCATGCTGGATCTGCGGGAATCTCTTTGACGGCACTGCCCTCTGGGCCGGGCGGATTGCGGAAGCACTTGATGGGATCGAGTACGACACGTTCCTCGTCGGGTGCAGGGTACCTCCCCTCATCGCCGAAAGTGAGGAACTCGTTTGGAGCGACCTCTCGCTCCCGTCCCCCGAACCCATCAAGGCGGAGTTCAACCGCGAAGTGGGGAAGGCGGTGTCGGCGATAACCGGTAAATCCGTCGATTTTGTCCGACCCGACATCGTTGTCATCTGCAATATCCCGGATGAAACCCTCAAAGTGCAGATAAACTCCCTGTTAGTTTATGGCAGGTATAAAAAGCTCATACGAGGGATCCCCCAGACCCGGTGGCACTGCAGGGTCTGCCGTGGGAAAGGGTGCGAACGGTGCAACTTCACCGGGAAGATGTATGCCGATTCGGTCGAGGAGCTGATCGGCAGGCCGGTCATAGCATGTACGCACGCGGAAGATGCTATCCTTCACGGGGCAGGGCGGGAAGACATCGATGCACTGATGCTTGGTACCGGACGGCCGTTTGTTCTCGAAGTAGTGTCTCCCCGCACGAGGAGCATCGACCTCGCTGATCTTGCAAAGGTAATCAACCGGAGTGCCGAAGGCAAGGTTTCCGTCGTGCTTGATCACTGGAGTGATCGTCACGAGGTGGAAACCATTAAGTCCGAAAAAGCGCATAAAAAGTACAGCATTCTCGTCGAAGTAGACGGTGCTTTCTCCATTGACGATGTCCGAAATGCTCTGAAGAGCATTTCCGGTGCGACAATAGATCAGCGCACACCTGAGCGGGTTTCCCACAGGAGGGCGGATAAGGTCAGGAAGCGCCGTGTCATCACGATTGAGTGCATTGGTGTTGAGGACGGCAGATTTTTCATTGATGTCGTCGGCGAAGCCGGACTCTACATCAAAGAACTCATATCCGGTGACAACGGCAGGACCACGCCAAGCCTTAGTGAAATTCTTGGCGCGCGTGCGCATGTTGTCACACTGGATGTTGTTATGGTCGAAGGCGTCGTGCCCGAAAAGGCGGGCAACGACGAACAATAACGGAGGGAAAAAGCATGGCACATCATAACGGTCCACGGAAAAAAACGCGGTATAAATTTAAGAAAGATCTCAGAAAGCGGGGTCTCGCCCCGGTTACATGCGTCATCCGCAAGTTCGATGTCGGTGATCACGTTCACATCGTCATTGATTCGAGCGTTCACGAAGGCATGCCGCACCGCCGGTTCCACGGAAAGACTGGAACAGTCGTCGGACAGCGTGGCCGCGCCTGGATGCTTGAAATTCAGGATGGAAATGCCACAAAGACTGTAATTGCTCGATCGCAACATCTAAAACCCCAAAAAGTATAATTTTCTCCTTGGTAATTGGCATGAAAATCAAAGCACTAGTTAGCGAAGAGAGGATTACCCTCCCCGAACTGAGAGCCGCACTTCTGGCAGTTGAAGCGGAGCGGAGGGATGCGGGTGACGAGATGTCCTATGAACTTCGTAAAAGCATCGAGCATGCCAATCTGCTCACGAAAAGCACTGCGGAAAACGCCGTAGCACTCGTGAACGAGCTCGTTAAACTCGAAAAGATGAAACCAGAGATTGCATCGCGTATCGCAAGCATTATGCCCCGGACGCGGGATGAACTCAGGGCAATCTATGCTAAAGAACGTTTTACCCTTACTGCGGAAGAGCTCGACGAAATCCTTGATCTCGTAATGGCTCATTTCTGACAGGGGGGTTTTTCGAATGAGAACTGATAGAAAAGAGCTTCACGGCGTAGTGCTTGACATACTGCCCATTGGTCATGCCGATCCCCGCCGCCCTCAGTTCCGCAAAGAGCCCCTGGTACAGGCCGTGGGTGTCGATCAATTCAAGCTTCTCGAGCTTATTCCAAAATCAGAGGATATCGCAATTCACGAAACCGTCTATATCGGGGATCGTGAGCGGGATAAGATCGAGCGTGTCAAACGCCGCATCGGGTACGAGGAACTCTCTTCAACCGCACGCCTCGAACTGCCCTTTGCAATAGAGAGAATTGTCCGGGAAAACGATAGTCGGTTCATAGATTTCTTCAACAAGGCCATATCTGTGACGCCAAAGCTCCATATGCTCCACCTGCTTCCCGGCATCGGGAAAAAGTTGATGTGGGAGATACTGGATGAACGGCAAAAAAAGCCATTTGAGTCATTCCGGGATATCAGCGAACGCATCAAGGCGATCCCCCATCCCGAACAGATGATCATCAAACGCATTCTTGAAGAAATCGAAGATCCCGATGTCAAATACCATCTCTTCACGTCAAAATGAGCGCGCCATATGATCAGCACTTCCTCATCGATGAAAACGCGATACAGAAAATCGCAGGCTTCATAGATGTAGAGGGTAAACGTGTGCTTGAGATCGGACCGGGCGAGGGGCCGCTGACGAGGGCCCTTCTCGACCAGGGCGCAATTGTCATCGCCATTGAGCTTGATTCGACGCTCTGCTCAGATCTTGAACTCCGTTTTGCCGGTGAGATCGAAGACGACCGCCTGATCCTGATTCACGGGGATGCTGTCAGGTGCGACATTCCCCCATTTGACGTTGTGGTTGCAAACCTGCCGTATTCCGCGTCATCGAAGATCACCTTCCGCCTGCTTGATATCGGATTCGAGGCCGCGGTTCTGATGTTCCAGAAGGAATTCGCGCAGAGGATGATCGCGGTACCGGGCACGCCCCACTGTGGGCGCCTCTCGGTCATGGTACAGACGTATGCGGACGTGAAGCCCCTTCTGGATCTCTCCCCGAATGCCTTCCGCCCCAAACCGAAGGTCCGTTCATGGGTTGTCCGGCTCATCCCCCATCCTCCTCCGCATCCCATCCGGGATCGGGTGCTGTACGCCGATATCGTACGGGAGCTTTTTTCACACCGAAGGAAAACCATCAGGAAGACCTTGAAAATAGCGGCAGCACCGCTTGGCCCGGGTCATGTACGGCATATGCTCGCTTTTCTCCCTGACAGCATCCTCGGGTCCCGTCCCGAAGAACTGGATCTCGCAACATTTGCCCGGATTGCAAACTGTGGGGGCGAAGCGCAGGAATTATAAAACTGCGCGTTCCGGATTCAGCCTACCGTTAATTTCTGCCACAAAATGAGCTCTTTTATAGTGTGACATCGACGTGTACTCACTCTTTGGAGGCGATATGATGCGGGACGAAAAACGCCAGTTGCCAGAAATGCGCGATGTGCTGACACAGCTACGGAACGGCGATCGGGCGGTGAAGGAACATGCGGCGGAGGTTCTCGCCGGTGTGGGAGAACCGGCCGTTCCCGGCCTGATCCATGCACTGAAGGATCCCGATATCGACGTTCAGGATCTCGTATGCACTGTCCTCGTTCATATCGGTACTCCCGCGGTTCCCCTTCTCGTGCGCTCCCTGCAGGAGGACGACGAGGAGCTTGTGGGGCTTGTCGGTGGTGTGCTTGCAGAAATCGGCGATGAAGCGATTGACGTCCTTGTGCATGCACTTTCTTCGGGAATTCCGGCCCTCCAGCTCTCGGCGGGTGCAACACTAATTGTCATGGGTGTTCCTGCTGTCCCTGCGCTTACCGTATGCCTCGTTCACGAGGATGATGACGTCCGATCCCTTGCCCGTGCTGTGCTCATGGAGATAGGGCCTCCTGCTGCTGTGGCGCTCATTGACACCTATATGAATGCACGTGAGGAGCTGAAAGTGCCGATTCAGGATGTTTTCGCGGAAATCGGACAGGATGCGGTACTCCCCCTTGTTGCGGCGATGATAGAGGGAGGTCCTCGTATCCGGGAGTGTGCGTCGAAAGTGCTGGTGTCGATGGGCGGGCAGGCATATCCGCTTCTCCGGCAGATCGCAGAGGAAGGCACCGACCCGGAACGGAATTGTGCAGTATACGTTCTCTCGCTGTTTTCTGTTCCTGACGTGTAACGGCGGCTCACTCCTGTTTTTTCTGAAAAGATGAGATCTCGCGGCCCGTTACCGCGTCAATGTAAAGGGATCGGTTGCCCCGTTCCGATGCAAGGGAAATTTCATAGACCGGATAATAAAATGTTGAAAATCCCGTGATCTCCGCAGTCGGCTCAATCCCCTTGAGTACCCGGCGGAGTTCCTCCTCATCGATAAGGCGCTCCCTTGTTCGTGCCTCACTACGCACGCACAACATCACATCATCAGGCGGGTTTCCTGCTCCCGGTTTTGGTACAGGATGAGCGAGCAGTGGGACATATACGTTTGCATTGCCCGCTTTTCCGGACTGAGTCACAAGTTTCCGTTTCTCAAGATTCCGTATTATTTTTTTCACCGCTCCGAGGGGGATTTTAGAAACTGCCTCCATATCTTCCCAGGTTGCGCCGGTAACGGGTATTACACCGAGTATCCTGACTGCCTCCTCCTCCAGCCCGAGAAGTTCCGCAAAGCACGGCCGGAATTTCAGCCCGCCCCTGATGTCTGCACAATGTCCGCACTGCCCGTCAAGGCACCAAACGGTTGTTTTTGTGGTCTTTTTCAGCATGCCGCGGATATACCTGACTTCGCAACGGATTAACGGCCAGTACACGAGCTCGGCGCTGGCAATTCGTTCTTCGCACCCGAACACGAGAATTTTTCGTTTCCGTTTCCCCAGCGCAATATCCAGCGCGTCCTCGCGCTCGAGGAGTGGTACCACTGCGTCCCCCGGGAGCGTAATCATCGCACCGGGAACCTCGTCGTCCGGCCATGGTGTTTCATCCGGTATGGGTGGAGGTATATGCTGCGTCCAATCATAGGGTGCTACGGCAGGCGCGGGTGGTAACGGGATGTCCGGGGTATCAGTGACGTGCGGCACAACTTCGGCGGTTCCATCTGCGTGGCGGGCTCTCGGATGCAGGCGCGGTGTCAGGCCCCGGTGTTTTGTGACCCTGTTTTTAAACCGTATTTTCATCTTCTCGCGGGAAAGCCCGCCCATGACAAAAAACTCTCCGGGGCTCAGGGTAGCGAGCTCCTCAACCTCCCTGCGCGATCCGAAAAAGAGGTCCACCGCCTTGAGATCATTTTCGATTGACAGCTTGCCGATAATCTGGTTGTTGCACTGGGAAAGTACGTTCTTGGTGACAATAGCGGGTCGCTGTGTCGCGACGAGGAGGCCAAGTCCGCGTTTCCGTCCCCTTCGGGATATCTCTTCGATTTTTTTAATGGAATCTTTTGACTGCGGGATAAATTTGTCGGCTTCCTCAACGATCAGGAGGTACGGCTTTCGCTGCTCGGTAGCGATGTCATAGAGTACCGTCGCCAGTTTGATCACTTTTTCCTGCATATTCGTCTCGGATACATCGTAGATAAGGGGGATGTCGCAGGTTACCGACTTTATCACCAGCTCTTTTAAGTTTACTTTCTCAATATCCTCGTCGCAGTTTTCATCGTTTCCGACCCATATCGCCTGAAATTTATCTTTAAGGGAGAAATATTCACCTTCGGTGTCGATAAGACAGAACCCGATGTATGCGTCGCAGAGCTGTTCGCAGATCACGGCGATGCTCCAGCTCTTGCCTGCTCCCGACTGTGCAATAATGCAGGTTCGGCCGGTCACCAGCTCCTGTGCGTCGATGAAAAAGTCACGGTCGCCTGCCTTTCCGATAAAAAGGTCCATGGATAGGGAAATGTATGCAGCCCGGGGTATTTTAACCCATTCTCCTGTGCCCTTTGTCGGAAGAGTTGCTTTTACGAAACCGGGAGCATCACGGGGAAGATATGTTGATGCATATTGGTGTACGATGATGTAGCATGCAGGGCGATCCGCACCTTGATTTAGTGAACCCGTACCCGCTCCATGAACAGGTGTACCCGCCTGATGAAGACACCTGGCTGCTGCTCGGGGCTGCTCTCCGCGAAGTGCGCCCGGAGGAACGTGTCTGCGAGGTGGGGGCCGGAAGCGGCGTGATCGCCGCCGAACTCTCACACCGGGCACGGGTCTTTGCGACGGAGATCAACCCGCATGCCATCGCTTCGGCCCGCCGGCTTGGAGTGGATATCGTTCGGACGGATCTCCTTTCCGGGGTTGCCGGCCCCTGTGATCTTGTCATTTTCAATCCCCCATATCTTCCGACGGCACCCGGGGAGCGGATGGATGACTGGCTGGAATTAGCCCTTGACGGGGGGGTGACGGGGCGGGATGTGATTATGCGTTTCCTTCACGATGTCGGCCGGGTGCTCTCTCTGTACGGCCGGGTACTCCTGCTCGTCTCGTCCCTCACCGGGATTCATGAGGTGCAGGCTGCGTGCACCGAAGCCGGCTTCATTTCCTTTGTGGTGGCGGAGCGGGCAATGGACGATGAAAAACTCTTTGTCCTCCGTTTGACGAAGGATATCTGCCGTATGGGGAGCGACATAGTGCGGAGCGACCCCCGGTGACGGATCCGAGTCCGCTCCCGATGACGCGGGTTGCATTTACCCGGCTCGACAAGATAAACGTGTTTTTTTACATTCTCCGGAACCTGTGGGAGACGCTATGAGGGAGTCGCATCCCCTGATTTTTGTGGTGCAGGAGCACACGAGCAGGCACCACCATTTTGATCTCCGCCTCGCCCGGCACGGGGTACTGAAAAGCTGGGCGGTACCGAAGGGCATGCCGGATCAGCCGGGTGAGAGAAGGCTTGCGGTTGCGACGGAGGACCATCCGATCGAGTATGCCGGCTTTGAAGGCACCATTTCCGACGGAGAGTACGGGGCGGGAACTGTTGCCGTCTGGGACCATGGTGTCTACGAACCGCTTGTCTGGGAGGATGAAAAGATCGAGGTAGTGCTTGCCGGGGAGAAGTTGCAGGGCCGCTACGCACTGGTGCGGTTCCCGAAAGGCGGTGAGGCGGCGTGGCTGATCGTCCGTGCACGGGACTAAATGCCGGAATCTGTTGGAGCGGCCGTATGATACGGTCGTGTCGTTTCAGGTACGGTGAAACATGCCGTCGAGCACACTCCGCGAAAAGGTGACCATTGTGGGGCGACCGTGCGGGCAGGTCCAGGGGTTCTCCGTCCGCGCCAGCTGGTCGAGAAGGCGCTGCATCTGTTCCGGGGAGAGCACTGTGCCCGCCTTAATCGCTCCGCGGCACGCGATGACTGTTGTAATCCGCTCCTTCCGGCCGTCTGCGGATTTCAGGTGTTCGGCGACCAGATCGGCAACCAGGTCCTCGATCAGCCCCTCCGGCATCTGTGTTCCCAGCACCACGGGAACCGTCCGGACCGCAAACGTGTCGCCGCCGAAGTCATCGATGAGAAATCCTTCGGTCATGAGCATATGCCGGGCTCCCCTGACCGCTGCCGCTTCTTTAGGCCGGAGAGTAAGCACAACGGGCACGAGAAGCTCCTGTGAGGTCAGGTCGCGCCCGCGTTTCGCCAGCACCTGCTCGTACAGTACACGCTCGTGAGCGGCATGCTGGTCGATCAGAACAAGGTCTTCATGGTCGCCGTTCTTCCGGGCGGCGAGAATGTAGGTGCCGTCGACCTGCCCGAAAATCTCCATCTCCGGCATCAAATTCGGCCCCCCTTCATGCACGGCCCGTCCCTCTGTCAGCCGGAGCCGGCTGTCCGTTGTGGTAAACGCCCGGTGCGGCGAAACCGCAGTACCCGGCTTCGTTTGATCCGCACGATATGCGGTGGTGGGGGATGCAACTCCCTTATGGGCGGATTCTCCCCGGTAAACGGATGGATCGGGCCGGGATGTCTTTCCCGGCCCGTGGCCTTCCGGGATCAGCTCTTCGTGTGCAAGCGCCATCCGGACAGCAGCCGTCACCTCACGGACAACATCATCCTCACGGCTCAACCGTATCTCCTTCTTCGCGGGATGAACGTTTACGTCAACAAGAGCGGTGTCGATGGTGATAGCGAGAAAAACAATCGGATACCTGTTCTTCGGAAGTAGTGTGCCAAAACCTGCCCTGACCGCCCGCACGAGCGGGGGTGAGGAGATCTGGCGTTCATTGACGCTGATCGCAATCTGGTGTGTGTTCGGGCGGCTGACGGACGGCTTTGCCACGAATCCTTCAATTCGCATGTACGGCATTTTCCCGAAGACGGGTACCAATGCCCGTGAGATCTCGCCCCCGTAGAGCGCGATGACCGCATTAAGGAGCCCGCCCTGGCCCGGTGTTCGGATCTTTTCCGTGCCGTCCTGCATAAAGCGGAATGCGATATCCGGGTGCGCGAGGGCGCACTGTTCCATGACGGCATAGATATGTGCGAGTTCGGTGTTTTTCCTCTTCAGAAATTTTTTCCGCGCAGGAGTCGTGGCGAAGAGATCCTCCACCGTGATGCTTGTGCCACCCGGCGCTCCTGTTTCCCGGTCGGTAATGATCTCTCCCCCATCCACAACCAGCTGTATGCCGGCGAGTGCACCGGTGGTATTTGGTTTCGTTACAAGAGTTACGCGTGACACGGCGGCAATGCTCGCAAGCGCCTCGCCGCGGAATCCCATCGTGTGAATCGACTGCAGGTCGTCACCCGACGTGATCTTGCTGGTGGCATGCCGGAGAAATGCGAGCCGGGCATCGTCAGGTTCCATGCCTGTCCCGTCATCCACGACAAGAATGCGGGAGATGCCCGTCGTATCCGTCCGGATATCGACGCGGACGGATGATGCGCCCGCATCGATTGCGTTTTCGACGAGTTCCTTGACTACCGATGCAGGGCGCTCAACGACCTCACCCGCGGCTATTTTATTGATCGCATCTTCATCGAGTACACGTATATGCCGGTTGACTCCGGAAACATGCATCGTACTTACTCACCTCTCGCCGCGTGCTTTTTTTTGGAGGTCATACAGGAGCAGCAGCGCGTCTTTTGGTGTCAGTGCATCGAGATCGGCCCCCTGCAGATCTGCGATGACACGGTGGTCTGTTGTCGAGATTTCCGGTGTGCTGACGAGTAGCATCTGGGTATATCGTGGAGCCCGCTTCCCTTCCGGTGCGGGGGAGCGGCGCAGCATATCCCCGAGTATCTCGTCTGCCCGATCCGTCACCCGGTTTGGAATACCGGCGAGACGGGCGACATGAATACCGTAACTCCGGTCGGTCGCGCCGGGAATGAGTTTTCGCAGAAATGCCACCTCAGTACCTGTGTCCTTTACCGCAAAGTGGTAGTTACGGACTCGCTTTAAGTCCGCCTCGACTTCGACCAGCTCATGAAAATGTGTCGCAAACAGGGTGCGGGGTCCGGCGGCACCCTTTCCATGCAGGAATTCGAGAACGGATCGGGCGATGGAGAAGCCGTCGAGCGTGCTCGTCCCGCGGCCGATCTCATCGAGAATAACCAGACTTTTCCGGCTGACATTGTTGAGAATGTTAGCCAGCTCGAGCATTTCCACCATAAATGTGCTCTGGCCGCTGGCAAGATCGTCAAACGCTCCCACGCGTGTAAAAATGCGGTCGATGATACCAATCGTTGCGTGGGTGGCGGGCACGTAACTGCCCATCTGCGCCATGATGCAAATCAGTGCGACGGCACGCATGTACGTAGATTTGCCTGCCATGTTCGCCCCGGTGATAATGAGGATCTGATCGGCGCCGGAATCCAGATCGGTATCGTTGGGAACGAACCCCCTCTCAAGTCCGCGCTCGACAACCGGGTGCCTGCCCTCGCGGATGGTCAGCTCTTCGGTTTCCGAGATGACCGGTCTGGTATACCCACCGGATGCGGCGACTTCCGCGAGTGCGGCATAGGAATCCAGCAGCCCGAGAGAGCGTGCCGTCTCCTGCATGTCCGCTACGTGCTCCCTGAGGCGTACTATCAGCGCTGCATAGAGATCTGCTTCAACCGCACTCTGTCTTTCTTCGGCATGTGAGATCACCGCCTCTTTCTCCTGAAGGACAGGGAGAGTATAGCGTTCCCCATTTGCCGTGGTCTGTTTCCGCTGGTATTCAGGTGGCACAAGCCTGACATTCGAACGTGTTACTTCGATATAATACCCGAATATCCTGTTGTAGCCTACTTTAAGTGACTTAATCCCGGTCCGGTCACGTTCCTGCTGCTGGAATTCGGCAATCCAGGTTTTTCCGGTTGTTGCCGTCCGGTGCAGTTCGTCGAGATGTTCGTCGTACCCCTCCCGGATGACGCCGCCTGATCGTGCAAGCAGCGGGGGCTCATCCACCACCGCCCGCCTGATTAGGTCTGCCGTCTCCGTCATGGGCATGATTCCGGCTGCAGCCCCTGCGATCCGGGCAGGAAGCGCATTCCCATGCCGTTCTAACAGTTCCCGGATCGGAGGGACCCGTTCCAGCGAGGTGCGAAGAGTCACGAGATCCCGCGGCCCCGCGTTGCCGTACGAGATACGCCCTGCGATCCGTTCGATATCCGCGAAGCGGTGAAGCAGAGCACGGAGATCCGCACGGTCAACCGGATTCCTGATAAAAAAATCAACAGCGTCAAGACGTTCTTCGATAGCAGTTTTCGCGACCAGCGGAGCAGTCACCCATGACCTGAGTGTCCTGCTACCCATCGCGGTCCGGGCATCGTCAAGCAATTCGATGAGCGTTGACGAGGAATCACCTTTTCTGATGCTCTCGATTATCTCAAGGTTCCTGAGGGTAATGGCGTCGAGCACCATACTCGTGTCTTCGTGCCGGACAGACATCCCGTTGATGTGGGCAAGGCCTGCTTTCTGCGTCTCCTTTGCATACCAGAGGCATGCTCCCGCGGCGGCAACACTCTCGGGCATCTCCGCGCATCCGAATCCTTCGAGTGATGCAACGCCAAATTGCTCACAGAGGAGCGGAATTGTTCTTCCGCTATCGAACGCCTCATATCCGCCGTCCGTCACGACTACACCGCGGTCCTCAAGGCGTTTTTTAATTTTACCAGAGAGATCGGGCGGCACAATGCACTCCGTCGGGCGATACCGCGCGACCCATGATAGCAGATCCTGTCCTGCGTCATCTGCTTCTGAGCTCGCCACAAAAAATTCTCCGGTGGAGATATCAAGGAACGCAAGCCCGTATACGCGGTGTTTTGAATCAGGTGCTATGCCCATAAGGTACGAGGGGCCGTTTGCAGTGAGCATCCCGGAATCAATGACGGTCCCCGGTGTGACGACACGCACAATATCCCGCTTTACAACGCCCTTCGCTTTCTTCGGATCCTCGACCTGCTCGCAGACAGCAACCCGGTACCCCTTTGCCACGAGACGGGCGATATAGGATTCCCCCGCGTGAACCGGGACGCCTGCAAGCGGCATCCGCTCCCCGTCCCGGTTACGTCCGCGTGACGTAAGCGTGATATCGAGTTCGCGCGCGACAACCTCGGCATCTTCACCGAATGTCTCGAAAAAGTCCCCCATCTGGAAAAAAATGATAGCGTCCGGGTGCCGCTCCTTCATGGCGTAGAACTGCTGCATCGCCGGCGTGGGCCCGTTTTTCATACGTCTCCTTACACAATCTGGCAGGAGGGGATATAAGTGGTTCTGATAGCCGCGGCACGGGTGACCGGGTTCCCCGGCGGGTCACCCATGGCGGGGTGGCAGGCGCACCACCCAAAAGAACAATACACCTGCAAACGAACCATTCAGCGATAGGATATGGCAAAAACGATCGTTGAAAAGATCTTTTCCCGCATATGCGAACGGGATATGTCGGCAGGTGATGTGATGATGGCACCGGTGGACGGGGCCATGATTCATGACATTACCGGCCCCCTTGCCATCCATAAATTCCATGAAATGGGCGGTGAACGGGTTTTCGATCCCTCGAAAGTGATTATGCTCTTCGACCATCAGGTTCCGGCCGATTCCATCTCAGCCGCAGAACTTCAGCAGTTCATGCGTTCATTCGCATCCGAACAGGGAATATTCAATTATGATCTTCGCGAGGGTGTCTGCCACCAGGTCGTTTTGGAAAAAGGCCGTGCCGCACCCGGTGAGATTATTGTCGGGTCCGATTCCCATACATGCATGTATGGTGCTGTTGGTGCCTTTGCCACCGGGATAGGATCGACCGATATGGGTTTCGTCCTCCGGTACGGCGCGCTCTACTTCCGGGTGCCCGAAAGCATCAGGGTCGATGTCAGCGGCACTTTTCCCGAATGGGTCGGGGCAAAAGACTTCATTCTCTCTCTTGCCGGCGATATCGGTGCTGACGGCGCGACGTACCAGGCACTGGAATTTACCGGTGAGGCGATCCGCCGGATGGATATGGCGGGACGGATGACGTGCTGCAATATGGCGATTGAGATGGGGGGAAAGGCAGGGATTGTCCCCCCCGATAAAACGACATGGGCATACGTCGGTGAACGGCGGGATAGTGTGCCATTTGACCTTGCCAGCGATGAAGGCGCTTCGTATGCGGCATGGAAATCGTATGACGTCAGCGATCTCGAACCGCAGGTGGCGGTTCCACACAATGTCGATCATGTGGTCGCGGTCGGCGAGGTGGCGGGCACACCCGTTGACCAGGTGTTCATCGGCTCCTGCACAAACGGACGCTTCGAAGATTTTCGTGATGTGGCCGGAATTCTCGGAAACCGTCGCTTCTCGGATGACGTGCGGGTGATCATCATCCCGGCGTCGCGTGAGGAGTACCTGAAAACGCTCCGCGCAGGATACATCGAGCGCTTTGTGGAGGCGGGCGCCCTCGTCGAGGCACCGTGCTGCGGCCCCTGTATGGGAGGGGCGTTTGGCCTGCTTGCACCGGGCGAGGTCTCGCTCTCCACATCGAACCGCAATTTTCGCGGGCGACAGGGGAGTGCGGAGGCTGAGGTCTATCTTGCTTCGGCAGCAACCGCCGCTGCGACCGCGATTGCCGGAGAGATAACCGATCCGAGGGAGGTGGTGTGATGCGGATCTGGGTGTTCGGTGACGATATCGACACGGATGCGATCATCCCGGGCAGGTACCTCACCATTTATGATCCGAAAGAGCTTGCCATGCACGCATTCGAGGGCACGCGGGATGCGTTCCGGACCGATGTGCGGGAGGGCGACATCATCGTCGCCGGGAGGAATTTTGGGTGCGGGTCGTCCCGCGAACACGCCCCCCTTGCACTGCGGGGAGCGGGGGTGCGCCTGATTGTCGCCCGGTCATTTGCCCGGATCTTCTACCGCAATGCAATAAATACCGGGATTCTGCCGGTTGTATGCCCGGATATCGGTGATATCGGGGAAAAAAGCAGGATTGCCGTGCATCCCGAGGCAGGATATGTCGAGGCAGACGGTGTGCAGTACCGGATCGAACCGGTTCCCGCGTTTCTCCGAAAGATTGTCGATGCCGGCGGGTTGGTTCCGTATGCACGGGAGATTGAGGAGGTGGAGACATGTACCGGGTCGCGGCAATAGGCGGGGACGGCATCGGCCCGGAGATCATCGCCGTCGGAAAACAGGTCCTTGACGCTGCATCGGATAAATTCGGATTTGAGATTGTTTGGGAGGATTTCGCAATCGGTGCCGATCGCTATCTCGAGACGGGCGACCTCCTCACCGAAGATGACCTTAACGATCTCTCCGCGTTCCGGGCCATTTATTTCGGTGCAATAGGCGACGAACGGATCGCGCCGGGGATTCTGGAAAAGGGAATACTTCTCGCTCTCCGTTTCTATTTTGACCAGTATATCAACCTGCGGCCTGTGAAGCTGCTCGATGGAGTCTGGACGCCGCTCGCCGGAAAAACACCTGCCGATATCGACTTCACGATTGTGAGGGAGAACACCGAGGATTTCTATGTCGGTCTCGGATCCCGCTTCACGGGACGGGAGCACCGGGAGTTTTCTCTCTCCCGCGATCTCTATTCGGTGAAGTTCGGACTCGATGTCCAAAGCGACAGCGAGGAGATTGCGTACCAGATCGGTGTCCTGTCACGGGAGGGGTCCCGGCGTATCGTCCGGTACGCGTTTGATTGTGCAGCGGTGCGGAAGAGACGCCTTACATCGGTTGACAAGGCGAATGTACTCTCCGACGTGTACGGGCTCTGGCGCGATGTCGTGCATGAAGTCGCAGCCGGTTATCCGACCGTATCAACGGAATTTTCCTATGTCGACGCGATCACGATGTGGTTTGTCAAGAATCCTGAATGGTTCGACGTCGTCGTGACTCCCAACATGTTCGGTGATATCATCACCGATCTCGGGGCTATGATACAGGGCGGGCTGGGCCTCGCTCCGGGTGGGAACATCAATCCGGACGGCACGTCTATGTTCGAACCGATTCATGGATCGGCACCGAAGTATAAAGGCCTCGGCGTCGCGAATCCCGTCGCGACGATCTGGGCGGGGTCGATGCTTCTCGATCACCTGGGCGAGCATGCTGCGGCCGCTGCGGTTTTGTCGGGAATTGAGAAAAGCATCCGGGACGGCGTCACCACCCGTGATATGGGTGGGGATGCGACAACAGCCGGCGTGGGAGAAGCAATCAGCCGATACATTCTGGGTGGCGAGGTGTGAAATCGCATTCCACAATATATATTTTCTTTTCCTTAGTACCCATACATTACAGTTCATCTCCCTGATTACTCGGCCTCGCCGTGCATTTTCCTTTGTCGACAACTGATCGCAGGAATGGGTGTCTCTGGTGAAAATATATCAAAAAACGAGCATCATTATCGCCATTACCTTCATCGGCCTGATCGTTTTACTGTACGGCGCATCGGTGTCCATTCTTCTCGGTGGATTTGCGCAGGTCGAAGGAGATCAGGCGCATGCGAACGCCGGGCGGATGGCAAACGCACTCGCCGATGACATTACGACACTTGACGATCTGGCATTTGAGTGGGCGTCGCGGGAGGATCTTCATGCATTTCTCCGGGGGGAGAGCACTGACGATACGATCTCGGATCTCGATATGACGATTTATCAACGTCTCGGGATCAATTATTTCCTGATATATTCCTACAACGGCACACTCAGGGCGGCACATGGTGTCGATTTCCAGAACCGCAGGCTGGCAGAGGTCCCCGAAAGCCTTCTGGTCGAGCTTTCCCAGTCCCCGGGGAGTGTTGCCACGGATATGATGGGCCTCATCATGCTCCCCGAGGGGCCGCTGATGGTTGTCTCTCGCCCCGTGTCCGGTAGCGGCGGGACACTTGGCGCGATTATCGTGGCCCGTCATCTTGATAAAACGGAAATTGACCGCCTGTCCTTCATTACAAGTCTTCCGGTGGAAATAATTCCGTATTCATATGCCCGGACACTCCCGCTCATCTCTTCGAGATTTCCCGGATTAAATGCAACAGGGGAACCTTTCCTTGTGCGTACCGAATCCATGGGGATTTTGGTGAATGCCCTGATCGTAACCCGGCCCCTGACGGCGGATACGATTGGCGGATACGCCCTGGTTCGTGACGTGTCGGGAAATCCCGCGGTGATCCTGCAGGCGACAATGCCCCGGGTGATTTATGCGCAGGGTGAAGCAAGCCTCTTCTCCTTCCTTCTCTTCCTTCTTGGGGGTGGGTGCATCTTCGGGATCCTGATGGTCGTCCTGCTCCGGAAGAGTGTGCTGTCGCGCCTATCATTTCTCAGCACCCGCGTCCAGAGAATCGGCTCGGAGAAAGACTTCGCCGCCCGGGTTGACGTTCACGGCGATGACGAAGTGGCCGGGCTCGCAACCGCCATCAATGGCATGCTGACCGAACTGGAGTATTCGCAGCTGCACCTCGAAGATCAGCTGACCGAATCTGAGGAGAGGTACAGGCGCTTCTTCCACAGCTGGAACGATATCCTCCTCGTGCACGAGGTGAAGCGGGACAATACTCCGGGCAGATTCATCGATGTCAATGATGCCGGGTGCGAACGCCTCGGGTACGACCGGAAAGAAATCCTCCAGAAATCCATTGCCGATATTGTAAACCCTGAAGATACCAAAAAATTCTCCGAATCGAGAAAGGCGGCCCTTGACAACGATATCGGACAGGCGCTCTTCGAGATCGATTTCATCACACGGTCTGGAGAATACATTCCGGTGGAAGTCAACGCGAAGTTCATCGATTTTATGGGTAAAACCGCCGTTCTCTCGGTTGCCCGGGACATATCCGAGCGGCGTGAGATTGAAAGTCTGAAAAAGGACGCGTTCAAACAGATTGAAAAGAATATGGAGCAGTTTGCCATCCTCAACGATCACATCAGAAACCCGCTTCAGGCGATTGTCGGCCTTGCGCTTATCCATGACGAGAATGAAACACTAACAGAGGAGATTATTGCGCAGGCCGCCATAATCAACAGGATCGTGGATGATCTCGATACGGGATGGATCGAGTCCGAAAAGATACGCGGTTGGTTGCGGCGATATTACAAATTTGACTGACGGCGCCGTTCATGATTGCAGCCTGGCGTGATCAGGCCGGATTATATCCGTTGTGCGTTTCCCGGCGTGCAGGCATTGAGCACCGCCTCGATGACGCTAAGCACGCCCTCGGTACCCGCCACGGCGCGGTTCTGCAGCATGTACTGTCCCCGGAGAGGGTATGTCAGGCCCACAAAGCGGATTCTCGGTGCAGTCACATGCTCATAGCTGGATCCAATCAGGAGATCGGGTTCACTCTCCCGGATCAGGTCCCCGATCGTGCCGAGATCATATGCCTCCCGAGCAGGAATGCTGCACAGTGAGGGAGGATTCCTCGTTCCGACCACAGCGATCTCGGCATCGAGATACGTGGCAAGAAGCCCGGCAATCATCTCCGCATAGGCAGCAGTCGCGAAGATGGCGGCACGCGGAGGGTTGTTGCGCCGGAGGTACCTGTCACAGGATCTGACGACACTCTCCTCCGTCTCATCGATTTCACAAAATACCCTGTCCGAATCCGATCCGGAGCAGTGTGACTGGAGATTATGAAACGTCGTGCGAAGATTTTCCAGCCCGAGAAGCGACCCGGCCGAGGTTCCCACACCGCTCCTGAGATCCGGGTTCGCCTCGACCGTGACCGGTGCCGCCCGGTATGTGTCCTCGAGCCGGCCACTGCAGAAGCATGTGGCGACCGGAATGCCAGCCATCCGGAGGAGTCGTTCCCCCTCGCGCCGGTTTCCCCGGGCAAACCGATCGGTCAGGGCAATCCCGTCAATATTCACCCCTGCTCTGCTCTCATCGACAGACGGAGCAATCACCTCCATCGCCCTTCGGTATCCTTCCTCCATCCTTCCCGTGAATCCGGGAGTATCGACGATGAGCACGTTGTAATCTTCCAGTAGCGGGGCAAGATCCTCCCCGACGATCGACGGGACGCACATCGGAATCACGGCAATCCGGGCATAGGACCCGGCGAGCTCCGCGACCAGTGCCCGAAGACGCTCCTCCGCCCCGAAGATGACATCCTCGCAGGCAAGGGTTGTGCAGTGAAGGGGGGCCTGGACAAGGGATTGTGTATAATAATAGCACCCGCTCGACCCGTGGAGGATAACGCCGAGGTCGTGAAATCCGGAGAGGCATGCAGCCGCGCCTGCCATTGCGCAGGGCCACACGGGATTTTCGCACCCTTCAGGCATACATGCGCCTCCTCCAGATCCTGAGCATTCGCCGGGCTCCGCCAATCCCGATAGGGCCGTTCCACGGGACGGGGATTCCCGTATTGGTAATCGTGCAGCCGATACAGGATGCGAGGCTCACAGCGTCCGCCCATTCGCCGGCGGTGGCAGGGGGCTGCAATGCGATGCGCCCACCCCTCAGGTCGCTGAAATCCGCCGCAAGTTCCTGCCACTGCGCCTCCTCTTCACGGATCGCATCCGTGGGGTCGTGTCCGAACATCCCGCCGAGACGGCGGATCAGCCTGCAGGATCCGGCAGGCCCTATCGGAAATCCGACAATGCCCGGGATCCGGTATTTTTCAGCAAAAAAACCGGAAAGCGCTCCGCCCGGGTCCTCCCGGAAGAGGTTTACGTTCCCGCCTGCAAACCGGCCGAGACCGGAAGCAGGAGTGTTTCTCACGAACCTGACGTTTACCGGGATGTCGAGCGCTTCCAGGATCCGGTGCACTTCACGAAAATTCTCCTCCACTTCCACTTCAAGGTTGCGTTCCCCGACGATATTGACACCCTCACCCTCAGCACTACCCTCGCCGATGAGCGTGGAGAGGCCGATCAGGGCACGGGAGAAGCCATCGGAGAAGGTGCCTCCTAAAAATCCCGCACAATCGATGGGAATTACAGGTATTCCCCATTCATTCCTGCATATTCCTTCCGTATCGTCACCAATCGTTCCGGTGACACATGTGCTGATCACGAACACGGCGTGCGGGGACCGTTCGATGGCTGCGGCAATGGTCTCCAGAAGACTCTCCTCGCCGCCGAAGATGACCTCCCGCTCTCCGAGGCCGGTGGTCATTATCCTCGGCATCGGAAGGATGTCGTACTGCATCAGTGTTGAATGCAGCAGCGACACGTGATGATGGGCACACCCTGATGGCCCGTGGATGATGCTGATGCCGTCCGGTACAAACGCCGTGACGGCAAGGGCGCCGGTGAGCGTACATCCCTCGTATCTACACGTATTCGAGAGCGAGGTTTTCGAGTTCATCGGTCTCCATCGGGATGGGAATCGTCATCGTATCGTTCTCGAAGATATCCTCTGCGAGATGCCGGTATACATCGGCCTGCGGTGAATCCGGTGCATATTCGATGACAGTCTGCTTATTGACTTCAGCGACACGGACGATGTTATCGCGTGGTATATAGGAGATAAGGCGTGATCCAATCCGGCGTGCATACGCGCCGACGAGTTCTTTCTCTCCCGAAATATTTGCTGAATTGCAGATAACTCCGCCGAGTGCGCAAGTACACCGGCTTCGCCGGGAAAGCCGCTGGATTGCTTTGCAGATGTTATTGGCCGCATACAGGGACATCAGTTCTCCCGAGGTTACAAGGTAAACTTCCCGCGCATAGCTTTCGCGCATCGGCATCGCGAATCCGCCGCAGACAACATCGCCGAGCACGTCATAGAGCACCACATCTCCGTACAGGGCATCGAGCCGTTCCAGAAGCTGAAATGTTGCGATGATCCCCCGCCCGGCACACCCCACTCCTGGCTCGGGGCCTCCCGCCTCGACACACCGGATTCCGTTATACCCGGTGAAAACGACCTCGTCAACGGAAATCGCTTTATCTCCGCGCTCCCTGACAAGATCCAGAACCGTAGGTATCCATTTCCCGTGCATCAGCATCCGTGTGCTGTCGTGTTTTGGGTCGCACCCGATCTGCATGATGTTGAGGCCCCTGTCGGAGAGTGCCGCGGACAGGTTTGCCGATGTCGTGGACTTCCCGATCCCTCCCTTCCCATAGAGGGCGATCTGCTTCATCAGAGTATGGTATGTGTTACTCCAATATTATTTCATTGATGTAAATATTATTGAGTAGTCTCCTGACATCCCTATCACCGGTCAAAGCCCCTGATCAGTCCCATGAAGAATACGATCACCGGCATGATCTCAAGCCTTCCGATCCACATGACGAGAATGAAGCAGATTTTTGAAACCGGAGACATATCGGGTGTGACAAAACCGCTGGAGATTCCGTTGTTGCAGATCGCCGACACGATCTCGAATATGATATTGCTCGTATCGAAGTCGCTCGGATCCATGTGCATCACGATTATGGAGACGATGAAGATGACAAGGATATAGAGGATGATGATGAGCATATTCTTTGATACTTCCAGCTCCGCCACGTTCTTCGGAATGACCTTTCCTTCGTACTTGAACGGAATAAGTACCTTGCCGCTCACAAAAGTCCGTTTGAACCACCAAATGAGTCCCCGGTATGCAAGTGCAATACGGCTGAGCTTGATGCCCCCGGCAGTACTCCCTGAAGACCCCCCCACAAGCATGAGGGAGATGAGGGATAAAACCGTCACGTTCGCCCAGATATGCGGTGAGGTTACCTGAAATCCCGTGCTTGTCACCGCCGCAACCGTCATGAAAAGCCCCTGCCTGAGTGCCGTGCCTATATCGAGGCCGGTCAGGTTCACCAGATCGAAAGTAACGACGACAAGACCTACTGCAATAAGGATAAAGAGCAGTTTCGCCTGTTCGTCGGAAAAAATCAGTTTTCGTTCTTTCCGGTATGCAAAATAATAGAGTTTGAAGGGGAGCGCTCCGGCAATCATGACCGGAATGATCAGCAATTCCAGGAGCGCATTTTCGTAGTACGGGATCCCTGCAGAATGGACCGAGAATCCTCCCGTCGCAATGGCGACCATGGCGATGTTCAGAGCGTCCCAGACAGGTATCCCGGAGAGTTTGATTAACGCGATGGAGATAACGGTAAGAATGATGTAGATCTTCCACATTTGGAGTCCCGTCGCGACGACACTCGGCATAAATGCCTCCGTTCGCCCTTCCGATCGATAGAGGCGTGACGGTGTAATCCCGGATCGTGTTGCCATCGAGATGGTGAACGCGACGATTCCGAGCCCGCCGAGCCATTGCATGAGGGATCGCCAGAAGAGAAGCGTGTGCGGCGTATCGTCCACGGAAGGCATGAGTGTCAGGCCGGTGTCCGTCCATCCCGACATCGCCTCAAAAACCGCATCAAGGTACGGCATCCCGGCACCGAGTGTAAAGGGAAGCGCACCGACAATTGAGCAGATCAGCCAGATGAGTGCCACCGCAAAGAGCGCCTGGCTTAGTCTGGCATCACGGGAGGTTGACGGCATACGCACGAGCAGCGTCCCGAGCAGGAAAAGCGTTACGGGAACCGTTGCCATCGGGAGAATCATGTTCCATTCTGCGTACAGAATAGCGATGACAAGGGGGAGGCAGGTGCCGATGCTGATAAACCGGAGAATGTTGCCGACGTCATCTGCGATGATCGAGAACTGCTCGATCCTGTCCATTGCTAAGAAAATGCGCTTTAATCTATTATCTCTTTGCCTGTTTTACGCGAATCGGGTGCATTCATCCGCCTGCCATCACCGGTTTCCTCGTAAAAGATTCGTGTATTGATAATCCGCCAGGCAAGGATCAGGCGGACCATATCGACGGCGGTGATATATTCCTTCCCGGAAATTGAGGGGATGGATCTGATGCCCGTTTCGCGCTCAACATGCCGTTCAAGCTGGCGTATGACATCTGCGTGCAGTTCGCCGTCAACAGTGAGTGCCCCTCCCGGCATTCCGTCGAGCCCGCAGGGGCTGAATTCAAGGGAAAAGGATCGCTCGGACAGGGAAAGGATATCGAGCAGGTCAATGGAAAGGGTGATGTTTTGAACGGTGCGCTGCGGACGTTTCTGAAGCAGGGTCACCCGATATAAGGGCCCGGTGGGATCGCCCCCGCCATATTTCGAGGGAGAAACCCTGACCACCGAATCGGCAAACGCCCGCTGCGGTGCGATGTACCGGTCATAATCCGGTTTTCGCATCTCAATTTCCCGGAGCACGTTCGTGCGGCGGTATCCCCTGCCCTCCACATCCCGCTTTATCTTCCATTCGCGTTTTACCGTCTCGTCGGGATCCACAAACAGAGTGAAATCAAGATTCCGGCGGAGCGCGGGTGTAAAGAGCGTATGAAGTCCTTCGAGGATCACGATTTTCGTCGGTGAAAACCGCACAGGGCTCCCGAAAGTCCCCGACGTATGATCATAGACCGGTTTAATAAAGGTCTCCCCGCGTTTCAGGCAGCCGAGATGATCTTCGAGAAGGGCAATGTCATTTGCCTCAGGTGCAAGCGGAGTAATTCCGGTCTCTCTTCGTGCGCTCCGGTCAAGTAAATGGTAATCATCGAGCGTTATGGTGCTGACAAGATCCGGTGCAAACATTTCCCTGATTGCCCCGGAAAATGTGGATTTTCCAGATCCGCTGTCTCCAGCAACACCGATTGTGAAAATAACATCGGAACGGCCGATGACATCTTCAAAATGTGCGGGAGGCTGCGTTTCTTCGTGCATGCTGTCATCTACAACCCGTTATTTCTGTATTTTCCATGAAGGGAGTGCTTGCTGTTTTCGTTGGATAAAAAACAGATGTTATTTTTTATTTGTCCAGAGGCCGTGGACGTTGCAATAGATGAGCGACTTAACGTTCGTATCCTGGACGGGGAATTCGGCTTCCGGTGCTTCTCCGGGCCGGAGGGCGTGTATGTAAAAATTACGGTCTTTTTTAACGGATATCCACTGGATATAATGCTCCTTCATCATGGGGTGGGGCACTTCACCGACCTTTACCCTGATGCCGGAGGCCGTCTTCTCAATCACGGGGACATGCTTCTCTTTCCCCGCATCCGCTGTCTTTTCCTCAAGCAGTTTCATCGGCTGATCGCAGCAGGTGAGTTCTCCCTCGCCGGTGTGCGTGATCATTACGACATTCCCGCACGAGCCGCATGTATAGAATTCAAGGATTTTTGTCATGATATCCTCCCGTGGGATTACACGATTCTGTCGTCCTTATGCTTTTTAAGGATTTCGTCGGCGAGCAGGTCGAGCTTGTGGAGCGCGTCTTCCTTTGCGAGGCCTTTCGTGTATACAGGCTCGAGCATATTCGCCTTTAATCCCTGAAGCATGTCACCAAGCACCTTGACGGTCTTTCCTCCCCATCCGTAGGATCCGATGATTGCGGCGTTCCGTACTCCGGGCCTGAGCACTCCCGCCAGGTATGCGACGGCAACCATCCGGGGATGCGGGCCGAAAAGGACGGTCGGTGTCGCTATGACGACGGTTGCCGCGTCGACGAGGGACATCGCAATCTTGCCGATATCGGCAACCGTGACATTGAAGAGCCTGACAGTGATGCCCCGGTCCACCAGTGCAGTGGTCAGGTAATCAACCATCTTCCGGGTGGACCCGTGCATGGAGATGTAGAGTATGACGACCTCGTTTTTCACCTCATCCGAGGTCCAGTCGCGGTATGCGTCGAGGATGAATGCGGGTTGGCCGTATACGGGGCCGTGGCTCGGCGCGATAGCGGTGATATCGTACGTGAGAAGCCGCTCGAGATATCCCCGGATACTCCCGCGGAACGGCATCATGATCTCGGCATAATACCGTTTTGCAGGTTCATAGCAGGCGCATTCGTCGCTATGGAAAAGGCCGCTTGATGCGACATGGGATCCAAAGAGATCGCATGAAAAGAGTATCCTGCTCTCCCGTTCATACGTAAGCATCGTCTCAGGCCAGTGCACCCATGGTGCGTGGAGAAACTCCAGCGTTTTCCCGCCCAGATCAATCGTATCGCCGTCCTCGACCGTTTTAAAGCGGATGTCGGGGATGCCGAGCAGGCTAACGAGCAGCTCCCTGCATTTTGCGGTTGTCACGATAGTCGCCATCGGAAAGAGCTCGAGGATCATCGGAAGTGATCCGGAATGGTCCTGCTCGGCGTGGTTTATGACGATGTAGTCGATGGCACCGATGCCAAGGCGGACGAGATTGAGGACGAGCTCCTCTTCTTTTATTGGATCGACCGTATCGATGAGAGCCGTTTTTTCGCTGCCCTTTACGAGATAGGCATTATAGGATGTGCCGTCCGGGAGGGGGATTAGTTCGTCAAACAGTGTCCGGTCCCAGTCAATCACCCCGACGGTGTAGATATCCGGGGATAGTTCACGTACCGGCATGTTACGTCATTTCCTGAAATTTATCCTTTGCTGCACCGCATACCGGGCATATCCATGTGGCGGAAACATCACGAAAGTCTGTACCGGGTTGTACTCCTTCATCCCCTTTTACCGGGTCATATATATGTCCGCAGATGCTGCACTTCATCTTCTTCACACGATCGCTCCCTTTCAGGTACTCTCTTTCCTGATGAATTGGTTTTTCCCGGCACCGCAGCGGGAACATACCCAGTCGGAGGGGATATCTTCGAACTTCGTCCCCGCCTTGATACCGGTCTTTGCATCACCGATGCTCTCGTCATAAAGATATCCGCATTTTTTACATTTCCATACTGCCATTTTCATCAAATCCCTGTGAATAGTTGATTTCCATTCGATACATCACGATATCCTCCTAGATAAACATTCTGTTCGGGTCGATTTCCGGTTTTTCCTCTCACACCCATCCCCTATCCTCCATCGCACGGACGACACGCTCGAGGGCGATGGTGTAGGCCGCCTGCCGCATCGGCACACCGTGGGTCCGCACCATGGTGTATACCGCAGTATACGCCGCCGTCATCCTCTCGTCGAGACGACGGCGGACTTCCGTCGCCGGCCAGTGGTCCATAGTGAAATTCTGCACCATCTCGTAGTATGATACGATCACACCGCCGCCGTTGCAGAGGAAGTCCGGTATGATGTGGATGCCGTTTTCTGAAAGTATATCTTCCGCTTCCCGTGTGGTCGGGCCGTTTGCGAATTCAGCGAGTATTTTTGCCCGGATGTGGTGGGCATTTTTCGCGGTGATAACGTTTTCAAGTGCTGCGGGAATCAGGATATCAACCTCGAGTTCAAGCAGTTCTTCGTTGGTTATCGCAGACGCACCGGGGTATCCCGTCACCGATCCGGTTTTTTTCTTATGCTCCATGACACTATGCGGATCGAGTCCCTCCGGATTATATATGGCACCCCGGCTGTCTGATAGGGCAACCACCCGGCACCCTGCCAACTCACCCGCAAGCCGGGCGGCATGATAACCGACGTTTCCGAATCCCTGTACCGCAACGGTTGTGTTGGTGACGGGCATCTCCATCGCTGAAGCGGTTTCCCTGATGGCAAAATAAACGCCGAGGTGTTTTCCTGCTTCACGGATGGCGATCCAGCCTCCCCGGGCCGTGGCGTCATCGCGCCCCTCCGATCCACCAAGAGTGACAGGTTTTCCGGTGATGACACCGAATTCGGTATATCCGGTTATCGAGGCGTACTCATCCATCATCCACGCCATCACCTGCGGATTTGTATAGACGTCCGGTGCCGGTATGTCGCGGCCCGGTCCGATGAAGCGGCAGATTGCCTTCATATAGGCTCTGCTCAGGCGTTCGAGCTCCCCCTGTGACATCACCTTGGGATTGCAGATAACACCTCCTTTCGCGCCGCCAAGCGGAAGGTCATGGAGTGCGCATTTCCATGTCATGATCGCGGCAAGTCCACGGATGGTGTTGATCGTCTCATCCGGGTGGAACCGGATTCCCCCTTTTGCCGGTCCCCGTGCATTGTTGTACTGAACACGAAATCCCTGGAACGTCTGGATCGTGCCGTCGTCCATCCTGACCGGGAGCGACACGTGCAGTTCGTGCATAGGTTTTTTCAGCAGCTCCTCGACATTCGGGGTGAGCCGAAGGTCGACAGAGCAGGTGCAGATCTGTTTTCGTACCGTTTCGAGGAGGTTCATCTCTTCCATTCCGCATTCCACCTTACAGGGAAATGGAGTATCTTCACGCTTATATGTGTCCCGCCTCACCCATCGTATCCTTAATCGATCACGCCGTCCCATAGGTGCGTGTGAACCGACCTGTCCTTCCCGAACTTCTCGCTCCGGCAGGATCTCCGGAAGCACTCCGTGCCGCGGTCGCCGCCGGCGCCGATGCCGTCTATCTCGGGGGAAGGAGGTTCGGGGCACGTCGCTATGCCTCGAATTTCGATGACGAAGCACTGGCAGAAGCGGTACGGTTCTGCCACGGGCGTGATGTCAGGGTATACGTGACGGCGAACACCCTTGTGCGTGATGATGAACTGCCCGATGTTGTCGCATATCTGCTCTGGCTTTATGAGCGAGGTGTTGACGCGGTGCTCGTGCAGGACATGGGCGTCGTATCGCTGGCCCGGGACGTTGTTCCCGATCTGCCGCTCCACGCCTCCACCCAGATGACGGTGCATTCTGCCTCGGGTGTGCTCCGGGCAATGAAGATGGGGATTTCGCGTGTCGTGCTCTCCCGCGAATGTCCGATTGAGGAAATCACGCGTATCGGAAACTTATGCCGGGGCCGTGACATCGGGCTTGAGATATTTGTTCATGGCGCTCTCTGCTACTGTTATTCGGGCCAATGCCTCTTTTCCTCTCTCGTCGGTGGGAGAAGCGGAAACCGGGGCACCTGTGCCCAGCCCTGCCGAAAGCCGTATACTCTTGTTGCAGGAGTAACGGATGCTGCCGGCAGACCGGAACACATGCGCGACATCCCGCTAACTTACCCGTTCATCCTCTCCCCCCGTGATCTGGCTCTCTATCCGCATCTCGCCCGCATTGTCCGTATGCCGGTGGCCTCGCTCAAGATCGAAGGGAGGATGAAGTCTCCCGAATACGTCGCCGTTGTCGTTGATGTATACCGCCGTGCCCTCGATGCGATCGCCGACGGTACCTGGACCCCTTCGGATGACGATATGCGCGATCTGGCCCTCGCTTTCAACCGCTCGTTTACGGGCGGGTACCTGATGGGAGAGCGCGGCCTTTCCATTATCGGCCCAGAACGGCCTGGCAACCGCGGATTGGCAATCGGCCGTATCCGGGAGTATGACCGGCGGCGTGGTGAGGCAGTTGTCGCGGTCGAGGGTACCATGCCGGAGCCGGGCGACGGTATTGTTGTGCATGCGTGGGGAAAGCGGCGGGAGGACACCGGAGTAGTGATCAGGCCACCGTTTTTTACGGAAGACGGAATACTCCGTCTCCGGGTGGCGCAGGAAGTAGAGCCGGGAAGTCCTGTGTCGCTGACCAGCCGCGCATCGCTTTCTCAGCGTGCTCAACGGATTCTTGCAGAGGAGAGGAGCCGGATCCTTCCGGTTGATATGCATCTTGGGTTCGAGGATGGCTTTCCGGTACTGGAAGGGGAAGTGGGTGCTGCCGGGAAGTATGGAGGAATCGTGACAGTACACGGGGACAGGGCCTGGGAACCGGCACGGAGCAGCCCTCTCGGGGAAGCACAGATCAAGAGTCTCCTGGAACGCACCGGAGGAACTCCGTTTCGGATCCGCCGGTTGGAGATCGACTATCCCGGAGGATTGTTTGCACCTGTCGGTGAGATTAACCGGCTCCGGCGCAGGTTCCTCCGGCATGTCGAAGAAGCGGTTGTTGCGTCATTCCTCCCTTCGTCCCCGGAGAAGGCCGCGGCGCAATCGGGGAGCCGCTCCGTTCTTGTAACTCTCCAGGAGATGCCCCGGGCTGCCGAGAAGCCGCCCGTCCCCGTGCTTGCGGCGTTTTCCGATACACCGGAGACGGTTCGTGAAGCGGTTGCGGGCGGGTGCCGCCGGATTTATTTCGAACCTCCGACGGGGCCGTGCGGGACGGCCGGCTCCGACGAAGCGCTGGCGGGCATTCTGGATGATATGGCCCACCATTGCCACAGCGCGGGTGCGGAATGTGTATGGAAGTGGCCCCGCATTACCGGCCCCCTGTTCCGCTCCCTTGCCACCCGGGTTCTCGATCATAGCCTGCCCGAGGCGGTCCACGGTGTGATGGTCGAAGGACATGGGGACGGGGAGACGATACTCCGGCATGCACCGGATATCGCCCTCTACGGCGGCACGGGCCTGAACGTATTCAACCATCGTGCAGCCGGGTGTCTTGCCCGCCGGTTCAGGTCACTCACCCTCTCACAGGAACTATCCGGGCAGGGAATGAAGGAACTCGTTCTGCGTGCCCGCACCATCACCCCCCATCCTGCCTTCGAAATAATTGTCCACGGCCCCGTGGAAATGATGGTCTCCGAGGACTGCCTGATGAAGACTCATATGGGTGATGCATGGGCAGATGGCGGTGCCGACTGGTTCGGTATCCGGGATGGTCGCGGTCATCTCTTTCCGGTTCATATCGACGGTGAATGCAGGACCCACATTCAGAATGCACGGGAAACCTGCCTGATCGATGCAATGCCGGAGCTGTTGTCAACCGGGTGCGATGTGTTCACCATTGATGTGCGGCACCGGACGGGGGCATATGCGCGGACGGTTTCGACTGCGTACAGTGAGGCACTCGGGCATACCCTCGATGCATCCGCTGATCTCACCCGTCTCCTCGCCGCACTTAAAAAAAAGGTGATGGCGTGTGCGATTGGCGGGATCACCGCCGGACACTTCCATCGCGGACCCGGATGACCGAAGGGCTTCGGGCGTAACTATACACGCTTGCCCGCTTTTCTGAGATGCTCAGTCTCTTCAGCGCTTTCCAGCCTCAGGAGAAACGTTCCGTGGCAGGGTTTGGTGAAGGGAAATACGAGCGTCGTGCCTTCGACACCTATGAGAATGGGAGGCACTCCGATAATGTGTATGTCACACATCCGGTATCCCGGAGGCACCTCGTACCTCTCGGGCATATGTTTCCGGACGTACTCCGCGGCCTCCCGGAACGAAACCTGCCGCTCCAGAATCTCGTATTTCATCGATTCGATACAACCCATTCCAGCACCCCGTCAAGTTTTCTCTTCATCGGCAGCGGGTTGTGACTCCCTTTTGCCATGATCTTTTCACAGGGGATCCCGTCCATCTGGGCAAGAATCTCCTCGGCAGATCCACCGACTATCACGGCATAGACCCTGCCCTCCGACATTGCCGCCATGCTTGCGCTGTAGGCAATTCCCGCATCGTTATGGACGAAAACAAAACAGAGGTCAAAGTCACGCTCCCGCTCTGCCACCATCCCGATGCATGTATCAAGATCGATTACCTCGTCGAGATACGCCCGCTCCGGATCGGCAACTTCAAGGAGGGAGCGGGCGGCTTTTGTACCTGCAACAGTTGTGGTAAATCCTGCCTTCCTGAGCCTGTGCACAAGGTAGAGTGCCGCACTGGTCTGGATTGGGATCTGGGGGCAGCCGAGCATGACAAGGCCCGTGCCCGCTGGTATCTGCGTATCATTCATATTTCTTCCTCTTCTCCGGTTCTGCCCGCATCTCCCTCCATTATTCCCAGAATCCTTTGAGGGTTGCTATAGATGGTAAACCTGCCGTTCCGGGAAAAACAGATCAGGCAAATCCCGGTTTCCTCGGCGGTTAGGATACCGAGATTGGTTGATGCGGCGCGGGAAATTACAACCGGAATGCCAGCGTTTGCATCCTTTGAAACCATGCCGGCCGGTTGCCTTCCCGTACACCCGATACAGCAGAGCGAGCGGTCAATGCCGTTGAGCTCGGCATAACCGATCACCTTATCCACCGTGTTGTGCCGGCCGATATCACAGATCTGGGCGAGGATTTCACCCTGTGAATACAACACCGAGCAGTGCACGCCGCCTGTCTTTCGCCATGTCTCCGATTCAATCGCACGAGTGACAGCTACGACTTCCGCGGGTGCTATTATGAGGGGAGAATATACGTGTTTCGGGGGAAATTTAAGCCCGAATCCTCCGCCGGTCCGGTATTCTAGCTCCCGATCCTTCAGTACATCCGCCTCTACATAGATGTTTTCCCCCTGTACATCCACCCGTTCCACCGAATCGGAAAGTCCTTCCGAGATGACCAGTCCTGCGCCGAGCTCGGCAATGTGGCCGTGGCTTGCTATCTGTTCGATGAACAGCTCGCCGTTGAGATGAATCCTGAACCGGTCCTCCCGGATGACGTGATCCATGAACCTTGTTACCGTCTCCCCTTCGATGCGTATAGCCGGATGTTCGTCCATCACGTTTCTTCTCGCCCTCCCTCCCGAGTGGTTTGGACGTTCTCCCCAAAATAGATGCGGACGATTCAGGGGGCTTTTCCGGTGTCTGTGTGAATGTTAATGTGTCGGGGCGTTCAACACCATTGCGTAATGTACGCTCAACGCCTGAATCATCTCCCTCCGTATCTTTTTGCACGAATTGACGAGATGAAAGCAGAAAAACAGCGGCAGGGTGTGGACGTTATCGACTTCGGTGTCGGCGATCCCGATCTCCCGACACCCCCTCATATCGTCGAGGCACTCTGCACTGCCGCCCGCGATCCCGCTACTCATCATTACCCGAGTTATACGGGTATGTATGCGTTCCGCGAGGCGGTTTCAGCCTGGTACTCCGGACGGTTTTCAGTCGACCTCGATCCCGCCACCGAGGTTCTTGCCCTGATTGGATCAAAGGAGGGCATCGCACACATTCCCGAGGCGTTCGTCAATCCCGGCGATTATGTGCTTGCCACCGATCCGGGATACCCGGTTTACCGGACATCGACGCTCTTTGCCGAGGGAAAGATGCACGAACTGCCCCTCACAGCGGAGCATGCGTTTCTCCCGGTGCTTGATGACATCCCTTCCGACGTGTTGCAGAGGGCGAAACTGATGTTTCTCGGGTATCCGAACAACCCGACAGCCGCCGTCGCGTCCCGGGCTTTCTTTGCCGAAGTGGTGGATTTCGCCCGGGAACACAATATCGTCGTTGTGCATGACAATGCGTACTCCGAGATCGCCTTCGACGGGTACCGGCCGCTTTCGTTTCTCGAGGTTGACGGGGCGGCAGAGGTGGGTATTGAAATGCACTCTCTCTCAAAGACCTACAACATGACGGGATGGCGAATCGGGATGGCCGCGGGCAATGCGGACATCATTGCGGGGCTCGGGCGTGTCAAGACGAATGTCGATTCGGGAGCGTTCGATGCTATCCAGAGGGCGGCAATCACTGCACTCACCGGCCCGCAACAGTGTGTCGCCGATGCCTGCCGTGTCTACCAGAAGCGGCGTGATCTGCTTGTCGGCGGTCTGCGGGAACTTGGCTTTGAGGTTCCGATGCCGAAGGCGACCTTCTATGTCTGGATGCCTGTTGCGGATAGCATGGCGTTCGCAGCACGGATGCTGAACGAAGCCGGCATTGTCGTCACTCCCGGCGTCGGGTTCGGAACCCACGGAGAAGGATATGTCCGGTTCGCCATTACCCGGTCGATGGAGCGGATAGAAGAGGCGCTCGAGCGCATGAGGGGGCTTGCCTTTTGAACCTCCCTCCCCACCTCACCATCGGGGGCGGGCACCTGCATATCGGTGGGCACGACTGTGTCACTCTTGCGGAAGAATACGGCACACCGCTCTATGTTACGGACGAAATGCGGATTATCGCGAATTTCACCCGGTTTGCGTCGGCCCTGAAACGCCACTACCCTGCCATACAGGTTCTGTACGCGGCGAAAGCGAACGGGAATCTCGCCATTCTCCGGACTCTCGCCCGGCAGGGAGCCGGTGCCGATGTCTTCTCTGCAGGCGAACTTGATCTCGCACTTTCGGCAGGGATGGATCCCCGCCTGCTGCTCTTCAACGGGAGCTCAAAGAGCCCTGTCGATCTCGCGCTTGCCGCTGCGAAAGGAGTTCGCGTGTCGGTCGATTCGATCGACGAGCTCCGCCAGCTCGATGCTGCTGCCGGGGCTGCCGGGAAAACGGTCGAGATTGCTTTCCGTGTCAACCCGGCCCTTGAAGTACCTACGCACCCGAAGATTGCGACAGGGCTCAGGACGAGCAAGTTCGGGATTCCCGCGGACCAGATACTCGACGCGTACCGGGAGGCCCTTGCCTGCGACCATGTGCGCCCTGTCGGGATGCACTGCCATATCGGATCACAGATCCTCGACGTCCTGCCGTTTGCCCGGGCCGCCGGCGTGATGGCGGAGGTTGCGCGGGATGTCACGGATCTCGGTATAAAACTGAAGTTTCTCGATATCGGGGGCGGGCTCGGGATCCCGTACCACCGTTCGATTGATGTTGCTCCAACACCCGAGGAATACGCAGACGCCGTGATGCCGGTGTTTCTCGAGGCGATTAACCGGTGCGGGATCACCCCCGAACTATGGGTCGAGCCGGGGCGGTATCTTGTCGGGGATTCCACGGTCCTTCTGACGGCTGTCAATTCCGTCAAGCAGTCGCATAAGACGTTTGTGAACGTCGACGCGGGATTCAACCTGCTTGCCCGACCGGTGCTCTACGATGCATGGCATGAAGTAGTGGTTGCCAACCGTGCGGACGCTAAACCCGCAGGCGAGTATACCGTCACGGGGCCGATCTGCGAAACAGGGGACATCATTGCTTCGGATCGCCGGCTGCCTGCCGTAAAGGCCGGAGACCTGATTGCGGTTCTCGATGCCGGAGCATATGGCTTTTCCATGTCATCGCAGTACAATAGCAGGCCCCGGTGTCCCGAGGTGCTGGTGAATGGTGCACGGGCGGCACTGATGCGCCGCGGGGAGACCGTCGGGGATCTCACCGGCACGATGCAGACGCCGCCATGGCAGGAATAAAGCAGAGGGGGTGGCCGGGTGCGCCTGCATTATGCGCTCGTGGATGATCTCTACTCCTTTGAGGAGTATGAGCGGCTCATCGGAGAGACGATCGAGGCCTCCGGGGGATTACTCGACGAGCAGACGGCGGCGATGCTCGTCGTCAGGGCGGCAGGCCGTGAACACCGGCCGATTGCGAAGCTTGCATCCGATGCAAGCCTTGCCTGTTTTTTTGGTAAAGTGCTTACTGTTTCCGAACCGCGGACATTTGGCAGGCCGGACGGCACAGAGGGGTGTGTGGCCCGCGTCAGGGTTGGTGACGAAACGGGTGAGATCACACTTCTTCTCTGGGACGAGCGAACGGGTGCCGTGGCCGAGATCGCTCCCGGAGATGTGCTTGAGATTGCAGGAAGGCTCCGATCCCCTGCCGAGGTGCAGGTCGTCGATCTTCAGAAGGCGGCGTGCGACATCGCGACACGGGAAGTCACGGTGTCCGGGGAGGTTCCCGATGCCGATCGGGTACTCCTTGAAGTCCGTGTCCTCTTTGCGGGCGATGTGCAGACATTCACCCGGCGGGACGGCACCCCGGGGGAACGGATCGACGTCATTGTCGGGGATGCGGATGGGACTGCACGCCTTGTCTGCTGGCACCCTCCGCTTTTCGAGCAGCTGTCGGATGCATCCGGGCGTGCGGTGCGAATCGAAGGTGCAGCATTTAATCCCCGCACAGGCGGAAGGGAGTACAGCCTCGGGGAACAGGCTGTTGTTCAGGCAGTCGACGTGCAGGTCACGGTACCGTTTACACCTCTTGGTATGCTCGCGGAGGGTAAGCCCGTGTGTAGTGCAGGGGAGGTGGTCGCGGTCCGTCCGGCACGGGAGTTCGAGACACGGAAGGGGACACGTTCCCATGTCCGAAACATTACCGTCGGGTCCGGCGGGACTGAAGTGCCGTTTGTCCTCTGGGGGGAGCACGCCCTGCTTCCGTTCGCGCCCGGTGACACCGTGGAGGTATTCAACGCACCCGTGAAGCGGGCGAAATCAGGTGAATGTGAGCTGCACATAGGGTGGGGAAGCGCCATCCGGGTTGTCATGACGGACGATGAGCCTGTGACGTTTACAGGTACTGTCATCGAGACTTTCTTCGGACTTTGCATCGATGACGGGGAGACCGCCTTCCTGCTAGACACCCCGCTGCCGCCGGGTGCCGAAGTGCAGGTAACCGGGCGGCGTTCACAGAACCGCATTACGGTCGGAACGTGCACTCCTGTTCGGATTGATCCGGCTCTCCTGAAGGATCGGATTGCCCGGATTCTCAGAAAGACTCCTGAGCGAACACTTTCACCCTCCGCGCCGCCCCTGTAATATGCCGTTTTGGAAAGTCATATGTAATCGAATTACGAGAGGTACAACGACCATGGGAGAAATTGATCTCGAAGACCTGCCCGGTGTCGGGCCGACGACCGCCGACAAATTGCGCGAGGCAGGGTATGCGACCATCGAAGGCATTGCGACGGCGTCGTATTCCGATCTTGCCGAAGCGGCGGAGATTGGCGAAGCCACGGCAAAGAAGATGATCCGGGAAGCCCGGAAAATGGCCGATATCGGTGGTTTCAAGACGGGAAAAGTAGTCCTCGAGGAGCGAAAAGAGGTGAGAAAGCTCTCGACGCTGGTGCCCGAGCTTGACGATTTGCTCGGTGGAGGGCTTGAAACCAAGTCGATTTCCGAATTTTACGGGGAATTCGGTTCGGGGAAGAGCCAGATCGCCCACCAGATGGCGGTGAACGCCCAACTGCCCGAGGATTTTGGCGGCCTTTCCGCATCATGCGTGTATATCGATACCGAAAACACCTTCCGTCCTGAACGTATCGCACAGATGGTCGCAGGCCTCGAGATTGATTGGGATATCCCTCCTGTCGAGGAGTTCCTCGAACATATTCATGTAGCGAAGGGATACACATCGGATCACCAGATGCTGCTGCTTGACAGTGCCCGTGAACTGGCCGCCGGGCTTCGTGACACGAATCGGCCGGTGCGCCTGTTCATCGTCGATTCGTTGACCGCACACTTCCGGGCGGAGTATTCGGGGAGGGGAACGCTCTCGGTTCGCCAGCAGAAGCTCAACAAACACATGTACGACATTGCAAAGATCGCAGAAGAGCACAATGCCGTCGCACTCGTTACCAACCAGGTGCAGTCGAACCCCGCTGTCTTTTTCGGGGACCCAACGAAGCCGGTCGGAGGTAATATTGTCGGGCATGCCTCCAAGTTCCGGGTGTACCTGCGGAAGAGCAAGGGCGGAAAACGGGTTGCGAAACTTGTTGACAGCCCGAACCTCCCTGAGGGGGAAGCGGCGTTTATCGTGGAAGAGGCAGGGCTCAAAAGCGTATGACCTGTCCACAGCACACCGAACGCGGTCAGGCGGCAGTGCCCCGCCCTTCCCCGCGGGCATTGATCTGCGACATCGACGGCACGATTACCGACTCCAGACGCCGGATCAATACCGATGCCATCCATGTAATCCGTACTCTCGTCGATAAAGGCGTCCCTGTTGTCCTCGCAAGCGGGAACACGGTCTGTTCCCTTGATATTCTCTGCAAAATGATTGGGACTGACGGGACGATCATCGCCGAGAACGGCGGTGTCTTTCGTGTCACATTTCAGGGCACCCCCCGTGTATGCGGAGATCAGGAGGGGTGCTGGACAGCGTTTCACGCGCTTGAAGCATATTTTAACGAAAAGGGAGTCCGGCTCGAACTCTATAGTCCGGATTACCGGGTGGCGGACGTGGCGTTTGCGAAAACCGTCGATGTCGATGAGGTGCGGACCGTGCTTCGTGATTATCAGGTTTGCGTACTTGACACCGGATTTGCCATTCATCTCCAGACCCCCGGAGTACACAAAGGTTCGGCCTTTATCCGGCTTTCTGCCGAAATGGGTTTATCTCCGGCTGATTTTATTGCAATCGGGGATTCTGAAAACGACGCCGAACTGGTACGGTCCGCCGGAATCGGCGGGGCGGTGGCAAACGGGCATCAGGTCACGAAGGATGCCGCCGATTACGTGACGAAAAAAATGTACGGGGATGGGTTTGTCGAGTTTGTGCGTGCCTGCTTTTCACATTATTTTTTGGAAAGATAGCGATCGACCACGATGTAGTCCTTGATGTCTTTGACCGCTTCAAACGGTATGAACATCCGATCGCCATCCATCGTGTATCCGCCCGTGTCAAAAGTGGGATCGGGTTTCACGACAAGGTCGATGACAAGGCCGGTATCGAGATCGACAAGGATATTTTTTATCATACCGATCAGCATGCCATCGGTACTCATGACTTTTTTCTTTGAAAGGCTGCGGGAGTAGGTATTTTTCATAAAAAAAAGGAGTATGTACTAATATTTAAATTGTTCTAATATCGAGTTTTGTACAAAAGGCGGGCGAATTTGCGTCTTTTGATCCCGACCCTATCAGAGAAGCGGGAAGACGCGGATAATATCTGACTGTGTCAGTATGCCCACCGGTTTGGATCCTTCGACGATAATAAGGCGCCCGATTTCCCGCTCTTTAAACTGTCCAATCACTTCGAAGAGTTTCATGTCTGCGGGGGCGGTTTCCACGTCGGCGGTCATTACTTCCGAAACCGGTGTTTCAAGCGTTTTTCCGTCATCAATGCCCCTGGCAATATCGCTCAGTGTCACGATGCCCAGCAGGTGGTCGTCCCTGATGACAGGCGCGCCGTGGATATGGTGGAGAGTGAAGAGATGGACTGCCTCGCGCAGACTGGCATCGACCGGAAGAGTATACAGGGGGGAACTCATGTATGATTTAATGTGCTTTTTCGGAAGCGATATCATCTCGGATATGGTGATCAGGAGGGCCTGCTGAACTTCGTCCTTTCCGTAGATCTCTCCGCTGACGAGGAGCTTGTTTACAGGTGTCGGTCCGATTGAGATCATATCCCCGATAGTGAAGAGCTTGACGCTTCCGATGAGCTTGACCACCGCATGGCAGACATCCGGATGGCAAATCGTGGTAAAGTCTATCTCCGAGACATTCACGCCATGGACTGGTTTTCCGTCTTTTGAAATCGGAACATCGGATTCCTGCTCATACGATGTCAGGTTGAGTTCACGGTATGCCTGCTCAGTGGGTGTGTAGCCGCCTTTAGGGCCTGGTACCCCGTCCACAAGACTGAGTGCCTTGAGAGCCTGCATCTGGTTTCGCACAGTACCCGGATTTCGCCGCAGCACCTCCGCGATCTCCTCCCCTTTTATAGCATGCGACTGCTTATGATAGAGGGAAATGAGCGTAATGAGGATATCCTTCTGGATGAGCGAGAGATCCATAACGATTAATCATCCGGATTTACATAAATAGATACGGTTGTGCAGACGTGGAATTAGAAAAAATCCCAACAGTGCCCACGGCGGAAGAAGTGCTCGACCGGGCATTTCGCCGCGCGGCAGTGAAACGAAAGGAGAAACTCAATAAGGATCGGGGCAACGAAGAGTTTGTCAGGAGCATCTCCAGCGCCGTCTTCGACAAACTTGACGATACGGTACGTAAATTTCCATCTTTTGATGCTCTTTCACCGTTTTACCGGGAGACGGTCAATATACTCTTTGGGATCGACCGGGTAAAACAGTCCCTTGGGGCGTTGGCATGGGCTGCATCGCAGGCACGATCGGTCGGGGTTTCGTACGCGCGGGAGATGCGGCACGCGGAAGACACGGCGGTTCTCCGGAGGCGGGCAGTCGCCCGGATCTCCTCCATCGTGCATCAGGTCGACACCGATCTTCATTTTCTCAATGATGTGCGAAACAGCCTGAGAAAGCTTCCCGAAGTGCAGGACACATTCACTGTGGTCATCGCCGGATTCCCCAATGTGGGTAAATCTTCATTCATTCGCCTTGTCTCCTCGGCAGAACCGGAGATCGCAGGCTATGCCTTCACCACCAAACAGGTGATTGTCGGGCACCGTGAAATCGGCCGGGAGCGTATCCAGTTCGTGGACACGCCCGGAGTGCTTGACCGGCCTGCGGACGAACGCAACGTAATAGAGCAGCAGGCGATGAGTGCGGTGACCCATGTAGCGGACGTCATTCTTTTCATAATCGATGCAAGTGAGGAGTGCGGGTACCCCCTTGTTGACCAGATCCACCTCCTCGACGAGATTCGCAGGGAATCGGACGTCCCTGTGGAAGCTGTGGTTAATAAGGCGGATATTTTCCCGGGTGAAGGGTATCCCTCCATGTCAACGGCAACGGGCGAGGGAGTAATGGAGGTGCTGGATTTGCTGCTCAGATACCGGGTATCCAGCCCCAGCTCCCCGTTAGAAGACATACAATAAGAAAGCCCGCAATGGCACCGCCATTCAGGGTGGGAAGGCCTGCCTGTGGGTTGCCGCGGTTTACATAATACAGGAGCACCGCAAGGCCGGCAAGGGATCCGAGCATCGTGCCTACAGTCGGCAGCGAAAGAAGCCCGAGGATGAGTGGTGCATCAAGAAAAGCGTGCACTGATACGACAAGGATGGAAGGCATGATCAGGTCCCCCATCCCCATAATGAATGCCCCCCGTTCGCCTTTCTCGAGTGAAAGCCCTTCCTTTATGTAGGAATAATTCCTGCTTTTCGGAATGACGACAAGAATCGGTGCCTTCATTTCCACGACGTTCTCCGCGAGTTCGATCATATGGCGTGTTTTGTACACCGAGATGGCGTCATACACCGCGAGCAGGACGAGCAGGATGAGCACCGGGGCGATCTCCAGAGAAATGCCGAAGATCGCGGCAACTCCCGCAGCGATAAGTACCCCCAGCGTATCAATAACATACCATTCCGGGTAGAGGTACAGCACGCCCGTTGCACATACAGCAAGCAGGAACGTAGCGATTGTACCGATGAGCGATCCGCCGAATACAAACATCGTTAAAGCGCTGAATATGTAGATGAACGTAAAGAATATCGAAGCGGCGATGACTGCGGCGATTATCCGCTTGCCCCCCCAGCGGATCAGCAGGAGCAGTATCAGAGTGAATCCGAGAAGAATACCGATAAAGATGAGCGTGTTTCCGAATGATGCCGGATCTTCGAATGCCGAGATACCCGCACTCTGCATCTGGGGAGTGAGGAGGAGGGCGCCTATCTGGACTGCGATCAGCAGTAGCGGCATCCCGATGAAAGGTGCACTATTTCGTAAATCCATTGTATTGCTCCGTCTGTTTTTGCTGAGATATAAGGAAAACGTGGGATACGGGGCGTTTCTTCGTATGCCCGTATCTGTCTTTCCGGCGGGGATTCACCTTACTCGCGTACCCGCTCTGGTGGTGATGCCAGCACTGCCCGAAATGGGATTGGAACCAATCCGGCGTCTACAGACTATATAGTTAGATTAATTAATGGTTTGTCATCATCTAAAAGCATGGATATTCGGGAATACCTGATTGATATCATTCTGACCATAGTGCTCGTTGTCTCGACGCTTGTTCTCGTTATGCGCCTGTGGCAGGATCTCATCATCGCAATCTCGACGGTATTGATGATGCTGTCCTTTGGCGGCCTTTTTCTCTCCCTTGCCATGAAAATCCGTCATCTCGATGAAAGCGTCATCTCACGCGAACGTACGATGCGGGTGAACCTCGAGGAACTCTCGAGCGGGATGAGCCAGAAGTACGAACACACCGTTTCGCATATGGAAGGGATCGTGAACGACCTCTCGCGGCGGATGTACCGTTAATCCGGCGCATGGCCCCGGAACATACCAATTAATTTTCGCGTGTCTGATAGCATGGGAGTTGCAATCCGGGACCTGCTGGCGGATTATAAGACCACTGTTGAGTGGAATTCGCTGGGCGGCATAGGTGCCATCGATGCGCATAATGCGCTGTACCAGTTTCTCAGCATCATCAGGCAGCCTGACGGAACACCCCTGATGGACCGTGAAGGAAGGGTGACCTCGCACCTGTCAGGCATCTTTTTCCGTACGATTAATTTCCTTGAAAAGGGGATCCGTCCCGTCTTTATCTTTGATGGACCCCCGCCTGAATTCAAAGCTGAAACGGTCAGGGAACGACGGGAAACGCGGCGAGTTGCGGGTGAGCTGTGGATAAAGGCCCTGAAGGAGGGGGATACCGAAGAAGCGTACCGACAGGCGCGTTCTTCATCACGGGTTGACGCGCAGATCATCGGGAGTGCGAAAGAGCTGCTGCGCCTGATGAAGATACCTTTTGTGGACGCACCGAGCGAGGGTGAGGCTCAGGCTGCATCGATGGCACGTAACGGCGTTGTCAGCTATGCGGTTTCGCAGGACTATGACGCATTGCTCTTCGGTGCTCCGGTACTCGTCCGTAACCTGACAGTCAGTTCCCGAAGAAAAGTCAGGGGGAGGACTATTGTAGTCAGGCCCGAACGTATTATCCTGCGCGATGTTCTGGAAGGGCACTCTCTTTCACGTGAGGACCTGATCAAGATTGGTATCCTCATCGGAACGGATTTCAATCCCGGCATCAGGGGGGTCGGTGCAAAAACCGCGCTGAAAATTGTCAGGCAGGACCGTTTTCTTGAAACAATCAGGGAAAAGTCACCAGACTTCGATTTCGAACCGGTTCTGCAATTTTTTCTCGAACCGCCAAACACATCTTCGTACTCCCTGCAGTGGGGAGATCCAAATCCTGATGAAATTCTTGCATTTCTGTGCGAAACCTATGACTTCGCAGAGGAACGTATCCAGACTGCTCTGGATAAAATTGTGCAACGCGGGGGGCAACGGACACTGGACCAGTGGTTCTGAATTAAAAAAAAGATTTATATACTGCCGAGCGCCTCAAGCGCAGCGGCCCTCGTATTTTCGTCACCGCGAGTGGCCGTCATCAGTGCAGATCTGGCCCTTTCGGTCCTCATTAATGCGAGTGCGTGTGCAGCACGCTCACGCACCTCCCGTTCCGCGTCATGGTATAGTGTATCGACCAGGGCATCAACAGCATCATCATCGCCAATCCGACCGAGGGCCCACGCGGCCCTGACCCGGACCTCCTTGGCATCTTCCCGGAGCACCCTGCAGAGCTGTGGGACCGCTCGGGCATCACCCATTCTCCCGAGTGTTTTAACCGCCTCGCGGCGAACGTAGATGCTCTTGTCAGAAAGAAGCCCTATCAGGTCGGGAATTGTCTCGGGAACACCGGTGATCCGAAGAGCAATAATTGATCCGACCCGCATATGCCAGTCATCGTCCGAAAGCCCCTGAATGAGCCGTTCAACAGACGGGGTGCCGATTGCGGCGAGTGCACGGGCGCCGGCTTCACGGACACGGCGGCTTTCATCACGTAACGATTCCATGAGGGGTTCGATGGCGCGGGCATCCCCGATCGTACCGAGTGCCCGTGCCACGGCCTCTCGCGTGGCTACGTTCTCATTCTGCAATGCGTTGATGAGGGGTTCGACTGCCGGTTCACCGATCAGATCCAGTGTCTGGACGGCGCTTTCACGCACTTCCCTGTTGTGCGAATGGCACGCTTCAATAAGCGCATCGATGTATTCACGTGATTTCCGGAGATACTGTTGCCCTTCTCCCGTCAGACCCAGATATTGCCTGATGAGAAGGCCGTTTCTCGCCCTGTTCTCGACAATACTGCGGCATTTTGCATAGGTCAGCGGGTCGTCGCGTGATACGGTCGAGGTTGCGGCTACAACCCAGAGGTAGATCGCCGCAGTAAACCCTGATGCGATGAAATCAACCGCAACTCCCGTCAGGGTGAAATACGTCACCACAGCTGCAAAGACTGCCATGATCATGACGACACACTGGAGTGTCCGGCGGGGATACCAAAGTGACATCAGCACAATTGGAATATAGAAAAGATGAGGGGTCAGCTTTGAAAGGAATGGATAGGCGACTGCGATTCCCGGGTTCTGCGCAATCATTGTCAGCAGGCCGGATAGGAGGATGAACGCGGAGATCACCCAGATTTTTACCATATCGCTCTCATCCAGAGAAGGAAGATAGCTATGTTGATGGTATCCAGTATTCGTCATGTCACTCACCAAAACCTGTACCACAGGGAGGTATAAATGTTTGCTTGGTGGAATGAATAAAAAGGAAATCTGGCGATTTTTTACAATTCATGCCATAAATAAAGCTTTATCAAATTGGTTCCCGTTTCCGACCCCGCACCTTTTTTCAGCCCTGAATAGAAGGGCAACACATAACTACCGGTATCATCGGTATCCCGTATCGCCTTTCTCCATCTCTCTCCAAGCATATGCGAATCGTTGCATGGCTGTAATATGACCGAAAATACCGAATATGACAAGGAGCCAGCCAAGGTAGTGCATCCCCCATATACCATCAGGTATCGCAAGGTCCAGCACACCGGCAAACACGATCAGGGCAAGGCGGTCCGCCCGGCCGAGCAACCCGCCATAAAAGCGGCCGATTCCGACTGCCTGCGCCTGTGTCCCGAGATATGACGCCATTAAAACACCGGTCAGCGCAAACACACCAATCTGCCACGATGCCAGTCCGCCCGCGAAAATGCCACTGATGATGAAAATATCGGCATAACGGTCCAGTGCGTGGTCAAGGAAATCTCCTTTTGGTCCGGCAAGGTCCATCTCCCGGGCAAGTGCCCCGTCAATCGCATCGAAAACTGCATTAACGACGACAAGTCCTATCCCGAGTGCGATGTTGCCTGCGTAAAACGCTGCCCCGCCTGCTGCCGCTCCGAAAAAAGCAATGATCGTGCAGGTATTGGGTGTAAGGCCCAGCCACCGGGAAAACGTGACCAGTGGCTGGAACAGGGGGCCGGTATAGGGGCGCAGGCGGTCAAGCGTCATGGGGATGGCACCAGAAATGCGGACCAGTCAACATTTCCGTATTGTGGTGCGCGTTTCCCCCGCATAAACTCCTCGATCGCATCGCTCACAACTTCGATTGGAGTTGTCGTGGTGTCGATTTCAAAAATCATCCCGTCAGGATGGATATCGAGCGTTTCAACGAGGATCACATCGAGTGCCTCCGCCTCAGAATTTTCACGTATCTTCTCCTCCCGGTAACCCCGGTGGGAAAGGCGCACCCTGAGTTCATCAGGCCGGCAGCGAAGTATAACGACTGCGTCGCAGGAGAGCATATGGGCAAGATGCCCTTCGACAATTCCGTCATGCCGGGGAAAAGCGGATGCCCATCGGTCAGTATCGATGACAAGGGTGTCCCGTTCATCATCCTCTTCCAGCACATACGGCGTAATCGTGTCCCGTATATGTATGACCTTGTGTCCACGGTCTGCAAGGCACTCCGCCACAGCGGTTTTCCCGGTGCCTGGAGTTCCGGTGATACAGGTCATCATAGACTGTTGACCTCTGTGAGAAACATCTCGTTTTCCCATGCATTCCCGATGCTTACCCTGATGTAGTGGTCTTCAAGCCCAGGGAAACTCGAACACGAGCGGACGATGACTCCTCTCGCCGCAAGCGCCTCCACGGCCTTTTCTCCGGTCATCGGGGCCACATCAATCAGGATGAAGTTCGCACTGCTCGGGAAAGCAGGGAGATGGCACCCGGCTGTCATTCTCTCCCGCCATTCGGTGACATGGCTGATAATCGCATCCGTATGATTGCGATCAGCGAGAGCCGCAGCAGCAGCTGCGGATGAAACCCTGTTCAGCGCGAAGGGAGTTTCCGCGCGCCGGTAATAGGGTTCGAGCCATGCGGGCACAAATGCATACCCGACGCGGAGGCCCGCAAGGGCGTAGGCCTTTGAAAACGTCCTCCCGATGAGGATGTTTTCGTAGTTCTTCATGAGCGGCAGATAATCCTTGTCTGAAAACTCCACATAGGCATTGTCGAGAAAAAGCAGGCCGTCAATCCCTTCTGCAATTTCTCCAACCACGGAAGCGGGCGTCGCATTACCTGTAGGATTGTTCGGAGAGCAGAGGAATGCGAGTTTAGCGCCGTGTGCTGCGCGTATGAACGTATCGGGATCCACCGAGAAGTCCGCCTCACGCTGCACCGGCACGACTTCGGCGCCCTGTGCCCGTGCGGCAATGCCGTAGAAAGAAAATGTGGGCTGGCTGACGGCTACGGAATCCCCGGGACTGATGAGAACGCGAATTATCGTTTCGATAATCCCGTCCATACCGACACCGGTTACAAACCGGTGACTGCCGTAGTGCAGGGTGAGCGCCTCCCGGAGTGCCTCGTTTCGTTCGTCGGGGTAGCGGTGTACGGTGGAGAGGGCCCGGGAAGCGGCCTCAAGGGCATGTGAAGAAGGGGGGAACGGGTTTTCATTGCTTGCGAGGAGTGCGGGATTTTTATGGCCATGTGATGCCGCGATCTCCCTCGCTTTCGTTGCAAAGACGTACCCCTCCGTCCGGAAGATATCCCTAACCAAGTGCTTCATTGACGACCTCGCACACCCGGTCGATTTCCTCGTTGGTGATTATGAGGGGTGGGACGAGTCGGAGGTTGCCATGGCCGGCACAGTTGACAAGCACACCGGCGCGGGCGCATGCCTCCTGTACGGCGGGGCAGGTGTCACCGACACTGATACCAATCATCAGCCCGCGCACCCGGGGGTTGTGGGCGGAAAGTCCTGCTGCAAAGCGTTCGGCTTTTTCGGGGATTGACGGGAGGATTTTTTCAATCACGTCGATGGTAGCGAGGGCTGCCGCACAGGCAAGTGGCCCGCCGGCAAACGTGCTTCCGTGTTCGCCCCGCTCAAATTCAAGCCCCTCCCGTGCAACAATCGCACCCATCGGAAAGCCGCTTGCAATCCCCTTTGCAAGGGTGATGATATCCGCCTTCACACCCGTGTGCTGGAGGCCGAGCCATCTTCCCGTTCTTCCCATGCCTGTCTGCACCTCGTCAACAATCAGGAGCGCCCCGTGGCGATTACATGCCTCGCGCACACCTTCGAGAAATCCGTCGGGAGGACTGATGATCCCGGCTTCACCCTGTATTGGTTCGACGACCACACCCGCGGTTTTATCATCGATAACCGTTTCGAGCGCATTCAGGTCGCCATACCGTACAAAGCTGCATTGCGGTTCAAGGGGGTCAAACGGTTCGCGTATGGCGGGTTTGTGCGTGACTGCAAGGGATCCCATTGTTCTGCCATGAAAACCGTCCTCGAACGCCACAAACTTCTTCCGTCCCGTTCTGACCCGTGCCAGTTTGATTGCCGCCTCCATCGCCTCCGCGCCAGAGTTGACGAAGAAAGCCCTGTTCATTCCGGTGAGTTCCACAAGTTTGCGAGCGCATTCGGCCTGTCCCGGGACATAATACAGGTTGGAACAGTGTATAAGCCGGTGTGCCTGATCGCAGAGTGCCGTGACAACAGCAGGGTGGCAGTGCCCGGTACTGCATACAGCGATACCCGCGACACAGTCGATGTACTCGTTCCCGTCCGCGTCCCATACCCGCGATCCGGCGCCTTTCACCAGCATCAGGCTCCGCCCGAATGCCTGCATATAATACCGGGCGTCCAGATCCCGGTAATCCTGATTTTCGTTCATGTCAATACCTTTTTTATTCGTATTCGATCGTCGCCGGGGGTTTCGGTGTAATGTCGTAGACCACCCGGGCGACACCGGGAATTTCAGATGTGATCCGTGATCCAATCTGGTGCAGGGTCTTCCACGGAAGTTCGATCGGGTCAGCGGTCATTGCATCGCGAGAATGGACAGCCCGCACTGCCACGATCCAGCCGTGCAGACGGACGTCCCCCTTCACACCTGTGCCGAGTCCGATAAGAGCGGCAAGGCATTGCCACGGAGTATACTGCTCGACGAGTTCCTGCTCGACGATTGCATTCGCCTCCCTGATGATTCCTACCTTTTCCGGAGTGATTTCCCCGAGCACCCGCACCGCCAGCCCCGGTCCCGGAAACGGCATCCGGTGCTGGATTTCACGGGGGAGGCCGAGCCCACCCGCCACGTCGCGCACTTCGTCCTTGTAGAGGTCTTCGAGCGGTTCGATGATGCCCGAAAAATCGATATGGACGGGCATCCCGCCGACATTATGGTGGCTCTTGATTCCCCCTTCACTTTCGATGCGGTCAGGGTAGATCGTTCCCTGCAGGAGATACTTTGCACCGGTCTTTTTTGCTTCACGCTCAAAAATTCTGATGAATTTTTCGCCGATAATTTTCCGTTTCTCCTCGGGATCGGTCACACCTTCGAGCGCAGAAAAAAATTCGTCCCCTGCGTCGACCATTGTGAGATTTATGTCGCAGAAGAGCTCGCAAATGCGCTCGCTCTCACCTTTCCTCATCAGCCCGGTGTCAACGTATATCGGCATCAGATTGGTGCCTATTGCCCGTTTTGCGAGTTCTGCGCAGACTGAGCTGTCAACACCGCCCGAAAGCGCCATCACGACTTTTTCGTCTCCTGCCGCGGCTCGGATCTTCTCTACCGCTTCATCGATAAATTTTGTGACATTTACCATTTTCTTCTCCCTCACATCATGCACTGTTCCGGTTAGTCCGGCACGCCTGAACGAAGCCGATGTACGGCGGTGACGGATGGGTCGGCCGTGACTTGAATTCGGGATGGAATTGTGTTGCAAGGAAGAAGGGGTGTTCATCTATCTCACACGCCTCCATACGCATGCCGCAGTTCGCTGAAAAGACCAGCCCTGCTTCTTCAATATCCGGGATATATTTGGGATTGACTTCATAGCGGTGCCGGTGTCGTTCGACGATCTCCGGTGTGCCATACAGGCGCCGGGTAAGCGTCCCGTCTTTTAAAGTGATGTCCCAGTTGCCGAGGCGCATTGTGCCGCCGAGCATATACACGTCTTCCTGTTCGGGCAGGATCGCGATGACGTGGGTTCCCTCACCCATTTCTTCACTCGTCGCGTCGCCCCACCCGAGTACATTGCGGGAGTACTCGATGACGGCAAGCTGGAATCCGAGGCAGAGCCCCAGATACGGTTTTTTATACGTGCGGGCGTATTCGATTGCCCTGATTTTTCCCTCGATTCCGCGTTTACCGAACCCTCCGGGCACGAGTATGCCGTCGACCTCGGCAAGGTCGCCCGGCTCAAAGGACTCGGCATCGAACCACCTGATGTCCACTTCGATGGAGAGCGACCTGCCCGCATGTTTCAGCGCCTCCTTGATGCTGATGTATACATCCTCAATGCCGTACTTCGTTACGATGCCGACCGTGACCCTGTTTGTATATTCTTTTGAGACAACCCGGTACCACTCCGTGTCGGGTTCCCGTGTTTCGAGGCTGAGGTATTCAGTGACAACATCGGCGAGCCCTTCCTTCTCCATTTCCATGGGAACCTGATAGATGTCGGGAGCGGTGATGGCAGAGATCACCGCCCGCTGCGGCACATCGCAGAAGGCGGTGATCTTCTTTTTCGTTGCGGCGGAGATGATGCAGTCGCTCCGTGCTACGATGATGTCTGGCGCAAGCCCGAGCTCCCGGAGCGCCTTGACGGAGTGCTGGGTGGGTTTTGTCTTATGATCCCCCATTGTGTCAACGGGCACGAGGGTCACGTGCACGAGCACCATGTCGTCGCGCGGAAGTTCCCCGTGCATCTGCCGGACAGCTTCGAGAAACGGCATACTTTCGATGTCACCCACCGTCCCGCCCACCTCAACGAGACAGATGTCTGCTTCATGGTTGCCGTCGAGCAGTTTATGCGCTGCCCGCGCTATCGAATCCTTGATCTCGTCGGTTATGTGCGGGATGATCTGGACGGTTCCTCCCAGGAAGTCCCCGCGCCGCTCTCTCTCAATCACGGTCTGGTATACCTTTCCCGTGGTGATGTTATGATCGGAACTGAGGTTTATATCAAGAAATCTCTCATAATTGCCGAGATCAAGGTCGACTTCCCCGCCGTCATCAAGCACAAAGACCTCGCCGTGTTGTGCGGGGTTCATCGTACCGGCATCGATGTTGAGGTACGGGTCGATCTTGACAGCAGTGATCCGGTACCCCCGGTTTTTCAGCAGGCGACCGATGGACGCGGTAGTGATACCTTTACCAAGACCGCTCATCACGCCGCCGGTTACAACAACATATTTCACTATGCCCTCTCCCCTTGTCAAATATCTACGTCCTGCTGACAGTATAGTATGCACCCGGTCACACATGAGCCTTGAGGTGAGATTCGTCGCAGGCCCCCGTGACGGCCTGTTCGGCAGGGGCGGCATTCCCCGCTCCGCCTCCTACTGGAGCACTGCAAACGACGCACTCGTCTTTGAGAGCAGCGACTGCTCCTTATCCGGGATGAACACTTCGCCTTCGGTGAACGCGACACGGCGACCTTTCCGGATGACACGCCCGCGAGCATGGATCGTACCTTCCCGGACGCCCCGAAGAAAGGAGGTTGTTTCCGAGACTGTGGCTATCGACTCCCCCTTCTCGAGTTTCGTGTACAGGGCGAGAGCCATCGCCTCGTCGCATAGGGCAACAAACATGCCGCCCTGCAGCCATCCGACGCCGTTTCGCATAGCAGGGGCGACCGTCATGGAAAGTTCGGCCTCACCGCCTCCATAGGAGACTATCTCGATTCCTGCCATGACAAAGAACGGATTTACATCCCGTCCGTGCTCTGCAATTTCCTCAAGATACCCGGTACTCATCTTTTTACAATTCTGCGGCGACGATGAAGAAAGTATCTTCCCACGTAGGAGCGTGTGGAAATTGGTACCGCGGGACGGGGAACCAAAAAAGAAAAATCCTCCGGGTGACATCATGGTGTCATGGAAAAAGCATCAACCGGACTCCGCCACCCCGGCAACCCGGCACCTCCCCTGCATGACGACACCGCGGTAATGCTCCGCGATCTTCTCTGGCTCAATGCCCTGATCGCAACGGAACTCATTCAGCTCGTTGAAAACAGCTCCGCTTTCCTGCGGAAGGGCGATATCCCGGAGAGCTGCCTTCTTGAACACGCGAAACTCCGGGCGGTCGCGCTTGATATTGCGGACCGGTACCGTCCCGGCACGGAGATCCGCCAGCATGTGGAGAAGCATGGATAGGAAACCCTGACCGCGCTCCTGTTTGCACTTAATTCGACAGGTCCCGGCCACTGCCACTTGGTTTCGAATGAAATTCTGCTAATAAAAATCTTCTTCTTTAATGGCTCTCCACTTTATTATCATGAAAATCCTCTTCATCATCGCACCGGAGCGGTTCCGCGACGAGGAGCTGTTCGTTCCCTGTGATATCCTCGACAAGGAGGATATTGAATACGATATCGCGTCTACACGGACCGGCACATGCACGGGCATGATGGGCGGGGAGGCCGAGGCGACGCTTACCATTCAGGATGCAACGGAGAAGACAGACGATTATGACGGCATTGTGGTTATCGGCGGAATGGGATCGCAGGACTTCCTCTGGGACAATAAACCCCTTCAGGCGCTTGTCCGAATGTTTTTTGAAACCGGAAAACTGGTAGCGGCAATCTGCCTCGCACCGGTAGTTCTTGCCGAGGCCGGTGTCCTGAAAGGGCGGCAGGCGACCGTGTTCAGGACACCCGCATCTGTCGTGGAGATGGAGCACGGTGGGGCTAACCTCGTCGGGATGCCTGTCGTTGCCGACCTTGACCTTGTGACAGCCAACGGACCTGCTGCCGCGGAACGGTTTGCCGAGATGATAGTCGAGAAACTTAATGACTGAACCGATATCCGCACTATTTTATGCCTCCCGTTGATCCCCACGATTGCACTCTCGTCATCCCTGCATACAATGAGGCACAGCGTCTCCCACGCCTTCTTGATGAGCTTCGAACATTTGAAGGTCGTGTTATTGTCATCTGCGACGGGACCGATGAGACCGCCGCCCTTGTGCGTACGTTTGCACTCGATCACCCGGAACGTGATATTACCTGTCGTGAATTTTCGATCCGTCTTGGCAAGGGCGGAGGTGTCATGCAGGGGATGAGCATGGCAGAAACATCCTGTATCGGATTTATGGACGCTGACGCATCGACATCCGCAGGTGAGATGCAGCGTCTGTTTGATGCGCTTTCGGACACGGACGGTGCCATCGCCTCACGCTGGATTTCCGGAGCCGAGATACCCGTCCGCCAGACACCGTCACGGCTGCTGCAGAGCCGTCTCTTTAACGGGTTTGTCCGGGTGGTGTTCGGGCTCCCGTTCCGGGATACGCAGTGCGGTGCAAAGGCCTTCCGGCGAAAGGCGCTCGTTAGCGTGCTGCCTTTGATGCGGTCATGTGGCTTTGAATTCGACGTTGAGCTGCTGTGGCGCCTCCGCTCGGCGGGATGCAATGTCGTGGAGGTACCGACTGTCTGGGAAAACCGTGGGGATTCCCGGGTCGGTTTACGGGATGCGGTGTCAATGTTCACCCGCCTGCTGCGGGTACGTTTCTGGTGAGGTTAAAAAACGGGAAAACATTTTTTTTCAGACATTACGGGCCCCACGGTGATATAATACCCCGGACAACCGGGGCATGGGCGGTGCATATCGCCGACCATAGCGAGCACACAGCCGCCGGGGGTTGCCAATGAGATCTCCGCAATCAGACCCTGAGAAAATGGTAAATGAGGAGTGGAGCGGAGGATCCGCATATCGATTCCCGTTCCGCGAAGAGTGAAAAATTAATGTTATTCAATCAGTTTCGCGGCGGATCCGGACGGATCTGGCATGGGCATGGAGCCCCTCCGCCGTGGCAACCGTGTCGACGATATCCCCGATAGCACAAAGGCCTTCACGTGAAATCATCTGTACGGTGGATCGCTTGCAGAAGTGCCCCACGTCAAGCCCCGAGTACACCCGTGCATAGCCTGCGGTGGGAAGTACATGGTTTGTCCCGGAAGCGTAGTCTCCGCAGGCCACTGCAGTATAGGGGCCGACAAAGATCGATCCGGCGTTCTGGACGGCGTTGAGGACGGAGAGCGGATCGGCGACCTGAAGGGAGAGGTGTTCGGGTGCAACCAGGTCCATCACGAGCACGGCGCTGTCGATATCGGTCGTCACTACGAACCCCGAATTTTCAAGCGCTGTTTTGACAATCTCTTTTCTGGGTGTTTCGGCAAGCAGGCGGGCAACTTCGACACCTACCCGGTCCGCGAGTGCGGCATTCGTTGTTACGAGAATACACGCGGCATCCGGGTCGTGTTCCGCCTGTGCGAGGATATCGGCGGCGATGAAGGTGGGATTCGCGGTTTCATCGGCGAGGATGCCGATCTCCGAAGGGCCGGCGGGGAAGTCGATCTCTGCATAGTCACGAAGCAGCATCTTTGCCGCCGTTACGTAGACATTTCCGGGGCCCACGATCTTCTGGACAGGATCGATCGTCCCGGTTCCGAGTGCCATCGCGGCGATTGCCTGCGCTCCGCCGACCCGGTAGATTTCGTCCACGCCTGCGACATCGAGAGCGAGCAGGGTGAGCGGATTGACGGGGGGAGGTGTGCAGCAGCAAATTTGCCGGACGCCCGCCACTTTAGCCGGGACGGCGGTCATCAGCGCTGTGGACGAGTAAGCAGCTCTTCCGCCGGGAACATAACATCCGATTCGGGCGAGCGGGGTGGTCTTCACGCCGAGCACGATGCCGGGTTCGGTCTCTTCAAGCCACATGCCCCGTGGCTTCGATAGCTCATGAAACCGGCTGATCCGCGCCCCGGCCTCGATGATGTTTTCTGCAACGCGTACGTCCGTGACTTCGTATGCCTGTTCAATTTCCTCTTCCGGAACCCTGAGGTCACCCGGATCGATACCGTCGAACTGCTTTGTAAGTTCAACAAGGGCCTGATCACCGTCGCGGCGGACCTGTTCGATGATCTCCTGCACCCGGCTTTTCACCGCCTCAATGCCCGAACGGCGGCCCACGACCCATTCCTCAATGTCCAGCGCCTTCCACATGGAAAGAGCGTTTATTCCCGAGGTGTATAAGGTTGTTCACGCAGGTATTCAGATGACTATTTCTTTAACAATCCCGATACGTACATGAAAAGTGGTGCATTATGGTTCACCGGCATGACATGGAATCGAAACTCAAAGGGGAATCCCTGGTCCGGAAAGGCCTGCTCGCGAGGTACGAGGGACGACATCCGCTCCGGATCGCACCGGAGCTCAATATTGTAAAGATTGGCGGGCACGGGATCATCGACTACGGTGCACCGGTTGTCAAACCGCTGTCCGAAGAGATCGGGAGGCTCTCGGCGACCAACCAGATGCTGGTCATTACCGGGGGTGGGGTCCGGGTTCGGCACATTCTTGATATCGGTCTCGATCTTGATATGCCGACGGGGGTTCTCGCCGAACTTGCGGGGAAAATCAGCGAACAGAACGCGATCATGATGGCAGTTCTGCTCTCTCAGTACAACGGCATGCGGATTCATACGGCGGATCTGCTTGAAGTGCCGTATCTTCTGAAGATGGGGCTCCTGCCGGTCACACACGGCACGCCACCGTACGGCCTGTACGAGTACCCCCCAGAAGTCGGGATGATTCCGCCGCATCGTACCGATACGGGTGCATTTCTTGCCGCCGAAGTGCTCGGAGCAAAGAACTGTTTCCTCCTTAAAAACGTCGACGGCCTCTTTACCGAAAACCCATTCGAGAATCCCGGTGCGGAATTGATACCCGAAATTACCGCCGGAGAGCTGCTCGCGATGGACATGGAGGACATGGTGCTTGAGAATAAGGTGGTTGAACTCCTTCTGCACGCCCGGAGTGTTCACGAGGTGCACATCATCAACGGCCATGTCCCCGGGACTCTCTCCCGGGCGCTTGCGGGAGAGAAGGTCGGTACCGTGATTCGTGCCTGATATGGCGGTGCAAAGGTAAACCAATTGGTTTAACATTGTCACAAAACAAAACATTATACATATCATCACAACTTCAACAATTTTCATGAACAGGAAATTACGTTTGATTCTTTTTTCGTTTATCATGCTGCTGCTCATCGGCGCAGTATTCATGACCGGATGTACCGACCAGGCACCGGCGGCAACGCCGACGCCCGCACCAACCGCAGCGCCCGGCCCCAAACAGGAACTGCATATTGCGACGACAACGAGCCTGTATGATACGGGGCTTCTGGATTACCTCAAGACAGATTTTGAGGGCCAGTATAATGCAGAAGTAAAAATTATCTCTGCAGGAACCGGCAAAGCGCTTGAATACGGCGAAGCGGGCGACGTGGACGTCATGATGGTGCACGACCGCGTTCGCGAAGATCTCTTCATCGAAAACGGCTTCGGTGTTAACCGCCGGGTCATTGCGTACAATTACTTTGTCATTGTCGGTCCTGAATCCGATCCTGCCGCCATCTCCGGCCTGAGCCCGGAGGATGCCTTTACGACGATCATGGAGAGAGGGCAGACCGATCCCGCGGTGAAGTTCGTCTCCCGCGGCGATGAATCAGGTACCCATGCTAAAGAGAAGGCCATCTGGACAAGTGCAGGGTATACCTATGACGAGGTAAAAGCGTCAGGCGACTGGTACATCGAGGCAGGCAGCGGTATGGGCGCCACGCTGACACTTGCAAACGAAAAAGAGGCATATACTCTCAGCGACATCGGGACGTTCCTTGCGTATCAGGGGGACATCAGTCTGGTGATCGTCGTCGAGGAGGGAGATATCCTGCTGAACATCTACAGCGCAATGCAGATCAACCCGGCAACGTATCCGGAAGTGAACAGTACGCTTGCCAAGGAATGGATCAACTATCTTATTGCGGAAGAGACGCAGGATAAGATCGGCACCTTCCGCGTCGCGGAATTCGGGAGGCCGCTCTTCTTCCCGTCACTCGGTGCATGGGAAAAGATCGGTGTGACGCAGGAAGAATGCGAAACACCCATCTCCTGATCAGTGATGGACTGATCCCCCACGTCCGCCTCTTTTTATATATGAATGACCGGTAAAAGCTATGATGTGTAACCATGACGGGGATTCTTGAAGGGCTGTATCCGATTGCAGACGGCATAATGCAGGCGCTTCATCTGATGATAACCCTGGATCCCGAAGTGCTGAAAATCACGGGACTCAGCCTTGTCATTACCTTCAGCGCGACAATCCTCGGTACGGTGATAGCTCTTCCCGTCGGCTCGTTCATAACGTTCCGGGAATTTCCGGGGAAAAAACTCTTTATTAATCTGATTCAGACGCTCTATGCTTTTCCGACCGTTGTGATAGGCCTGCTCGTGTTTCTTTTTATCAGGCGCATAGGACCGTTCGGATTTCTCGGTTTTCTCTTCTCCCCCTGGGGGATGATCATCGGTCAGACGATTCTGGTGCTTCCCATCATCACCGGGCTGACAATCTCGGCCCTTTCGGGTATTGACCGGACAATTACCGATACCGTAATTTCACTCGGTGCAAACCGCCTGCAGTTTCTTCTCTCGGTAATAAAAGAAGCACGCTTTGCAATATTTGCCGCCATAGCGATGGCGTTCGGACGGGCCATCTCGGAGGTCGGGGCCGCCATCATCATCGGCGGCAACATTGACGCGACCTCGTTCTGGGGATCGACACGGACGCTGACGACGGCGATTACACTGGAGACCGGCAAGGGGAATATCGGATTGTCCATTGCTCTCGGGCTGATCCTGCTGCTCATCGCACTGGTGATCAATACCCTGATGACGCAGGTGCAGCAGCGGTGAGGATGATGATTGAAATTCGTGGAATTTGCAAGAGTTTTGGGAGAAAAGAGGTACTCAGGGATGTGAATGCCACCATCAATGACGGGGAGATCTTCACTATTATCGGGCCTTCGGGGCAGGGCAAGTCGACTCTGCTCCGCCTGATCAACCTTCTTGACGAACCGACGGCAGGACAGATCCTCTTCGACGGCATGGATATCCACCGGGAAAAAAACCGGAGGATGGAATTACAGCGGATGATGGCGATGGTTTTTCAGAAACCCGTGGTCTTTAATTCAAGCGTGAGCGACAACATCGCGACCGGATTGCGATATCGCGGATTCGATCGCCGGATTATCCGTGAACAGATTGATAACGCACTTGACGTCATCGGCATGGAGGGATTCGGGAACCGGAAGGCACGTACCTTGTCCGGCGGAGAGATGCAGCGGGTCGCCCTCGCGCGTGCGATGGTAACGGAGGTTATTCGTCATATATATTAATTGAAGATGGGTCGCCCTCGCGCGTGCGATGGTAACCGAACCTGCGATTCTGCTGCTCGACGAACCGACGGCAAATCTTGATCCGGTCGCAACAGAGGCGATTGAAGAACTGATCCTGCGGTACAACCGTGAATCGGGAATTACGGTGATCATGTCCACCCATGATATGCTTCAGGGACAACGACTTGCAAATCGGATCGGGGTCATGATGCACGGTACGTTTTCCCAGACGGGAACTCCCCGCGATGTCTTTTCCACACCGAAAAACAAGGAAGTTGCCCGTTTCATCGGCATAGGCAATGTTTTGGAAGGATTCATCAGTGCTACGGAAAAGGGGATCGCAACGATCACTGTTGGGAAAACCGTCATTCACGCCGTCACGGATCTTCCTGCGGGTGTCCGTGCCTGCGGATGTATCCGGCCCGAGGATATCACCCTTCACCTGTCGCATGCGAAACGGATAAGTGCGCTGAATGTGCTTGAGGGCACCATCAGTAAAATCATCGCGGCCGGACCCGTCAATGAGATCATGGTCGATGCCGGGATCACCCTGATGGTGACGCTGACCTGGAAGTCCGTCGAGGATCTTGATCTTCACGAAGGTGATGTAGTCAGGATTTCTTTTAAGGCAAGCGCGGTGCATGTCATGGAGGACACGGGATGAATGATAATAAAGTATACTAAACCTGCTTAACTCAGCTCTGAAAACAAAATCTTATATTGTTTCAGCCTGTTAATTCTGTGCATGAGAAGCTCAATACAGCTTACAATAGTTATTATGATGGTGTGTGCCGTGTTTTTCGTCTGCGGGTGTACAACAACCGAGCCCGCGCAGAGCGGCACTGAAACACCCGTACCGACTGCCGCTCCCGAAGAGTTCGCACTCACCGTCTTTCACGCAGGGAGCCTCACCGCCCCGTTTGAAGAGATGAAGGCGGCATTTGAGGCAGAATATCCGAATGTCGAGGTTCAGCTCGTTCCCGGTGGCAGCACGAAAGTGGTGAAGGATATCACCGAACTGGATAAATCCGCTGATGTTCTCGCCTCTGCGGATTATTCGCTCATCCCAAACCTGATGGTGCCGGATGATGCCGACTGGTACGTCACGTTTGCCAAGAACCAGATGGTTCTTACGTATACGGACGCGAGCAACTATGCCGATGAGATCACCGCCGATAACTGGTATGACATCTTGGCACGTGAGGATGTCAAATGGGCGTTTTCCGACCCGAATCTTGATCCCTGCGGGTACCGGACACCAATGGTGATACAGCTTGCCGAACTCCATTATGGTGACGACCAGATATTCGACCGTACCGTCGGAGCGAACAGTGCCCTGACCGTAACCGAAGCGGACGGTATCTACACCATCCACGCGACCGAACCCGAACCCAGCGGTTCCCTCTCCATCAGGCCCAAGAGTGTTGAACTCGTGCAGATGGTGGAGTCCGGGGGTCTGGACTATGCATGGGAGTATCGCAGTGTTGCGGTCCAGAACAACCTGAAATTCATCGAACTCCCCGAAGCAATCGATCTCTCCTCGGTCGACTACGAATCGACCTATGCCCTGGTGCAGATTGAGTGCGTCGGAAGTGAAGCGGGATCAACTATCATGAACAAGGGCAGTCCGATTGTCTATGGCGTGACCGTCCCGAAAAACGCCGACCATCCCGAAGCCGGACTTGCATTTGTGAAAATGCTGATTGAGGCTCCCGGACAGGAGATAATGAATGGGCAGGGACAACCACCGATCGTGCCTGCCGGTGGCTACGGCAGTGTTCCTTCGATGCTGACCTCACTGGTCACCCTCCACTCCTGATTTTTTCCGAGAGCTTCATACGTTGCCGTCACCTACGGATAGTCCGGGATATCACACCTATGCGCAGAACACGTCCTCTTCCCGATCGGTGTCTGATATCGTTTGCACTCATCGGAAGCCTCATTGTCGGGCTGACCGTCCTTGCCCTGCTGAATATGACGGTGCGGGAACTTGCCGACATCCCCCATGTTATCCGTGTTGCAACCGAGACCCGGGTGATTGATTCCATCGTCACGACGATGGGAGCCGGAGCGCTTGCCGTTGTCATTCTGATATTTATAGGGACGCCACTTGCCTACATTCTCGCGCGAACCAACTTCGCCGGCAAGGGAGTTGTCGAAAGTCTCGTGGATCTTCCTGTCATGCTGCCGCATACGGTCGCAGGGATTCTTGTCTATATCCTGTTTATGCAGCGCGGATTGATCGGCGCACCGCTTGATGCGGTTGGTTTTATTTTCGAGGATGCTTTTCCGGGAATTGTCATTGCAATGCTGTTTGTCTCGTCCCCCTATTACATCAATTCGGTGCGTGAAGGCATTGAAAAAGTGCCGATTCACCTCGAAAACGTCGCCAGGACACTCGGAGCATCCCGTTTTCACGCGGTTCTTCGCATCGTCCTGCCCCTGAGCTCACGGCATATCATGAACGGATCGATTCTGGCATGGGGGCGTGCAATCGGTGAATTCGCTGCAATCATCATGATTGCCTACTACCCGATGGTCATTTCGACCCTCATCTATTACCGTTTCACGACCGGGGGTTTAAAAGAAAGCAGTACGGTGGCATTCGTGATGATTCTTGCCTGCTTTGTTGCATTTATCATGCTCAGACTTATTTCACGGGCGCTGGGGAGATATGATGATCGAGTTTAACAACGTCTGCCTTCAGCTCGGTGATTTTCACCTTCATGATGTATGCCTGAAGGTCGGGAAAGGGGAATACTATTTCATCCTCGGGCCGTCGGGTGCCGGGAAAACGGTCATCCTCGAGGCTATTGCAGGCCTGCATGCATCCGATTCCGGAACGGTGCGTATCCGGGGGAAAGATGCCGGAGCGATGTCCCCGGAAAAAAGAAACGTTGCGCTTGTTTACCAGGACTACTCGCTTTTTCCTCATATGACTGTGTACGATAACATCGCATTCGGCCTCCGCATGAAAAAACTTCCGCCCGGAGAGATCGCACGCCGGGTACATGAGCTGCTGGCGTCCTTCGGAATCGAGGGGCTGAAGGACCGCCACCCCCTGACGATGAGCGGCGGGGAGCAGCAGCGGGTAGCCATTGCCCGCGCACTGGCAGTCGAACCCGATATCCTGCTCCTTGATGAACCTCTCGCAGCGCTGGATCCTATCACGAAGGAGACGTTCATCGGCGAACTCCGCGATCTTCACCGCAAACACGGACTGACAATCGTCCAGGTAACCCACTCCCGGGGAGAAGCGTTGCAGCTCGCCACCCGCGTCGGCGTCATCATCGAGGGATCACTCGTGGCTGAAGGAGAAACGGCAACAGTCTTTGCCCGTCCCGTGACCAAGCAGGTGGCGCAGTTTGTCGGTGTCGACAATATCCTTGACGGCGTGGTCGTCCGCAACCATGACGGCATCGCGGATATTGACGTAAATGGAGAGGAGATAAAGGCTCAATCTGATCATGACCCCGGTGATAGCGTCACGGTATGCCTGCGTGCGGAGAATGTAGGACTCTCCCGGGCCGATACAGGCGGTGAGATGAAAAATGTCCTGAAAGGGGTGGTGACGGATCTTAACCCGAAAGGCCCGGTGGTTCGTGTCGGCCTCGATTGCGGTTTTCCGCTTGCGGCAATGGTCTTTCAAAAAACCATTGATGAGTTGAAACTCTGCGTGGGGGATACCGTTTTTGCAATATTCGATGCCTGGACAGTGCACCTTGCGGAACCGGAAGGGGTTTGTTAATCAAAAATATTTAATAAAAATCTAACTATGATGTAAAGAAACTAACTCTTTTAATAATTTCACTCATAATGTCATAGTATGAAGAAACACAATCTTCTCGTTGGTGCCGTCGTTGTGCTGCTGATGGCGCTCCTTGTTTCAGGATGCACGAATGCGGGCTCGAATGTCAATCCTCCCCTCACCGGGGACGAGGCCGGCGGGTCCCTGCTCGTCTATTGCGGCGCGGGCCTTCGTGAACCGATGGATGAAATAGCTGAAGTGTTTTCGGAAAAGGAAGGTATTTCCATTGATTACACGTACGGCGGTTCCGCTCAGCTCCTGTCGCAGATTGAACTGGTTCAGAAGGGTGACGCCTACATGCCGGGGGCGAAGTCCTATATAGATTCGGCTGCTAAAAAGGGTTTCATCGACCAGAGCGCACCGACGGTGTATCATGTACTGGCGATCGTCACCGGGAAAGGCAACCCGAAAAATATTCAGACTCTTGAGGATCTGACACGAGAGGGTATCCGCGTGGCGATAGGCGAACCAACCGGCCCCGCTGTCGGTACAGCAGCGAAATCCATGCTGGAGAAAGACGGCCTGTGGGAAGACGTGGAGAAGAATTGCGTGGTGAAATCCGGAACCGTGAACGAACTCCTTGTCTATATCTCGATGGACCAGGCGGATGCGGCGATCATCTGGGAAGACCTGTTCAACCCCGAGACGATGGAGAAAGTGGATATTCCGATTGACAAAGGATTTATTAAGGTAATCCCCATCGGAACACTCTCATTCTCTGAAAATCCCGGGAATGCGGAGAAGTTCATGAATTTCGTATCGTCCGATGAGGGCAAGGCAATCTTTGAAAAGCATGGATTTGAAACATACCCGTCCGAAAAGTACGAAAGCATGTAGAGTGACCGGTGGCATTATCGTACCGCCACTCCTTTTTCGTTATGTATTATATCAGGTGGGAAATAGGACATGTACAGGAACGGTTGTCTCAATGGTATATAATCTGCCAATTCTGATGGCAAATCTCTCTTTCAGGTGATGATACAGGTGGATTCGAAAGAAATAAGTGAAAAAGTAAAACGGATGGAATTTGTCTATACGCCTATCGGAGTAATCCATTCAGAACATACTGAACATGAAAATACGCCCATACAGGGTATATTCAATCCTTCGGTCGGGACAGTCGAGTTGTTTCCTGAGTACGAACACGGGCTTCTGGATATCGAACGGTTCTCACATCTTATCCTGCTGTACCATTTTGACCGGGCTACCGGGAAAAATCTGACGCAGAAGCCGTTTCTTGACGGGGAGAAGGAGCGGGGGATCTTTGCCATCCGGCATTTCAACCGCCCGAACCCGATCGGCCTTTCCATCGTGGACCTGCTCGGCGTCGATCGCAACATTCTGAGGATAGGAGCGGTCGATATTCTGGACGGCACGCCCCTCTTGGATATCAAACCCTATGTCCGCCAGTTCGACCACAGGGGGGACGTGAAAAGCGGATGGGTCGATGACCAGCATATGGATGACATCGCTCAGTGGAACGCGACACCCAAAAAGCTGCGGGAGAGGGGGAGGACTACCATTTGACGGAAATCAGGCCTGACTGGCTGAAAATCATCACAATTGCCGCAAGTCTGGTCCTGACGGGATTCATTGTCGCACTTCTCCTGCTGGTAGTAAGCCACCCCGCTCCCGAAGCCGTACTCGCCTCTCTCATGAGCGAAGAGATACAGTTCGCCATCACACTGAGCCTTATCACCTCGATTGTTTCAACACTGCTCTGTATCCTTGTTGCCGTACCAGCCGCATATGCCCTTGCCAGGTACCGGTTTTTCGGAAAAAATGTTGTGAACATGGTACTTGATATGCCCCTCGCCCTCCCCCCGCTGGTTGCAGGTGTGGGTCTCCTCCTCCTCTTCGGCACGACGCCGTTCGGTCAGGCGCTGGCAGACATCGGGCTTGTCTTTGTGTTCACGCCACTTGGGATTATCGCCGCACAGTTCTTTGTCAATCTCCCGTTCATGCTCCGCATCATGCGATCCACATTTGAAAGCATCAGCCCGCGGTATGAATATGTGGCAAAAACGCTCGGGTGCAGTGATTTTCAGGCTATATGGCGGGTTACGCTTCCGATGGCCGCAAACGGTCTGCTTGCCGGATCTGTTATTACGTGGTCAAAGGGTATCGGCGAATTCGGAGCGGCACTGCTCGTTGCCGGTGCGACACGTATGCAGACAGAAACACTACCGATTTCACTGTTCCTGAACATGTCCTGCGGAAAACTTGAACTGGCGATATCTGCGGCAACGATACTTATCGTGATTTCCGTTGTTTCACTCTATATTTTTGAGCGGTATGGTGGTGCTGCCCGCTTTTAGGAGGTTTTTACATGCTCCGGATTGAAAACGTCTCCAAAGATCTTGGTGAGTTTACGTTGAAGAATGTCTCCCTTGATGTGAAAGATGGCGAATACATGGTTATCATCGGCCCGACGGGGGCGGGGAAGACAATTCTTCTGGAGACTGTCGCGGGCGTCTACCCTCCCGACAGCGGGAAAGTGCTTCTTCTGGGGAATGATATCACCCATAAGCCTCCGAAAGACCGGAACATCACCATGGTGTACCAGGATTATATGCTCTTTCCCCACCTGACCGTCGGGGAAAACATCGCATTTGGCCTGAAAAACCGCAAAGTACCCAAAGATGAGAAAGAAACGAAAGTGCACGAGGTTGCGGAACTTTTCGGGATCGATCACCTTCTCCACCGGTACCCGGACACATTAAGCGGAGGGGAACAGCAGAGGGCGGCGATATCGCGTGCTATTATCCTCAACCCGACAGTCCTGCTTCTCGATGAACCTCTGAGTGCTCTGGACGGTCAGACACGCGAGAAACTGAGAAAGGAATTAAAACGCCTGCACACCATTTTCGGGACCACGATCATCCACATCACGCACAATTTCGAGGAAGTGTTTTCACTTGCCGATCGTGTTGCCGTCATGAACAAAGGGGAAATTGTACAGATCGGAGAACCTGATGATATTTTCAGGAGGCCCGAATCAGAATTCATCGCACAGTTTGTGGGCGTTGAAAACCTCTTCAGGGGTGCGTGCAGGAAACAGGGTGATGGGTCATATATCGATGTAAAAGGTTTGCACATCGTGTCATCAACCTGTGTTTCCGGGGAGAGTGTTTATGCGAGTGTCCGGCCGGAGGATATTCTTATATCTAGAGAACCCCTCGATGCAAGCGCGCGCAACTCTTTTCAGGGGATGATTGCCGAAATTGTTGACAATGGTATGTTTGTACGCCTCTCTGTCGATGCGGGGATTCCCTTCGTGGTCGTCCTGACCCGCCAGGGTTATGAAGCCATGAACCTTTCAGAGGGGGACTCCGTTTACCTGACCTTCAAGGCATGCTCTGTCCACGTTTTCTGAAAAGGACGACCCTATTTTCTGCCGGTGACAGGATAATGGTCTTCGTGATCCGGGAGTGGCCTTTATGATACCTGGTCATCCGGTGAGATGAGGAGTGCGCGCTTCTGCAGGAGCGCAAACAGGTCATCACCGAGCACGGCGTTCGTTTCTTCGGCATACTCGTCTCCCATCTGCGAAAGAAGCATCCGTGTGCCGCGGGGTGTCGTTGAGATGCCGACACGCTCTTTTCGCTGTATTAGATTGTTTTTCTCCATCTCCGCAAAATGGGGCAGTACATAGTAGTGGGGCACACCGAGATACTCTGCCAGCCGACGGGTCGTGGGAAGGCGGATGGCAATGCCGTCCGGACCTGCCTGTATCGCCACATGATAATCCAGACGGAGCATGATCTCGATCGCTGCTGTGAGAAGAATGCTTTCGGAGAGCATTTACGAAAAAATGGAATGGTTTGTGTGTTTAATCCTTCATCGAACCGTGTTTTTCCTCGGGCATTTGTTCGAGGTACACCAGTTCGGCGCCGATATCTTTCGCAATCAGTTCGATCTCGTTTTTTCTGAAGTGGGTCGCCTCGATCTTGAAGTGCGCACCCTGACCGCCCGTTACCGCAACAACGCGGTATTTCGGCTGTTTAACTCCGCTTCCGACTTTTTGCCGTTCGCGGACATAGATTTTAATTGCCATGTCTGTTCACCTCGCAGGTTTGATACCAATTGATATATCTCCTATATATTTTTTACATCATTATATATTCACAGGATATAAGGTTCCGTTTCCGGGTCATGTACTTCCCGTGTTGCCCGAACGCGAAGTTCGTATATGGAGAATCCACGCCATGGCAAGCCCGGCAAGGAATGCGATTGTCATCGAGGAAAGAACGGCGACGGCCCCCATTATCGCGGTGATCACCATGGAGTCGGTTTTCAGGGCATTCTTCGCCAGTTCGATGGCGACGAAGACCAGCAGGGCGGCGAATACACCCGGGGGAATACTCTGGATTGCTGCCGGGGATGCAAAAAAGAGAGCTGCACCGATGAGAATAATGCCGCCAATGACGTTCCCCATTCCTGTACGTGCACCGAAACGGTAGTGTGCGGCAAGGCCCCCCGCACCGTGGCACATGGGAAATCCGCCTAATGGGACGGAGATGAGATTCATCGTCCCGATGGTGATTGCGAGCCTGTCAGGCTCGATATTCTTTTTGTAGAGATCATGGGCGAGAAGCGCCGTTGCTAGTGTTGCATTGGTGAGAACAAGGGGGATTTGCGGGATAACCAGCTGCCACGTTGCTGCGGGAACGGTGGATAACGATGGAAGCGTCAGCCGAAGCGGTTCGATCATATGCGCTTCCGGCACGCCCGTCGATGTAACGGCGGCGCCAATTCCGATCAGGATGACCACCAACGCGGAAAGGTTGGGGATCTGCCTGCGTGTCCCGGCGAGGAGAAAAATGACGATGATGCCAATCCCAAGAAACGCAAAAAACAGGTCTTTGAGGATAAAGGGGGTTGCAGTCTTCAGAAGGACGAGCGCAAGGCCCAGCTGAATGCCGCGGATCACATATTCGGGAATACGATCACGCATGAAGCGCATCCCTCCGAAAACTCCGATCAGGAGGGTAAATACACCGATTAGCATTCCTGCGGTCACGATCTCATTATAAAGGAGCCCTTCGGCTATCACAATGGCACCCATCGCTTTCATCGGCTCGACCGGCACCGGGATCTGGTAAATCACCCCGGTCAGGATATACCAGATGCCGAAGAAGAGGAGAATCTGGCCGAGATTCACATCGGAAACCAACGCAACGCCAAGCACTATAGGAAGCACCGTTCCGAAATTGCCGATCGAGCCGGCAGCCTCCTCAAGGGAAAGCCGGAATGCAGGCATCTTCCCGGAAGATTCTCCTTCGGTCACCGAAAAATCTCCGTGGCCTGACCATTGAGGCAGTATTCAGCATCGTGAGTGTGCATGGGATAAACTATATGAGGTATCCTTTTTGTCCGGATTAAAGATATCTCGCTGTCTGTCCCCAGACTTCTGCACCCCCCATCCGGTCTCCTGTTTCAATAGCTTTATCAGTGGCGTCAATGAATGAAACTCCAATGGTTCTTCTCACCGAAGTTATCATCTACAGTGCGATAGGCTTTCTCACATTTGTTATCGGTCTTCTTGCCGGATACCTTGTGATGACCCGATACTATCAGAAACGGTTTATGCATGTCGCCGCGGCATGCCGCGATGTCGACTCAATTGAGCCTCTCCTTGACGAACTTGAAAGAGAATCATGAGTAGTATTCCTGGTGACCTGAATGATTGATCCCCTAAATTACCTGCTGATTGCGATTACTGCATGTTGCTTCGGCCTGCTTGTCGGCTTTCAGGTGACGCATATCTATTACTGCAGGAAGCTGACAAAACTTGCAAAACGCTCGGTCAATACAGGCACGATAGCCCCCATTCTTGTTGAACTGGAGGTCGGCGGACAGGTGAAGTGACGGTATAAAACGTGGCTTATATGGGGGATGCCCCTCCACTATACTGGTATGAGGGTGACCGTTCTCGCAAGCGGGAGCAAGGGAAACTGTATTTATATCGAAGGTGAATCAGGCGCCCTTCTCGTCGATGCCGGACTTTCGGGACGCCAGATCAGAAACCGGCTTCTGGCATGCGGCGGCAGGGAAGATTTAATCCGGGCTATTCTCGTTACCCATGAGCACACCGATCACCTGCGCGGAGTCGACACGCTGGCACGGCACCTTGATGTTCCGGTCATGGCGACGGAAGGAACACTGCATGATTTTCTGAACAACCGCCGCACGTCGGCAAAACCGATCACGCATTCCGCCTGCCGTCCGGGCACGACATTTCCGGTATCTGATTTTTCCGTCACACCGTTCTCCGTTTTCCATGACGCTGCCGAACCCTGTGGTTTCCTCATCCGGGAAGGTGATTCGGTGCTCGGGTGTTGCACCGATACGGGGTGCGTGAGCGAGCAGATGCTCTCCCACCTGAAAACCTGCGACGCACTGGTCCTTGAAAGTAATCACTGCCCCCAGATGCTTGAAAACGGTCCGTATCCCGCGTTTTTAAAACGCCGCATCCGTGACGTAAAACGCGGGCATCTTTCCAACACGGCGAGCGCCGCCTGCCTCGGAAGGCTCGCGGATACGGTGCATACGGCCGTGCTTGCCCACCTCAGCGAAGTGAACAACACACCGGAACGGGCGCAGGCAAGTGCTGTTCTGGGACTTGGTCTGTATGCGGGATCAATCCGCCTTCATGTCGCAGGGCAGCATGAGGTTTCTGAGACGATAGTCCTGTGACTGCGCCATCTTCGGAGGATATTATCAATGCTGTTCAGTGATTTTTCTGATCTGTGCACACGGCTCGAAGCGATCTCCGGGAGACTCGAGATGATTGACGTCCTTCAGGGAGAGCTTCCTTCCCTGAGCGAGGGAGAACTTCCTGTCTTTGTGCGGTTTATAATGGGCCGAATATTTCCTGACTGGCGGCCGGAGAAGGTTGGCGTGGGCCCGAATCTCCTCTATGAAGGCGTTGCATATGTAGCAGGGATAAAAAAGGAGTCGGTCGTTCGGACCATTAACCGTGAAGGGGATGTAGGCCGCGCAGTAGAGCATATCCTTACTACCAAGGAACAGACATCCTTTTTTACGACTGCCCTTGAGCTCGAGGAGGTGTATCGTGATTTCACATATATCGCCGGCGTGGGCGGATCCCGCTCCCAGCGTGAAAAACTGAAGGTTATCCGAAGACTGTTTGCCAATGCGCAGCCGGTTGAGGGGAAATATCTGGCACGGCTGCTCCTCGGTGAACTTCGAATCGGGATTGGGGAAGGCAACATTCGTGATGCGATAGCACGCGCATTCGATGTACCATCGGTTCTGGTTGAGCATGCCTACCAGGCACGCAATGATCTTGGTGAGGTGGCACTGCTTGCGCGTGAGGGTGCCGATGCGCTTTCCGGGGTCAGGATAGAGTTGTTCCGGCCGGTAAAGATGATGCTGGCCCAGCAGGGAAGCATCGGGGCAATGCTGGCCGAACACGGCGCTGTGGCTGCGGAGATGAAGTATGACGGGAGCAGGTTTCAGTTCCATAAAAAGGGCGGTGAGTGCCGTATATATTCCCGGAAACTTGAAGACGTAACCCATGCACTCCCTGATATCGTTCAGGCGCTTGTCGGAGCGACGAAACACGATGTAATCCTGGATGGTGAGGTGATTGCGGTCAGGGACGGAAAACCGCTTCCCTTCCAGTTCGTTCTCCGCCGCTTCAGGAGAAAGCACGATCTCGATCTTCATATCGATGAGATCACAATGATTCCCTGGGTGTTCGACCTGCTGTTTCTCGACGGAACCACATATATCGATGCGACACTATCCGAGCGACGGGCGCATCTTGAATCGGTCCTCGGAGATTATATTGCCCCGCAACTGGTGAGTGATAATACTGAAGAGGTTGAGGAATTTTACCGGGAAGCGCTTGAAAAAGGGCACGAGGGAATTATGATCAAGGCGCCGTCCTCACCATATACTCCCGGTGTCCGGGGAAAAAACTGGGTGAAGATCAAACCAGCGGTTGATACACTCGATCTTGCTGTTATCGGTGCTGAATGGGGAGAAGGCCGGAGGGCGAAGCTCTACGGATCATTTCTCCTTGCATGCCGGGATTCCGGGGAATTCATTCCGGTCAGTAAAGTTGCGACGGGCTTTTCAGACGAGATGCTTGCCATCATGTATGATCTGCTAAAGGACACGGTTCTCTCGACCTCGGGCAAGGAAATCGTGTTTGAGCCCTCCGTCGTCATTGAAGTGGGATATGCGGAGATCCAGCGCAGTCCGAATTATTCCGGTGGATATGCTCTCAGGTTTCCCCGGTTTATCTGCCTGCGCGAGGATAAAAGTGTGGATGACGTGGAGAGTCTCGCACAGATCGGGGAACGTTATTATTCACAAGTCACTTCTGTAAAACCCTGAAAACCTGGCGGTTTTCATCACCCTCCACATATGCATAATGATCATAGGCATACCCTTCGATATTGGAAAATTTTACTTCTCCGTTGAAGTCGGTAAATTTTGTGTGGAATTTGATACCCTGTCGCTGCTTCAGGACTACTTTGACATCAGGTGCGGGTTTATCGTTGTCTCGCCGCAATACCCTGAACGTGAGTGTGGGATTGAGAGGTTCGAGCTCTTCTTTGACATTCTGGCCTTTTGAAATAGCTCCACTCATCGTCGGCATTCCTTTTGGGTCGATAAATTTCGTACCGTGGATTAAAATGATGAGGTAAAAACCCAGCAGGAACATCAACAGTCCCGTTCCTCCGGCAATGATGATACCAAAGGTGATATTATCGGGGAAGAAGTTCAGGAGGAAATAATATGCGCTTCGAAAATGAGCAACTCCGCCGATAATATGAATCAGCACGAGGATATCGGTAATAAATAAGATACTTCCGACACCGACCATAAAAAAGGCGATAATCGTTCCAATGACGGTGAATGCCGATGACCGTTTCTTCGCTGGCTGCTCCCTGCGGAAAATCCTGTACAAGAGGACCAAGAACACGTTGATGAATATAATTCCCGCGAGGAAAATTGTGAAATAGTCACTCTGTGTGAGAGAGGTGGACTGACCTGTGGAATCGACTGCCTGGACAGCGCTCGCAAGTCCCGTTGCCATAACCAGAAGCAGACCGTTCCTGAGCCTATTTATCATCATTCTCTTTATGATTGACCTGATATTAAGAGATTATCGGTGCATCACTTTACCCTGAAATGAAATCGAAGAGGGTTTTCTGGGTTCTGATCGTCCTGAAATGCGTGCTGGCCGCGAGCCAGTCTGATGATCCCAGGAGAGCGGTTATTGTACGGCTGGCCGTGTCGATATCCGGACAACAGAGGGGCGGCGTCTTTAGCGCGGCGCGTGCGGCTTCCCGGATGACCCATGTTCCGAGTGGGGCCCAGTACTCGTCCGAAACACGCCTGACAACAATTGCTGACGCCATATGGCCTGTTTGCTCCAGTAACTCAAGCACTGCGAGCCGCGCCGAATAATATGCACCCGCAATTGGCGAATAGCCGCTTTTTCTCTCTCTCTCGCCATCTCTGATAATTGAGGTTTTTTCTCCACCCCAGAGGCTGTTTTTATCCCAGATCTCTATCATTTCATATGCCCATGGGCCAGGAAGGAGGAGGCAGATTATCTGGTTGCCATAGAGGGTTGCAGTGTGGATACGGATGCCTTCGGGTGTGGGATTGTGCCGTATCCGCTGTTTCAGCCCCTCTGCAATCATATCATCTACGGCAGTAATCGCCCAGCGCGTCGGCACGATGCGCCGCCGCACACCAAGCAGACCTGATGTGAAGAGTTGCTGGATCCGGTGTACATCAACCTTCTCGCGGTACAGCTGATCAACTGCCTCGGTCGCCCGCAGATCCGTATCTGACGTCACGCGTTCAACCGGGCGTTCGACACGCGCATTATCCAGCACCGCAATGGATGTGATGCTTCCGTACAGGCCGACGGGAGCGAGTGTCCCGTCAAACGTGAGGTCAAAGCGCACAGGTTTCTCAAATGCCACTTCAACGTCCACAGGCCTGCTTGAGAGTGCGATCTCATGCATCGATTCACAGGTTATTGATGCTTCCGCCGTCCCGCGGATTGTCTGTGCCCTCACGCGCACGATATCATCGATGCCAAACTTATGGTGGACCCAGTGTTCGGGATTATCGCTTCCGTCGGTGAGCAGGGGGCCTCCCCGCACCCGGGGATATCCTGTGCTGCCCACAAAAACCGATGGGGCTCCTCCCATGTAGGATGATGAAGGGCTGATGGAAAGGCTCGCGTAAAATCTGCTGGTGACGGGGCACTGCGAAAGCCCGCAGAAACCCCGCCCCTTGCACGTGCCACATTGCTTCATGAAGAGTTCCGGAGATCAATCGCGATTGTGATCCGGTTGCCAAGCAGCCCGAGGGCTTCCGACACCCACGCATCCCAGCGACAGTCTGCACACGTGACCAGTCGGGCGAGCTCAGCGCCCACGTCATCATCTCGTTCCTGCAGGGTCTTCACAACGACTGATCCCGGTGAAAAGGCCGGGGGAACAATGCCGTCGGCATCGTCATCCACCACACCGAAGACGGGAATCCCGTGGTGACTGCAGATATGGCCGCAGATTGCCGTCGTGTCATCACCAACTGCGAGCACACCGCAGATATCACCTTCAATCCTGTCATAAATCGTATGCCCGGCATGATCGATGACCGCGATCCTGCCTGTCCGCATAACGCGGGTTCTCGAGACCGGAGAAACCGAACGAACTGCGCCGCTCTTGCACCACGCTGTTGACAGATCGGGCGACCCCTGGCGGAGAACCTTCTCGATGCCGTGCGGTTTCGTTATGAGGCCGGATACAGCTGAGATCATATTATTCAGGGACTCTATCACCGCCGTTTCTGCGGTGGCGATCCCGATAACCGTACCGTTGACAAACACCGGTTCGCCCGGACGACACCCACGGATACGCCTCATCTTTCCATGTTCAGACGGGGAGGCAGTCGCGTACTCGAGGGCGTATCCTGTCCTGTCCGCAAGTGCCGCCGCGAATTCGCGGTCACCGCCGTTCCAGACGTATATGATGTCTGATGAGGTTTCGATATGGACGAGCCCCATATCGCCGGGGAGGCGCGAAGCGACGATCTCCCCGAACACTCTTCCGGATTCCGGTGTTTTTCCATGGTTGAGGAGGTAGGGGAGCATCTCTTTTTGCATGTCCCGAATGATTGCCGAAGGTGGTGCACATGGGCATTCGAAGGGGATTCCCTGCTCCTCCGCTGCCGTCCGTGCCATAACACCCGCGACAATCAGGCGCCCCGGGGCGAGGACGCGGGTAAGGCGGGCAACATCGCCAGCGTCGAATGCGAGAGGGCCGTGAACGATCATCGTCCCTCTGGTCTTTCGGGAATTCGGGAGGGAAGTCATTGTCAGTTTCCGGACGTCTTAATCGGCAGATACGGAAGCAGGGACGCAGCAAGTTTTGCCACATCAAGCGACTGGAGCACGACCCTTCCGGGACCTGTCAGGGTCGTGAGAAAGAGTCCTTCACCACCAAAAAAGACTGTCTTCACGCCACCCGCAAGGGCGATATCATAACTGACGGTGCTTTCGAATCCGACGACGAGCCCCGTTTCCACACGAACGACTTCACCCGGCGCGAGTGTGCGTTCGATAATGTCGCCACAACAGTGGAGGAACGCCGTGCCAGTACCGGAAAGCCGTTGAAGAACGAATCCTTCACCACCGAAGAAACCTGATCGTATCCGTTTTGTGAATGCAATGTCGAGATCAATTCCGTCCTCTGCACACAGAAAAGCATCTTTCTGTGCGATGAAGTCATTGTCCGACAGCACGACGGGAAAGATCTTTCCCGGAACATTTCCCGCAAATGAGACAAATCCGCTATCACCCGCCGGCTCGAACTCGGTCATGAACAGGCTTTCCCCCGTCAGCACCCTTTTCAGTCCCTTGAAGAGCCCGCCTTTCATATTTGTTTTCATCTGCATATTCCCGCTCATGTTTACCATAGCGCCTGCTTCGGCATACACCCGTGATCCGGGTGAGAGGTGGCAGCACACCATTTGCAGATTGTCGCCTTGAATATCGTACTCCATACTCACCTGTCGGTGGGATAAGAATTATAGATAACCCGACACGGAAAATCTGCCGGATGCACTGCCGGACGTATCAGGCACGACCGTTCCATCAAGATATTGTTTTTCGGGACATCCGGCGGATTGGAAGGAAAATATTATACCGATGCATCCGTTCCTCCGCGCGGGAAAATTATATGTACTCTTAATATATACAGCCCGATATATTTTTGAATACACCCTCCGCGAGGGAAATCGGGACATTAAAAAACTGCCCGTCATCTGCAGGCGCGTCGTCGCATCAACCCGGTAATTCTTTGCCGGGAATTATGCATACGCCCTGCCGGGGAGAGAGGAGAGGATGAATTAGTGGAGCATTCAACGAGTGACATTGAGGCGATACCTGTCGAAATCAGGTGGCGTCTTGCTGCGAAGGCCCTATGCTCCCTTCCGCTGGCGTACAACTGGGCGTTCAGAGACCGGGTGGGAGGCGCCTACCCGTTCCTTGAAAAGGCTATATTCAGCGAAGCTGCGAAGGAAACCTATGCCATTGCTCAAGCGCAATTCGCCCCGAAGGATACTCCAGAGGACATCGCCCGGATGTTCAGCATCGTTTCAGGAGTTCTTTTCGGACCGGGATATGAAATTGAACACGAAAAGGCACCCTCCGGAGCAGAAATCCTGCGTTTGCGAACATGCCCGTTGCTGTCAGTCGCTGATGACCTCGGATTTGAGCATGAACGGGCCTTCGACACGTGTGACGCCTATACCCGATCTGTGGTGGACCACTTCGGGTCTTTGAATAGTATTACCCGAATAAAATCCATGTGCAGGGGAGATCCATACTGTGAAATCACGATCGGAAGAATGGATACCCTGCATAAATAAGACACATTTTATTCGGATCCCGAAGGAGGATAAATTGTATATGGGATTACGATGTAGATGAGGACTGTATTTTTTCGGAAAATAACAATACGGTGTACGTAACCGGTGTCGCCAGAACGCGGTGAATCGTCCGGATTTTAATTTTGAAAGGACAGACCGGAATTCCGCTCAGTTTACTGGCATGCAAATACGAATGGGTAATCTTCATTCAGGAGAGCGCAGAGGAGGGACGTATGGATCATATCAGAAACATTCCCATGGAAATCCGGTGGCGGATCGCCGCCCGGACACTTACTTTTCTGCCGCTTGCGTTTGCCCGGGCATTCCGGGAAACGAAAGGCAGGTCATATGGGGCGGTTCGTTCGGCAGCATACCCTGAGATTGCACGGGAAATTGCGACATTGCTATCGTCGTTTCACTTTCCAGCCACGAATGCTGCTGAGGTCGCTCATGCGGCCGACATTATCTCGACGATAGTATTCAGTCCGGGCATGGAGGGTGATCCCGTGGAAATTTCGCATGAAAGGGTGATATTCAGGATCAAAGAGTGCCCCGTCAACGAAGTGTCACGTGAGACAGGAATTGCCCCTGAGATGGCCCGTAAGGAGTGCGAGGCATTTTATGCTGCAATGATAGCGGAGCTGAATCCGGCATACTCCGTGGCATTTTCGGGAGGCATCTGTACAGGCAGCGAATTCTGTGATATGACCGTAGCGCGGAAAGAGGCACCTGTCTGGAGCGGAGTGCGCGATGCACAGGCAGGCATCCGTGGAGAAACCGTGAAGGGAGAGTGAGCAGCAGTACAACTACCCTGCCGGAATCAGCCCGATAGTCCGGATGGAACAATATATTTTTGACGTATTGGACATACTATTGACTATGGATGACGATCAGAAACGACAGGTTGTGTTTCTCTTTTTAATATCATTGGCTGGTATGCTGTTTGCAACATTCCTTCTCCTGCAGCAGGAATGGATTATCGGAAGTCTGATTGTGTTCTGTTCAATTGTCGGTGTGAATCTCTTCGTCTTCAACCGGTTCGTGTCGCCATTTGACCTTCTCGGGTGATGCGGCGGCCGTGGATGTCAATAATAAATAACTGCTTTTCTCAATACTTTTTTTAAAAAAATAATGGGCTCGCTGAGATTCGAACTCAGGACCTCCGCCATGTCAAGGCGACGTCATAACCAGCTAGACCACGAGCCCTCTTCGTTGTGACGCTTTATACTGTGGTTTTCCAATCTATAAAAAAAATTGCTTTTGCCCCGGTAAAAAACGGCCCTGCCACCGTTTAACTTATCTATACGGGAAAAACGGAGGTGACCTCGGGCCCGCTTCATATATGGGCATATTTTGCGGTGAAGACTCCATCAAACGTGCGGATCTCCTCCATGGCCTTTACCGGCACCTCGCTGTCGACATTCAGGACCATAATCGCCTCCTGCCCCGGCTGGTTCCGTCCCACCTGCATCCCGGCGATATTGATGTTATAACGCCCGAGGGTGGTTGCAAACCGTCCGATTACTCCGGGCACATCCTGGTGGCGGGAGATGACGACATGGCCGCCGGGGGTCATATCCGTCATATAATCTCCGATTTTTACGATTCTGAGTTTATTTGGCCCTGTGACATTCCCGCTTACGGTCTCGGTCATCGTGTCGGTCGTCACGGTGATCGTAACGAGACTGGTGAACCCGAGCGCCTCACTGGTGATTGATTCGCTTACCTTGATGCCCCTTTCCCGTGCAATGAATTCCGCATTGACTATGTTTACCGGCGCCTGAAGGATCGGATCGAGAAGCCCCTTAAGCGCAATGCGGGTAATGTATTTTGTATTTTGTCCAAAGTCAGCTGCCTTTCCGCCATATTCGATATCAACCGCTTTCAGTCGCCCTTCTGCAAGCTGTATCAGGAGTTTCCCCATCTTTCCGGCAAGTGTCGCATACGGTTCGATACGTTCCTGCAATTCGACGGGAATCATCGGTGCGTTCACCACAAATTTGGCGGATCCGCCTTTCAGGACTTCAATGCATTGTTTTGCAACCGAAACCGCAACATTCTGTTGTGCTTCAACTGTGCTTGCACCGAGGTGGGGTGTAACGACAACTTCTTCGAGAGTTAAAAGGGGCGAGCCATGCGGCGGTTCCTCCTCAAAGACATCCAGTGCGGCCCCGGCGACTTTTCCTCCCTTAATAGCATCGTACAGGGCTGCTTCATCGATGATGCCGCCGCGTGCGCAGTTAATGATCCGCACGCCGTCTTTCATGGTGGCAATCGTCTTTGCATTGATGAGATGTCGTGTCTGTTTCACGAGAGGAGTGTGCACCGTGATGAAATCGGCAATCGGGAAGAGTTCCTCAAGGGAAACGACCTCTGCTCCGAGTTGTCTGGCCTTCTCAATATTGATATAGGGGTCGTAGGCGATCACTTTCATGTCCATTGCGAGTGCGCGGCGGGCCAGTTCCTGGCCGATGCGACCGAAACCAACAATGCCAAGGGTTTTTTCGTTTAATTCCACACCCATGAATGCAGAACGTTTCCACTCCCCCCGTTTCAGCGAGGCATTCGCCCGAGGAATGTTCCTCGCAAGCGATGCCATCATGGCAAGCGTAAGCTCGCAGGCGGCAAGCGTATTTCCGGAGGGTGCATTTGCGACAATGATGCCCCGCCGTGTTGCGGCATCCAGATCGATATTATCTACTCCAGCGCCGGCGCGGCCGATGAACTTCAAAGCATCCGCGGCTGCGATAACCTCCGCCGTCACCTGCGTTCCGCTCCGGACAAGCAGTGCGTCGTAGTTCCCGATAATTGCGATCAGTTCATCTTCCGGGAGATTCGTCTTTACGTCGACGTCGCAGAATCCCCGGAGTATCTCAATGCCTTCCTCTGCCAGATCATCGCTGACAAGAACTCGATAATTCACTGGTAAACCCCACAATTAATTCGCGTGATCTCTATTCATGGTTTGTGTTTCACGGAAAGTAAAAAGGGTATTAAGTCAAATGATTGATTAAATAGGTGGTGCGACCAAATGAGCGAAGTGCCCAATATTCTCTGGCTCGAAGAGATAAAAAAAGATGATATTTCATCCGTTGGCGGAAAAGGGGCTTCACTGGGTGAAATGTCTTCAATCGGATTGCCTGTGCCCGGTGCGTTTGTAGTGACCGCACAGGCATTTCGTCGTTTTCTTATTGAGACCGGTATTGAAGAACGATTATTCAAGGGGCTCTTCAATCTTGATGTCGAAGATCCCGATGAGCTTGAAAAAGCAGCATATGAGGCGAAAAAACTTGTTTTAAGTGTGAAAATGCCTCCGGCTATAGAAAAAGATATTACTGCTGCATATAGGAAAATAGGCAAATCCCTTGTTGTTGCAGTGCGTTCGAGTGCGACCGCGGAAGATCTTCCCGATGCGAGTTTTGCCGGCCAGCAGGATACCTTCCTCAATATTAAAGGCTATAAAGCCCTTATTGAAGCCGTCCACAAATGCTGGGCATCACTCTACGGTGCTCGTGCGATCTATTATCGTGCAAAACAGGGCTTCGATGATCGGAATGTCGATATTGCCGTTGTGGTGCAGCAGCTCGTCAGATCGGAAAAGGCGGGAGTAATGTTTAGTTCTCACCCCGTTACCGGCGAATCCATGACGATTATCGAAGGTTCCTGGGGGCTTGGCGAGGCGGTTGTGTCCGGCAGCGTATCTCCTGACAAGTATGTCTTCGACAACCGCACAGCGCGTGTTGTGGACCGGTATATTGCGAATAAGCTCATTGAAATTCTCCCCGACGGGACGCACGGGACAAAAGAGGTTCCGGTGCCCGCGGATCGACAGGATATTCCGGTCCTTTCCGACACGGAGCTTGCCGAACTTGCCCGTTTCGGGAGTGTCGCCGAGAGCCACTACGAAGTGCCGCAGGATATAGAGTGGAGTATCGTCGGTGACACGGTATATATACTTCAGTCGCGCCCGATCACAACCATTGGTGGAACAAAAAGCATCATGGCAAAGGGGGATGTTCTGGGTAGTGTTCTGATTGAGGGACAGGGTGCATCTCCAGGTATTGCGACCGGAAAAGTCGTGATCATACGGACCATGAAGGATGCAGCTCAGGTCAGGGAAGGCGATATTCTGGTCGCGAAGATGACAAACCCTGACATGGTTCCTGCAATGCGGAAGGTCGCTGCGATTATTACTGACGAGGGCGGCATGACCTGCCACGCGGCCATCGTCAGCCGTGAATTGGGCACTCCCGCCGTCGTGGGAACGAAGAAGGCCACAAAAACCCTGAAACAGGGACAGGTGGTTACCGTTGATGGTGAAAAGGGCCTGGTTTTTGAAGGCGCTGTGGTAAAGGAATCCGATACGGCACCGCAGCGCGTGCCTGTTGCGGCAGCACCGCTCATCACGGCAACGAGCATCAAGGTCAACGTCTCACTGCCTGAGGCAGCGGCACGCGCCGCGGCAACCGGGGCCGACGGCGTGGGTCTGCTCCGCATTGAACACCTCATCCTCGGCATGAACAAAACGCCGGGCTGGTTCATTAAAAACGGGCTCGAAAAAGAATTCATCGATGAACTGTATACGGGTATAAAAACAGTGCTTGACGCCTTCCCCGGCAAACCCGTCTGGGTACGAACGCTGGATGCGCCTACCGATGAATTCCGGAATATGGAAGGCGGTGAGGATGAGCCTGAGGAGCATAATCCGATGCTCGGGTGGCGTGGGATCCGCAGGGATATTCGTAGCCCCGAACAGTTTCGGCTTCAGATAGAGGTATTCAAACGGCTCTGGAAAGACGGGTACGACAACCTCGGCCTGATGTTCCCGCTTGTGAGCCATCCGGATGAGTTTATCATTGCCCGTGAGATGATTCGCTCATGGGGTGTCGATATCCAGAACACGACACTTGGCATTATGATCGAGATTCCATCGAGTGCGATCATGATCGAGGACTTTTGCCGGGCAGGGATATCGTTCGCATCCTTTGGAACCAATGATCTCATCCAGTATACCCTTGCTATTGACAGAAACAACCAGAATATCATGGAAATGTATAATCCGCGCCATCCGGCCGTTCTGAAACTCATCGACGATGCGATTGCGGTGTGCCGGAAGTACGATGTCGAATGTTCGATCTGCGGTCAGGCGGGGTCTGATCCGTCGATGGTGGAGTGGTTGATTGAGCACGGCATCTCCAGCGTCTCCGCGAATATCGATGCGGTTGGAAAAATCCGTGAAACTGCGGCACGGACCGAAAAACGCATGATCCTTGATTTTGCGAGAATTCATAATGCGTGAACACGGTTGTTCCGAAGAATCCCTTTTATCCTTTCTTTCGATGAAGAAAAAAGAGGACAGGGGTTACGATCATGTCCTCAGTTCGATGTGCAGCATCCCGCATCCCATCGCGGCGAAAGCTCATGCCATGTTCCTCGAGACAAATCTCGGCGATCCCGGCCTTTTCCGTGGCACCGCCGCCCTTGAGGAGATGCTGGTCGGGCGTCTCGGGGCCTTGTTTCACCATCGCGGAGCAGGAGGCTACGCCACATCGGGTGGAACGGAATCGAACATCCAGGCGCTCAGGATTGCAAAACGATGCGCAGGTGTCCGCGATCCGAATATTATCGTCCCGGAATCTGCACATTTCTCGTTTGACAAGGCGTGCGATATGTTATCGGTTGAGATGCGGACCGTCGCCTGCGATGAAACCTTCCGGATGGATTCCGACACAGTCCAGGAGCTGATAGATCAGAATACCGTCTGCATTGTCGGGATTGCCGGTACGACGGAATATGGAATGGTCGATCCCATCGAAGTGCTCTCGGACATTGCTGTTGATCGTGATATTTTCCTGCATGTCGATGCAGCCTTCGGGGGGCTTGTACTGCCGTTCCTCGAAAATCCTCTGCCATTTGATTTCGCGCTTCCCGGTGTCGCGAGCATTTCCGTGGATCCCCATAAGATGGGGCTTTCCACAATACCTGTCGGTTGCCTGCTGACTCGTGATAATGCCACCCTTCATCTGCTGAATGTGGATACTCCGTACCTGACCGTCAAGCATGCGTGCACGCTCAGCGGCACCCGTTCCGGTGCTCCGGTGGCAAGCGCCGTCGCTGTGCTCGAATACCTCGGACGGGAAGGCATGCGTGCCGTTGTGGCCGGGTGTATGAAGAATACCCGCCGCCTGATTGAAGGGATGGAAACATGGGGCTATCCGGTCGCTGTGAATCCCGACGTCAACGTTGCCACTTTTAACTGCCCAGAAACACCTCCGGGATGGCTTGTGTCTCGTACCCGGCGCGGGCACATGCGCATTGTCTGCATGCCGCATGTCCACCGGAACGTGATTGAGGAATTTTTACAGGATATAAGTGAACTACCATGCTCCAAAAATTGATAAAATCCCTGGAAACATGCCCTATTGTAAAACGGGGCGAATATAACTATTTCATCCACCCAATCACAGATGGGGTCCCTATCGTCGAGCCTTCTCTCCTTCGCGAGGTGGCCGCATCATTTGTCCGAGTGCTGGATCTTGAAGGAGTAGATAAGATCGTCGTGGCGGAAGCCATGGGTATACATATCGGGGTTGCCCTGTCATTGATTACTGACATTCCCATAACGATTGTCCGGAAACGCCCGTATCAACTGCCGGGTGAAGTCCCCATTCACCAGAGTACAGGCTATTCGAAGGGCGAATTGTACCTTAACGGAGTTGAGGCCGGTGATCGTGTCGTCGTTATCGACGATGTCCTCTCCACCGGTGGCACCATGCGTGCGGTTCTTGCCGCGCTCGAGACGAAAGGGGCGGATGTTGCTGATGTCTGCGTTGTAATCAAACGCGGCGACGCTCCGCTGAGCAGGCCTTATAAATACCTGGTTGAGATCGAGGTAACCGGAACCGGTGTGCATGTCAGGAATACCTGTTTCTGATGTTATCTGCCGGCTCCGGCAGCGGGGTGCCCGCCGGGTTGCCCTCCAGTTTCCCGATGGTCTCCGGCGGCGGGCATGTGATGTGGCGCGGGACCTGAGGAGTGCCGGATTTGAGGCGGTCATAAGCGGTGATCCCTGCTACGGTGCGTGTGATCTAGCGCTTGAGACCGGAGAGTTGGCAGATGTCCTGGTCCACTTCGGACACGCACCTGTTGAAGACCGCCCCGGAGTCATGTATGAGTATGTGCCCTTTACCTTCGATCCTGCCGTCCTCGCGGAAGCGGTGAGCCTGCTTACCGGGCCGTGTGTGGGCCTTGTCACGACTATCCAGCATGCCCATCTTGTAGATGACATGGCAGCCTTTCTGGCAACCCGCGGAATCGAATGCCGCATCGGCGGCCCGGGACCCCGCACGCCGATGCGCGGGCAGATTCTCGGCTGTTCTTTTGAGGCGGCACGCCAGACAGGCGCTCCGGAGATCCTGTACGTCGGCACGGGGATGTTTCATCCACTCGGTGTTCAGCTGGCAACGGGAGTGCGGGTTATCGCACTCGATCCCTTTACAGGGCATGCGAGCGTGGTTGATGCGGAGCGGCTGTTGCGGAAGAGGTTTGCACGAATCGAAAAGGCCCGGGATGCAGAGACCGTCGGTATCCTCGTCAGCCTGAAAAGCGGTCAGCAGCGCCTTGATCTTGCACGGAGTCTCGAAGCTCTCTCACCCCGGGCCTTTCTAATAACCCTGCGTGAGATTACACCGGATGCACTCCAGAATCTTGGCTGCACCTGCTATGTCAACACCGCATGCCCCCGCATCGCATATGATGACCAAATTCGGTTTCCCGCTCCGGTGCTGAGCCCGCCGGAGTTCGAGATTGCGTGCGGTGTTCGCACTTGGGACGAGTACCTGATTGACGAGATATCCTGAGATGAAGTTGAGGCACCTTGAAATGGCCCTTGAACGGTGTGCGGGGTTCACCCGCCCGCGTGCGCCGCTCGAGCAGTATGGCACTCCTGCGGTCGTAGCGGCACGTCTCCTCTACCATGCACACCTGAAAGGAGATATCGGGGGGAAGCGTGTGCTCGACCTCGGCTGCGGAACCGGGGTTCTTGCGTGCGGGGCGTCGCTCTTAGGTGCCGCAGAGGTTATGGGTCTGGATGTCGATTCAGGCGCTATAGGCACAGCCCGGGAGAATGCCGCACTGCTTGGCGCAGACGTAACCTTTATCACCGGCGATGTCAGTGATGACACGCTTTTTCCGGTATTCTGTCCCTGTGATACCGTTGTCATGAATCCCCCCTTTGGCGCCCAGAAACGGCATGCCGACCGCCCTTTCATCGACCGTTCGCTTGCGTGCGCACAGGTCGTGTACGGCATATTCAACGCGGGCACCCGGCCATTTCTTGATGCCTACATCCGGGGGCGTGCATCGGTTGATGAAGCCATTGCATGTTCCTTCCCCCTGAAGCGAAGTTTTTCACACCATACGCGTGACCGGATGGAAATTCCGGTTGAAATCGTCCGTATCATACAGAAATGATGGTGAGATAGTGACGTCGCTTCGCCCCATACTCGTCCTGTCCTTTGCCCATCTGGTGACGGATCTCTATACGCCGGTTATCCCTGCGATTCTTCCGCTTCTCATCCTGCAGAATGGGTATTCCTACGTGATGGCCGGTTTATTCATCACCGTGTTTCAGTTGACTTCGTCCTTTATTCAGCCCGTAACCGGATGGCTCTATGATACCCGGGGAACAGCGGTGCATGTGAGCCTGAGCATTCTTCTCAGTGCGGTTTGCATCTCATCGATCGGGCTTCTGAACGATTACCGGGCTATTCTTCTGTGCGCCGCCCTCGGCGGACTCGGCCATGCGTTGTTCCATCCTGCCGCGCTCGGGACCGTGAGTAAACTGGTGGAAGACCAGAGTCGTGGGCGTCTCACGTCATACTTTGTCGTAGGCGGCAATTTCGGGTTTGCTGTGGGGCCGCTCTTTGCCGGAGCGCTGGTCGGACTTTTCGGCCTGCATGGCATTGTTCTCCTTGTTATTCCGGGTGTTATCACGGCTGCAGCCCTTTGGATGTTCCTCCCGCAGCCCGAATGGGCGCCGCGGGACGGAACCGGTGCCGGGTTCGGTTCGAAAGGCTCTTCGGTGCTGTCTGCCGTTGTTCTTGTCGTTGCTGGCTCCGCGTTCCGTTCATGGGCAATCTTCGGATCAATTGCATTTCTCCCGACACTTCTTATTTCCCGGGATATGACGCTGATAACGGCAAACACGCTCGTTTCGGTGATGCTGCTTGCCGGGGTGTTCGGACAGGTTGTTGGCGGGACACTGTCGGACAGGTACGGCAGAAAGGAGTACACCCTCTTTGGTCTGGCGGCATCGGTACCGTTTTTCCTCCTCTTTATTCGAACCACCGGTCCGCTATCGGTCATCGCGTTGTTTCTTTTTGGATTCTTCCTCTGGTCGACGTTTTCTGTCACGCTGGCGATGGCGCACGAACTGGTACCCGGAAACCTCGGGCTTGTCTCGGGCCTGATGCTCGGGCTTGCCGTTGGAACCGGTGGTGTGGGAGTTGCCGTAACCGGTCTTCTCGCCGACACTCTCGGCCTAGAGCAGGGATTTGCGCTCCTGATCTTTCCTGTCGCGGCAGCATTCCTGATCTTTCTTCTGGCACCATATCCCCTCCGGTCACTACGGAAACAGACTCCCATAAATACGTGAATGCCGGTAAACAGCACGCCGACTATTATTCGGTGAAAAAGGCGGGAATTTACCCGGTTATTCTGTTGGTATTTCTTCAGGACGAAAAAAAGAGATTGCAGTGGCAGTGTCCGTCGTTGTGCACTTCATCCTCATGATAGATGCACGGGCAGACAATTTCCTTATCCTCAGTGGGATCTCCGCTCCGGATCCTGCAGGGGCAGTACTGTTCTCCATGCCGGGTCCGGTTTCGCGCGAGTCCCCGGATCACAGTCCTGAGTTGTTTCTCATCAGGATTGAGATCCCAGCCGTTCTTTCGTGCGTATTCCCGTGCCCATGCATAGATTTCTTCTTCCAGTTCCTTTAATCGTGCTTTTTCATCCTCACTCATGTTCTCACCTGCTCTGCAGAGGGCACCCGTCCCGCCTCGATTGACCCTATCATCGAATCGAATACCTTTTTTCCGTCATCCGATCCCAGCACCGCCTCAGCCGCCCGTTCGGGATGAGGCATCATAACAAGGACATTGTCCTGTTCACTAAGAAGCCCCGTAATATTTCGTGCCGACCCGTTTGGATTGCTCTCCGGTGTACATACCCCGTACGGATCGCAGAACCGAAACGCGATCCGGTTTTTTCGTTCGAGTTTTTCGAGGGTTTCCGGGGGTGCGACATACCGTCCTTCCTTGTGTGCAACAGGGATTCTGATCACTTCACCGCGGCGGTATGCGGTCGTGAAAGGCGATGTTGTATTCTCCACCCGGAGGTATGTCCATTCGCATATGAACTTTGGGTAGGCGTTGACGGTGAATATGCCCGGAATAAGGCCGCATTCAGCTCCGATCTGTGCACCGTTGCAGATTCCGAGAACAAGCCGTCCGTCGTTTGCATGTGCAAGGATGTCTGACATGATAGGCGTGCGTGCTGCGATCGCCCCGGCCCGAAGATAATCGCCATAGGAGAATCCTCCCGGGATGACAATTGCATCGTACGGCTGGGTAAGCCGTTCCTTGTACCAGACAAGGTCCGTGGATATACCGCAGATATCCCGGAGTACGTGGCAGACATCCCGGTCACAGTTGCTTCCGCCAAACTGTACGACAGCAAATCTCATGAACGGACCTCAACCGTATATCGATGAATGACCGGATTTGCGAGAAGACGGGCGCACATCTCCTCGGCCCGATCGCGTGCCGCATCACTGTCCGGCGCATCAAGCGTTATCTGGAAAACCCGTGCCGTACTCAGGTTGTCTGTAGGAAACCCGAGATTTGAAAGGGCATGGCGGATTGCCCGCGCTTCGGGATCCAGCATCCCCTCTTTCAGACCGATGGTAATATCTATGGTAAATTTCATCATTAAACCCCGTATCCTTCCGGAACCATCATTTTTACTACTTGTGCGTAAGCAGATAACACATCGCCCTTATCGAACCGGTAGACATCCTTATCCAGGGACGCACCCGTCTCCCTGTCCCAAAGGCGCATCGAGTCCATAGAGATCTCGTCTGCAAGCAGAATTTTATCCCCGGACCGCCCGAATTCGATCTTAAAATCGATAAGATCGAGGCCCTTGTTACTGAAAAGATCTGTTAAATGCCTGTTAATTGTCAGGGCAAGTTTCCTGATCGTCTGAATCTCTTCGCGGGTGAGCAAACCGAGAGCGCAAATAAGATCCTCGTTGATCATGGGATCGTGACGGGTATCGTCCTTGTAATCCATGACGATGACGGGAGGTGAAAAAACCTGCCCTTCCTGAAACGGATAGCGCCGGACAATCGATCCGGCCGCTCGGTTACGGACGATGACTTCAAGGGGGATCATGGTCAGTTCCCGGACAACCATTGTCCGTTCATCAGTCATGCGGATAAAATGCGTTGGAATGCCGTGCTCTTCAAGATATGAAAAGAAAAATGCGGATATCCGTGCGTTGAATGCTCCTTTTCCGACGATGATGTCTTTTTTTCCTCCGTCGAAGGCGGTAATGTCGTCCCTGAACGACACAATCAGTTCCTCCGGCACCTCCGACCTGTAGACTGATTTTGCCTTTCCTGCATAGAGGAGTTGACTTCGGTTCACGACTCTCTCTCCTGAATCACTTCTCTGAGCTTTCTGATAAGTCCTTCGATGTTTGGGTGGTACCATCCCTTTTCGATGAATTGCGGGTAGATGCAGAGCCTTTCCACCAATTCCGCATTTCCGACAACCTCCTGGAGGCGGTTGATCGCGGGCCACGGGTGCTCCGGATTGACGTAGTCGATGGTGAGGGGCGATACCCCGCCGAGATCGTTTACACCGCAATTAATAAGGCGGGCGGCATCTGCAAGGTTCGGAGGTATCTGAACGGCAATGTCGGGGGGAAGTATCTCACGCGCCATCCGGATTACCGCGCAGAACTCGCTTGTATCCGGAATTCGGGCATCTTCCATCGGCGTCCCTTCTTTCGGGCAGAAATTCTGGATGATTACTTCCTGGATGTGGCCGAAACGACGGTGAATATCCGCGATCGCCTCAAGTGACTCTTCACGGTCCCTCTCGCTTTCACCAATGCCGATAAGAAGGCCGGTGGTAAAGGGAATTTTCAGGCGCCCGGCATTTTCGATCATCTCGATCCGTACTTCAGGCTGTTTTCCCGGGGAATTACGGTGTGCCGGCAGTTCCGCTGTGGTTTCGAGCATGAGCCCCATGCTTGCGTTCACTTCCTGCAGGCGCGCCATTTCATCATATGTCAATATACCTGCATTTGTGTGGGGAAGAATCCCGATCGCGATACTCTGTTTACACATTGCATAGCAGTACTCCAGAACGTTCGCATATCCGACGGCATGCATGAACTCTCGAAAACCTTCTTCACGCTCCGGCCGTTCACCGAACGTGAACAACGCCTCCGTGCAGCCCAGAGCAGCCCCACGGGTGAGTGTTCCTATGACCTCATCCGGTGGCATGATGCACTCGTTCCCCACCGGCGTGCGGAAACAGCAGTAAGCACACCGATTATGGCACACGGTTGTCAGGGGAAGAAACACATTTCGCGAAAAAGTGATGGCGCGACGGTGCATGTATACATGTCAGCATCACCCCTTTTTCAACTTTCGGAAAATCCAACATCGCCATCTGTCCGACATGACACCTGCTTCATTTCAGCATGTATATTACCCCGCCCCTGCCAATTAATTTCTACGGCGCGAACGGGAGATCCGTTTTTCCGGGTAGTATGTCCCCTCTTGGTTATCGCAGCGATACTTACTGTATCGGCAGGATGCATAGACGAGCCGTATGATACAGATCCCGGTGGATATAATCCGGGATATTCGTCATCGGGCTAACGGCTATCTGCAAATATGGACGCTCCCTCCCGGAGCATATATTTCCGTCGACGGCATCTACTGGGGATCGACCGACGAATACGGGGATATAATTCTTGAATTAACCGCCGGATCCCACCGGATTGAAGTCGTAAAAGACGGGTACGAGGAATATTCGGTATACGAAACTGTCTGGACGGGTGAAACCACCTATCTTGATATTGTGCTTACGGCACGCTCCGGTTCGGGTACGACGGGATCCGGTCAGCCGGATCCGACATGGGACTGGGAAACGGAAACGGACGATGAGGGCCCGGTGTATGTCGCGGCGACCCGGCCTTCCTATTAGCTATTTTCCGACCGTAAACGTTCCCGAACGATGCATTTTTAGCCCATCCACAACAACCGTCTGTAGATGTTAGTCCGGGCTGTTATACCCTTCAAGCCGGAAAATCCCAAAACGAGGCTCTCCTGTATAATGAACCGGGAGGAACGTGAAGCGTTTGCCCGGGTAATGCTTGACGACGTCATTTCTGCGGTTTGTGATGCCGGATGCCGGGTCACCCTGCTCTGTACTCACCCGTTCACTCACCCCCGCGCTGATACGGTTGTAAAGGACCTCGGACTGAACGAAGCACTTAACGAATGCCTCGCCAACCTTCAGGAGCCGGTGCTGATTATCATGTCCGATCTTCCGCTGGCTACACCGGAATCAATACACCGTATTATCTCCACGAATTGCGATCTCGCAATCGTGCCGGGTCGGGGGGGAGGAACAAATGCACTGTTCATCCGGCGTCCTGAGGATTTCCATGTTGATTTCTATGGCGCAAGTTTTCTCGATCACATGGCCATTGCTGAAGAAGGAGGCCTGAAAGTCGAGATCGTCGATTCGTTCCGTCTCCATACTGATGTGGATGAAAAGGAGGATCTCGTCGAGATAATCCTGCACGGCCGGCAGAATAGCAGGAAGTTTCTCACAGATCGCGGTTTTTCACTTTCGATCGAAAAGGGACGGGTTGCCATGCAGCGCGACCCCCATGAAGAGGCATTCTGAGGGCTCGATACTCTCGACTCCCGCCACTTCCGAAAGGGGTAATCCGAGGCCCCGGATGACTGCTGCCGGAATGCATTCATCCGCCTCTCCCATCACCAGTTCGGCGGCGGAGGCAATATTATCCGCGACGGCGCGTTTGGTAACTTCAAGGGCACGGCCGAACAGATCCGGCTTTCCCCGGTCATCGAGGACTGCTTCGATCCCCGAGCAGCCGATCGCAACTCCGCTGCATCCGAGACGCATTGCGTGTGTTCTCGAATCGGCAATGATTACAGCAACGGAAGCACCTGTACGTCCCTTCACAGTGCGGCGTATCGCATCGGCGCTCGCATCTGAATTTTCCGGCAATTTAACAAGTGTTCCCGGCGGTGCATTTGATCCGTCAATACCCGCGTTCGGGAGCAGGGTTCCGTTTTTCATACAGAGAAGGAATCCCCTGATCCCCCCCACGATTTCATCGCTTTCACGGAGAACAGACTCTACAACGCGCTCATCCATTGAATATCGTTCTGCGAGCGCGCGCGCTTCCTGAGACGGCGTGATGTCTTTCAGGACGACAATACTCCCTTCTGCGGTTGCAACTGCATTTTCTGCGATGACGAGGATATCTCCATCTTCAAAGCCTCCGATAGCCTTCGCCGCACTGATGAATTCTGAAGCAAGGTCGTCGTCCACATTAATGATACGGGTTTTCAGGCCGTATACGCAGAATGATGCGTTCATCGTCCTCCTCTCATCGCTTCGTATACCCGGATTATATCCCGGGTTTCGGAGATGTCATGAGCCCGTACCATTGCCGCTCCCTGTTCAAGCAGGCTGTAGGTGACGGCAAGGGATCCGGCAAGCCGGTCAGCCGGCTGTCGGTTGAGGAGCTCGCCGAGAAATGTTTTTCGTGAAACTGCGGCAAGTAGAGGCCTTTTATAAGCCAGAAAACCGGAAAAATTCCGGCAGAGGTCCCAGTCATCTGCTCCAGTCCTTGCCGCGGTCCACCTGCCGATGCCGGGATCAAGAACAACATCACGAATGCCGTGATTTTCAGCACGGGAAAGGACGCCCCCGAGGGCATCCATCGTCTCTTCCATTCCCACAGCGTCTCCCGGTTCACGGAACGCCGCCATGCAGACTGCGGGAAGTCCCGTGTCCGCCACGCGTGCTGCAAATGCGTGGTTTGAGAGCCCTGAAATATCATTGACCGCTGCGATGTCGTACCGGGTACATGCTTCAAGCACAGAGGGATGCATCGTGTCCACTGAGATTCGGATCCCGCTTCCCTCCAGCGATTTCAAAGCAGTAATAATGCGTTCCTTTTCTTTAGTAACAGAGATGGGCGGTGCATGCGGCGCCGTACTGCGGGCACCGACATCGATGATGTCAGCACCTTCGCGAACAAATACCCGTGCACAATCCATTACTCCCGGAGGCGTAACGTATGAGCCGGAAAAAAAAGATTCGGGGCTGCAGTTTATCACGCCCATGAGGCGTACGGGGGCATCCCCGCCTACCCGCAGTCCACCTATAAGACAGGATTGCATGCCAACAACCGGGCTGCCCTAAAGGTGTTCTCCATCAGCGTTGCAATTGTCATCGGGCCTACCCCGCCCGGCACCGGCGTTACAGCGGCTGCTTTTGTCACGACGGCATCAAAGTCCACGTCGCCGCAGAGTTTGCCCTCCGCATCGTAATTGATGCCGACATCGATGACAACAGCGTTGTCCTTCACCATGTCAGCCGTGACGAACCGTGCCCTGCCGACTGCACTGACGAGAATGTCGGCTGACTTCATTTCGTCGGCGAGATTTTTCGTCTTCGAATGACAGATTGTAACGGTTGCGTCGGCATTGAGCAACAGTGCTGCCATCGGGCGCCCGACATCAATACTTCTCCCCACGACCACTGCACGCTTTCCCTCGCATTCAAAACCATACTCCGAAAGGATGGTCATAATACCGCCCGGAGTGCAGGGCACAAATCGCGGCCGCCCTGAAAAGAGATTGCCGAGATTTACCGGATGAAATCCGTCTACATCCTTTTCCGGCGAGACTGCCTCGATCACCCCTTCAGTATCGATTCCGGCCGGGAGAGGGAGCTGTACGAGAATTCCGCTGATGAACGGGTCCTCGTTAAGACGTGTGACCTGCTCCAGAACAGTTTCCGTCGTGACATCCGCCGGAAGTTCCACACCGATTGATCCGATTCCCACCCGTTCGCATGCACGGTGCTTCATGCGGACATACATCCGCGATCCGGGATCATCTCCCACGATCACCGTGGCAAGGCGGGGGTATAGCCCTGCCTCCTCGATATGCTCCTTGAGGATTTCAAGGCGTTTTTCTGAGAGTTTTTTTCCGTCGAGAATCATGCGATTTCAGGATAGAGCGGGAATCCGCTCGCGAGTGCCTTTACTTCTTCCTGTACCCGTGCAATCGTGGATGTGTCGGTGATATCCTTCAGGACACGGCCAATCCACTCACCGATCTGTACCATCTCCTCCTCTTTCATGCCACGTGAAGTTACGGCGGGTGTCCCGATTCTGAGACCGCTTGTCACAAAGGGGCTTCTGGTTTCCCGTGGGATGGTGTTTTTATTAACCGTGATGCCTGCATTTCCAAGCGTATTTTCCGCCTCGAGACCCGTTATTCCCATGTTAGTGAGGTCGAGCAGGATAAGGTGGTTGTCCGTGCCTCCCGAAACAAGGTCGAAGCCCGCTTCGGTGAGCGTCGCGGCCATAGCCTGGGAATTTTTCACAATCTGTCGGCAGTAATCCGTGAAGGCGGGGTGGAGTGCCTCTTTAAAGCATACCGCTTTTGCCGTGATGGTGTGCATGAGCGGACCGCCCTGCATCCCGGGGAACACACTTCGATCAATATCCTGTGCGTATTCTTTGTTGCACATGATCGCACCGCCGCGGGGTCCGCGAAGTGTTTTATGGGTTGTTGTTGTAGTGAAGTTCGTAACACCGACTGATGTCTGGTGTTGACCTGTAGCGCAGAGACCCGCAATGTGGGCAATATCAGCCATACAATAGGCGTCGATGCTGTCAGCAATCTCTTGAAACGCTTTAAAATCAATTTCACGGGAGTATGCGCTTGCACCACAGACAATCATTTTCGGCCGTTCTTTCCGGGCCATTTCCTCAATCGCTGCGTAATCAAGCATCTCGGTTTCCTTATCGACGCCATAATGTGTGATGGTGTACCATTTCCCGGTAATATTCACCGGTGATCCGTGAGACAGGTGCCCGCCCTGTGCAAGATCCTGGCTCATGATTTTATCCTTGTGGCCGAGATATGCAAAATATACTGCCTGATTTGCCTGGCTGCCAGAATGGGGCTGGACATTGGCGTGCTCCGCACCAAAAAGGGTGCATAGGCGGTCCCGTGCAATATTCTCTACCATATCATGATATTCACATCCGCCATAGTACCGTTTCCCGGGGTACCCTTCGGCATATTTATTGGTCATTATGGACCCCATTGCTTCGAGGACTGCCTTGCTGACGACATTCTCTGATGCGATCAGTTCGAGGCCGTTCACCTGTCGAAGGCGCTCTTTCTCGATTAAACCGGCAATTTCTGGATCAAAGTCAGCCAGATATGACATGTGCAGTTAAATTTGTGCGAAAAGGTAATATCTTTTTGTCATGCCAAGGGTAACAGAAGGATTATTAGGAAACCAGATGCATCTTTATCGTTGAGAGAATAATGGCGCAAAAGGATGCAAAAATAAGAATGCTTGAGAATATTATCGAAGAAAAAGAGAGGGAGATTAGCATGCTGAAAGAAGGCGGACCAATCCGGAATACCGACGAACCCGAGCGTATCCGCACGCTTGAGAAGAAAATTGTACAGCTTGAAAGCCTGGTGGAAGGATTAAAAGAGGAGCTTCTTGATCTCAAGGCGATTGTCCGAAAAATCATGCAGAAGCATGAGGAGCGCATGGAAAAGATACCGCGCCCTCAGGCACCTGATATCCTTCAGGGCGCACGAACTCTGCGCGAAAAAACGGGGAAGACCGAGAGCACTGTTACGAAAAAACCTGTTTCAGAACCTCAAGTTTCCGCCACCACGGCCCGTAAGAAGGGTGAAGTGCTCATTATGCAAACTGACGGCACTCTGAAGCCCGAACAGCGGCAATCGGATGAAATGATCGTCGCAGGATCACGAGGAATCCCCCGGAAAAAGACGTCGGGCGGTACCGAAGATTACAAAAGGCCGGCCAAGGAAGAAAGCAAACCTCTTATTTATGCGGGTGACGATGATACTGTGGAAATCAAACGCAAAAAGGAGTAGGAGCCCGGTCTTTGCATATCACCCAGCTTGAGATCGATAATTTCAAGTCTTTCGGAAAGAAGACAAAAATACCTTTTTTTGAAGGTTTCACCGTCATTTCTGGACCAAATGGCTCAGGTAAAAGTAACATTATTGACTGTATCCTTTTTTGCCTTGCACTCTCGAGTGCGCGTGGGCTTCGTGCGGAAAAACTGACCGATTTAATCAACTTAAATACCGGTAAAAATACCGCGGAAGTGACGATTACATTCTCCGACGGAACCCGGATTCGCCGCCGGATCAAACGTACCGGACACGGTTATTACAGTTACAATTACCTCAATGATCGACTCTGCAAACAGGGCGACGTTCTGGAGTTCCTCGTCCGTCATGGGATCAAGCCGGAAGGGTATAACGTTGTCATGCAGGGCGATATCACCCGGATAATGGAGATGAGCGATACGGAACGCCGGAAAATTATTGATGAAATTGCCGGTGTCGCTGAATTTGATAAGAAAAAAGAGCAGTCGCTTGCCGAACTTGAGGTGGTTCGTGAACGTATCGAACGGGAAGAACTTCTCCTGCGCGAGCTGAGCTCACGCCTTGAGGATCTCACGTCGGAACGCGAACAGGCTCTTCAATACCGTCATTGGCAGGAGCAACTGGCATATTATCAGGGATGCCTCTCAGCCGCTCAACTCAGAGATCGAATCAGGGAACTTGGGGCACTCAGACAACTGGTTGCCGAACAGACTGTGGATATCGGGACGATTGAACAGCGGCGTGCAGCCGGTCACGAGGAAATCGAGCGCCTTTCAGAAATAATTCGGGACATTGAACGCCAGATCAATGAAAAAAGTGGTACAGAATACCTCGCGTTACTGTCGGATCTGGAGGAGGCGAAAAGTGAGATAAAGCTCGCTGAGCAGACAATATCTCGCCTGAAACACGAAAAAGACTCGAATCTTGAAAAGATAAAAAAGATCTACATGGATGCGAAGCGGGCTGAAACCCGTGTCGGCGAACTCTCCGACGCGGTACGCTCACTTTCGATTGACCGGTCAAATATCGGGATGGAGCTTGCCGGGCAACGTGCCGATCTCGAGGCTGTCGAAAGATCGCTCCATGTCGAAAATGACGATGTCGTCGCGGCGAAAGAGCAGCTTTTTTCCCTGATGAACCGCGTTGAGGAGCAAAAAAGTATCCGGGGTGATTTTCTGCACCAGCAGGATATGCTCATTGAACGCAGCCGTCTCCGTTCTTCCGAAACAGAGCGGATATCTGTCCGTCTTGCACAGGTCGACAGGGAAAAGGCCGAGAAGGAGGGGCAGATAGGAGAATACGATGCCTGCATTGCACGTCTGAACACGGAAAAAGAGGCTCTCGAGCGCGATTTGTCGGAAACTGAGAGCAGCCTGTTTTCCTACCGCTCATCCCGCGAAACTCTCCAGAAGGACATCAAGTCGTATGAACAGGCGGTTATGCGTCTTGAAGCACAGCAGCATGCTGCGGGAGGTGCAGGGGGCAAGGTTATGGAGGCCATTTTAGGCATGGACGGCGTGTATGGGACTGTTGCCCAGCTTGGGCGGGCGCCTCCGGAATACACTCATGCTCTTGATGTGGCGGCAGGTGGGCGCCTCCGGTATGTTGTGGTCGAGAACGATGCAATAGCAGCAGATGCCATCCGGTATCTCAGAGACCATCGCCTGGGAAGATTGACGTTTCTCCCCCTGAATAAATTGAAATCGCCTGAAATCCCTCCGATGAGGGATCGTAACATTATTGATTATGCAGTTAATCTGCTGGATTATGATCCGCTCTTCGACCCGGTATTCCGCCTTGTATTCGGTGCAACGGTTATCATTGACACTATGGAACACGCCCGGAAGATGATGGGCAAGTACCGAATGGTGACGGTTGATGGCGAACTTCTTGAAAAAAGCGGTGCGATGACCGGCGGATCCCGGCAGCAGAAACAGACGCTCGGATTCGGCGTCGCCGCTGATGATGAAATCAGCCGCCTTCACCATGAGCTTGCAGGAATGGAGTCGGAAGCCTCGGATATCGAGCTCGCCATATCGCGGCTGACTACCAAGGGAGAGGAGATGCGGAGGCAGCGCTCAGGTATAGAGGAGCAGATTGCCCGCTATCAGATGCTTATTGATGAGTATTCCAAGCGAAATACCGATATGTCCGAGGAACGTGATCAAATTCGTGCGTCGCTGGAGGCGATGGAGCGGGAGGTTGGTGAGGGTTCGGCACACCTCGCTTCAATCGAAGCTGAAATTGAAACTGTCTCGCAGGACATATCGTCAATCGGCTGTGAAATCGACCGGTTGAAGGCACGGCTCGAAGAAACGGGAATTCCGGCGCTATCAGAAAAAATGAGTCGAATGGGAAAAGAAATTGCCGAACAGGAGCGCCGTCTCCGAAATAAAGATGCGGATATTGCCGATGCACAGCGCGAGAGACAGTATTTCACAAAACGCCTTGAGGAACTCGAAGCGGAACGCGAGAATATCGAGGGACGAAATAGTACACTTGAGGCCGATGTGAACTCGGCCGAATCTGTTATTGAAGGGAACAAAGCGCGTATTGAAGCGTTGGAAGAACGGCAGTCGGGCTTTTCGGACGAACTTGAGAATCTGCGCAACGAGCGCGATGGTGTGAACCGCGGGATTGCCGCGGCAGAGAAGCGGAAAATCGAGTGTGACAGTGCCATTGATCGAATACGCCTTCAGATATCATCGTTCCGCCAGCGGGAGGAAAGTCTCTCAATAGAAATTGAGGCTCTCAGGCAGGAAATCGGGGATCATGAGACCGATCTCTCGCTGGCTGAGATTGAAGAAGAAATTGCCGGTGCCGACCGTTCCCTGAAATCAATCGGTGACGTCAATATGCTTGCCATTGATGAATTCGAGCGGGTGGAGAAACGAGTTGAAGACCGGACTGAGAAAAAAGAGGTCCTGTCACGCGAGCGTACGCTGCTCATCGAACGCATCGAGAGGTTTGAGAAGCTGAAATTCGACACTTTTATGGAGGCTTACCGTGCAATTGACGAAAATTTCCGCTTGATATTCTCCCGTCTCACGAGTGGGAGCGGCAACCTGATACTGGACAACGAGGAGAATCCTTTCAGCGGTGGAATGACCTTTGCAGTCAAACCGCGTGACAAAAAGGTACATCTGCTCAGCTCTCTTTCGGGTGGTGAAAAATCGCTTACAACACTTGCGTTCATATTTTCCATTCAGCAGTTCATGCCTGCACCTTTCTATGCACTTGATGAGATTGACATGTTTCTCGACGCATCGAATGTTGAGCGGATCGCAAATCTTATCAAAGAGCTCTCCCATGATGCACAGTCGATTATTGTATCATTGCGTCGCCCGACCATCGATCGGGCTGATCGTATTGTCGGGGTGACACTCAGGCCTGACAAGAGCACGTATGTCACTGGTGTAAAGAGCAATGTATGAGGAACCGGTTGAAATCCTGGTTTCAATGGCTGAACGGGGTGAAATAGATCCCTGGAATATCGATATAGTCGAAGTAACCGATCGTTTCCTCTCGGAACTGGAACGCCTGAAGGAACTGGATCTTCGCATATCCGGGAGGACTCTCTTTTTTGCCGCAACGCTTCTTCGGATGAAGTCAGAATATCTTGAGGAAGCTGAATTCAGTGATGAGGGTGAGTTTTCCGAAGAGATAGATGAATTCACCGATGATATCGGCCTGGATGGGAATTACGATTTTGACGACGTGGCGGAACCGATAGAACGTCTCGAACGGGAAATCCAGCGAAGAATAGGGAGAAAAAAGCAGCGCGCACGGCCAGTGACCCTCTATGAACTGATTAAACAATTAAAAACGGCGGAGAAGGAGGAGCGCCGCCGCCACAGGCGCCGGAATGTTATTCCCCAACTGTTCATCGAGGCGGATGATGTTGTGAATATCGCACATGAGGAGGATTTTCAGGATTCAGCGTCTTCAGTCCTCTCTTGTTTTGAAAGGGCGAAGGAGGGGCGGGATGTCGTCACTCTTGCCGAACTCTGTACAGAGATGGAATGCGGAATACGCGAAGTATATATCCCCCTCCTGTTTTTGATGATTGACGGAAAACTTGCGCTCCGCCAGGAAGAGTTCTTTGGTGATATTATCATCACGAAGTGCCAGGATAATGGATCTGCTTCGGAATAACGTTCTCGGTGAGAACGGCGGAGCGCGGAGAAGGCCACGCACCTCCTTCTGAAATGCGCTTGATGCGCGCGTTTTTTTGGAGGGATACAATCCGGGTGTGATCCGGGCATTTTCATTTCCTCCTACCGGCTGTATAATGTGTTTCTTTGGATGCCGTCCGGTTTCTATTCACTATCTTTATGTACTACCCGGACTTACATAGTAAGGTCGATCTGCTCTGTCTTCTCCGCTGCGGCGCTCTGCCGTCAGGGGGGATTTCAGGCAGTCACTCAGGC